>CAVOYR010000005.1:0-828712 GCA_963700735.1 uncultured Alphaproteobacteria bacterium
GGACGGAGCGACCGATCGCTAAAGGTCAATGTTTTGACCGAGCGTACTGTTAGCTGACTAGAAAGTATGATAGAATACTTAGATGTCAAAAAGCGCAACAAGCCCCCACTACATAATTCTACATCCCAGAAGTTGTGGCAATCACTGGAGTGCATGTTTTAGCCGTTTCTTCAACTGATCAAAATATTCCAAGTCGTACGCAGCGAGTGCTTTGGCAATTCCAGTTGCCGCATTTTTGCATACCAAATTCCTATTTTTCTCAATCAGGGCTAGAAATTGATCTTGGTTGAAGCAAATCAATTGTGCCAACAGAGCGCTCTCAAGGCATCTGCTCAATAACTGACTTGTATCTGAAGCCAAGCAGGCATCGTAAAATTCAGATGGTTTGAGTTTTAGGTTGCTTCTTATCGATGCTCTCAGTACATTAGATTGCTGCTGCAACATAATGCTCGTGTAGGTTAAGTTTGAACTTTGTATTTCTTTAATTTCTTTTAAATCTAATTCATGAAAATATGCATACAATAAAAGATCATTTGCAGCATCTCGCAGAGCACTTTTATGGCCATTTCTGTAATATGCTGTATAATTTAAAGAAGCTCTCTGCAGCAGTGCACTCAATAACCCACCAGCCAATGCACGATCTAAAGCAGTTTTAGCAATCCGATAGGCAAATGGGGTTTGATCTCTAGTGGCAACACTAATTGCTGCTTCGTAGTTAGCGTGAGGAAAGCCAATTTTTACGCCCTGTTGCAGAAGAGGTGGTAAAATTTGTATCTCATTTCGACCATACAAATAGCCATATAAAACGGCTCTGTTTACTGAATTCATGTCGATTGATTCAAGCAGGATCGTTTTTCTATCATCGTCTTCAAGTGCGAACCCTTTAGATAGAGACCAAATCTATGAATATTTTGAATTTCTCGCTATGCTCAGTCTTCATCGGTTCATCGAGGACTAGTTGCAAGCTACCAGAGGATGTTTGGTCGTCACTGCTTTGCGACAATCTCAAAGGAGCGTCAGTGAAGGCAGGGCGCACGCCGAACAAGAGTAATAATATAACTAAGAAACTGGTGAATTTGCGCATATCTCTAATCTTTGCAGCTCCACTATGAAGAATGCGTAGTGCGTCAGCATGGTTTTAATGTACTTGAAGTGCGATCGTCTGGTAAGGGCTCCAAGCTGCCATTCACGCGAACTTTCTTGATAGCATATGCACCTGAGCCCGCGATGTGCTGGCGCTGTGGAAGGTAGGGATGGCGTGGAGTAGTCGCCATGTCTGTATCCAACCTTCCAATGATCATGCCTTCCAAGCGGGCATGGAACCACGGTCGTATCATTGGTCAAAAGCGCCCATTACTGCCAAAGCACGTGTGGGCAATTCGCGTCCGCCTTGAACTCGCGAACGCCGTCCGGGGTCTCGCCCTCTTCAACACAGCAATCGACAGCAAGCTCAGAGGATGTGATCTCGTCCGTCTCAAGGTCGCCGACGTATTCACTGCAGGTGCCGTCAAGGAGCGGGCTTCGATCCTGCAAAGCAAGACGGGGACCCCGGTGAGATTTGAGATTACTGATGGCACGAGCAAAGCCCTCGCTGCTTGGATCAGTCATCCGCTGATGGTCGGGCATGAGTTCTTGTGGCCAGGGCGATTTCACGATCGGCCCCATATATCGACGCGGCAATACGCCCGGATGCTCAAAGAGTGGGTTCGGTCCATCGGCTTAGAGCCGAGCGCTTATGGCACCCACTCCATGCGGCGAACCAAGGTCGCTCAGATCTACAAGAAGACGGGCAATCTCCGTGCTGTCCAGTTGCTGCTTGGGCATACCAAGATGGACAGCACGGTTCGCTACCTCGGTGTCGACCTGGAGGATGCGCTATCGATTTCTGAGAGTGTTGAGATTTGAGGTGCCAAGGGCCGGTCTCACAACCGGCCCATCCACCCGCGGACGAATTAGGAATGACTGCTTTGAGCCCAAATTGGTCGATAGCGCTTCCGGCCCATTGCTGCCCTCCAGCCAGCTAATCCTCAATGGAAGCTATGCGAAAATTGAAAAGCTCCGGCGTCAGTCTGCTGTCGGTTTGGTGGCACGCGCAACCATCGATCAGTTTCGCGTCGGCTCGATTTCCCTGAGCCCGCTTGGCCAACGTGTTTGCGATCAATATAAATCAAACCGGATTACTCAGGCCCAAACGATATTACACCGCCCATACTGACCTAGTCACCCTTGGGCGGGCCACCGTCACCCCTGGCAAGCCCGATCCCGTATGGCAGCAACCAGTTGCTGCTTCCAATGCGGAGTCAGCCGGTCCAGGTGCTGCATGAACGATGCGCGCAACGGCGCGTTGCGCCACGCTTGAAACTGCGCCGGGTCAACTTCCTTGAGGTACTGGGCAAGCTCGCGCGGTGAACTGAAGTCGGCTGCATTGACGTAACATCCATCGCCGGGTGCAAGTTCTTCAATGTTGGGAGCCCCCAGATAAACCGGCACCGTGCCGGTCTGCAGAGGCTGGAAGAATTTCTCCGTCACATAGTCTGTCTCGATGCTGTTCTCGAACGCCAGCGTAAAACTGTACCGCCGCAACAACCCCAGTTTGGTCGGGGTACCCCGGTCCAACCACAGTTTGCGATTGCGCATGAAGCGGCCATAGGAGTCCACCGTCAGGTGTTGCATGAGCTCGCACAGGTAGTCCCGCCGTTTGCTCCGATCCCAGCTGCTGGAAATGAAGGCACAGCACAGCTTCCGCCGTCCGCCTGGCGCTGACTGCCAACCGCTGCTGGCAAAGTTGCGCGGCAGGTACGGAATCCAGATGTCGGCCTGTTGGCGGTATGACGCCTCAAGGTCGAACAGCGCCATGAAGTCCGGGTCATTCATTGCAGGGTAATGGGAGGCACTTTCTACGCTCTCTGCCACCCACACTTGCCGGCGCGGCACGACCTTGCGCAGCTTGTGCAACGCCGGAGGATCGTTGGTTGCAAGAACGCTGGGCAGGTGCACGACCAAACAGTCGGCTCGCATCACGCCGGTTTCATCCGGCAGGTGCTCCATGCCGGGAAGGTCCATCTGTGGATGATAGTCACCGGCAAAGAAACTTGAATTGGACAGATAGTGATAGGTCAGCATGACAGCAGACCTTGCAATTCCGTCCGGATCTGCACGACGACCCCTGATCTTTCGTGAACTGCGGCCACGCGCTGGCGCAACAGCACTGCGCGCCGGCGCGCTTCAGGCTGGTCCGACAGGCATGTGTCGCAGGCCTGCGCAAATGACATTGCATCATCGATGCTCTGGATGATGTGGTTGTCTGGATCGAGGTCAAGTCCGTCTGCCCCGGTGACTGTTGTGACGACGGGAACGCTCCGGGCACCCGCCTCGATGATCTTGAGCCGGCTGCCGCTGCCGAACCGCAAGGGCACAATGACGGCGGTTGCCGCGGCATACACCGGATCGAGGCAGGCAGGGTCTTGGATCAGTACAACTCCCGCCGCGTGGCACAATTTGCGCAAGTCAGCCGGACAACTGCTGCCAGCCACCGTGAGCTTCACCGACGGGCGGTTCAAGCGTACGCGCGGCAATATCTCCCGGATGAACCAGCCGATGCCATCGCAGTTCGGATCATAGCCAAGGTTGCCGACGAACAGCAGGTTTGGGGGTTGGTGTGATACAGGTGCCACGGCGGGCTGCATCTCGATGGCGTTGTGAAGAACGTGAAATTTGGTCAGTCCAAGCCGGCTGGAAGTGTTCGCGCAGCCTGCTTCACTCGCAATCCAGAACCGGCTGATGCGTGATGCATGGGCAGCGATCATCCTGTCGAACAAAACCGCCTCGGCTTCGTGCATGTCGGCAGCCCCGACACTGCCTGCAGCCCTGGCCAGCCGCGCCTTGGCCCTTTGGTAGGAGGCATCATCGTCATCAAGGTCCACCGCAACTGGCACGCTGGCAAGCGCTGGTGGCAGTCCGTCCAGCAACGGCAACAAATGGGCGCGCGAAACGATGACCAGATCGGGCGACAGCTCGGCCAGCCGTTTGCCAATCCGGCTGACCATGGGCGCAGGCATGATGGTGCACAGGGATGGCCTGCCGTACTCCAGCAACAATTGCGGACGGGACGATGCAGGCTCCGCCATGCTAATCAGCCGCAGCCGGGTGTCTTGCATTCCTTCGAGAATTTCGACGCGCACGCCATCTGGTATCTTGAATGCGGCAAGCCTGACGTCTGGTTCTCCGATAACCAGCGAAGTGCACTCTCCCAGGCCGGCAGCAGCTTGCGCAAACATGCTGGTACGCATGGCAAGGCCGTTGCCGCCGGTGACCGGTACCACTGGCGTAACGTGGACGATGTGCAGTGGTGCGGCACCGGCCAACTGTCAGGTCCGCCGGTAGAACGGCGGCACCATCGGGGACCGGCCGTGCAAGGCCCCGCCGGCATTTGCCATTGGCAGGTTGAGCTGCGAGGCGACTTCTGACAGCAGCTCCGCAGTCTCAGCATCCGAGGCGGCGAGCTCGGCGGCCAACAGATTGATGTCCACAGTAAGTCCAGGATCGGCCCGACCAAGCAGGTACAGCGTGGTGCGCAAGCTGGTGACATCGCCTGCGGCAGCGTCGATGACCGACCGCAACCAGCGCGACGCGACGACAGGCGATGCGTTGGCGGGATCTGCCGGGTACATCTGCACCGGACCAACCGGTTCAATCAGGCGGTGTCCCTGCCAGCTCCCATTGCCCGCAGGAGCCAGTACCATTGCCGGCTTCCTGGGGTCCATCAGCACCAGCTCAAGTCCGTCATCGCCATCGGCGATGTGCCAGTTTGCAAGCTCGTGCGACCGGCCTTGGCCCACCTGATGACCAGGCAGCAGGCTGATCTGATGCGTGCTGGCATTGGCAACCAGTAACGAAAAATGCCCTTCCCTGATGATGGCATCTTCGGCACGGCAAGCGCCGGGGCTACGGACCGGGGGATGATAGATGCGGCCATTCCAGACCTGGCCAAGCTCGGCAAGGTAGCGTTCACAGTGCGCCGCATGTTGAAAACCCTGGGGAAACACCTGCGGGCCAGTGAGCGTGAACTTGGCATTGGTCCGGTGCTGGAATATCGGATTCCCATTGAAGTCGCGCTGATAGAGGCATTTCTCCGACTGGTATGGCAGGTGCGGCACCATGGCAAAGCCGCTGTCCGTCATCAGAAATGCCAGCAGGAAAGCGTCCTTGTCCCCATAAATTATCCGGTAGAACGTTTCTGCGCGGCGATTGATCTCGTCAGCTACACACACCCCAAGCCAGTGCCGTGTCCTGTCGATGCACAGTTGGCCGCTTTCCATTGATCGGGTGTTGCGCGGCCGCAGCCCGGCAATTTCCCAGACCGGGTTTGACTCTGCGAGCTCCAGCAGATCAGGCCAGAATACCGCGCCGGCCTCGCGCATCTCGGGCCAGTCAAACACGCAAGCCGGGTCAGCCACCGGCACCTGGTCGGCGTCCAGCAGCAGCACCTGGTCAAACCGGCTGCATGCCAGCGCGTGCGACTTCAGCTGCCAGCCATCGCACGGCAGGTATCCATCCCCCGGTGCCGTCTCGAACGCATCGCGCACGTCGCATCCCAGGCCGGTAAAAATGGCGGCCATGAACGCCGGCATTTCCACCGGTCCCATATGCCAGATCTCGATTGGCAAAATGCAGCCATGTGTCTCGCGCAATATCCGGACCAGCACGTAGGCGTTGACGAGCATCACCGGGCCACCGGCACACACGGCTATGCCCCTGGCCAAGCCGGCATTGGTACGGGCAAATGACCGCAGGCCAGCAGACGCCAGAATGTCGTTTCGCAATCCTGGGTGGGGTAGTGTTGACAAAATTCCTCCAGTGGCTTGGATCGTCTATAGTCTCTGCTCCAACCCCGCAGCAAACAGGCCCCGGAACCGATGCAGACTGTCCTGATTCTTACCCCAGTCAAGAACGCGGCTGAATACATACCGCGCTATTTCGAACTCCTGCAGGGCCTTTCCTATGATCACGATCGCATATCAGTTGCGATGCTGGAAAGCGACAGCACCGATGGCACGGTAAGCCAGATCGAGCAGCATAGCCGTCCTGTCCGTGACGGATTCGCCGGGTTCGAGCTGTTCAGGCGAGATTTCGGCTTTCATCTGCCGGCTGGCGTGCCGCGATGGGAAACAGCGTTTCAACTGGTGCGCCGGTCGATCCTTGCCCGCTCGCGCAACCAGTTGCTGTTCAGGGCTTTGCGCGACCATGACTGGGTGCTCTGGCTGGATGTCGACCTGATCCGATATCCGCGTGACCTGATCGAGCAGTTGCTCAGCCACAAACGCGATATCCTGCACACCGATTGCGTGCGTGAACCAGGCGGAAGGAGTTTTGATCTGAACGCCTGGAAGGACCAGGGCAAGCTTCACATGCATGATCTGCGGGGCAGCAATGGGCCGGTACGCCTCGATAGCGTGGGTGGCACGGTGTTACTGGTACGGGCGGACCTGCATCGCGACGGGCTGGTGTTTCCTTCTTACAAATATGGCGTCGAGTCGCCCGTCATCCGCGACGTGCATCCGGTGTGGGGCAAGGGCGAGATTGAAACCGAAGGCCTTGCCGCAATGGCGCATGACATGGGCCTGCAATGCTGGGGCCTGCCCGACCTGGAAGTGATCCATGCCTGACACCCGTCCGATATTGAGCAGGCGGCGGTTCCTGTTGTTGATCCCCGTTCTGGCGTTGGCCGGCATGGCCGGTTTGTCCACCTGGCGCAACGAGGCCACGCTCACGGCATTCGTGGATACCCTGCTGCCGGAGGACGAGCTTGGACCATCGGCATCCTCGACCGGCGCCGTGGACGTATTGAAGTCCACCTTCGGCGGATCGGCCATCCGCCAGGCAGAACTTCGTCTACTCACGGCGTGGCTCGACCTGGCCAGCGGCGGATCATTTGCAAGCGCTGCACCCGAACGCCGTCATGCGGTTGTCAGCACGCTGGACCGCCTGCATGAAAACGCCGTCCGCTGGAAGATCTACCGGCGCGCGCGTGGTGCCGTGATGGTGCACTATTTCTCCAGTGCAGAGCGCGTCATGGCGATGGGGTTGCCCGGCGCGCCCCAACCCGGTGGCTATCCGGATGCCCATGTCATGACGGCGGGCTGACCGCATGACCGGGCAGGCAGGCTACCAAGCGGACGTCCTGGTGATTGGCGCAGGTGCAGGCGGTGCGGCTGCTGCCTGGGCACTAGCCAGCAAGGGTTTCAAGGTCATCCTTGTCGATGCCGGTCCACAGTTCGGTCCATCTGACTATGGCAACTCCGCCGACGACTGGGAGAGCCGGTGGTTGCCGCCAAAACCTGGCTCCAAGGGCAGGCATGAAATCATTGCCAATCAACCGCTCGACGATCGCTGGAGCAATCTCGGGAACATCAGTGCGCCCCGGCAACGGGTAACGGCCCAAACTCACCGCAAGGATCATGGCTACTCGCACGTGCGTGGCATCGGCGGTTCCACACTGCATTTCACCGGCTGGATGCACCGGTTGCGGGCAGATGCGATGCAGATGAACACCCGCTTCGGCGTCGCAGCCGACTGGCCAGTCAGCTACGAGGAACTCGAGCCCTACTACGTGAAAGCCGAATACATGGTGGGCGTGGCAGGCCCCGGTCCTGCCCCCGGGCGTCCGATGAGCCAGCCCTATCCATTGCCGGCGCACCCGCCGTCCACCCTGTCGCAGGCGGTGACCGAAGGTGCCCGCAAGGTTGGCCTCAGCATGGTGCAGAACCCCGTTGCAGCCCCATCGCGCGACTGGCTTGGCCGGCCGGCCTGCAATTATTGCGGCTGCTGCCAGAGAGGCTGCGAACGCGGTGACAAGGGCAGCGCTGACCTGACCTTCGTCCGGCCCGCAGAACAGACCGGCAACTGCCAGGTACTGCCGCTGCATACGCTGGTGGAGCTTGAACGCGGCGACGGTGACCAATTGGACGGCGCCATCGTCATGACAAGCGATGGCAATCGGTTCCGCATTGCTGCCCGCCACTACATCCTTGCAGCCGGTGCCATCGAGACGCCGCGGCTATTGCTGGCCATGGACGGGCTGGCCAACGAGTCCGGCCTCGTTGGCCGCAACTTCATGGAGACGCTTGGCGGCGGCATGGCAGGCCTGCTCGACCGGCAAGTGCTCAGCCACCGTGGATATCCGGAAGACACGATCTGCTGGGACCTGAATGCCCCTGATGCACTCGACGACATACCCGGCGGTGGCGTCATTTGTCCGACGGTGATATCGACCAACTATGCGGGGCCTGCCCGGTATGCAGAACGCCTGCTGGAAGGCTTCGGCAGCGAGTTCAAACGGCGCCTTCAGCAAGACTTCGGCAAGGCGATTGGCCTGACCTTTATCTGCGAGAACCTGCCCAATCCGCGATCCTTCATTGATCTGTCACCGGAACGCACCGATGAGACCGGCTTGCCGATTGCGCGGATCAACTCGTTTTTGCCCGATATCGAGATTGAACGTTTGGCCAGGATTACCCAGCGGGCAGAAGATATCCTGCTGGCGTCCGGGGCGCCCGCCATCCTCGACAGGTTCACCAACTACCCGACCTTTTCTGCCTCGCACGTGATGGGTACCTGCCGCATGGGCCATGACCCCGCAACGTCCGTGGTCGATGCGAAACAGCGCAGCCACCGGTGGCGCAATCTGTGGATTGCCGATGCCAGCGTATTTCCCTCATCCGGCAGTGGTGAAGGACCCTCGCTGACCTTGCACGCGCTGTCGATCCGGCTTGCCGACAGTATCGCGGCGGTACAGCGATGACGTCCACCGCCGTTCCTGCCACAGGTGACTCTCTTCTGGATAGCCAAGAGCGCCTCGACCTGCTTGTCCAGCTGCTTGCAGCGGGCATGAATGCTTCTCCGGTTGGTCCTCTGCGACAGGCGCTGCTGGGCAACATGCAAGCCCTGGAAGGCACGTTCGCAGCAGCCAGCCGCCGGCAACTTGTGCCCGCAGCCATTGCCGCCCTGACAACACGGGGCATACTGCCGGTTCCCTCAAGTGAAGTTGGTGCGAGGCCGGGCATCGTTGCCCAGCTGGCCGTTACGCAGCGACTTCATCTTGAGAGACGGAAGGTGCTGCAAGACACCTTGCTGGACTCCATCACAGTGCTGAACCGGGAAGGAATCGAACCCCTGCTTCTGAAGGGCGCTGTCTCGCTGATAACGGGCCAACCTGCCTGGCGCACCCTGCGCGACATTGACTTCGCCATCAGGCCGGATGAAGCCAGCAAGGCTCAAGCGGCTCTGCACGAGGCTGGGTTCCACGAGGTGGCTGATGACAGTGCCCGGCCGCATCACCTTCATCCACTGACCCGGGAGGGGTTTCCCGCCACGCTGGAGCCGCACGTGATGCTGGGCGGTGTCCGCGCTCGCAGCGTGTTGAGCGATGCGGTGCTGTGGCCTGAGGCCCGCTATCACAATATGGCCGGTGCCCGGTTCAGCATGTTGTCTCCCGCTGCCTTTGCCTTGCATGGGCTCGGGCATCACTACTTCCAGAATCGCGGCTACCTGTTCGGAACCATCAGCCTCAAGGGATTGCTGGAGTTTTGCGCTGCAGTGCAGGCGTTGTCCGCAGACGATGCAACGCAATTCCGTGCCCTGTCCGCCAGCAATCCACATCTTGCTGCGGGTGTCGCAACGGTATGTTCGCTGGGCGTGGAGTTGCTGGGATTGCGGTTGCCCGAGGGGTATACAGTGCCCGCGGCTGCCTCGCGTTCAGCCCGCGACATGGCAGTCCGGCTTTTGGGCGGCCGCACGCAGTCGCCCTTCAAGGCTGTGACTGCGCATGTGCGCATTGCCGGCCGGACTGGTGGTGGTTCGCTGACCAACAGCCTGCAATCGCTTCAACGCGGTGTTCGTGATGCATTGCATACGGCTGTCTGGTTTGACGGCATTGAACAGCGGCGCAATGCGTCAGGTATCCTTCAGGACCTGTGACTGGCGGTGCCGGCACAGCGCAAGCTTGGCCCGGTACTCCAGCGAACCGGGATCGGCGTTGAGGGCCTGTTCAAAGTGCGCGGCGGCCTCGCCATAGCGGCCAAGGTGAAAACACGCAGACCCCGTCAGCGCAGGAATGTCCTCACTGAACAATGTCCGGGCATAGGCGACCTTCGGATCGAAGAAGGTATCGGCATCGAGGCCTTTCAGCGTTTCAAGCACGGCGAGTGCTCCGCCCGCGTCGCCCTGCTCCAGCAGGCAGCGGGCCTTGGCCCACGTCAGGCTGACATTTCCCGCTGACAGCTCAAGGCCCTGCTGCGCAACGTTCAGTGCCTCGCCTAGCTTGCCTTGTTGAAGCAGGATGGCACACAGGATCTGCGCGCACATCGATCCCTCTGTCCTGGCCCTGTCGGACATCCCGCCGCGCGTGGCAAGATGAAGGCCCGCCTGGAGTTGTTCGGCTGCCAGGTCCTTCTCACCCAGTTCATCTAGCGTATATCCCAGATGATACCGCAGGTAGACACGCCCGGGGTCTTCCAGGATCGCCTGTTGCAGGAGGGGCAAATTGCGCTCGTGCTTGTGGCCCTGTTCACCATCATAACCCAGGTGTTCCATGAGAACCGAGTGCAGGCTTGCGATGGCTGTGCCATCCTGGCGGGCAACCCGCTCGATCGATGGCACAATGGTTTCATGCATGCTGCCCTCGAAGCGGATGCGCGGATCATTCAGGAACAGCCGCAGTTCGTCATAGCAGGTGGTGTCGGAGCGTGGCCGGAAACGCACCCGGGCTGCCGCGGCTCCGGCAGGCAACAAGTCACCCAGCCGGTCATTGCCGTCCAGGGACAATCGCTCATCGGCGTCAATATAGAGGATCCAGTCGCCCGTTGCCCTGTCCAGCCCATAGTTGCGGGCAGCAGAGAAATCATGGCACCAGGCAAACTCGTGCAACTTGCATCCGTGCCTGAGGGCGATATCACGGGTGTTATCGGTGGAGCCGGTGTCGACCACCACGATCTCGTCCACCTTGCCTCGCAAGGACAAAAGGCAGCCTTCCAGGAAGGCTGCCTCGTTCTTGACGATCAGGCATGCGGAAACAGTAGACTTCACGCTGCTTGCCGGGCCTTCAGAGTGCCCGGACGATCATGACGCCGTAGTATTCATAGTACCAGCAAAGGCAGCGTTCATCTTGCCGTCGATCGCGAACGTGCTGATCACCGGTGCGGCGAAGGCGGCAGCAGTCACCAACTTCCTGACGGTGTCGCGCTTGCCAGCGTCGATTGCCTCAACAGTTGTCTTGATCTTCTTGGCCATGTTAACCCCTCTTAGGTGGAAAAAATTCAAGATGCCGTGGTATTTGAGCCACCAGCAAATGCAGCGTTCATCTTGCCGTCGATCGCAAACGTGCTGATCACCGGCGCGGCGAAGGCGGCAGCAGTTACCAACTTTCTCACGGTATCGCGCTTGCTGGAATCGATTGATTCCACAGAAGGCTCGAACTTCTTGGTCATGTTTCCCTCTTGTGCGGTAAAGTCAGGACGCTGTCTGATTCCCGGCCAACGCAAACGCCGTGTTCATCGTGCCGCCAATGGCGAAAGACGAAACTGTCGGGGCCGTAAACGCCGTTGCAAGGACGAGCTTTCTAACGGTGTCGCGCTTGCCGGCATCAATCATCTCAAGTGACTTCTTCTTGCCTGCCGGCATTCAAGCGACTCCTTCTGGGTTGAATTGTCAGTTTACTTACATTCTGCCGCGATCTGCCGCAAGTACCAAATGGCGCGGTCCAGGTCGCCGACGCGCATTTCCACCGCCCGGCAACTTCTGCTGAACCGGTGAAGGCGGGCAACCGCAGCGCCGCGCATGTTCTCTGGAAGATAGGCCATGGGCAGTAGCTGCTCGAAGGCCAATTCTGCAGACATTTGCCGGACCATCGTTGCGCCGCCATGATTGGCGGTGAGGAATACAAGGCAATGCGCCGGACCCTGCTCGACACGCCACTCGCCATCAGCCGCGCGCGGCGACAGGGAGTATATCAAGTCCCCATTCCAGTCCTGAATGGACGGACAGGCCCGGATAATGTCATCGAGCTCGGGGACAATGCCGAGCGAGCTTTGCTTGATGCGCAGCGTGCGTGCCCTCGCAAGCACATCTGTCTCGAGCACCGCCACGTGTTCATCGCCCTCAACACGAAACCCCGCGGCCAGGCACTTGAGGCAGGTCGTGGACTTGCCGGTCGACTTGTCGGCCAGGAGGATGAAACGGCAGCCTTCTGCCACCACTGATGCGCCATGCAGGATGGGGGCGCCTGGCTCTTCCGCAAGCAGCACGTCCCGCAAGATCTGGTGCGCACGGTTCAGCAAGTGAGAGGACGTTCCAGGATTTCCGCTGTAAATGCCCTTGAAATCATAGAAGCCATTGCGGTCAAGCACCGTCTCGATGTCGATACTGTCATTGCAAGGCGGCGAGGTCACCGGTTCAGCCCGGATAAATGCGAAGACCCCCGCCAGATGCTCGTCCACGCAGTGAAACCTGACCCGTTTTCGAAGCAGGTGGGCGACGACTATGCTATCCGGCACACCAGTCCAGCCTTCTCGAGGTCCAGCAGGAAATCATCCAGCACCAGTGCCTGGTCGATGCCGTAAAGCTCCTGCACTATCCCGGCGAGCTCACTGACGGTCTTGTCACCATCGCAGACGGTATAAACTACTGCTGCCGTCGGGTTCAGGTAATGAACCTTGCCGTTGTTGTCGTCATAGATGACGAAACCGTCCGGAACTTCGGTTACCTCGAAACCGCCAACTGGCTTGAATACGGTGTTGGCGAGGCTTGACGATGCGGCTTGCGCGCTCATGTCTGGCAATGCTCCCTAGACTGAAAGGCTGATGCGTACCCGTAAACGCCGCCTCGCCGCAAGGGGTCAACCGTTCAAGCGTGAGCGCCGCTCCGGATGACCCAGGAAATAGGCCTGGTTCGACATCATGTCGTCGAACACATCGGCCATCGCCGCGATCTGCGCCTGCCCGTCCGGGGTGTAGTTGAGGCCATAGTCGATCTTGCCGAAGCTGTGGTTGTTGGTTCCGCGCAAACCCAAGTGTTGAACCAGCGAGAGGTTGCTGCAACACAGCGGAATGCCTCCTTCGCGAAGGAATGCCGAGTAGGTGAGATCGTAAGAACCATGCCGGGCATCGACGCTAGGGACATTCTCGAGCACCAGCGAGGCCATCTCCCTGCTCCAGACGGTCCCGGTCCCACCCATCGCATGCTTGTGCACGAACTGGGCAGCGCTGGGCCGGATTGCCGGATGAAGTCCGGAGTTGTAGACCGAGAGGAGCATGTCGCCACGCAGTGGCCAGGCTAGGATGCGCTGCACCAGGTCGGTTCGCACGATCATGTCGGAATCGAGCACCAGCAGGCGCTGGGTGGGGCCGTCGTCAAGGAAGTCCTTGAGGATTCGCTGCTGCATGCCGCAAGGGCCGAGCCGTTGTGACGCTCTGATCCTTTGTGCGGCTGACAGTTCAGCGTCTGCGATGGCCTCAAGTTCAGGTTCGTGCCCCTTGTCGAGATAAATGACTACCTCCATCCGGTCACGGTCCTTCATATCCCTCACTGTTCGCAAGCAATGCCTGAACAGCCAGGCCCGGTCGAAACATGGTATTGCTATTCGCAGGTGCATCCGGCTCTGCTCCCGGCTAGGATTTATGGTTTCGCGTCTGCATCAGGACGTCTGGCACTTGATGCCTGAAACATACGAACACAGTGCAAGCCGATGGATGTAACAATTGCAGTTTGTACCCGCAATCGCGCCTGGCGTCTGGACCAACTGCTACAATCGTTTTGCCGGCTCGTGATACCCGGCGGTATTGCATGGGAAATACTCGTCATCGACAATGGCAGTGAGGATTCGACATCCACCGTGGTTGGAAAATACCTCAAACGTCTGCCCCTGCGAGCCATTGTCGAACGCCAGGCCGGCATTTCGCATGCCCGCAACCGCGCCTTGATCGTGGCAACCGGCGACCTTCTGATTTTCACAGACGATGATTGTACTGTCGAGGTCAATTGGCTGGCAGCTTATCTGCGCGCTTCGAACCGGTACCCCCTTGCTGCCATGTATGGTGGACCGGTGCTGGCCCGGTTTACTGGCCCGCAAAGTGAACTTGCCAACGCCTTGATTGCCCATGCACCCAACGTCATGACCCACTTCTCCTTCGGCCAGGACGATATACGCATCGACCACAACAGCCACATCTCCAGGATACCATTTGGCGCCAACCTGGCCATCCGGCGGCGGGTAGCATCCAGAATGCAGTTTGATACCAACCTGGGCAGGACTGGACATCAGGAACTTTTGCTGGGCGGAGAGGAGACCCGGTTCATCATTGACTTGCTGAGCAAGGGTCACTCAGGCTGGTTATTGCCTGACGCACCAGTCGAACACTGGAATGAACAAGACAGGGTAAGCATCGAGTATCTTTCGAGGTACTGTTATGCAGCGGGTCTTCAATGGGAGGCGTTTCCGGAAGGACCTGCAGGCTTGCTCGCCGTGCGGCGATTGCGGACCGACCTGCAGCTCAAGCTTGCCAAACTGGCAATTGGCAAGCGCTCGCTGGCTTCTCGCGTGAAAGCGGTTCGCGATCTCAGCAGGGCTTTGGGAGCCCTCGACAGCCGGTCTATCAACCCGGCTTCGCGCATGGTGGATGCATCAGGCATCACCCTGCGCGGCAACCGATCAATGAACGCCCCGTGAAATCGCCACGGACTACCTTCATACCGGCAAGTTCTGCGATGGTTGGCATGATGTCCATTGCGTTGCTGCTGCCATGATAACCCGGCCTTCAGACCGCAATTGAGCAAGGCAGCAAAGCCGGATTGGCCCGTGTGCCCACCGGTCCTGCGGAATGGCACCGGACCGATCCGTCCAGCCGTGGGGTGATCGATGGCAAGCGCATTTCTCGACCATGATATCTTGAGATCACATTGGGTCGGGCCTGCGGACAGCGGTTCGGCAGCCACGGGGCGCAGGTCATGCGCGCAATCATTGGCAATCCGGTGGCGGCATCGCTTACACGGAGCAACTCACGTTCCAGGCGGTCGAGAACGGTATGGTAATCGGCAATTGCCACCAACCCTTGCTGACTCGCGTCCGGCAAGGTTCACGCGAATCTGGCCATCGTAGAAAGACGGCAAAGCAAAGGACGCCATTCGGTGCCAGCATGCCTCGTACCGTGCCGCTGGCATCCAGCTCAATGACAGACGCCCGGCAGACGGCATGATCCGGTCACCACCTCTTGCAAGCCGCCGCCAGAACGTCCGAAGGAAGTTCTCCTTCTCTTTGCGCTGCGTTGTGTCCGGCAGATCGAGGCAAGCATGCACCGCCATCGCCCAGTCCTTCTCGAAACTGCGCATGGCGAAACCGCCGGTGGTTTGCCAGTCCATTCTGGGCGACAGGCCTTGCTGGCTGGTTTCAAGCCGGTAAAGCAACTCCGGCAGAAGCACCATGCTGGGCACATCGGCCGTGTTGGGGCCCATGCCATGCATTGCGAATACCACCATCCGCGCATCGGGAAACCGCTCTGAAAGAGCTGCCAGCATACGGTCGGTTTCGATATATAGCTGTTGAATGCCTTCACGTGCCGGAACAGCAGAAGCATGGTTGTGCAAGGGATGGTTTTCATCCCATCCATGCCACATCGCCTCGACAGCCGAATGCAATTCACTGGTCACAATGATCGCTGTATCCCAATCCGGCATGCGTTCACCAGCCAGCCACAAGGCCATTTTGGTCCTCGCGCGCGCTGCGAGCACGAGCCGCTCAGCCATCTGCCGGGTGCGTGCCATGCAAGGCCACGCAAACCCGTAAATGAACTCCTTTGCAGGGTAGTCGCCAAACCGGTCTGAAGCTTCTTCAAGCAGTGATGGCGGAACTCGAATGCGGCAGAACTCCCGGGTCATGAGCACCCCAGTCCGCAAGTCCGGCAAGGCGGCTGCCTGCCCCGTCCAGCCGATGATACGGCAGGTCAAAAACGAGCGTACGTCCAGGCAGTTGCCGGGTGAAGGACGTCTGCTGGGTCGGCTCCTGCCAGACACGGTATGTTGCAGGATCGAAGTGGACCGCACTCCACCGGTGGTAGTCGTCAGGGTGCTTGCCCGTTGAAAAGTGCTCCCATGCGAGCCCGGTATCACGCGCGTCGCCATGATCGAGATCGAAGGTGGCAGCTTGTTCGAACAGCAGGCTAAAGTATGGCAGCAGGCCATCAGCAGCCAGCTTCCGGGCAATGCTGATCTCAAACCCGTCGAGACCAACTGCCAACGTTCTTCTATTTCTTGAACTCATCCGGCTTCCTGCTAGCTGTGTATCTCAAGTGCCGGCGATATTAATGACCGCGTAAGCGGTAACGGCCGGAGCGTAGCAAGTACATTCGTGGCAACTTCAATGTAGACCGCCGTCTGCCAATCTTGCATTACCATGCGCCTCGTTGATGCCGGATGCGGACTTCGAAATCTCGCTGTCCCAGCCTAGCGACAGTGCCAGAGTTCGGCCGTTCTCTGCAATGGCAGCAGCGTCCCTTACGTGTGCCCTGCACCACGCTATCCGTTCGACAAGATCGTGCAGGTCTGCTGCTGCCGGCACATAATGTTCCCAGGGGTTAAAACGCGACGAATACCATTGCCGGTATCCTTCGTGGCATTCAGGCTTGATGATGCAACACCCCATCAGGAGACGGGTAAAGGTGCTGGACCATGCCAGGGTGTTGCCGTTTATCGCAACGTGATAGCGCACATCAAGCCATTCAAGCGGATCAAGACGGTGACCCAGAATGCCGGCTCCGGCCAGACGGCGTACATCGCTCAACACATCGCCGGATTGCGCAATGCCACTTAGCCGTACATCACAACCAGCCACGTCTTTCAGCAGCAGGCACAAGCGCGTGCGTGGCAGAAGTTCCAACATATCGGCAGTCATGTCAGGTTGGCTGATGGCCCCCCGCGTGCCGGTTGTAGATCCACGCCACAGCACGAGGTCTCGCCTGTCCTCGAACGCTGGCACGTGGTCGGTCAGACTTCGCAGCCTGTGATATCCCCTGGACTGGATGAATTCGTTGTCGGGTATCAGAATGCTGCCGGGGTGATTGCCACACATGCTGACAATTCCTTCGCCGCAGTGCTCGCCATCGGAGAACTCTGCAGTTCCAGATACGCCCGGCTCACATCGCGCGAGTACTGCAGACATTGCCGAGATTCGGGCGATGGCCGTGTCCGGATCATGCACAAGCGCTGCGCGCGAGATCGCCAGATGAAGTGCCGACGATCGGCGCGAGAACGCGAACCGGTGCCGGTCGGCATCCCAACTGGTTTCGTGAAGGTAGACCGGCAACCCCGCATGCCGCCGGCATCGTCTTGCGAGGCGTACAGCATGTCTCGCGAGCGTCGGACCAAAGCGGGTGGCGGCCAGGAGCACATTCATCATGGAGTTGAAGCCAACTTGACGATTAGCCCTCTTATTGAGGGTGATCAAAAGGACACAACGATCTCGTGGCGTTCCAACAGCGCTCTCACATCAGCTGAACCGGGCGGCATTCAGGATGATGCTGACTATCCTGCAATAACTATCCGCCTCGGCGCAACCACGGTCGGTTTGGTGTAGAGCAAGTATTGGTGCTTCCCTCCGAAAGCAGCCGTTCTTTCGCACCCGCCGAGAATGACCGCTTACCGCCCGACGAGGCCTCAGCCACTTTCGGCCCATTGCTGCCGTTCGTTTGTCGCGCAGCGAACGGCAGGAGCGAGCCCAAAGTGGACATTTGACCATGCTCTAGAAAGCAAGCCTTGTTGGACGGGAGCTCTGGGATGTGTCTTGGTAAGGTAACCAATTTTACACCACTCGCTCAGCTTCAACCGCGAGCATGAACTTCTCGATGTATCATGACGGGGGTTAATGCCTGACGGATCGAGCGTTCTAGTAGAACAAGAGCACAAGGGGGCTTTATGAGCTTTCCACAAAGAGTACTGATCGTAGATGACGATCCCATTCAAAGGGCTGTGCTAGAGCGGATTTTCAAGAATCATGGGTCAGAAACTGTTGAGTTGGCTGAAGATGGTCTCGAAGCCATCTCGGCCTTGGAGAGCTCAGCAGAGCGTTTTGACCTGATTGTCCTCGATCTTTTGATGCCCCAGTATGATGGGATCAGATTGATATCTTATCTCGAAAGCCAGAACATCAGGTCTCGACTGCTAATCATATCAAATTTACCCGAAAATGTTGTCCGGATGTCTAGCAGGCTTGCAGAAGCAAGTGGGCTTGTATCTGTCGGCTACCTGCGGAAACCGGTGGTATGGAAATCCCTACTGAGGATGGTTGCAAGCCAGGCATGGCCGGAAGGGCCGGTTCCAAAGTCTGAACCTCATGAAGTCATACAAGTTAGTGGCGTGTAGCCTTCGAACGACTGCTAGACGCGGTCATGACCTTGGGATCACAATAGGTCAGGCGACCCACCTTAGCCGTGGGACAGACGCCCATCGCTGCCCGATCAATGTCTGCAGTAGCTTCAAGAACGGACATCTGCCACACCGAGGTACATGGTCATTTTGTCCGCATTGCCGTCGCTCGGCAACTGTACGATCAGAGTGAAGCCTGCTGCAATGCGACGAATTTCGGCTGTGAGCCCAATTTTGCCATTGATATCCAGCATACTAAGTCTAACAATTTGAATCATGTTCAAGCCGAAGAAAAACGTCAAACACGATCCAGAGCAGCAATGGAAATTGCCAGATCGGATATTCTTCGGATTTGGAGCATGCCATATACTCGCAGGAACTTTTTTAGATGGGCCTCCTCTACAGGGCTTTCACGCTGAATGGATTGACCCATATGATGGCTTCAATGGCACACATGTCTATGTCACGAACGGCTTGTGGGCATTTGATTTCCACGGATATTCATTGCGAGAAAAGCTGCTTGCAAAATACTGGAAAGGTCAGAGAGCGAGACAGGCGTATTGGGATGCAGAGATACAGTGTGTAGGCTTCTCGCTGCTCGACACAGTCGAATTAAACAAGCTTACCCACAGAGGTCCAGATCAGTACTTTCGAGATCCCATACCAAGAGCCCGACACTTTATTCTCTCCAAGAAAATCCCGAATGCACTATCTCGACCCTAAGCCCATTAAAGACCAATTTGTCCGCATTGTTGCAGTTGATGCAAGTCGCAGCGAACGGCCGCTTTCCGCCCTTACCGGCTCTTGCCATTCAATTCAATCATTGCGCGAGGACCAAAATCTGGCCCGGCTACACGCAGGCTTTTTCGGCGGTGGTGGCCTTTAGTACCGTCCCTAGCCAAGCGTATCCAATCCACGGGAAATTGCTCGGCTACACGCGTGAATTTCTCCATGAAGGCGCGGGATGAGCCTGTTTGTCAGGCAACGAGGCAATGTAGACCGCGACCTGCTGACCTCGTTCTCTACAGGCCCGCGCCACAGCGCGGGTCCAATTTGGCAATGAAGTCACTGTCTTCGATAACGCGCGTGGCGGCTTGCGCTGTGGTTACGCCACCGCCACGCGCTGCCTGATGATGTTGAAGTTTGAATTCTGGAGAAACCCTTCTGGTAAATATCTATATAGGGGCTTCTCATGCGACCACGATCACCATGAATTCAGGGTTTTTGGTCGCACTACAAGCCCAGATACTGCAACTTGCTCTCATTAGTGAGATTTGCGGGCTGCTGATGCGACTGTGCTGGGCTCTTGCTGCGACCGTGTTTTGGCTTCACGGGCAGGAAACTTCATAAATGCTTTCGAGGGCAATTCACCCGTCTCATCACATCTGAAAGCAGTCAGCCGATAAATCGCTGCGCGTTTGAGTTTATGGCCAAACGCCGATGGGACGACGACTTCAATGAAACCTCGCTCTGTGAGCACATTCAGTGCCCTGGCAGCAGTGGACTTGTGCACACCAAGCCGCTCGGCAAGCCTCCGGCTCGAAATGGCCAAGCGGCCATTGTTGCTACCATTAAAGAGGTATGCCACTTCCAGGTAGGCGCATCGCTCCGGTGGCGTCAGAGATCGATACGCAGGGGAATCGAGTAAATAGTGCTGAAGCGCCACAAACGATCCTAAACTTCCCTTGGAGCGCCCCTTCGCATCATGCTTGCGTGCCATTGCACTATCTCCGTCGAATCCCAAGCCCATTCTGGTCAGCGATGACCTGGGCGACCGGTAGAGAAAGACCTGTCTTGCCAGCAAGCTTGATCGCGGCACGATCGTAGCGATGGCGATCTGTACTGGTTGTCCACGAGCCGAGAGCTGTAGTGTTGAAAGGCAGATTGGAAGCGCGTAGGTTCTTCATCCTTGCATTCCTTGTTTTGATCGCATGGAATTGAGGACTGGCCCCGGGTTTGTGTTTCAGCACCCCGGGGTTTCCTCATTCTTGGGCATCAGTCGCTCTGTTGGTGTTTGGATTTGCTCGCGTACACGCGTGATTTTGCAAAACCTCGATTGGTCGAGGGGTCTGGGTCCACACCAAACCGGAAGGGGTGCAAAGCGCAGGTATGGACGGGGCAATGTTTCACCTCGCCAGGTTGCTGACCGGAACAGTCGAGGCATTTCTCGCGGATCGAGCGCAGCACTTTAGCCTTGGCTGTCATGGCCGCCCACCATTGCGTTGAGCTGCCATTCTCTGCCGAAGCCATTCCTGCACTTCGGTGGAAGACCAATGCCGCTTGCCGCGGATCAGTTCATAGGGCTCGGGAAATCCGTCGCGGCGGATCATCTCGCGCAAAGTCGTTGCAGATTTGACATCGAGGATCTGCATGACGGTGGCGGCTGACAACATTTTCTCTGGATCTGTCATTCGTCACTCCATCTGTTGAAAGATGGCGAAAAATGACTGTGAATTCAGAGAGATGTCGAGCCAAACTAGGGGTCGTAATTATCTAGAGCGGAGGGAATTAATTGCGCATTTTGCGCCGGATTCGATCAATGTCGTTATGATCATTCACACGAAATCCAAGCATAACAGCAGCTTCGCCGATGGCACTCTTTATGCTCATTCTAGGATTCTCGGCTATCATCGCTTTGGCGGCAGCAACGATTTTATTGTCGCCCTCATATATAATTCCGCTGCCCTTTCGTCTGCCTCGCTTGCCATTTTTGACACCACGACGCCCACCAGGGTCATTGGCTTTCGTCGCTGGCTCGGTTCCATACATGTCAATTTGGTTCTCGATGTTCTCACTCAAGCGATTGAAAGAGAAGTCGATTGGGCGGACAAACCGGGGTGCTGGTTGGTGCTCTTTTGCCAGACGGTCTATCCAGGCGCGCGTTTCCGATGAGTAGTGTGGTGGAGTGGAACCACCATACTTCTCCGGGTGTTCGATCTCATCAAGGCAGACCCGCGCAATGGTCTGGAGAAACGTAGGCTGCATGTGCTGTCGTGGCGTAGTGTGCCCCGCCTGAATACCACGAACGTTCAGGAAATGCCTTCACTGCCCAATCCCGCAAAGACCGGAACTCATCCATGCATCTCGTTCAATACACTCACGGGACATCCGAAAGTTCGACTGAGTAACAGATCTTCTCAACTTCACCTAAAGCAGCAAGATCGGGTCTGATTGACATGAGTTAGCCGACGATCATGTTGTTCGATACTGGCATACTGTGTCTACGGCTATCGTTACCCCTCATTGGCAGAAAACGCAGAACGCTCCTTAGCTTCTCCACTGGCCAGATAGCTCTCCCATGCTGCCATGATCTCCCGGCGCCGGTCGAGCAGGTCTGACCGGGCATAGGCGGCTTCCACCTTGTTGCTGACTTCATGCGCAAGGCATTTCTCGATCGCTGCATGTGGAAAGCCGGTGGTCTCTCCACACCAGTCCCGAAACGTACTGCGGAACCCGTGCACGGTGACAGGTACCTTCATCCGTTCAAGCAGCTTCAACATGGCCATGTTGCTAAGGGGCTTGCGGGTTCGCTGACCCTCAAAGATCCAGCCGCCTGCTTCGGTAACTGGCCGAATGGTCTCAATGATCGCCACGGCACGATCCGAGAGAGGTACTCGATGCTCCTTGCCAGCCTTCATACGGCTTGCAGGGATGGTCCATAAGCGCTTGCCAATGTCGATCTCGTCCCATCGTGCATTTATGACTTCTCCGGTTCGAGCTGCCGTGAGGATGGTGAACTCCAGCGCCAGCTTTGCCATTGCCGGCGTGTCATCGGAGCGCAACCTCGCTATGAACGCCGGGAGGTCACGATAGTCCATGGCTGCAAAGTGTTGTGGCCTCAGTCGCTTGTCGCGCTTCAATGACGCTGACACGCCTGCAACGGGGTTTTCGCCCGCCAGGTGACCCTTGCCCTTGGCATCATCGAACACCGTGGCAATCCGCTGCTTCAGCCGCCGGGCCGTCTCGTGCTTCTCGAACCAGATCGGTGACAGCACGGAAACAACATCAGGCGTCGTGATGTCGTCAATGCGACGCTTACCCAGTACCGGGAAGGCGTACTGCTCAAGCGTGGTAATCCACTGCTGCCGGTGTTTGGCGTTCTTCCATCGGGCCTTGTGTTGGGTGAAGTAGTCACGTGCGACGGTTTCAAAATCCGGGATGGACGAAGATCGCCGCAGCGTGACGGTGGGATCATCACCAGTCCTTGCAGCCTTCAGGTAAAGCCGTGCCAGTTCGCGGGCTTCCGACAGGCTCACCAGTGGATAGCTTCCCAGTCCAAGGTCCCGGCGGCGGCCCTGAACCATGATGCGCAACAACCAGCGTTTTGCTGTCTTGTTGTCTGCAACGAGATACAGACCACCACCATCCCTGTAACGGCCGGGATCGGAGATGGCATCGATCGCCTTGACGGTCAGCTGGTTGGTTTGGCGTGTGGCCATATCTATTGCTCACTTCATCCCACAGTTCACCCCACAATGTGAGCTGATTTGAAATAACTGGCAATGATGGAGAATGACGCATACTGCATCAAATTCCTGTAAAAATGATACAGAAATGATCGTGTATGTCCAAACATGGGCGTGAGGTTGGTGGACTCCCCCTCCGCCAGCATTCACCAGGAAGGCGCGTGCCGGTTCCGGCGGTCACAGGATCGGGTTTGAACCCTACGCCAGCAGGTCCTGCACGGCCTGCCGGATGAATGCCTCGTCGTCAGGCGACGCAACCGGGTTTCCGGCCCGGTGTCCCCAGTCTGAAACGATGGGACGAAGCTCGGCGTTGGGCATCATTGCCGTTTCGATCTCGCTGTCTGTCAGCGTGAAGTACAGGTCGGTGGTGCACGGCATGACAATTGACGGGGCCTTGATCGTGCCCAGCGCTGCAGACAGGTTTCCATTGAAGTGGTCTGTGGCTGAAATGTCCGACCGTATCCAGGTGTCGATCATCGACAACAGATCCATCGGATCACGGCGCATGAAGTTGCCTTCCCAGGCCCTCACGATGAAATCATCGAGTGAATCGAACCCGACGCCGGCCCACAGCTCACGGCGATAGAATGCCTGGCTTTGCGCCCAGCTGGCATAGATGCGTGCAAACGCCCGAAGGCCCCGCACCGGTTTGCCGGCAAACCAGCCGTCGCGCCATTCCGGGTCGGCCGTGAGTGCCAGCCGGAGGCTTTCCAGGAACAGCTTGTTGTGCGGGCTGGTTCGCGCCGACGTGCAGGTAACACAGATGCGCTCGACCCTGTCGGGGTACAGGGCACCCCAGTGCAATGCCTGCTGTCCACCCATCGACCAGCCATAGGCCAGTGCGATGCGCTCCACACCAAGCACTTCCCTCAACAACCTGTCCTGTGCCGCGACGTTGTCCATGTGACTGAACGCAGGCGCCCTGCCCTGAACAAAGGGAGCGGACAGGTTGCTGGGACTGGCCGACAGCCCGTTTCCGAGCTGGTTCGGTATAACGATGCAGTACTTCTCAGGATCGAGGATCCGGTCCGGCCCAATCAACCAGTCGATGTCTGAATGATGGGCGCCGTAGGAAGTCGGATAAAGAATCAGATTGGACTTGTTCCGGTTCAGGTTGCCATAGACACGATAGGCGAGGTGCATGGCGGGCAGCCGGATGCCGCAGGCCAGGGTGGTCGGACCCAGTTGGAAAACCTCGTAATCACTCATTGTGTCGCCCCTGTGGCTGATCCTCGAAAGTGGGGGCATTTGCGGATCGAGTCCATTGGCAATGACGTCTGCGGGGTATGTTCATCATGCCTGCCCTGTTCTACGGTCATTGCCATGCTCGAGACCGCAATCATTGCCTTCACCACCTTCTTCGCCACGATCGGCCCGCCGGACGTAGCCGTGGTGTTTGCTGCACTGACGGCGAAGAACAGCCCGTCTGAACGGCGAAGACTTGCACTGCGGGCAATTCTCGTTGCGTCCGCCATCCTGATGTTCTTCGCCTTTTTCGGCAAGCCGCTGCTGGGCCATCTGGGCATCTCGCTGGCGGCAATGCGGACCGCTGGCGGTCTCTTGCTGTTTCTCATCGCCCTCGACCTGGTGTTTGCACGTATGTCAGGCGGAACATCCACCACACCTGAGGAAGAGGCGGAAGCAGCAGGCAGGGATGACATTTCGGTATTCCCGCTGGCGACACCGCTGATCGCCGGTCCCGGTGCAATCGGTGCCGCGATCCTGCTCATGGCCAGCGAAAGTGGCAACCCCGCAGGCATGGCAATGGTCATTGGGGCCTTGCTGGCAGTGCTGGCTGTAACCTTTGGCCTGATGATTGCGGCAGCCCAGGTCCAGAAGGTACTGGGACTGACCGGCGTGCACGTGGTGGCACGGGTGCTTGGCGTGTTGCTCGCGGCGCTGGCTGTACAGTTCGTGTTCGACGGCATCAAGGAAAGCGGCTTGCTGAACTGACAGGCCAGTGTGCTGAACATTCAATCCCGGTTGAGCCACTCCAGCAACCGGCCGGTGTCCGGCTGTGTCCAGCCCTCGGGTGCTGCCACCTGTGCCCAGACTTCTGCATATTCTGCGGCAGCATAGTTGTGGCCGTGGCCTGCAGGTACCGACGCTGCCGACAGCATGTCCAGCCCGACTTGCAGGAAGGTGATGACCGGTATCCACCTAAGCTCGGGAGAAAGGTCAGGTGCGCGCGGCTGCTTCATCCACTGCGGCTCGCGCAACCACATGGTTTCGTCAAAGAAGACGATCGCATCAGACGGGTTGACGACATAGGCGATCCGAACCGGTCCCCAGTCCTCGTTCATGGCGGGCGGTCCCTCATAAGGACCAACCACGCGGATCATCGATCCGTTCTCGAAGTGGGGCAACCATGCAGTCGAGTTGCTGTTGCGGTTGGCCTGGATGTTCCGCCACAGCGCATTGCGAAACGGCTGACCGGCCCACACCGCGCCATTGAATGCATCACCCACATACGCATAGAGCGGTGCCGATGTCTCGGAGCCGTGTGAACCAAGGCTCAGGCCGAACAGGTACAGCTTCGGGCGCTGCTGCTTCGGCAGGTCCTTCCAGTAGCGGTAGATTGTCTGGAACACGATTGCAGCTGAAGCCTGACTGCGGCCCGGATCGAGGATGAGCGACAGCGGGCTTTGCAGACAGGAGTACTGGACGCCAACGACAGCGGTATTGCCGGCATGCATGTACTCGAGCGGGGCGATACCGGCATTGTCCACCCACCCGGTACCGGTGGGTGTCGCGATGACAAGGACTTCACGGGAGAAGGCATCCGCCCGCTTCAGTTCCTCCAGCGCCAGGGCAGCCTGCGCTTCAGTGCCGTCTGCAGACCGCAATCCGGCATAGTTCCTGACCGGATCAAGCGCCGGCTTTCCCGTGAACGCCTCGATGTCGCTGCGGCGTGGTCCTTCGTCCACGAACTGCTTGCCTGCCTTGCCCTGGCGGTCCCAGGCAACCAGCGATTGGGGACTGCCCGATCGCGTATGCTCACCAGGGGGTGTCGCACCGGGAGGGTCGGCCACGTCGACGGCGGCCTGCGCTTCGTCGATCCAGGTGATCGCGATGCTCACCAGCGTGCCATTGACCAGTTGCACCAGAACCACGATGAACACCACACCACCGACCACCGACGCAATCCGCCGCTGCACGTAGGTTCGCGGAATGCGGGCAGCGATCTGGATGCCGTTCGCCAGTAGCCGCGCCATGCCGATCAGCACCATTGCAACCAGGGCAACGACCACCAGCATCCGGAAATAGTACATCGCTTCGACGTCCGGCATTCCCATCAACGCCCGGGTACCGTTTTGCCAGTTGGAGGCGTGCCACAGATACCAGGCCAGGTTCGCAGCAGTTACCACCACGAGCAGCCAGTACATAGTCTTTCGCCATCGCTCCGGCAGTACCGGCAACTCCAGAAAATTCCACAACCAGACCGCTGCCACCCCGAAACCGTAACCGAGTGCAAAGGCGATACCGCCAAGCGCCCCCTGGAACAGCCACGGTCGCGGAATCATGGACGGCGTGAAGGTAAGCGCCAGCCACGTTCCGCCGAAATACAGATTCGCGAGCGACGGTTGCCACAAACATCGCGCCCATCGCCATCGCGCCGCAGACAAGCTTTTCTCGATCTCTTGCATCGTCGCGCCAGCTTGGTTTCTGCCAACTCCACAGCAGCAGACTGCTTGTGAAGAGCCGTTAGCGCAAGCCACGCCGGAAAGCGTGCCGCCATCGCTGCCGGCCAGGCTGAATCTCCATTGGCTTGCGAAATTGTGACAGCTGCCACCACATTCATACCTTACTGTTCTTCATCACTGGGGCTCACGCCAGCAACATCGTGATGGAGTCATGAACCACAAGCTCGCCAGACGGACATTGCTGAAGACTGCGGCTGCGGCTGCAGCCGGTGTGATTGCCCCATCCCGGGCTTACCCGGCGACGTCCACACGCCCGGCCGCGCGAACCATTCCATCTTCGGGCGAGCAGATGCCGTGCGTTGGCCTGGGCTCGTGGATCACCTTCAACGTGGGCGATGATCGCGTACTGCTCGACGAATGCGCCGCCGTGATCCAGGCATTTGCCGCAGGTGGCGGGCGGATGATCGACAGTTCGCCCATGTACGGCTCGTCGCAGGCAACCATTGGCTATGGGTTGTCAAAGCTGGCAAGCCCGGATGCCATCTTTGCTGCCGACAAGGTGTGGACCAGCGACGAGGACGGTGGACGAGCGCAGATCGAGGCGTCGCGGCAGTTCTGGCGCATCCCGCGGTTCGATTTGCAGCAGGTTCACAACCTGGTGGCCTGGGAAGCCCACCTGCAGACGCTGCTGGCCATGAAGGCAGACGGCAAACTGGGCTATGTGGGGATCACGACCTCGCATGGCCGCCGCCATCAGGACCTTGAACAGATCATGCGCAATCAGCCCCTCGACTTCGTTCAGCTCACCTACAATCTTGCTGATCGCGAGGCCGAAGACAGGCTGTTGCCGCTGGCCCGGGACCGGGGAATTGCGATCATCGTCAACCGGCCCTACCAGCAGGGGCGGCTGGTGCAGGCGATGCAGCGCAACCCGCTGCCTGCCTGGGCAGAACCGGAAGCCGCAGCAACAAGCTGGGCGCAGTTGCTGCTGAAATTTGCCCTGTCGCACCCCGCGGTCACTTGCGTCATTCCTGCAACCACACAGGTCAGCCATGTGCAGGAGAACCTGGTGGCCGGGTCAGGCCAGCCGCTGGAGCCGGTCGTTCGCCAGAAACTGATCGATCACGTGCGCTCGCTGTGATCGAAACCTGGCTCAGCTACAGCCTGTCTGACCTGTTGATGTTTTCGCCGCGGGTCTATTACCGGCAGATGGAACTCGCAAACGCCAGTGCCTGGCCGCTCCATGTTGCGATGCTCATGGCCGGGCTTCTGGTTGCCTTCACCATTCATGCGCCATCTCCTGCACGAAACCGGATTTGCGCCGTCGTGCTTGCCGTCGCATGGGCCTCCAGCTGCTGGTTTTTTGTGATCAACGCGTTCGCGCAGATCCACTGGGCAGGCTGGTACATGGCCACGCTTTTCCTGGCCGAGACCGCGAGTCTCATCGTGATCGCCTTGCTGCCAGCCGGACTGACCATCTCCCGGCCCACCAAGCTGGTCAACCTGGCCCGGACCATGATGGTTGCCGTGACAGTTCTGGCCTATCCCGGGCTTGCCCTGCTGTCTGGGCGAAACGCTGCTTCATCAGAGGTTTTCGGCATTGCGGCAGACCCGACGGCTGTCGTCACCCTGATGATTGTCGCGTCCGCTGCTACAGGTTGGCAGCTTCTGCTTGCCATCGTGCCGTGGCTCTGGCTCGCCTTCTCGGCAAGCGCCTTGTGGGCCATGGGCGCGCTCGAAGTGTGGGTTCTGCTGGTGTTTGTGGTCACAATGCCGGTTCTGATACTGGCCCGGGCGCTGACTTCAGGTGTTCAGAAGACCTGATGATCACTGGCGGAACGGCTTTCCGCCAGTTGTTTTCTGCTAAACAATTGTCATTATGCCACTTTCCAAGCCGGACTGGCGGACCTGTTGAAGATCATTCGCCCGTCCAATTCATCCAGGAGAATTGCCGATGTCCCAGTCAGACTGGATCGAACGCGCCAACGCCGTGCTGCCCGGTGGCGGCTTTGGCAATTTCGACCCCGGTGTCATCATCCGCGACGGCAAGGGCTCTAGGGTGTGGGACGAGGACGGCAAGGAGTATGTCGACCTGCTGATCGGCTCCGGCCCGATGCTGCTCGGCCATGGCCATCCCGAAGTGCTTGACGCGGTAATGCAGCAACTGCCGAAGGGCATGACCTTCTTCACCAACAACACCGCCGGCATTGAGCTCGCCGAGGAGATTTCCCGCTCGGTCAAGTGCGCCGAACAGGTGCGCTATGTGTGTACCGGCTCGGAAGCCGACATGTACGCCATGCGGCTGGCCCGCGCCTTTACGGGCCGCGAGAAAATCCTCAAGTTCGAGGGTGGCTATCATGGCATGTCGGCTGAAGCGCAGATGAGCCTCGCACCCTCAAGGCTGGTGAACTTTCCGCTGGCGGTGCCGGATTCACCCGGCATTCCGCAAGGGGTGCGCGACGCCATGCTGGTGGCCCCGTTCAACGACATCGATTTTGTGCGCTCCATCATCGCCGAGCAGGCCCACGAGATCGCCGGCATCATCGTCGAGCCGTTCCAGCGCATCCTGCCGCCCGCGCCCGGTTTCCTCGAGGCGCTGCGCGAGGAATGCGACCGGCACGGCATCGTGCTGGTGTTCGACGAGATCGTCACCGGCTTCCGCTTCACCTATGAAGGCGCACAGAACTACTACGGCGTGGTGCCGGACGTGTGCACGCTGGGCAAGATCATCGGCGGTGGCTTCGCGCTCGCGGCGATTGCGGGCCGGGCCGACATCATGGCGCATTTCGACAAGGCCAAGGTGGGAGCCGATGGCTTCCTGATGCAACTCGGCACCCTGTCGGGCGCGCCGGTTGCGGCAGTGGCAGGCCTGAAGACCATGGAAGTGCTGCGCCGTGACGGCCAGTACGACCGCCTCAAGGCCAACGGCGAGCGGCTGATGGCGTCGTTCTCGAAGCACCTTGCAGCGGCAGGTCACGATCACCAGGTCGTCGGCGAGCCGTGGCTGTTCGACGTGCTGTTCACGGACAGGCCGGTGAAGAACTATCGCGACGTGATGCAGGCGGACGCGGGCAAGAACGCCCGGTTCAACGACGCCTTGCGTAAGCACGGAGTGTTCAAGGCAACAGGCAAGGTGTACCCGTCACTTGCGTTGACCGGCGAAGACCTGGAACTCGTTGATGCCGCCGTTGCCAAGGCAGCAGGAAGCCTCTGAAGGTCAAGCGTCGTTCGCGATGCCCACTGCCTTCTCGAGCTTGCCGATGCGGGTTTGCGTCAGCCCCACCGGCCTGGGCACATTGACCTGCTCCCAGTTGCGTTCAAGCGCACTCGCCATGTTGAAGGCTTGTGGTGATTTCACGCCTTTCAATTCGTCCCAGTTGATTGGCACCGCCACGGGCGCGCCAGGTCGTGCCCTCAACGAGAAAGGCGC
This sequence comes from uncultured Alphaproteobacteria bacterium, assembly GCA_963700735.1. GTDB lineage: Bacteria > Pseudomonadota > Alphaproteobacteria > Rhizobiales > Aestuariivirgaceae > Anderseniella. Next base: position 29,946 of record CAVOYR010000005.1, read on the forward strand.
AATGGCAGTGGCACCGCGTTCATTGCGCAGCCAATCGATGAAGATGCGGCCCTTGCGCTTGGCCTTGGACATTTCGGCCGTAAACCGCTTGGGTTCCGACTGCGCCATCAACCGCGCAAACACCTGCGCATAGAGCTTGACCGTGTCCCACGCCGCCACGCGCCGCAGTGGTGCGACCACGTGAATGCCCTTGCCGCCAGACAGCAGCGGCCACGTACTGACGTTAAGATCATCGAGCCGGTCGCGCAGGTCAAATGCTGCCGACACCACGTCCGGCCAGCCCAAGCCCTCGTCCGGGTCCAGGTCAAGGACCAGTCGGTCGGGCCGGTCAAGGTCATCGACCCTGGATCCCCAGATGTGAAATTCCAGCGTCCCCATCTGGGCGGCCGCCACCAGACCACTGGCCGACGTGACATACATGTAGGGCGCGGTGTCGCCATCGCTTTCGGTGATGTCCACCGACTTTATGGCGTCCGGAAAGCCCTTGGTCGCGTGCTTCTGGAAGAACCGTTCACCCGCAAGCCCGTCGGGCAAACGCAACAGCGACAGCGGATGATCGGCCGCGCTGGCCAGCAGCCGGTCGGCCACCTGATCATAGTAACGGGCGACATCAAGCTTGGTGATGCCCGCCTCGGGATAAACAGCCCGGCCGGGACTGGAGATGGCAATTCCGGATACAGTCTCTGAGGTTTCGGACATGACTTCAGGCTCCAGTTCGACAGTCCGCGCTGGCTTGTCCTCGCGAAGACCCTTGAAAACGGCGTGGCGCAGGCGGCCATCTGCCGTCATCTCGGCATACTCCACTTCGGCGACCAGTTCGGGCGTAACCCAGTGAACGCCGCGTGCCTCGGTGCGCTCAACCTCCACCGGTGGCGACTTCGTCTGCCGTTGCTGCAACGTGTCCGCGAGTTCCGCCATTTGCGTTTCATCGAAGCCGGTGCCGACCTTGCCCACATAGTGCAGCTCGCCCTTCCGGTAGGCACCCAGCGCAAGCGATGCGAACTGCCGGGCCTTCTTGTCGCTCCTTTGCCAGCCTACGATCACGAACTCGTCGCGCCGGCGGCACTTGATTTTCAGCCAGTCCTTCGTGCGCACATGCCTGTAGGGGGCCGACGTCCGCTTGGCGATGAGGCCCTCGCCGCCTGCCCTGCAGACAGCATCAAAACTCTCTGCGGCATCGGCTTCGATCACCGGTGACAATTGCACCAACCCAAGTGGGGGTAGCGGCTTCAACACACTCTCAAGCAGCTTCCGCCGCGCCGTCAATGGTTCCGCGGTCAGGTCCTTGCCGTCAAGGCTGAGCAGGTCGAAGGCGCAACAGGTGAACGGGCCACCCTGCTTGATCGCCTGTTGCAGCGTCGAGAAGCCGTGCAGCCCCGCGCCAGCAACGATTTCACCATCGACCAGGGCGCTGTCGCAGTCTGCATCGGCAAAGCCGCCCAGCAAGCTCTCGAACCGGTCGCTCCAGTCAAGGCCACTGCGGGTGTAGATGCGCGGTCCGCCCTTGCCCAGCGCGGCAAGGGCCCGGTAACCGTCGAACTTCAGTTCATGCCACCAGCCGTCTCCGTCCACCATCTCGTCCGACATTGTGGCCAGCTGAGGCTTCAGAAATCGCGGCAGCTTGCCGGTCCGGCCTGCCGCAACAGGCGGCGCATCGCTGGCGATCTCGCGCATGGTGCGGTTGGTCGAAACCGAACGGACATGACGCGCAACCGGATCGCGCTTGCCCGAGGCCTGGTCATCCTGCTTGATGAGCAGCCAGTTCTCGCGCTTCTCGGCCGTGTTCATCCGCACCAGATGCCAGTTGCCGGTGAGCCGGTGACCATGCAGGCGAAACTCCAGATGGCCCTTCTTCAGGCCCTTGGCCACGGGCTCCAGCGGTTGCCAGCAACCGATGTCCCACAGCATCACCGTCCCGGCGCCATAGTTGCCCTTCGGGATTGTGCCTTCAAAGCCAAGGTAGTCCAGCGGGTGATCTTCGGTGCGCACGGCAAGCCGCTTGTCCTTGGTGTTGAGCGAGGGTCCGCGGGTCACAGCCCAGCTCAGCAGCACACCGTCCCATTCAAGACGCAGGTCGAAGTGTTTGCGGGTGGCATCGTGCAACTGCACGCCATAGCGGGGTGCAAGGCCCGTGGCGGCTGACCCACCTTGCGGTTCCGGTGTTGACCCGAAATCCCGCATCTCCAGATAGCGGTCGAGACTTGCCATCTCACGCCGACTTTCTGGCCTTGCCTGATTTCGGCTTCGACGACTTCTTGAGGCTTTCCTTGAGCGCCGACATCAGGTCCACCACATTGTCGGCGCGGGGTGCATCATCGCTGTCCGCCGTCTTGGCGCGCGGTGTCTTGCGGTTCTTGCGCTTTCGGTCGATCAGGTCGCGCAAGGCCTTGTCGTAGTTGTCCTGGAAGGCTTCCGGCTTGAACGGGCCGGACTTCTTGGCGATCAGTTCCGTCGCCACGCTCAACAGGTCCTTGTCGGCAGGGTCATCCTCGATCGACGAGAACAACGGCTCGGCGTCGCGGATCTCGTCCTCGTAGTGCAATGTCTCGAGTAGTAACCCGTCACCGCAGGCCCGGATCGCGCACAGGTATTCCTTGCCCCGCATGGTGAGTTGCCCCAGGCCGGCCTTGCCTTCCTGCCGCAGGGCGTCGCGCACCACGCGGTAGGCATCTTCGGCAAGGTCGTCCGTGGGTATCACGTAGTAGGGCTTGTCGTAGTACAGCGGCGCAATCTCGTCCTGCTTGACGAACTGCACCAGTTCGAGGGTTTTCTTCGTCTCAAGCCTGATGGCATCGATCTCGTCAGGTTCGAGCAACAGGTATTCATTGTCCGACGTCTCGTAGCCCTTGAGAATGTCCTCGGTCTTGACCGGTCCGACGCCCGCTACCGTCTTCTGGTAGCGGACAGGTTTGCCGGACGGACCATGGATCTGGCGAAACGAAATCCGCGCGCCGGACTGGGTCGCCGAATGGATTTCCACCGGAATCGCGACAAGCGAAAGCCGCAACTGCCCTTTCCAGATGGCGCGCGATGCCATTCAAGCCTCCTGTTGCCGATCAGGGCTGGTCGGGTTCACAACCGGCCCAGCAATATGAGGATGATCACAACCACGAGGATAAAGCCAAGAATGCCGCCTGGCCCATAGCCCCAGCTACGGCTGTAACCCCACGTCGGCAGTGCACCGATGAGCATGAGAACGAGAATGATGATAATGATGGTCGTCAAGGACATGGAGCAATCTCCTGCGTTATGCGCAACAGGCGGGCGCCTCTGCTTCGAGGTCCATAACGCGTTCGTGAGGAGACAGGTTCCCTGTACGACAATCCGGTCGTGCGGTTGCTGCATGCTGGTCAGTGACACTTTGCAGCTCGATAATCCGTGGCAATCGAGGCAAGCCTCAACTACATCTTGGTTGTGGAAATTGTAACAGTTTGGCAACGTTACGGTCACAGACTGTTACTGATTCAGTATTCCTGCTGAATTCACGTCATGGAAACTGGCAACAACACGCCGGGCATGCATGGCAAGCAACCGGAACTTCCGGAGGAGATCGTCATGGCAGGCGACAAGACAACCGCCCAGACGAAGAACAAGCCGAACTGCAATGCGACGATGAACGTCGCTGCCACGGCCAGTGAGTGCAAGAAGTCACAGCCAAGGGCTATCGTGGAAGACAAGCCCCGAAACAACCCGATTGATCCGGCGGACTTTGATTACAAGGGCCGGTTCGAGCCTGGCTGATTGCCAGTCACAGCGGCGGGTTGACCGGTTGTGCCGATGTCAGCGGCGACGGACGAGACAGTCGCGTTCGCCAGCGGCGATGAGCTTGTTGCACAATTCGGTGGCCGCCTGCTTCGATTGCACCGGCCCCATGCCCAACCTGTAGAACGTACCACTTGCACCAAGGTTCGTCTGCTGCACGGCCGGCGGCAGGTTGCCGACCAGGTTTGAATGGCGCGTCTTCAGCTGCTGGTACTGTGTCATCGCCTCGCCTTCAGACCGGTAGGCTGCAAGCTGGATGACATATCCCGTGCCGTCGCCCTGTGAAGCCTGCTGGCTTGGCTGGGGTGGTGCAAATGCCTGCAGGTCCTGAGACGTAACCGGCTGGGTTGGTGCTGGCGCCGGTGCCGCCACTGGCGGCGGCGCGAGCGCTACCCGCTGCTGGGGCTGCGGTTGCACCGAGGGTTGCAAAGTCTGCGGCCCGGCGTTGAACGCTTGTTGCTGCGACTGGGCTTGCGAATTGAACGGCTGACGGCTTCCGGCGAGCGGATCATCATCCCGGGCCACACCCCGCACCGACGCTGTCGCGGCAGGCTGTGGCGCTTGTTGCTGCAACTCCGGCTGCTGCACCGACTGTATCAGCGTATCCAGCGACTGCGGACCGGACTGGGGTGCTGGCGGCTGGTAGACCTGTGGCTGCTGCGGCGCTGGTGGCTGGTAAACCTGCGGCTGCGGCTGCTGTGCGGCAAAGCCCGGCTGCTCAACCAATGCAACCTGCAGGTTGCCGGGCCTGCGCCGTGGCACGGGCGGATTGGCGATCGGGCCGTTCAAAACGGCAGAAGCCGCCGGTTCAACCCCGGCGGCCCCCTCTTGGCTGTCTGTAGTTTGTGATGTCGCAACCACCTCTTGGGTACCGCCTGGATCAGCCGATCCTTGCGTTTGCGGCGGCGGTGGCAGCGGAAGTGGCAGGCTGTCCCCACCCTCGCTCGCTGGAGGAGGCACGACCGGTGTTTCCTCCCGCGGCACGATCTGCTCGGGCTGGTTGGCGTTGTCTCCGCCCAGAATGCGCTCGTAGATGAGCTTCTTGCCTTGCGGCTGCTGGCCCTGATCGGTTGCAGTTGCATCAGGCGCGGCCTTGGCCGGCTGCTCGGGTGCAGCAACCGTCGGCACGCTGCCCGGTGCACCACCCGTGGTGGTCTTGCCGCTCTGGTACATGTAGATCAGGCCGATTGCGACGGCACCCATCGCAACCAGCGCCAGGATCAGCATGATGATGCCGCCCCAACCACGTTTCGGCTCTTCCTCGTAGTCATCGTCGAACTCGCGATAGGCTTGCGAATAGTCGCGCGCACTGCGCCCGCCATATCCGGCTTGCGGTGCATTGTCGCCGAACGGATCATCGAAATCGGCCCGAAGTTCGTTGCGCGACTGACCGGCTGGACGGTCGTTCGGAACCGGACGGCCAAGCGGAGCCGCCGGGCGGTAGCCGTTTTCCTCGAACAGGTCATCATCGCCGTGCGGTGCGCGCGGCGGCACGTAAGCCTGTGGCACGGGTGGACGCTGCTGCTGCTGCGGCATCTGCCGGGGAGCCTGGCCAACTGGTCCCTGCCCGTATCCTTGCGGCACCGGCGGTGCAGGCCGGCGCGGTGCCACGCCGGGCGGCGGTGCGTAGGCTGGGCCTTGCGGACGATAGGCAGGTTGCTGCGGCGCCTGGCCATAAGGCTGCTGGCCATAACCGAACATCTGCGGTGGCTGCTGTGGCTGCGGTGGCTGCTGCCGGTAAGGCTGTTGTGGCGCTGCCATTGGGCGTGGCGGCTGAGCAGGCGGGTATGAAGGCTGGCGGGCCACCTGTGAAGATGGCAACTGCTGGCCACCCGGCTGTGGCTGGTACATGCCGCCCTGCATTGGCGGGCGGGCAGCAGGAGCCTGCGTCTGGAACTGTGGCTGGACCGGCGCCGGGCGCGGCTGCGGCGCTGGTTGCGGTGTGGCCTGCGGTGCGGGTGCCGCCTCGGCAACCGCACGCGGTGCCGGCGCAGGTTCATCGCCTTCGAGGCGTGCGGTCTCGACTTCCTTCTTGGCGAAGGAGAACTTGTCCAGGCTCGATGTCGCCGTGCGCTTCTTTACAGCAGCTTCAGCCGCCTCGCGGTGCTTGCGCAGCCGCTCTGCAAACGCGTCGTCCTGCGCCGCACGCTGGGGAACGGGAGCTGCTGCCGTAGCGCTCACAGGTGCCGGAGCCGGCGCCGCAGGCCGTGGTGCCGGTGTTGCAGCAGCAGGAGCTGCCGGAGCCTTCTGGGCCGTACCCGGCCGTGGCGCCATCGGAGCGGGCCTTGCAACCACCCTCGCCTCGACGCGCGGACCGGTATTGCCCGGGGTCTGCGGTGCCGCTGGACGAACGGGCGCGTTGCCCGAAGGCCGTGAGTCCAGCCTGGGTTCGTTGCCCTGCTCGCGGGCCTCGTCTATGCCCAGCCTGTCGCGCCAGCTGCGCGGCCCCGACTTGCCCGTTGTATCTTGATCCATGTATTTCCCACCAAACTTCACATCTCGTGAACAGGCCTCACGCCGAGAATGTTCAATCCGCCTGCCAAAGCATAGCGAATCATTTCCAGCAACGCGAGACGTGCCTGCGTAAGATGCACCTGATCAGGCAAAATAAACCTTAATTGCGGCTGATCTTTGCCCCTGTTGTAGTAAGAATGAAATTCTGATGCAATTTCATAGAGATAGAACGCCAACCTGTGTGGCTCCCGGTTAATTGCCGCCATCTCCACGGCCCGTGGCCAGCCAGCAAGTAACCGGAGCAACCGCTGCTCTGTCTCATCGGAAAGCGCCAAAAGCATGTCATCGGTCAAATCTGCGGGCTTGATCGTCATGTCCCCCATTTCCTCAGCGGCCCGCTTGAACGCAGACCCGATCCGGGCATGGGCATACTGGACGTAGAACACCGGGTTGTCGCGGGACTGTTCGGTGACCTTCTGGAAATCGAAATCAAGCGGTGCGTCGTTCTTGCGGGTCAGCATCATGAACCGCACAACGTCGGAACCCACTTCATCGACCACGTCGCGCAGGGTCACGAAGTCGCCTGCCCGCTTGGACATCTTGAACGGCTCACCTGCCCGGAACAGCCGGACCAGCTGGCACAGCAGCGCGTCGGCCCGGACGCGGCCATCTGACAGCGCGTTTGCCACTGCCTGCAGCCGCTTTACGTAGCCGCCGTGGTCTGCCCCGAGCACGTATACCAGCTCGTCGAACCCGCGCTCGATCTTGTTGCGGGCATAGGCAACGTCCGCCGCGAAATAGGTGTAGTCGCCGTCCGACTTCTTCAGCGGCCGGTCAATGTCGTCGCCAAAATCGGTCGCGCGGAACAGTGTCTGCTCGCGATCTTCCCAGTCTTCCGGCAGTTGGCCCTTGGGTGGCGGAATGCGCCCCTCATACACGAGGCCGCTTTCGCGCATGGCTTCAACAGTCTGCTCTATCTGCCCGGAATCATGCAGGGACTTCTCCGAGAAGAACACATCCTGGTGGATGTTCAGGGCTGCAAGGTCTTCGCGGATCAGGTCCATCATGGCAGCAATGGCGCGGGCCTTGACCCGTTCCAGCCGCTCGCCTTCGTCCATGCCAGCGAGCGAGTCGCCGAACTCTTCGGCGAGCGCCTTGCCGACCGGTATCAGGTAGTCACCCGGGTACAGCCCTGCCGGTATTTCGCCGATGTCTTCGCCCAGCGCCTCGCGGTAGCGCAGAAGCACCGAGTTGGCCAGCACGTCGATCTGGCTGCCGGCATCATTGATGTAGTACTCGCGCACCACGTCGTGGCCGGTCGTTTCCAGCAGGTTGGCAAGTGCGTCGCCGAACACAGCACCCCGGCAGTGGCCCACGTGCAACGGGCCGGTCGGGTTGGCGGACACGTATTCGACATTGACCTTGTGGCCAGCGCCCAGGCTGCTTTGCGCAAAACCTTCGCCCTTTTGCAGGCAATCGCGCATGAAACCCGGCCAGAACGCGGGCGCAATGCGCATGTTGACGAAGCCCGGACCGGCAATCTCCGCGCTTTCGACATCGGCATGGCCAGCCAGCGCGCCACACAGCGCCGTCGCAATCTCGCGCGGCGGCTTGCCTGCCGGCTTGGCCAGTATCATCGCGGCGTTGGTGGTGATGTCGCCATGCGCCGGGTCACGCGGCGGTTCGACCACGATACGGCTCAGGTCGAGGTCTGCCGGCAGCACGCCGTCGCGCGTCAGGTCAGCAAGCGCTTTGTCGAGCACGGATTTGAAATGTGCAAACGGGTTCATAAGGCCATACTTGGTGTGAATTACCGGCGCCTGTTGCGATGCAATGGCACCCGGGCAGACGGATGCGGGGCTTAGCGGAAAAGCGGGTCGAGGTCAAACAGCCGCTTGTGCTCGTCAAGGGCATAGCGATCGGTCATGCCGGCAATGAAGTCACAGATCTGCCTTGCCTGCCGGCTGGATCCGCGCGAGGTGCCCTGCTCCTGCCAGCCTTCCGGCATTTGCGAGGGGTCGCTGGAATAGGCCTCGAACAGGTCGCGTACCACGCGGCGTGCCCGGCTCATCATCGAGCTGACCACCTTGTGGCGGTACATGTGGTTCGACAGGAACGACTGCAACTTCACATTGTCTGCGGCCATGCCGGGCGAGAACGATACCACCGCCCTGCCAGCCGCGCGCACATCGTCAACGGACGTGACCTTCAACGCATCGGCGTTCAGCCGCGTCTGGTCGATCACGTCAAAGATCATCCAGGAAATAACGCGGCGCACGGTTTCATGGATCAGCCGGTGCCGGTCGAGGTCGGGCCACAGCTTCTGCACGTCGCGCAAGGCGTCTCCGGCTATGGGCACGTCGGCGATCTGGTTCAGGTCGAACAGGCAGGCGCGCAGGCCATCATCCAGGTCATGTGCGTTATAGGCGATATCGTCCGAGATCGCCGCGACTTGCGCCTCGGCAGAGGCGAATGTCGCCAGTTGCAGGTCGTGGGTCTCGGCAAACTCGGCAATCGCGTGCGGCAAACCCTTGCTGGCATACCGGCCCGTCGGCTTGCCCTCGGTGTCGAGCAGCGGGCCATTGTGCTTGACCAGGCCTTCCAGCGTTTCCCAGGTCAGGTTCAACCCGTCGAACGCTGCATAGCGCCGCTCGAGGCTGGTGACGATGCGCAGCGCCTGAGCGTTGTGGTCGAAGCCGCCGTGATCCTTCATGCAGATGTCGAGTTCGCGCTCGCCCGCGTGGCCGAATGGCGTGTGTCCCAGGTCATGCGCCAGCGACAGCGATTCGGTGAGGTCTTCATCCAGGTGCAACGCACGGGCGATGGAGCGTGCCACCTGCGCCACCTCCAGCGAGTGGGTAAGTCTCGTGCGGTAGTGGTCTCCCTCATGATAGACGAACACCTGCGTCTTGTGCTTCAGCCGGCGGAACGCTGCTGAATGAATGATGCGGTCGCGGTCGCGCTGGAATGGCGACCGGTTGGCCGGATCGTCCTCCGGTACGAACCGTCCTGCAGACTTTTCCGGGTCCGAGGCATAACTGGCTGGCTGGCGGCTGGTCACCCCGGCGAACTCCTTGCAATTGACAAAGCGCGTGCGGATGACAACATATCAGGCAACTGACCAACACCGGAACTGAAGAGCATCATGGCTGAAGCAATCACACTGACCGAAGCCGCCGCACGGCGCATTCGGGAAATTGTCGACACCGAGCCGGACAAGTCCTCGCTGCGGCTGGCGGTAAACGGTGGCGGCTGTTCCGGGTTCTCATATGAATTCTCGCTGGAAGGCCAGCCTGACAAGGGCGACACTATTGTCGAACGCGACGGTGCCACACTGCTGATCGATTCAGTATCCCTGGTATACGTGCTTGGCTCGAAGATCGATTTCGTCGACGACCTGATGGCCGCACAGTTCCAGGTGGTCAATCCCAATGCGACCGCATCATGTGGTTGCGGCACCAGTTTCTCGATCTGACACACCCCCGGCAGCCTTGCCAGTGCCCTTCCATACGGTAATTGTGGCCGGGCTCACATTTGCGCCATGTTTACGCGCAACATCCCCGGGTCAGGGGCAGATCTGGGACATATTCGAATGACGATCCAAGCTATCATGCTGCGGCCAGTTGCCGTCGTTATCCTGCTCTTCTCGCTCCTTACCCTTCCTGCCCACGCTGCCCGGGACGGTTCCACGGATCGTCCGGGCCTCGACTATCGCAGTTTCGAGCTGTCTGCCCCAAATCCGGACCTGTGCGAGAATGCCTGCAAGAAGGAACAGCAGTGCCGGTCCTGGACCTATGCCTGGCCCGGCGCCAAGGGGCCCAAGGCAATGTGCGCGCTGAAGACCGGCGTGCCGCCGAAGCGGTCCGACACCTGCTGCATCTCGGGCGTGATGTCAACCTCAAGCCCGGTCACGCGTACCGACGACCCGCAGCCACAGCCATCAGCCCCCGAGACACCGCCCACGAACAAGGCCGATGCGCCAGCGCCAAAGCCTGTGGACAAGCCTGCAACCCGCACCACCGTCCAGCCCAAGCCTGCGCCGGTGGAGGTGAAACCACCGGTCACGCAGGCGCAGCCCGAGCCGCTGCCAGTGCCCTCCACGCGAACCACGGTTGTGCCCAAGCCCAAGCCGCCATTGCCTGAAGACGTTGCCGGCGACGACCAGCCCGAAGCGCCAGACCAACCGCAGGTGAGCGACGCCCGGCAGGGCCAGTGCCGCGACTACGCCCAGCGCGCCATTGTCCAGAACCAGGAGAACTCTCGTCTGCGCTGCGGGTTGACCGGGTCCCGCTGGGGCTTTGGTTACGACGCCTACTACAATTATTGCACCAGGAACCCGGCCGATAGCTGGCAGTCGTCGCGCCGGGCACGTGACGCTGACCTGGAGCGGTGCAAGTCGCAACTGGCAACGCGGCGTGACGATGACGTCGCAACCCCGGACGTCAACGTGGACCTGGGCGACCTGTTCAATGGCGATGGCCGCGACCGCCAGTTCTGCCGCACCTATGCCGAGCAGAGCGTTCGCCAGGCTGGCGAGGCCCGGCGTCTCGATTGCGGATTCACCGGCAGCCGGTGGTCATCAAGCCGGGTCCGCCAGGCACAACTGTGCGAGAATATCGGACCGCGCGAGGCTGCCCAGCTGCTGCGCGCCCGCGCCCGCCAGCTCGACAGTTGCCGCGGTGATGCAGGCGGCGGGTTTGACAGCGATCAGGCCGGCCTCAACTGCCGTGCCTATGCCCGCCAGTCGGTGCAACAGGCTCGTGCCGCCCGCCGGCTGGATTGCGGTTATGACGGTGCCCGCTGGTCGTTGAACTTCCGTGCGCACCTGCGGTGGTGCCAGCAGGTGCCGGCTCGTGAGAGCGCTGCCGAACTGCGCCTGCGGGACGATTTCCTGTACCGCTGCGAATAACCGGGCATGCAATGGCCTGGCAGCTTGACGGTCTGACCGTCAGGCTGCTTCCCTGATGCGAGGGCATTGCATCAGGAAGGCAGATCACACCCATGCAGATCGCGACGTGGAACATCAACGGCGTCAAGGCTCGGCTGGAAACGGCACTGGCCTGGCTGGGCGAGGCCCGGCCGGACGTGGTTTGCCTGCAGGAAATCAAGTCGGTCGACGAAGGCTTTCCCGCCGGTCCTTTTGAAGACCTGGGATACAACGTCTATCTGCACGGCCAGAAGGGTTTCAACGGCGTTGCCCTGCTGTCCCTGCGTCCGCTGGAAGACGTGACCGTCCGCCTGCCCGGTGACGACGCTGACGAGCAGGCCCGCTACATCGAGGCGGTTGCCACCGGCGACAACGGCATATGCCGCGTCGGCTGCCTGTACCTGCCCAACGGCAACCCGGTCGACAGCGAGAAATACCCATACAAGCTGGCATGGATGGACAGGCTGATCGCCCATGCCCGAGGCAGGCTTCTGCTGGAAGAACCGTTCGTGCTGGCCGGTGACTACAACATCATTCCCGAGGCCCGCGATGCCGCACGGCCCGAGGAATGGACCCACGATGCGCTGTTCCTGTTGCCCTCGCGGGAGAAGTTCCGCGAGCTGCTTGCACTTGGCTATACCGAGGCGTTGCGCGCACTGGACCAGTCAGACGGGCTGTACACGTTCTGGGACTACCAGGCCGGGGCCTGGCAGCGCAACAATGGCATCCGCATCGACCACCTGTTGCTGTCGCCGCAAGCCACCGACGCGCTGGTGTCGGTGCGCGTGGACAGCCACGTCCGCGGTTGGGAAAAACCGTCCGATCATGTGCCGGTGATTGTGGAACTCGCCGTCTGAACCGGACTGGCTCGCGGACAGCGTTGGTCAGTGCTGCGTTACTGCACGGGGTGGCGGCGAACCCACTTGGTGTACAGGCTTTCTGCTGCGGCAAGTTCGCCCTGGTCGAGCGACTGCGCCAGCCTTTCGTGCTTCTCGAGCACTTGCGCGGACAGGGCGGCACCTGCGGTGTCGGCGGCTACCCGGTACCACATCATGGCCCGCACGCTGTCGCCGGCGTCGTTGTAGATATCACCCAGCAGCGCACTGGCGCCGGAATGGCGTTTCTTGGCAGCCGCACTCAGCCAGCGCATGCCGTAGGTCGGGTCCATGGGCACGCCGTCGCCCAGTACATACATCGAACCCAGGCCGAACTGCGCATCGGCACTGCCTGCTGAAGCCGCCGTGTTGTACAGCTTGAGTGCACGGCGGCGGTCGCGCTTGACGCCGGCAGATGCGTTGCCGGTGCGAAGCGCATCGGCAAGCTTGGTCAGGCCGTCCACCATGAAGTACCGGATGCCGATGTCAGGCTCCTCGCCATCATAGTTGGCTGCCATGCGCTCGTAGATTTCATAGGCGGCAGCTTCGTTGACCACCCCGCCCAGTCCGTTGCGGTACATGTGGGCGAGCATCCAGTTTGACTGGGCATCGCCCTGCTCTGCCGGCAAGGCGAGAAAATCGATCGCAGACCCGAAGTCCTTGGCCCGGTAAGCCGAAATGCCGCGCTCACGGTCCGCACGGGCCTGTTCGGACAGGACGCGTACATACGCCTGGTCCTCAGCCCGCGGAACGAACGAGTGAAAACCGGGCGGCAGAGCCTGGCCCGCAGATTGCGAGCCGGCACTGCCTGCGCTGAGGCACAGCACCGCCCCGGCTGCCAGCGCGGCGCGCATGGCAAATCCGGAACGGCGAGGCATGACTGCCTTAAAGGTCGGCGTAACAGACAACTTCTGCTGCTCCTCCAGGATGGGTGACTGCGCCATCGCGAGCCGGGCCCACGGTCTGGGCGTACTTCCACAAGGTGCCGGACTTGCCCATGGCATTTTCACGGGGCTTCCAGGCCTTGCGGCGGGTTTCCAGTTCTTCGTCACTCAGGTCGACTTCAATCGTACCTTCCACCGCGTCGATGGTGATGATGTCGCCATCCTTCAGCAGCCCGATCGGACCGGCCTCTGCAGCTTCGGGGCCGACGTGGCCTATGCAGAAGCCGCGCGTCGCGCCGGAGAAACGGCCGTCGGTGATGAGGGCAAGCTTGTCGCCCATGCCCTGGCCATAAAGCGCCGACGTGGTCTGCAGCATTTCGCGCATGCCGGGGCCGCCCTTGGGGCCCTCGTAGCGGATGACCAGCACTTCACCTTCCTTGTAGCTGCGGGCGCTGACAGCGGCGAAGCAGTCTTCCTCGCAATCGAAGCAGCGGGCGGGACCCGAGAACTTCAGGTTTGTCATGCCGGCCACCTTCACGATGGCGCCATCGGGAGCAAGGTTGCCTCTCAGGCCCACCACGCCGCCGGTGCGGGTGATCGGGTTGGACACCGGGTAGATCACGTCCTGGTCCGGGTTCCACTTCACCGACGCCATGTTCTCTGCCATGGTGCGGCCGGTCACGGTCAGGCAGTCACCATGCAGGAAGCCGCCGTCGAGCAGCGCCTTCATCAGCAGCGGAATGCCGCCCACCTCGAACAGGTCCTTGGCCACGTACTTGCCGCCCGGCTTCAGGTCGGCGATGTAGGGCGTTTTCTTGAATATTTCGGCCACGTGGAACAGGTTGAACTCGATGCCGGCCTCATGCGCGATGGCAGGCAGGTGCAGGGCCGCGTTGGTCGAGCCGCCCGAGGCAGCCACCACGGTGGCGGCGTTTTCCAGCGCAGCGCGGGTAACGATGTCGCGCGGGCGGATGTTGCGTGCGATCAGGTCCATCACCTGCTCACCGGCCGTCATGCAAAACTTGTCGCGCAGTTCGTACGGTGCCGGTGCGCCAGCGGAGTAAGGCAATGCCAGGCCAATGGCTTCAGACACGGTCGCCATGGTGTTGGCGGTGAACTGCGCCCCGCAGGCACCGGCAGACGGGCAAGCCAGCTGTTCCAGTTCTTCCAGGTCCTCGTCCGACATGTCGCCGACCGAGTGCCGTCCAACGGCCTCGAATACGTCCTGCACGGTGACCGGTTGGCCCCGGAACGTACCAGGCAGGATCGACCCGCCATAGATGAAGATGGACGGCACGTTGAGCCGCACCATGGACATCATCATGCCGGGCAGCGACTTGTCGCAACCGGCAAGGCCCACGAGGCCGTCATAGCAGTGGCCTCGCATGGTCAGCTCGACTGAGTTGGCGATCACGTCCCGGCTGACCAGCGAGGCCTTCATGCCCTGGTGGCCCATGGCAATGCCGTCGGTCACGGTAATGGTGCAGAATTCACGCGGCGTGCCGTTGGCGTGGGCCACACCCTTCTTGACTGCCTGCGCCTGGCGCATCAGGGCGATGTTGCACGGCGCCGCCTCGTTCCAGCAGCTTGCCACACCCACGAATGGCTGGCCGATCTGCTCGCGTGACAGGCCCATCGCATAGTAATACGAGCGATGCGGCGCGCGCTGCGGCCCTTCCGTCACGTGGCGGCTCGGCAGGTTTTTCTTGTCGATTGATTTTGCGTCCATGTCTGTAATTTCGCCCCTGAAGCATCTTTTATTTCGGCATCGAGTAAGCACCAGCCCGGTGCACGCGTCCCGAAGCGGGAGTTGTCGTTGATTGATACCCCAGCGGGTACCGACCTCTTATAATCCGCATTTGAGCGCGATTAAGGCAGCACGGTGCCCGGCCATGCGATTCTGGAAAACTGTGACATTTCTGCCACAGGCTTGCCTTCACCATGCACCTGCGACGTGCATTGACTGACTCAGGGCTTTGCTCCACGAACTATACTCGCGCCGTTGATGATCCACTCGCACCATGGTGAGCCCAGATGACCGACATTCCGTTAAAGTCCGATGAGCCGCAGCCTCGCCTGTTTGGTGACGCAGCACCCCGTACAGGCGCAGGCGGCACCTTCGGACGGGCAGGAATGGCGGCTTTTGCGGCTTCCGGCGGTGGTGGTGAACCGGTAACCGTAAAATACATAAAACAACCGGGCCTCGGCACGATTGCCATCAGCAACTTCCTGCTGAATGTCATCACGCTGTGGTTCTACCGCTTCTGGGCCAAGACACGGACCCGCCGGCACATCTGGAATTGCGTGCAAATCAACGGTGAACCACTGGAATACACCGGCACCGGCAAGGAGCTCTTCCTTGGTTTCCTGATCATCATGGGCATCATATTCCTGCCGCTGGCGCTGATCGCGACGGGGCTTGCCATCTATTTCGGCCCGGAAAGCCCGGCGCTCGTCGCTTTCCAGATCGTCGTGTCGCTTGCCCTGGTGTGCCTGTACGGCTTCGCCATCTATCGGGCGCGCCGCTACCGGCTGTCGCGCACAGTCTGGCGCGGCATACGCGGCGCGCTGACCGGTTCTGCCATGGCCTATAGCGGCAAGTATCTCGCATCGCTGATCCTCGCCCCGATGACGGCGGGCTGGTCACGCCCGGCGATGAACCTGCTGCTGGCCGAGCAAATGTACAATGACATGCGGTTTGGCAGCCAGCCGTTCAGCTTCAGGGGGCGCGCCGGGCCGCTTTATGCCCGCTATGCGATCTGCTGGTTCCTGATGGCCGCAGTCATTCTCGCATTCGTGCTCGGCGGAGTCGCCATCTTTGCCAGCGGCGTCTTCGAGGGTATCGGCGAGACGCTGGAGAAGCTGTTCGAAAGCCCGTCAAACCAGGCGGAAGCCATCACCGCGATAACCGTCGTAGCGGGCGCAATCGT
This sequence comes from uncultured Alphaproteobacteria bacterium, assembly GCA_963700735.1. Classification (GTDB taxonomy): domain Bacteria; phylum Pseudomonadota; class Alphaproteobacteria; order Rhizobiales; family Aestuariivirgaceae; genus Anderseniella. Next base: position 45,778 of record CAVOYR010000005.1, read on the forward strand.
GCTGTTGCTGATCTACCAGATCATCAGTTCGCTGGTCTGGGCACTGTACACGGCGCGCGAGTTGAACCTGTTCACCCAGTACACCAGCTTTCCGGGACTACGGTTCGACCTGAATGCCACCGCCTGGAGCCTTGTGAGGCTGTGGATCGGCAACATCCTGCTGTTGATATTCACGCTGGGCATCGCAGCCCCGTTCGTCGAACAGCGCATCATCAAGTATTTCTGTGACCGCCTCACTGTTTCAGGCACTGTGGACTTCGCCGCCATCAAGCAATCGCAAGCGGCTGTTGACAAGCGGGGCGAAGGCCTCATCGATGCCCTCGACCTGGATGCCTTCTGATCGCCATGCAAAAGCCCAACGCCGAATATTTTGACGGAACGTCCGCCCACTCGCATCTCGCATACGCAAGTATCGTCGAGAATACCCTGGTGATCGAACGCCAGGGCTACCCGGCGGTGCAGTGGCGGCTGGGCGAGGTCGAACTGGTCTCCGGCGGCAAGCGCGGCCAGGCCCTGCGGCTCAAGCAGGCAGGCAATCACGGCAGCCGGCTGACCTTGCCCGAGGGCGAACTGGCGGACAGCATCGTCAACTCGCACCGCCATATCCGTCTGGGACACTGGAACCGCTTCGTGAAGGGCGCTTCGGTAGCGGTCGGCGTTATCGTGCTGCTGGCGGGACTCACCTACCTCACGCTGGCCTACGCACCGTCCCTGCTGGCTGGCATGCTGCCTGACCGGGTTGTCAACACGTTCGCGGACGGACTTGAGAAGTCGGTCATAAAAACCTCGAAGCGTTGCGAAAACCCGGCTGGCGTTGAAGCGCTGAACACCATGATGCGCCGGGTTCTGTCCGGAACGTCCAATCCGCCGACCTTCTCATTGCGGGTGTTCGACATCCGCCAGACTGGTAACAAGCCATTGGTCAATGCCTTTGCCCTGCCCGGCGGGCGCATGGTGATGTCGGCAGGGCTGATAGAAACCGCCCAGACGCCGGACGAAGTGGCAGGGGTGCTCGCCCACGAACTGGGCCACGTGGCCTTGAAGCACCCGGAGGCTGCCATCGTGCGCGTCTATGGGTTGCAGATGCTGCTGAGTGTTTTCACGGCGGGCCAGGGCGCGGAAACCTTGTCGAACATCGCCGGCATCGTTGCGGTGCTTCGCTACAGCCGAACGGCAGAAGCCGAAGCAGATGCCTACGCACAGGACGTGATGCGCAATGCCAGCATTGATCCGGCTGGTCTGCGGGCGTTCTTCACCCGGTTGATGAACCGCACCAATCCGCTGGCAAAGCCGAAGACCGGCAAGGACAAGGACACCAGCAGCAGCGCGGCAGACAGCGTTTTCGGAGACAGGCTCAAGACCCTTACCGACATGTTCTCCACCCATCCGGGCACGCAGTCGCGCATAGAAAGCCTCCAGCCACTGCCGGGCGGCTCTGCGCCTGCGGTGCTGACGCCTGCTCAGTGGACGGCGCTGAAGAACATTTGCAAGTAACGGCTACTGGCCGTTCTGGCGCAGTATGCGGGTAGTCGCAATGATCAAGGCAACACTGATCACCACGAAGCCTGCCAGCATCACGAAGGCCGTTGTTTCAGCCGCGGTCAGATCATCGAGCGAGCGGTTCTGCACGCTGGTGATGCTGTAGATGATCGCGCCGCCCACCACGGTGATGGCGGCTGTTGCCACGGCAAGCATGATGCGCAGCACGCGCATCAGCAAAAGCAGCAGAGGCCGGTCTTGCAGGTTGCCGCTCATGTGAACCTTTCAGGACAGTGACCGGCGATGTACGCACGCACTAGCTGGACAATACACCCGGACAGCCCGCCTTTTTCCAGCGGCGGTTGAACGTATAGAGTTGCAGCGTGGCCCCGTAAACCGCCTGCGCAGCAGTCTTGCACGACGCATTGCGGCAGGCACCGCGGGTCTTTGTATAGGCCTTGCGGATTTCGTCGCGGGTCGGCGACTCGGCGGACTTCACCCGGCGCAGTTCATTGCGGAAGTACGCCGCGACATCCTGGTTGCGCTTGACGATGCGCAGGAACCTTGACCGGTGGGTCGACTGGTACTCGGACCTGAGCGACGAACACTGCGCCTGCGCCAGAGCCTGTTGCGGCATCAGGTCCACAACGCCGGATAACAGCAGGAGTGTGCCTGCTGCCAAAGTCATTTTGCCGATCATTCCCAGCCCTCGAGTGAATTGCGCTAAGCTCGGCCCCCCGGCGCCTGTCGCCACCCGATCAATACCCCGTGATTCTCCCTAGGGCAACCGCGCATCACCGGTGTCAGATATCGGGTGAGAAGGTCCCGGCCTGCTTCTCGATGACATGGGCGATCTGGAACAGCGTTGCTTCGTCGAACGGCTTGCCGATCAGTTGCAGGCCGAGCGGCAGCCCTGCCCCGTTCAGTCCGGCCGGCACGGCAATACCCGGCAGGCCTGCCATGTTCACGGTGACGGTGAAGATATCGTTGAGGTACATCTTGACCGGGTCCGACGCCATGTCCTGGTCGGCCAGGCCAAACGCGGCTGACGGTGTTGCCGGGGTCAGGATGGCATCGACGCCGGCCTCGAAGGCCAGCTCGAAGTCGCGCTTGATGAGCGTGCGCACCTTCTGCGCCTTCACGTAATAGGCATCATAGTAACCGGCAGACAGCACATAGGTGCCGATCATGATGCGGCGGCGCACTTCCGGGCCGAAGCCTTCGGCGCGGGTGTTTTCATACATCGATACAATGTCATCGCCCGGCACGCGCAAGCCGTAGCGCACGCCGTCATAGCGGGCCAGGTTGGACGAGGCTTCGGCGGGCGCCACGATGTAATAGGCCGGCAAGGCGTACTTGGTGTGTGGCAAGCTGATATTGACCACTTCGGCACCGGCATCCTTGAGCCAGGCAATGCCCTGCTGCCAGAGCTCGTCGATGTCGCCGGGCATGCCGTCCATGCGGTACTCCGCCGGCACGCCGATCTTCATGCCCTTAACGGACTTGCCGAGAACCGCCTCGTAGTCCGGCACCGGCACATCGACGGACGTTGTATCCTTCTCGTCCACGCTGGCCATCGAGCGCAGCATGATCGCGCAGTCGCGCACGTCGCGTGCAATCGGCCCGGCCTGGTCCAGCGACGAGGCAAACGCCACGATGCCCCAGCGCGAGCAGCGGCCATAAGTCGGCTTGATGCCGACGGTGCCGGTGAAAGCCGCAGGCTGCCGGATCGAGCCGCCGGTGTCTGTTGCGGTGGCGCCAGCGCACATGCGCGCGGCCACGGCTGCTGCGGATCCGCCGGATGACCCGCCCGGTACCAGGTCCCGGTTGTCGCCCTTGATCCGCCACGGGTTCCTGACCGGGCCGTAATACGAGGTCTCGTTCGATGACCCCATGGCGAATTCGTCCATGTTGAGCTTGCCCAGCATGACCGCACCGTCGCGCCACAGGTTGGCCGTCACGGTGGACTCGTAGGCGGGCTTGAACCCGTCGAGAATGTGGCTGCAGGCTTGCGTGTGCACGCCCTCGGTGGCGTAGAGGTCCTTGATCCCAAGCGGTATGCCTTCCAACGTACCGGCCTTGCCGTTTGCGATGCGATCATCCGACGCCTTCGCCATGTCGCGCGCCTTCTCTGGCGTCTCGACCACATAGGCGTTGAGGTCGCGGTGGGCCTCCATCATGGCGATGTAGGCATCGGTCAGGTCGACTGCCGAGAACTCCTTCTTCGCCAGCCCGTCGCGGGCCTCGGCAATGGTCAGTCTGGTAAGGTCGGACATCTGGATATTCCGGAAACTGGTTTGATCATTCGGTGCAGGTAACGGCCGCTCACGTGCGGGCTACTCGACGACCTTTGGCACCATGAAGAAGTTGTCATCACTCGCCGGTGCATTGCCGGTCACACGCGCCGGGTACCCGCCATCGGTCACGGCATCGTCGCGCTGGCGGATTTTCGCATTCACCACGGACGTCATCGGCTCGACCGATGACGTGTCGACTTCACCCAGCAGCTCGACCCATTCGAGCATGCGGTTCAGTTCGCCTTCGAGCTTCGGGACTTCATTGTCCGAAATGCGGATGCGGGCAAGCCGGGCAATGCGGCGCACTGTAGCCTGGTCAACGGACATCGGCTTGTGGTCTCCATGGAAAAGGCCGGGAACTGGCTGGCGTGATACCACCGCACCCGGCCCGTCGCAACGGTGAATGGCGTCAAACGCTGGCTGACAGGTCCAGTGTCTGGCCGATGTATGGCACCTTGACCCGTCCGGCCTGGTCGGCCATCGCGTCCACGAACGGATCGGCATCGGGAATCAGCAGGTCGAACGTGCCGTAATGGCAGGGAATCACGGTCTTGAAGTCGAAGAAGTTGCGGCAGGCCGTCGCTGCGGTGATCGGGTTCATGGTGAACCGGTCGCCGATCGGCACGATGCCGATGGTCGGCTGGTAGATGCGCCCGATAAGCCCCATGTCGCCGAATATGTCTGTATCGCCCATGTGATACAGCACCGGCGACTTGTCGGCATGGGGCCGGATGACCACGCCACAGGGGTTGCCCAGATAGACGCCACCTGACGATGATGAATGATCGGCCCGCACGAAGGTGACCATGAAATCCTTGTGGTAGGCCGCCCCGCCGGTATTGGTCGGATCGAACCTTTCCACGCCCTTGTCGTGCAGGTGCGCTGCCAGTTCATACACGGCCACCAGTGTTGCACCGGTTGCCTTGCAGATTTCCACCGTGTCGCCGATGTGGTCATCGTGGCCGTGGGTCAGGATCACGTGTGTGCACCCTGACGCAGCTTTCTCCACACTGCCTTCAAACTTCGGATTTCCCGACAGGAACGGATCGATCAGGATCACCGTATCGGCAAACTCCACCCGGAACGCCGAATGGCCAAACCATGTCACCTTCATGCTGCACTCCCTGCTTTGCGAATGACGCCCATGCACGCAACCGATTGCGCTGCCCAAGCCTATCAGCGTAAGCAGACGAAATGTCGAGTGTCCTGTCCAGCCCTGAAGACCTTGCCGCACTGCTTACGCAGCCTGCGCCGCTGATCGGGCTTGACCTGGGCAGCAAGACCATCGGTGTCGCGGTGTCCGACCGGTTCCGCACCATTGCCTCGCCGCGCTTCACCATCAGGCGCAACAAGTTCAACGCGGACGCGCAGACGCTGCTCGACCTCGCCACGGAAGAGAAGGCCGCAGGCTTCGTGCTGGGGCTGCCGGTCAACATGGATGGCAGCCAGGGGCCACGGGTGCAGTCCACGCAAGCCTTCGCGCGCAATTTCGGCAAGCTCACCTCGTTGCCGATCCTTTTATGGGACGAGCGATTGTCGACCGCTGCGGTCGAGCGGCTGCTGATCGAGGCTGACCGGTCGCGTGCCCGCCGGGCCGAGCTGGTCGACAAGATGGCAGCCGCGTGGATCCTGCAAGGCGCACTGGACCGGCTGGCCGGGCTTGCCGCTGCGTCAGCGGGGCGCTGACAATTGGCGGTATTTGAAAGCATCCTGCCGATCTTTGCCCTGGTTGTGCTGGGCAACCTTGTCCGGCGGACAGGTCTCGTGCCGGAGCCTGACTGGCGCGGCGTCGAACTGGTGTGTTTCTGGCTGCTGTTCCCGGCGCTGCTGTGCATTACGCTCGCCCGCATCGACCTTGCCAGCGTTCCCGTCGGGCCACTGGCCATCACCATGCTGGCCATGACGCTGATATTGTGGGCACTGATGTTTGCGCTCAAGCCCGTGCTCCACCGCGCCACGGACATGGACAATTCGCAGTTCACCTCCGTCTTCCAGGGCGCGACCAGGTTTCACGGTTTCATTGCGCTGGCCATCGTGCTGAAGCTCTATGGCGAGGAAGCTGCCGCCTACGTGGCCCTCGTGATGGCTGTGCTGGTGCCGCCGATCAACGTGGTTAACATCGTGGTGCTGGCAGCTTTCGGCCGCGGCCAGAGCCCCAACCTGTCCAACGTGGTCCGGGTCGTGCTCAAAAACCCGATCATCTGGGGCGCGCTGGCTGGCCTTGCCATCAACCTGTCAGGCTGGGGAGTATGGCCTCCGCTGGAAACGTGGCTCGACCTGATGGGACGGGCGGCACTTGGGGCCGGCCTACTGGCCGTGGGCGCAGGCCTGCGCATCAAGGCCGCGCTGAAACCCGATACGCTGGTGCTGACCGGCACCGTCATCAAGCTGGTCGTCACGCCTGCCCTTGTCATTGCATTGTCCTACCTGACCGGCCTGGACGGAGTTGTGTTCGCCACCGCCATCATCACCGCAGCCGTGCCAACCGCCATGAACGGCTACGTGCTGGCGCGTACCATGGGCGGCGATGCGGAGCTCTATGCGGCAATCGCCACTGTCCAGACGGCCCTGTCGTTCATCACCATTCCGGTGTGGATATGGATCGGTCAATGGCTGCTTGGCGCATGAACGGCAGGACCGCGCGATGAACGAGACGATCATGGTACTGCTGCCAGTGTTCCTGACAATGGCAATCGGGGTGGTGCTGAAGCTCACCGGGCTGGTCAGGGACGAGCACTGGGCCTCGGTCGAGCACGTCGCCTACTATGTGCTGTTCCCGGCCATCGTCACCCGCTCCATCGCCATCGCCGACTTCGAGGGTGTGCCGGTGGCGCGCATGGCGCTGGCCATGATCCTCGCCATCCTCACCATGTTCGCGCTGGCGCTGGCCCTGCGGCCGCTGCTTGCCAATGCGTTGAACATGGACGGCCCGGCGTTTTCAAGCTTCTTCCAGGGCGTTACCCGCTGGCACACCTTCCTGGCGCTTGCCATCATGCCGCTGGTGTTCGGCCCGCAGGGCATTGCGCTGGCGGCGCTGGCTGCCGCGGCCATGATACCCCTGCTCAATGTGGGCGCGGTCAGCGTGCTGTCGGTCTATGCCTCTGGCAAGGCACCCAGCGTGACCGGCGTGCTGAAATCCCTCGCTGTCAATCCGTTCGTTCTGTCCAGCGCCGCCGGCATTGCACTCAACCTGTCCGGCGTGGGCCTTGCAGCCCCCATTGACCAGTCACTGGACCTGATCGGGCGCGGTGCGCTGGCCGTGGCGCTGTTGTCCGCCGGAGCCGGCTTGCAACTCGGCAAGTTGCGCCATGCCGGGGTGTCCGTGGGGCTGGCCACGCCCATCAAGCTGCTGCTGATGCCTGTGTTCATGTGGGGCTGGACGTTGATCCTTGGCGTGGATGGTCTGCCGCAGGCAGTGGCCATCGTGTCCGGTGGTGTGCCCAGTGCGGCCGCGTCCTATATACTCGCCCGCAAGATGGGCGGCGACGCGCCCCTGATCGCGCTTATTCTTACCGCGCAGACGCTGGCAGCCGTGGTTACATTGCCCCTGGTGATCACCGCAGCGCGCCTTGCCGCGGGGCTAGACTGAATTTCCCTGTGAACAGTCGTAACCACGTGGGCGTGATGCGCCTTGCCTAATGCAGGAACGCCTTCTATAGACACGCCTTTAATGGCCAAGAGTTCCTCATCCCCCGCACCGATCATCAAGAGCAGGCATTTGCTCGGCATCGCCGACCTGTCGCCAGCCGAGATCACCACCCTTCTCGACCTTTCAGACACCTATGCCGATGCCACCCGAAGGGGTGACAAGCACAACAAGGTTCTGAAAGGTCTGACCCAGGTCAACCTGTTCTTCGAAAACTCCACCCGCACGCAAAGTTCGTTCGAACTTGCGGGCAAGCGACTTGGTGCAGACGTTCTCAACATGGCGGTTGGATCCTCCTCGGTGGCCAAGGGCGAAACGGTGCTCGACACTGCCATGACGCTCAACGCCATGCGCCCGCACCTGCTCATCGTACGGCACCAGTCATCCGGCGCGGTCGAACTGCTGGCACAGAAGGTCTCCTGTGCCGTGGTCAACGCCGGCGACGGCCAGCACGAGCACCCGACGCAGGCATTGCTTGATGCCCTCACCATGCGCCGCCACCTGAAACGGCTGGAAGGCCTGACCGTGGCGATCTGCGGCGACATTGCGCACTCGCGCGTGGCGCGATCCAACATCATGCTGCTGTCGAAGATGAACGTGCGGCTTCGCCTCATCGGGCCGACCACGTTGCTGCCCACCGGCGTTGAACGGCTGGGAGCGGAAGTGTTCACCGACATGCGCGAAGGCCTGAAGGGCGCCGATGTGGTCATGATGCTGCGGCTTCAGACGGAGCGCATGAACGGCAGCTTCATTCCATCGGCGCGAGAATATTATCACTTCTTCGGCCTCGACCAGCACAAGCTGAAGCTCGCAAAGCCCAATGCGCTGGTGATGCACCCCGGCCCCATGAACCGTGGCGTCGAGATCGACTCCATCGTGGCCGACGGTGTCCAGTCCGTCATCCGCGAACAGGTCGAGATGGGCGTGGCCACCCGCATGGCCGTACTGGACGCCCTGTCGCGCAATGTCAGTGCCGCCCGTGCCGGAGGAATAGGCTGATGGCTGAACTTCCGCACCCGGCGCGCCGCGCCATTGTCAACGCCCGCCTGTTCGATCCAGCCAACAAGGTCGACGTGACCGGCGGCGTGCTGATCGAGGACGGCGTCATCAAGTGGATCGGCGAAGCCGTCACCGCCAGCAGCCTGCCGGGCGGCACCGATATCACCGATGCAAGGCGCGCGCTGCTTCTGCCGGGTCTGATCGACATGCGGGTGTTCACCGGGGAACCTGGCACCGAACACCGCGAAACGTTGCAGTCCGCCTCGCATGCGGCAGCCGCCGGGGGCGTGACCGGCATGGTCATCCAGCCCAATACCGACCCGGTGATGGACGACGCCTCGATCATCGACTTCGTCAGCCGGCGGGCGCTGAACACCGCCGTTGTACGGGTTCACCCGATGGCCGCCATCACCAAGGGCCTGAAGGGCGAGCAGATGACCGAGTTCGGCCTGCTCAAGGAAGCCGGTGCAGTTGCCGTGACCGATGCCGTGCGCTCGGTGCGCAACTCACGCGTTCTAAGCCGCGCCATGAAGTATGCCCGCAACTTCGACCTGCTCGTGGTGCAACACGTCGAGGACCCGGACCTCGCAGGCGGCGTCATGCATTCGGGCGAAGTGGCAACCAGGCTTGGCTTGTCCGGCATACCGGCCGCCGCCGAAGTGATCGCGCTTGAACGCGACCTGCGGCTGGTCGAGATGACGGGTTCTCCCTACCACGCCTCGCAGATCAGTTGCGAAATGTCGCTGCAGGTCATCCGCGCCGCCAAGGCTCGCGGCCTGCCGGTGTCATGTGGCGTGTCGATCAACCACCTCACCCTCAACGAGAATGACATCGGTGCCTACCGGACGTTCTTCAAGCTGTCGCCTCCGCTCAGGCGCGAGGAAGACCGGCTGGCACTGGTTGAAGGTGTTGCCGACGGCAGCATCGACGTGATCGTGTCCAGTCACGACCCGCAGGACGCCGACACCAAGCGGGTGCCGTTTGCCGACGCAGCGTTCGGTGCTGTCGGGGTCGAAACCCTGTTGTCCGCGGGCCTGTCGCTTTTTCACAGCAAGCAACTGCCGCTGGACCGGCTGGTGACCGCCATGACCACGGCCCCTGCCCGCCTGCTCGGCCTCAGGCAAGGCTCGCTGACGCAAGGCGCCGACGCGGACCTCGCTCTGGTAAACCTCGACATGCCGTGGACCGTGAAGGCCGAGGAGCTTCACTCGGCTTCCCGCAACACCGCGTTCGAGAACCGCGCCTTTGAAGGCCGTGTGCTCGAAACCATTGTGGGCGGCAAAAGCGTGTATATGCTTGAGCGCTGAACCAGCAACCCACCGGGCAGACAGCTTCGCATGGATACATTCCTCGGCCTCTCGACCCAGTTGATCGGGGTCCTCTCGTTGTGGTTGATCGTCGGATACCTGTCCGGCTCGGTGCCTTACGGCCTGCTGATTGCGCGCGCCTTCGGGCTTGGCAACCTGCGCAACATCGGCTCGGGCAATATCGGCGCCACCAACGTGCTGCGCACCGGCAACAAGGCTGCGGCTGCCTCAACCCTGTTGCTGGACGCGCTGAAGGGCACGATCCCGGTTGCTGCGGCCTATGGCTATTATGGCGAGGGCGCTGCCATTGCAGCCGGGTTCGGCGCGTTCCTGGGCCACATCTTTCCGGTCTGGCTGAAATTTCGCGGCGGCAAGGGCGTGGCGACATATGTGGGTGTTCTGCTCGGGTTCGGATGGCAGCTTCTGGCCGCTTTTGCGGTGGTGTGGCTCCTGATCGCTGCATCGACGCGATACTCATCGCTCGCGGCACTGACAGCGGCCATCGCAGTGCCCGTGTATGCCGCCGTTACCAACTCCGGCAATCTGACCATCGCGCTGGCAGTGATGTCGGTCATTGTGTTCCTGACCCATCGAGCCAACATCAGCCGGCTGCTGAGCGGGTCTGAAAGCCGGATCGGCAGCAAGGCCGGCAAGTGACATCGGCGCAGCAACAGCAGCCAGGCACCCCCATCAGCGATGGCGAACGCCTGGCGCGGTTGCGGCTGGCAATGAGCGACAATGTCGGCCCGGCCACCTGGCACCAGCTGATGGACCTGTACGGCAGCGCGCAGGAGGCCCTCGCCCGCTTGCCGGAGCTTGCCGCGCGTGCCGGTGGCGGACGCCGCATCCGCCTGTACGACGAGGCGCGCGCACGCCGCGACCTGGACGTCACCCACTCACTCGGCGGCGCGCTGGTGACCTTTGGCGAGGCCGGCTATCCGGCCCTGCTCGCCCAATCTGGCCAGCCACCACCGGTCCTCTTTGCTGCAGGCAACCTCGAATGCCTGTCGGCATCCTGTTGCGGCATCGTTGGGTCACGCAATGCCTCGGCAAATGGCCGCCGCTTTGCCCGCGAGGTTGCAGCTGCCCTGGGCGGCAACGGGTGGATCGTCGCCTCCGGACTGGCCCGGGGCATAGACACGGCCGCCCATGAAGCCTCGTTGCAAACTGGCACCATCGCGGTGATGGCAACGGGGCTGGACGTGATTTACCCGGCCGAGAACGAAAAACTCGCCTCGCTTGTCCGGCAGGCCGGTTGCCTACTGACCGAAATGCCGCCCGGCACCGGGCCACGGCCCGAGCTGTTTCCGCGCCGCAACCGCATTATTGCAGGACTTTCATCGGCGGTGGTGGTGGTCGAGGCGGCCATCCGCTCCGGTTCGCTGATCACCGCGCGCATCGCCAACGACATGGGTCGCGACGTGTTCGCCATGCCCGGCTCGCCTTATGATCCGCGGTCGGCCGGAACCAACAAGCTGATCCAGGATGGCGCAACGCTACTCACCGGCCCGCAGGACATTGTGCACTTGCTGATGGGTTCACATTCCGCTCTGCGATCGGGCTGGGCAGAGCAACACGTCGCACTATCCACGCCGCCGCCGCCTGCGGGCGAGCCATTTCTGGCCACGGACGATGCACGTAGTACGATTATTGGTCTGATGGGTCCGGACCCCGTCGAGGTGGATGAACTCATCAGGCAATCGCGCACATCGCTGCGTGATGTGCAACAGGTGCTGCTGGAACTGGACCTTGCCGGACGCCTGGAGCGCCACGCAGGACAGCGTGTGTCCCTGATCTGAACAATCCAACCTCTCAGGCCGGTGGTGCCGCTTTCACACCGCCCAGCCGGTTGGTTTGTTCGTTTGCCTCGATAAACACGATTTCAAGCAGATAGGCCAGATAGTTCAGGTTCTGTGACTTGCAAAGGCTGCGCAATTCCAGTGACATGTCAGCGACGTACTGGCTGACTTCTGCCTCCTCCGAAACCGGCTTTTCCGACGCCTTCCATTCGATAATCGCGCTCATTCCCCGTGCCCGTCCTGTCGCCTTGGCTTAATTCCGTTTCGCCGAAGTTATCACAGGGTCAAATTGTGACCGATTTCTTGAGCCGAGTAAATACGTATAAGAAGCAACTTTAAGTTGCATACGTGGGGACCGCTTGCGTTCGGCATGGGTTTGCGCCTATGACGCAAGCCTGTCTGGTGCGGGTTGATGATTGTCCTCCGCGTACCTTTATATACATCCAAATCTCAAACACCGTTGCAGGTTTCATGATCGTCGTTGTCGTAGAATCTCCCGCCAAGGCCAAGACCATCAACAAGTACCTCGGCAAGGATTACGAGGTGCTCGCCTCCTATGGTCACATCCGTGACCTGCCCGCCAAGGACGGTTCGGTGCGCCCCGACGAAGACTTCGCCATGTCGTGGGAGATGGATTCGAAGTCGTCGAAGCGGCTCAACGACATCGCCACTGCCCTGAAGGGTGCCCACAAGCTCGTCCTCGCAACTGACCCTGATCGCGAAGGTGAGGCGATATCCTGGCACGTGCTGGAAGTTCTCAAGCGCAAGGGTGCGCTGAAGGACAAGGAGATCGAGCGCGTCGTCTTCAACGCCATCACAAAGGCGGCCGTGACCAACGCCATCGCCCATCCGCGCCAGATCGATGATGCACTGGTCGAGGCATACCTCGCGCGCCGGGCGCTCGACTATCTCGTCGGCTTCAACCTGTCGCCGGTGCTGTGGCGCAAGTTGCCGGGCGCGCGGTCCGCGGGCCGGGTGCAGTCGGTGGCGCTGCGGCTGATCTGCGAGCGCGAGCTTGAGATCGAGGCCTTCGTCCGCGAGGAATACTGGACCATTGAAGCGCTGATGAGCACGGGCAACGGCGAACAGTTCGCCGCCCGCCTGCAGGCCATCGCCGGCAACAAGCTCGGCAAGATGGACATCGCCGACGAAGCCTCCGCCAAGGCCATCCAGGCTGCCATGACCGGTGGCCGCTACACGGTTCGCAACGTCGATACGCGGCCCGCCAAGCGTCACCCCGCCCCGCCGTTCACCACCTCGACGCTACAGCAGGAAGCCTCGCGCAAGCTGGGCTTCTCGTCGCAGCGCACCATGCAGGTGGCCCAGAAGCTGTATGAGGGCGTGTCGCTCGACGGCGATGTGACCGGCCTCATCACCTACATGCGTACCGACGGCGTGCAGATGGCCGACGAGGCCATTGCCCAGTGCCGCAACGTGATCCAGAACAACTACGGCGAGCCATACCTGCCGTCCGCGCCGCGCATCTACAAGACCAAGGCAAAGAACGCCCAGGAAGCGCACGAGGCCATCCGCCCGACCGAATTGTCGCGCCTGCCGAACGAGGTGAAGCGCGCGCTCGATGCCGACCAGATGGCGCTCTATGACCTGATCTGGAAGCGCACCATGGCCAGCCAGATGGAAAGTGCCGACTTTGAGCGCACCAGCGCCGACATCACCACGGACGGCAAGGACGGCAAGACCTACACCCTGCGTGCCAACGGGTCCGTGCTGAAGTTCGACGGCTTCCTGAAGGTCTACGAGGAGGGCAAGGACGAACCGGAAGACGAGGAAGACAAGCGCCTGCCCAAACTGGCCAACGGCGACGTGGTCGGTGCCACCCGGATCGACCCCGTGCAGCACTCCACCGAGCCGCCGCCGCGCTATTCGGAAGCCTCGCTGATCAAGCGCATGGAAGAGCTCGGCATTGGCCGGCCTTCCACCTACACCGCCATCCTGACGGTGCTGAAGGATCGCGGCTATGTGAAGATGGACCAGCGCCGCCTGGTGCCCGAGGACAAGGGCCGGCTGGTCACGGCGTTCCTTGAATCCTTCTTCCGCCGCTACGTGCAGTACGATTTCACCGCAGACCTCGAAGAACAGCTCGACAAGGTGTCGGCCGGCGACAAGAACTGGAAGCAGCTGCTCGCCGACTTCTGGAAGGATTTCTCCAGCCAGATCGACGAGACCAAGGAACTGCGCGTGTCCAACGTGCTGGATGCCCTCAACGACCTGCTCGAGAACCACGTATTCCCGGAACGCGAGGACGGCACCGCGCGCCGCTCGTGCCCGTCCTGCGACAACGGCCAGCTGTCGTTGAAGCTTGGCAAGTTCGGCGCCTTCGTCGGCTGTTCCAACTATCCAGAATGCCGCTACACCCGCCAGCTCGGCACCAACGGCGAGGGCGAGGCGCAGGCCGTGCCGGCTGATGGTATCGTGCTTGGCGAAGACCCCGAATCCGGCCAGCCCGTCACCCGGCATGATGGCCGCTTCGGCCCCTACGTCCAGCTTGGCAAGGCAGGCGATGGCGAAAAGCCGCCGCGTGCCTCGATCCCCAAGTCGGTCAAGCCCGAAGACCTGCAGCTTGAACTTGCGCTGAAGCTGCTGTCACTGCCCCGCGAGGTTGGCGTTCACCCCGATACCGGCAAGCCGATCACCGCCGGCCTTGGTCGCTATGGCCCGTTCGTGCTGCACGACGGCACCTATGCCAACCTGCCCGATTTCGAGGAGATCTTCACCGTCGGGCTCAATCGCGCCGTGGACCTGATCGCCGAGAAGCAGGCCTCGCGCGGTGGCCGCCGCCAGCAGAGCGCGCTGAAGGATCTCGGCCCTTACCCGGATGGTGACGGCAACGTGCTGGTCATGGAAGGCCGCTACGGACCGTATGTGAAGTACGGCAAGGTCAATGCAACGCTGCCCAAGGAAGTGAAGCCGGAGGACCTGACGATGGAACAGGCGATCGAGTTGATCGTTGCCAAGGGTGGCGGCAAGGCGAAGAAAAGCCCCGCCAAGAAGGCTGCGAAGAAGGCCGCAAAGAAGGCGCCTGCCAAGAAGGCAGCAAAGAAAGCGGCCAGCAAGGCGACAGGATAAATGGCACGTTCCGCCGGGCTGCCCTCGCCCGACCAGATACTCGAGTTTCTTCGCACCGCTGATGCCAAGGCCGGCAAGCGCGAGATTGCCCGGGCATTCGGCATCAAGGGGGCTGACCGCATCGAGCTGAAGCGGCTGCTGCGCAAGATGGCCGATGACGGGCTGATTGCATCTCGCCGCAAGCGGCTGGCCGATGCCAGTTCGCTGCCGCCCGTCACCGTGCTGCGCATTGCCGGCATCGACGAGGACGGCGAGCTGTTTGCCCACCCTGTCGAATGGGACAACGAAGAATTCCCCGCCCCGCAGATCATGGTCCTGCGTGGCAAGCCGGTGCGGCGTGCCGAGGGTGGCGAGCAACCCATAGTCGGCACCGGGGACACCATTCTCGCCCGCCTCACGCGTACCGGCGACGACACCTACCCTTACGAAGCGCGCATCATCAAGCAGATCAAGACACTCGAAGCCTCGATCGTCGGCATTTACACCGCCAATCCGCGCGGCGGCGGGCAGATCCAGTCTGCCAACCGCAAGGACCGGCAGGGTTTCGAGGTGCACCGGGGCGACGAAGGCGGTGCGCGTACCGGCGACCTGGTGCGCGCGGAACTGGTGCGCCAGCGCGGACGCGGCTATGCGCAGGTGCGGGTGATCGAGTCACTCGGCCGCGCCGATGACCAGCGCAACGTCTCGCTGATCGCCATTCACCAGCACGGCATTCCCGACCAGTTTCCGAAGGAAGTCATCGACGCTGCCGAACGGCTTGATGAACTCAAGCCGCCGAAGGGCCGAACCGACATGCGGTCCGTGCCGCTGATCACCATCGATCCGTCGGATGCACGCGACCATGACGATGCCGTTTGGGCCGAAGCAGATGACAACCCGGCCAACCCCGGCGGCTTCAAGGTGATCGTGGCCATTGCCGACGTTGCTGCCTACGTGAAGGCAGGCTCGGCGCTTGATCGCGAGGCACGGTTGCGCGGCAACTCGGTCTACTTCCCCGACCGCGTGGTGCCGATGCTGCCGGAACGGCTGTCGACGGACCTGTGCTCGTTGCGCGGGAATGAGGACCGGCCTGCCTTTGCCTGCTTCATGACCTTCGACCGGCAGGGCCGCAAGACATCGCACCGCTTTGACCGCATCTGGATGCGCTCGGCCGCCAAGCTGGCCTATGCGCAGGCGCAGGCTGCCATCGATGGTGACCCCGATGACACGACAGGCCCCCTGCTGGACACCGTGCTCAAGCCGCTGTGGGCCGCCTACGGTGTGCTCAAGACCGGGCGCGAGAAGCGTGAGCCGCTTGAACTCGACCTGCCTGAGCGCAAGCTCATCCTCAATGAGGCTGGCGAGATCGAGCGCGTGGTAACGCCGGCGCGGCTGGATGCGCACAAGCTCATCGAGGAGTTCATGATTCAGGCCAACGTGTCGGCCGCCGAAACGCTGGAGGATCGCAACACGCCGCTGCTGTTTCGCGTGCATGATGCACCGTCGCCCGAAAAGGTCGACTCGCTGGCCGAATTCCTAGCCACTTTGGACATATCGCTGCCCAAGGGCCAGTTGATGAAGCCGATGCACTTCAACCGGGTACTGTCGCGCGCCCGTGGCGGCCCGAACGAGGAACTGGTGTCGCAAACCGTTCTGCGTACGCAGGCGCAGGCTGCCTACACCGCCGACAACCTTGGCCATTTCGGCCTGAACCTGCGCCGTTACGCCCATTTCACGTCGCCGATCCGCCGCTATGCCGACCTGATCGTGCACCGGGCGCTGATCACCGCGCTGAAACTGGGCGATGATGGCCTCAGCCAGTTCGACATCGACAACCTGGAAGAAACTGCCGGCATGCTGGGCGTTACCGAGCGCCGTGCCATGCTGGCCGAACGCGAGACGACCGACCGGCTGATCGCCTATTTCCTGCGTGGCCAGATCGGCGCAGACTTTACCGCCCGCATCAACGGCATGGTCAAGGCGGGCCTGTTCGTGACACTGACGGATTCCGGTGCCGACGGCTTCATTCCGGCGTCCACCCTGGGCGATGATTACTTCGTCTACGACGAAGACAACCGCCGCATGGTGGGCGAGCGCACTGGCGAGACCTTCCGCATCGGTGACATCGTGGACGTGCGGCTGGTCGAGGTGACGCCCATTGCCGGTGGCCTGCGCTTCGAGATGCTGTCGGACGGTAGCAAGGGCGCTCTGCCCAAGGCACAGGCGCGCAACCGCAAGCCCACAAGGGCCGGCACTGCACGTCCAGGCCAGAAGCCGGCTGGCCGACCGGGTGCCAGGGCGGGCGGCAAGCCGAAGGCGCGGCGCAAGCGCTGAACGGTCAAGGCTGCCCACCCGGCATCACGCAATCGTGTGGCATCCTGACGCGCGACCGGACGCAGCCTTTTCGGCTCATTAACCAGTCTGCCATGATCGCGGCATGTCAATCGAATCGCACCATCACAGCGCCGCCATCGGCCTGCCGGACGACACCGCCGTTCGCGCTCGTGGCACGGTGTGGCAGGCCATGTACAACGGCGCACGTTGCCGCTGCCCGCGGTGCGGCACCGGCAAGCTGTACACGTCGTATCTCAAGGTGGCCGACGATTGCCCCTCCTGCGACCTGGAACTGCACCACCAGCGTGCTGATGATGCGCCGCCTTATTTCACCATGTTCATCGTCGGCCACATACTGGTGCCACTGCTGTTCGCAGTAGAGATCGCCTACAAGCCGCAATGGTGGGTGCACGCGCTGCTGTGGGTGCCACTGGCCATCGTGATGACGCTGTGGCTGCTCCCGATTACCAAGGGTGCGATCATCGGTCTGCAGTGGAATTTCGGCATGCATGGGTTCGGAGACGCCTCGCAGGCCGACTCTGACACGACCTACCTGGCCAGTACCACTCAACAAGACCGGTTGTGAGCGGACGCGTGCATCGCTAAGTTCGGCTGATGACAGACACCACGACGACTTCCCCCGCCAGACCGGCCGCATTGCGCCCCAAGGATGCAGCAACGCTCATTCTCGTGCGCTGCGACGCCTCGGCCCCGCGCGTGCTGATGGGCAAGCGCCACGAAGCGCACAAGTTCATGCCCGGCAAGTACGTGTTTCCCGGCGGTCGCGTTGACCCGGCAGACATGCGCGTGCAACCCCGGACGCCGCTCGCTGCACCAGTTGCCGGCAAGCTGCTGGCGCAGATGCGTGGCAGGCCCAGCGAGGCGCGCGCGCAAGGCCTTGCCATGGCAGCAGTTCGCGAAACGTTCGAGGAAGTCGGCTACATCGTCGGCAGCAAGGCCACGCCCGCCTCGACCCGCTCGCACGCGTGGCAGCAGTTTCATGCCACCGGCCATGGCGCCGATCTTGACGGCCTGCGCCTGCTGGCCCGTGCCATCACCCCGCCCGGCCGTCCCCGCCGGTTCGACACGCGGTTCTTCGTGGCGGATGCGTCGGTCATTGCCAACCCGGACCAGCCTGTCGCCCCGGAGACAGACGAGCTCCTGGCGCCGCACTGGGTTACCATCGCGGAGGCCCGCCACCTGGACCTTCCCTGGATTACCGGCCAGATTCTCAACCGGCTGGAGAAGGTGCTGGAGGCCCAAAGCGGGCTGTCCCGGCAAGGCGACTGTACGTTCCAGTTCATGCGCGGCAAGAACTGGCAATACGTCACACTGTGAGCGCCGCTCACGCACCTTGACACGTACCGGCCAATGAGCGATACCGCGCGTTGAAACGGTTCATTTGTTTTTACTGGTTGTACCCCCGCGGGCATCGCGTGGCGCTACGCCCAATTCATCCGGAAGGGTCCACCATGGCCAAGGCCACCACCATCAAGATCAAGTTGCTATCCACGGCAAACACCGGCTTCTTCTATGTCGCCAAGAAGAACTCGCGCACCCAGACCGACAAGCTGTCGTTCCGCAAGTACGATCCGGTCGCAAAGAAGCACGTCGAGTTCAAGGAAACCAAGATCAAGTAACTCGGGCGCCGGCGCAGGGTAACCCGCGCCACCCCGCCGTTCGATCACAGCGCGCTGGAGCCACACGGTTCCGGCGCGTTTTCTTTGGTGCTGCGACAGGCATGGTTTGGATGAGGCGTTTGGGTGGCCGGCCCGGCGACAGTTCAGGGAGGCCTCCCGAACCGGGCCAGACCGGCCAAACCCCGGGTTTCAGGAGATGCGGCGGACCTGAAGAGCCTCGGGGCAAACTGTGCGTCCAGGCGCCCTGGAGAGAGGGAGGGCTGGACCTTTGGGTATCCGCTGGAACGAGTGCATCAAGCTTCGGGGAGAGAAAACCGCGCACTGAGACATCGCCATCGGATGCGTGCGACTTTACTCGAATTTTACAGAAATGCCAGTTACCTGCTTAAGGTTTGGGGCGAATTCGGCATATATTGTAAGCTGTTAAGGTAAACGGCTGAGACGGCAGCAATCACGCTGCGTCGGAGACGACCCGGTTGCGCCCGGAGCGCTTGGCTTCATAGAGAGCCTCGTCAGCCCGCTTGAGAATGCTGGCTGGTGTGTCAGACACCGACTCATAGCCGGCCACCCCGATTGATACCGTGATCGACAGCGGACCCTGCTTGGCACCGGCATTGAATGGCCGCGCAGCAATTACCCGGCGCAACCGTTCAGCCACGGTGAAGCCCACCTGCAGGTCGGTTTCCGGAAGGATGACGACGAACTCCTCGCCCCCCATGCGGCAGCACAGGTCGATGGCGCGGACCTGACCCTTCAGACGCAACGCCAGCTCCTGCAACACCCGGTCGCCCACATCGTGGCCATGGGTGTCGTTGATCGGCTTGAAGAAATCCACATCGACCGTCAGCACGCTCACCGGCTTGCCGCGCGCAGCGGCATTGGCCACGTGGATTTCCAGCTGGTTGTCCATGTGGCGGCGGTTGAACATCCCCGTCAGCGGATCGGTGACAGCGAGCTCCATCGAGCGCGTCACGTTGAGTCGCAACCGGTCTGTGTAGCGCTTGCGCTTGATCTGGGTGTTCACTCGCGCGCGTAATTCCAGCTTGTCGAGCGGGCGGTGCAGGTAATCGTTCACGCCCATGTCCAGTGCGCGCATCAGGCGGGCCTGGTCTTCCGGGTCGACGACCGCCAGAATCGGTATCTGACGGGTCTTCTCGAATGAGCGCAGTTGCGAGCACAACCTCAACCCGTCGTGATCCAGCAGGTCGAAGCTGATGATGAACAGGTCCACATCGGTTTCCTGGACGTACGAGATCACCGATTCCGGGTTGGACAGCACCTTCAGCTGATGCGTCGCCTGCAGCGAATCCTTGATGCGGTCAGCCACAATGCCACGGTTGTCGACGATCAGCACGTTCGCACCGCTCTCTGTGCGGGCAAGGTCGATGACCTGGCTGTCGCCGTTCTCGACAAAGATCACTTCATCGCGCCCGCGCAGTTCGTCCATCAGCATCTTCAACCGGACGAGGCTCTTGAGCCGGCAGAACAGCGCCGCGTCATTGACCGGCTTGGTGATGAAATCGTCCGCCCCGGCTTCCAGCCCCCTCACCCGGTCCTCGACCTGGTCCAGGGCGGTCACCATGATCACGGGAATATGCTGGGTGTGCTGGTTGGACTTGATGCGGCGGCAAACCTCGATGCCGTCGATGCCGGGCATCATGACGTCGAGCAGAACGATATCGGGCTTGAAGCTGCCAACGGCCTCCAGCGCATCGGCGCCGTTCATGGCTGTGCAGACTTCGAAATACTCACTGGTCAGCTTGGCTTCCAGCAGACGGACGTTTGCCAGAATGTCATCGACAACCAGTACCCGGGCCGTCATTTCTGGACCTCGAAGAAGCTGTTGATGGTGGACATGAACGATGCGACCGAGATCGGCTTGGAGATGTAGGCTTCGCAGCCGCCCTCCCGGATCTTCTGTTCGTCGCCCTTCATGGCAAACGCTGTCACCGCGACAACCGGAATTGAACGCAGCTCATCGTCTTCCTTCAGCCACTTGGTCACCTCGATGCCGGAGACTTCAGGCAGCTGGATATCCATGAGAATGAGGTCGGGCTTGTGCTGGCGGGCAATATCAAGCGCAGACAGCCCTTCGCGAGACTGCAGCACGCGGTAGCCGTGCGCCTCGAGCAGGTCGTTGAAGAGCTTCATGTTGAGTTCATTGTCCTCAACAATCAGCACCGTCTTCACCGCCGCCGGTTCGGGTTGTCCTGATGCTTGCGCCATTCGGCTGGTAATCCCTGATTCCGTACGCACGACAAATTTGCGTCCGGGCTTGTTCTTCAAACGGGGGTGACATGATATGTACGTGCTTTCTCCCCAGATAGCATCCCCAATGTGTCGCAAGAAAGTTACGGCAACCTTAAGCATTACCTGTAGAAAGGCGTTCTACTCATGCTGGTTAAAGGGCGGTCATCAGGCAAAGGTGAATTTTTATGATGAGTATTGACGAAGCGGAAACAATCGCACTTCAAGCGTTTGAATTCGTTGCCGGATCGACGGAGCAACTCGACCGGATGATGTCCGTGTCCGGCCTGGACGGGTCCTCGCTGGCGTCGGCGCTGCAAACCCGCGACGGTCTGGCAGGCCTGCTCGACTACATTGCGCAGGACGAATCGCTGCTGTTGGCCTTCAGCGAAACCGCCGGCATGCCGCCACAGCGGCCCATGCAGGCACTCATGGTGCTGCAGAAACCCGCGTCCACGGGAGCCGCCTGAGATGGTCCTCGACCTGCTGGAGCCATCCACCCGCGAACAGCTGGAAGCCCTCAGGCTCGACCCGGCACGGCCCCTGCTGCTGTGCGACGTGGACGAGGTTGTCGTCCACTTCCTGCGCGGTCTCGAAGGCTGGCTGGACCGCAACGGATTGTGGCTCGACCCGGCAAGTTTCGCTCTCAATGGCAACATCCGCCGCAAGGACGGCAATGAGCCGTTGCCCGGCCCCGAGATCGGCCCTGCCCTGATGGCGTTTTTCGAGGCTGAAACGGTGAACCTGGAGATGATCGACGGTGCTGCTGCGGCCCTGGACGAACTCAGCCAGTTCGGTGACGTGATCATGCTGACCAACCTGCCGGTGCAGTTTCGGGATGCCCGCATCGAGAACCTGCGCAATCACGGTATCCACCATCCGGTGGTGACCAATTCTGGTCCCAAGGGGCCTGCCATCGCTGCGCTTGCCGCCAGCCATGAGGCGCCGGTGGTATTCATCGACGACAACAACGGCTATCTCAAGTCAGCCGCCGAGTACGTGCCTGCCACCAGGCTGGTGCACTTCATGCAGGACGAGCGCTTTGGCCGCCATGTCGAGCGCGAGGACCACATCCACCATCGCACCGACAACTGGCCTGATGCGGGCCGGTACATCTCGGGCGTGTTTGCCGGCACGGACCGCGCGTGACCCGAACGCGCGTCGGCATAGACCTTGGCGGCACCAAGATTGCCGGCATCGCAATGTCGGCATCCGGCGAGGTCATCCGCACCGCACGAACGGACACCCCGCGCAACGACTACTCAGCCACGCTCGACGCCATTGCCGGCATGGTGGCGGACCTGTCAGCCGGTGAGCCATGCCACGTGGGCGTCGGCATGCCGGGGTCGGTGTCGCGGCTCACCGGACGGGTCCAGAACGCCAACTCGACCTGGATCAATGGCCGTCACCTGCAGGACGATCTTGAAGCTGCACTGGACCAGCCGGTCCGCCTCGCCAACGACGCCAACTGCCTTGCCCTGTCTGAAACCCATGATGGCGCAGCCGCCGGTGCCGCCAGCGTCTTCGGCGTTATCGCCGGAACGGGGTGCGGCGGCGCGATGGTGATCGATGGCAAGCTGGTCGAGGGCCGCCATGCCATCAGTGGCGAATGGGGCCACAACCCGCTGCCATGGCCTTCGCCGGATGAATATCCAGGCCCTGCCTGCTGGTGTGGCCGCCACGGCTGCCTCGAGACATGGGTGTCCGGCCCGGCACTGGCCGGCGACCATGCAAGTAATAGCGGCCAGCCCCTGACCAGTGAACAGATCGCAGCCGCCGCCTCAATTGGTGACGCGGATGCCAACGCCACCCTGGACAGGCACCTGTCGCGCATGGCGCGTGGGCTTGCCCACGTGATCAACCTGCTTGATCCGCATGTCATCGTCATCGGCGGCGGGCTGGTGCAACTGCCCGGACTGGTGTCCCGCCTGCCCGGGGCAATCGCGCCATACGTGTTTGCCGATGCAGTTGACATCACTGTAAAAGCCGCCCAACACGGGCCAGAGTTCGGGTGTGCGTGGCGCCGCCCGCCTGTGGGACGATGCCACCTCAGCCCGGATACAGCCATGACAGCGCCTGTGCATGTTTCAGACTCCCGCCTGCTCGGTCACCTGTTTTCAACAACCGCCATGAAGGACGTCTGGTCGGACGAGGCGACGCTGGCCGGCTGGTTGAAGGTCGAGGCCACGCTGGCGCGCGTGCAGGCATCACTGGGCGTCATTCCGGCAGAGGCGGCCCCGGCAATCAAGGCAGCCTGCGTCCCCGCCAACTACAACCTCGACCAGCTTGGTCAGGCCATTGCCAGCGCCAGCCATCCGCTCACCCCGGTGATTACCGCCATAGAGCGGCGCGCTGGCGATCACGCAGCCTACGTGCACTTTGGCGCAACCACGCAGGACATCATGGACACCGGCACGGTGCTGCAAGCGCGCGATGGCCTGACGCTGGTACTGGACACCATGTCGGCCTTGCGGGGCGCCTGCGTCGAACAGGCCCGGCGCTGGCGAGACCTGCCGATGACCGGACGCACCCACGGCCAACATGCCGTTCCCATCACGCTGGGGCTGAAGTTTGCCTTGTGGGCCAGCGAAACCGATGCGCGCATGGTTGGGCTCGCCGCCGTTGAGGCAAGCCTCCCGGTGCAATTTGCCGGGGCAGCCGGCACGCTTGCCACGTTGCCGGATCATGGCGCGGCAGTACGTGCTGCACTGGCGGACGCGCTTGAGCTGGAAGACCCGCAGCACAGCTGGCATACATCCCGCGGCCTGTTTGCCAGCCTCGTGAGCCAACTCGCGATCGCCGCCGCCCTGTGCGGACAGATCGCCAACGAGATCGTCAATCTGCAGCGCACCGAGATCGGCGAACTTCTCGAACGCGCAGCGCCGGGGGCCGGTGGCTCATCCACCATGCCGCAAAAGCGCAACCCGATGATGGCGCAGAACGTGGTGGCGCTCGCCAGGCTTATGGCCGCCAGGCCCGTTGCCGCCATCGAGGCCAGCATGCACGAGCATGAACGCGACATGGCTGCCTGGACCATGGAGTGGGCCGTCATCCCCGAAAGCTTCGTGCTCACCCACGCTGCCCTGACGCAAGCGCAGCAACTGGTTGAGAACATCGTGGTCAACGAGGACCGCATCGCAGCCAATCTTGACCTCACCGGCGGGCTGATCTGTGCCGAAGCGGTGATGATGGACCTCGCCGCCGGCATGGGCCGCAACGAAGCGCACCACCTGGTGAAAGACATCATCGGCCACCTTCAGCCTGGACAAACCTTTGCGGATGCCCTGCTGGCGCATCCGAAGGTTGGCAAGTTGCGCAACCCGGACCAGATTGCGGCCCTGCTGGACCCGGCAAACTATACCGGTGAAGCCGTCGCCGTGGTTGACCGGATCATCGCCGAACTGGGATAATCGACGCGTCCTTCAAGGAACGCCACCGTGCCAGTGCCTGACAGCAGCAAACCGATGTGCCGTGATTGCCTGGCCGATGCACGGCCCGGCGAGAAGCGCTGCCCTGCCTGCGGCTCGCCCCGGCTGGTGGCGCACCCCCGCCTGCACGAACTGTCCATCGCCCACATCGACTGTGACGCGTTCTATGCTGCCGTTGAAAAGCGTGACCGCCCGGAGCTTGCAGGCAAGCCCGTCATCATTGGCGGCGGCACCCGTGGCGTGGTCTCGACCGCCTGCTACGTGGCGCGCATTCGCGGCGTGAAGTCTGCAATGCCAATGTTCAAGGCGCTTGCCGCCTGCCCGGATGCCGTGGTCATCAAGCCCGACATGGCCAAGTACGCCGAAGCCGGACGTCAGGTACGCGCGCTGATGCAGGAACTAACCCCGCAGGTCGAGCCCCTGTCCATTGACGAAGCCTTCCTCGACTTGACCGGTACGGCCCGGCTGCACGGCATGAGCCCGGCCCGCGCGCTGGCCCGGCTGATCCGGCGCATCGAAACGGAAATCGGCATCACCGCATCGGTCGGCCTGTCACACACCAAGTACCTTGCCAAGCTTGCGTCCGACATGGACAAGCCGCACGGCTATTTCGTGCTGGGACCGGACGAATGCCTCGACTTCCTGCGCGACAAGCCGGTGAGCTTCATCTGGGGTGTTGGCAAGGCCATGCAGGACAAGCTGCACGCCGACGGGGTGCGCTTGATCGGCCAGTTGCAGGCCATGGAGAAGAATGACCTGATGCGCCGCTATGGCAGCCTTGGCTCGCGGCTCTATCACCTGTCGCGGGGCGAGGATACCCGCACGGTGTCATCGCGCCAGGAGTCCAAAAGCATCTCGGCTGAAACCACCTTCAACACCGACATCTCGGATTATCGCGAGCTTGAAGTGCTGCTGTGGCAGCTGTGCGAGAAGGTCTCGCGCCGCGCCAAGAAGGAAGCCATGGCCGGCCTCACCGTCACGCTGAAGCTGAAAACCCCGGACTTCAAGTCGCGCACCCGCAACACCACCCTGTCGGACCCGACTGCGCTCGCCTCACGCATGTTCGATGCCGCAAGGCCCATGCTGGCTCGCGAGGCAGACGGCAGGTCCCGTTTCCGGCTTATTGGTGTCGGCATCAGCCACCTGTCCGCGCTGGATCCGTCAGTGCCCGCCACAAGCGGGCTGGATGCCAAGTCCTCCAGCCAGGCGCGCGCCGAGCTAGCCATGGACCGGCTGCGTGACAAGTTCGGCTCACAAGCCATTGAAAAGGGACGCGGGCGGCGTCCCCGTGACAATGGTTGAACTGTCGCATTGCGGCAATCCACCTCGCGCCAGACCAACTGCCGGCCTCTAGTATGGCATCCATGACCACAGACACCCATGACGCCGCCGGCAAGCGCATTCGCAGCGCTGCAGACCGGCGCGAGGACATGCGCCGCGACGCCGCTGCCATCGGCATAGACGAGGCGTACATCTCGCTGCTCGTTGACACCTTCTATGGCCGCATCCGCCAGCATCAGCGCATGGGGCCGATGTTCGACGGGGTGATTGGTGACCACTGGCCCGCGCACCTGGCAAAGCTCAAGCAGTTCTGGAGTTCCGTGGCTCTTGGCACCGGCGTTTATGGCGGCAAGCCCGTTCCGGCCCACCTAAAGCTGCACGACGCCTGTCCCGGCGACTTCAAGGTCTGGCTGAATATCTTCGAGGAAACCCTGCGCGACACCGCGCCCACGCCACAGGCGGCTGCGTACTTTCTGGAGCGTGCCAACCGCATCGCCTCCAGCCTGCAGATGGCAATGTTCGGTGCCGCAATATTGCCCGGTGGGCGCACCCTGCCCGTGCGGCCTGCGGGTAGCGTATCGCGTCACACGGTGCTGGATGTGCCGGATTTCAGCCGCTGACACCGGCTCAGGTGATTCAGACCTACTTGTCGCAATCGCTGGGCTTCAGCATCTCGATGTCGGACAGCTTGGCATCCAGCACGAAGTCGCCGTAGTTCAGCGTCATGTCGCCGGATACCCCGTTCTGGTAGAGCATCATGTTTACCTGGTAATCCGGCGTTTCCTGGTCTGGCTTTTGCGGCTTGTAGTAGGAAATCGTCACCGGCCAGCCGGTCAGCCCGTTGACGCTCTTCAGCTTCGCATCGCTGCTCGGCGTGCCGTCCTTCTGCTTGTTGCCGATGAAGCTGATGGCGATGGCCGGGTTGGCGCCGTCGGACCCGTCATACAGCAGCGTCTCGTCGCGGCTCTTGCCGGCCATGGCTGCCTCGACCAGTTTCAACTGGTGACCGACGGGAAATGCCACATCGTCCGGCAGGGTAAAGGCTTCGGCCTTCGGCTTGGTCATGGTGCCGGCGCCCTTGCCGTCGCGCAATTCGGCCTTCAGTTCCTTTTCTTCCTGCAGCTGCGAGTCGACATACTGGCTCTGCACGTAGCGCAGCTTGTCGTTGTCGCCCGATTCCCACATCGATGAGCGGCTGTCGAGCACGCGTGACTTGCCGCCGGTCAGGAAGAACTGGTTCATCATGCGGAAGTTGATCGTCCAGCCCTCGCAGCCCGACCCGAGAAACTCGATCACCATGCGGCCTTGCGCGCCGTCGATGCCGGTGCGTTCCTCGGCCGATTTCAGGGAAATATCATAGACCGCCCGGTGCGATGCCAGCGCCGCACCTGCTGCGACTGCCGGCTGCGCAGCGAACGTTGCCAGTGCGGACACAAGGCCAATTCCGGCGAGGCGCAATGTGATGGTCAAGCTGTCAATCTCCCTGTGAAGAACCCGGAGCCAGCATGTTTCACATGTTTCGCCCCGTTGTCACGTTACCAAGTTCTTTGGTTGACCCTCGAAAAAGGCATTTACATGGTCAACGGTCTGACGCCAGCATTCGGTCTGCGCTTCAAGGCTCGCCCACGCCACGTGCGGGGTGATGATGACGTTGGGACGGTCCATGACCTTGAGCAGCGGCTGGTCCGGTGCCGGCGGCTCCTTGGTCAGCACATCGAAGCCGATGCCGGCGATCAGTCCTTCATCCAGCGCCGTCACGATGTCCGCCTCGTTGACCAGCCCACCCCGCGACGTGTTGATGAGGAAGGGCTTCTTCTTCATCTTGCGGAACTCGGGCATGGCAATCATGTTGCGCGTGGCGTCCATCAGCGGGCAGTGCAGCGTGATGATGTCCGACCGTTCCAGCACCTCGTCGAACGGCGTATAAAGCGGCCCCAGCCCCGACACACCCTTGTGCGCGGCGAACAGCGGCTTCATGCCGAACGCGCGGGCAATATCCGCCACGCCCTGTCCCAGGTTGCCTTCGCCGAATATGCCCAGGGTCGAACCGGCGAGGTCCTTGATCGGATGGGTATGGAAACAGAACTGGCCGGACTTCTGCCACATGCCGTTCGCAACGTCCTGCTGGTAGCCAACAATGCCACGGCGCAGTGCGAAGATCAGCCCGAAGGTGTGCTCCGGCACCGTGTGCGTTGCGTAACCGCGCACGTTCGATACCGCCACCCCATGATCACGGCAGGCCGGCACGTCGATCACGTCAAATCCGGTCGCTGCCACAGACACCATCTTCAGGTCCGGCAACTGCTGCAGGCTCTCGCGCCGGATCGGCACCTTGTTGGTAATGGCAATGGTTGCGCCTTGCAGCCGCTCGACGATCTTGTCGGCGGGGGTGTTGTCGTACTCGACCCAATCGTGCTGTTTCGCCGGCCGGATGAGATCAACCTCAGGCGCAAAC
Source organism: uncultured Alphaproteobacteria bacterium (assembly GCA_963700735.1). GTDB lineage: Bacteria > Pseudomonadota > Alphaproteobacteria > Rhizobiales > Aestuariivirgaceae > Anderseniella. The sequence continues at coordinate 73,756 of CAVOYR010000005.1, forward strand.
GTTCCCCGGTCCAGAAACACGATCTTGGTCATGGCGGCTCCTACCCTCATGTGATTTTGTTGATTGGCCACGCTTAGCGCGCCTGTGCCATCGCTGCAACTGTGGTGAAACGCCTCTCCACGATGCGGAACCACGGCGGCGCATGTCTGCCACCTCGATGGCGGGGGTGGACGCCCGTGCCCAAGCCGCACTAGATTGCGGCCACATCAATTCACCCGCAGTTTCAAGGAATACATACACATGGGTCAGATCGACAAGCGCCTGGCAGAACTCGGCATCGAAATTCCAACACCGGCCGCACCGGTTGCCAATTATGTCGGCTTTGTCCGCACCGGAAACCTGGTCTTCACCGCAGGCCAGGTGCCGCTGAAGGACGGCGAGTTTCTCTACAAGGGCATCGTGCCGGACCAGTGCTCGGAAGAAGACGCCGTGAAGGCTGCGCGCCTGTGCGCCATCAACATCATCGCCCAGCTCAAGCAGGCCTGTGACGGCGATCTCGACCGGGTCAAGCGCATCGTGAAGCTCGTCGGCTTCGTCAATGGCGCACCCGGCTTTGGCGGCCAGCCCGGCATCATCAATGGCGCATCCGACCTGATGGTCAGCGTGTTTGGCGACAAGGGCAAGCATGCCCGCTCAGCCGTTGGCGCGGGCTCGCTGCCGCTCAACCTGTCGGTTGAAATCGAAGCTGTCGCCGAGATCGAGTAGTCAGCACCAGCTTAACAGCGATCACGCCCGTGTGGCGCCCCCACAACCCGCAGTTGGACTGGCTCACCGCCAGTCCGATTGCCCATCGCGGGCTGCATGACAAGGCCAATGGCTGCGAGGAAAACTCGCTTGAAGCGTTTGCGGCGGCCATTACCCACGGCTTTGCCATCGAGTGCGACCTGCAACTGTCGGCAGATGGCGAAGCGATGGTATTTCATGACCACACTCTGGACCGGCTGACGGCAGAGACCGGCCCCATCATCGCGCGCACGGCGGCAGACCTGCAGCAGATGGCCTATGCCAACGGGCGCGGTACCATCCCCACCCTGTCGCAACTGCTCGACCTGACCGATGGCGATGCAGGCCTCGTGCTCGAACTGAAGAGCCGCTTCGACGGCGACATCCGCCTGGCGGCGCGGGTTTCCGAGCTTCTGGCAGGCTACGCCGGGCCGGTGGCCGTGATGTCGTTCGACCCCGTCCCGATCGCGTGGCTGGCGGACAACGCCCCGCAAATCAGCCGTGGCATCGTGGCCGATGGCGCAACCGACCCCGAGTATGACGAGTTGCCATTGCCGGTGCGGCTGGACATGCGGCACTTCACCCACATTGCCAAAACCCGGCCCGACTTCCTGTCGCTGTGGCACGAGTGGCTGCCGTGCCCGCCTTCGCGCGCAGCCCGGCGCACCGGGTTGCCTATAATTACGTGGACGATCCGTAACAACCTTCAGGCGTCCGAGGCGTTAAGATGGTGCGACCAGATCACTTTTGAAGGCTATCGTCCCGGCCAGTCATGACAGTTCCCCCGGCCAGTCAGTTCGTTGTGGAAGTGCACCAGTCGCTGTCGGCAATTCCGGCAGACGTGTGGGATGCCTGCGCCAATCCGCCGTCGCGGGCCTACAACCCCTTCGTCTCGCATGCCTTCCTGCACGCGATGGAGCAATCAGGCTCTGCCGTTGCCGAAACCGGCTGGCTTGGCCAGCACCTGCAGTTGCACGGCGAAGCAGGCGAAACGCTGGCCGTTATGCCCTGCTACCTGAAGAACCACAGCCAGGGCGAATACGTGTTCGACTATGGCTGGGCAGACGCCATTCACCGCGCCGGCGGCAGCTATTACCCGAAACTCCAGGTCTCGATCCCGTTCACGCCCGCCTCCGGTCCGCGCGTGCTGAGCGCCCGTGGCGACGGCATATCCACAATTCGCAGCGCCATGGCCGGTGCCGTGCAGCAATTGTGCAGCAGGCTTGGTGCCTCCTCGGTACACATGACGTTCCTGCACGAAGACGAGTACGACGACTTCGGCGAACAGGGCTGGTTGCAGCGCAACGACACCCAGTTTCACTGGCACAATGCCGGATTTTCCTCTTTCGATCAGTTTCTTGGCGAGCTTTCTTCACGCAAGCGCAAGAACATCCGCAAGGAGCGTGAAGCCGTCCACGGCTCAGGCCTGGAAGTTGTGCGGCTCACCGGTCCCGACATCACCGAAGAGCACTGGAACGCCTTTTTCCACTTCTACATGGATACCGGCAGCCGCAAGTGGGGCACGCCCTACCTGACCCGTGAGTTCTTCTCGGCTGTTGGCTCAGCAATGCCGGAAGACATCCTGCTGGTGATGGTGCGCAACAATGGCCGCTGGATCGCCGGTGCGATCAACTTCATCGGCGGCGATACGCTCTATGGGCGCAACTGGGGTTGCATTGAATATCACGACTGCCTGCACTTTGAGGTCTGTTACTACCAGGCCATCGACTTTGCCATTGAGCGTGGGCTGAAGACCGTCGAGGCCGGCGCGCAAGGCACCCACAAGCTGGCGCGCGGCTACCTGCCGGTGAAGACCCGCTCGGTCCACTACATCCGCGAACCCCGGTTACACGCTGCCGTGGCCGACTACCTCGAACATGAACGCCGCGCCGTCGACCGCGACAATCGCAGCCTCAGTGAGCATTCGCCGTTCCGCAAGGCGGCCGAGCGCGACATGGCGGGGGACTTTTAGCGGAAGGGTTCAGCCAATCTTCACCGCTTGCCTGCATCGTTGACAGCTCAACTGATGCTGGAGACCAGATTGGCAGATCACCCGAAACCCACCGAAGCCGAGAAGCGCGGACTGTTTGAGGTTTTAGTTTGCGTGGGCGGTGGCTTTTTTATAGCATCCTTGGCGGGCTACATTATCTTTGGCATCACTGCTAGCACCCTGGCACCACTAAGCTGGGCTGCGTTCTTCTTCATTGATATGGCAAGAGGCTTCATCTTCTTTTGCTGGCTAGCTGTCGTTGCTCTTGCCAACCGCAAAAACATCCCAATGTGGTTTGGCACCGCGCTTTTTGCCCTCATCGTCGCTATCGCGCTCCAAATTCAACACAGCAACAAGCACAAAGCTGGTCTATCGCTCGCGCTGGATCGCTCAATTGTAAATCCAGTAGGAAAAATTCCGTTGCTCTTCATGGCGGATGGGCCTTGGGCTGCAAAGGGCGCTGGCGAGATATTGGCGAACGGACAAGCCTCACGCGTGGCGTTGTTACAAAGACAGGATGTGCGCACACCTCAAGGCGGCGCCCTTGTTGAACACAAGTGGGTTCGCACAGACTATGAACTGGTTGAAGCCCGTAAGTGTGAATTGAGTTTTGACGCCAACCGCGGCTTTGCATCTGGGAATTTAGATTACGCTAACACCACCCTTGCGTCTTTCGGTGTCTTTGATCGCTGCATTGCCCGGACAAAGGTAACAGTAGCCCAAAACTACAAGTATTTGCTGGAACCCGGAATTCTGTTCCGAAAAGTGCTGGATGATCGGGTTTTTCCAGAAAAGGTTTTCAGCAACCCAAAGATTGGTGCGTTCGACGGTTACGCTGCATACGTTGTCAAGCACCATAGCGTCGGCCGCGAAATTGCCAGATGGGAATATGCCCGGACCTACAACCCGAGCAAGACCTATGGGACCCCGTTAAGCCGTCATTCATTCATGGAGGCATTGACACGACTAGATAATGAATCGTCTGGGATGCTTATCAGAAGAACTCCCAGAGCAGCATGTGAGTACATTACAGCCACGGTACTCAAAGTTCCTGTACGCCCCGACGGTGCCAGCCAGTATCTCTATATGATGACCACAACGTCATCGATGGAATTGAACGTTAACGGCAAACCATACTTGGCAAGACGCTTCCTGCAGGACTTGATCGATGGTCCAACAATCGCTTCCTGCGAAAAGACCCAACGCGCAGTATGCAGCCAACGCTTCATAGATTCCGATATCGCACTACAGAAGTGCAATGAACTTTTCGATGTTAGGCTCGCTTACTGGCGCAAGTTGGTTTCGCAATGACAGGTCGAAGGTACTCCGTTCTTTCTGGGGTTGGCGCCTCATTCTCCATGCGGTACTCAAGGTTGCAGAGTTCCAAATCCACGAGACACCCCATGACCAACTACGACGACCAGAACGTGTTCGCCAAGATCCTGCGCGGTGACCTGCCCGCCCACAAGATCTACGAGGACGGCAAGACGATCGCCATCATGGACATCATGCCGCGTGCCGACGGGCACGCGCTGGTGATCCCCAAGGCGGCCTCGCGCAACATCTTCGACATTGCCCCTGACGACCTGGCTGCAGTTTACGCAACCGTGCAGAAGCTGGCCCGTGCGGCGGGCGATGCGTTCGGGGCCGAGGGCGTGACCATCCAGCAGTTCAACGAAAGTGCCGGCGGACAGGTGGTGTTCCACACCCACGTGCACGTCATACCGCGCCACGAGACCGTGAAACTGCGCCCGCACACCGGCGAGATGGCCGACCAGGACGACCTCAAGGCGTGGGCCGAAAAGTGGCGCGCCGCGCTAGCCTAGGGTCAGCGCCAGCACGGCCAGCGCGATAACGGTGGCGAATGTGGCCGCCTGCGTGGCGCGCGAGAACGCCATGAACACCGCGATGCCAACGGCCACCGCGCCCAGCCGCGACACCAGGCTGATATCGGCCAGCACGCCCGACGGTGCCACCACGATGCGCATCACAAGGGCCGCCACCAGCGCCGTGGAAACCGCCCTCACCCACAGCAGAAGGTCGCTTTCGGGGTTGATGCGGGCCACCGCCACGACGCCCAGCCAGCGCCACAGGTAGGTAGCCAACAGGCCAGCCGGCACCATGCAGGCGATGATCCATTGCGCCTCACTCATGCGGATCACCCTTGTCGATCAACCCGCGCCGGCGCGGCCGGAACAGCAGGAACGCCAGCGTGCCACCGCCTACACCGGCAATCAGCAAGTCGAAGTCCGGGGCCAGCCATCGCACCAGCGGCAACAGCGCTGCACCGATGACGATGGCCGCCCAGTCGAACCGCCAGCGCGCGCTTGCCATCAAGGACAACAGGAAGAAGGCTGGCGTGAAGAACACCATGGCGGCCGTCAGCACCGGCGGCAGCAGGTCGGATACGTAGTAGCCCAGCGGCACCACAACCACCATCAGGCTCATCAGCGTGGCACCCAGCCCGTTCAGCCACGGCAGGTGCTGCGGCTTCGGCAGATCGTCGAGGTGCGTCACCGACAGTACCCAGATGGTCACCGCGGTGAAGTAGGCGAGCAGGTATTCCGGCCAGCGTGGCGCACCCGGAATGCGCACCTGCGCCAGCACCCCGATCACCATCGGCAACAACCGGACCGCCGTGAGCGAGACAGCCGCGGCGATGATCACCAGTGCCAGCCCCGCCTGCCACATGGTCACGAACAGCACCTGCCCCGGCAGCGCCCAGATCAGCGGAATGGTCGCCACACCTGCAAGCAGCGGAAACCCGGTGTCGTTGATCAGGGCGCCAAAGCCAATGAAGGAGCACGCCATCACCAGCCCGGGAAGTGACAGCGCTGCCCGTATGCCACCGCGCATGCCGGACCAGTCGTAGCCCGGCACGGCGGCGTCACTTGCGGCTGGTGAGCGATCCTGCATGACCAGCGTGGTACGGAGAGTTCGGCCTCATTGGCAAGCCCGCCTGCCGCATGGCGCCCATGCAAACATGCACCATTCACGCGAAAGGGCCGGACACCACAAAGTGCCCGGCCCTTGCATGATCGTCCACCAATGGCGACAAACGCCTACTTGACGTTTTCCTTCTCGCCCTTCGGTCCGCCGGGCTTCTTCTTCGCGGCAGCCTTGCTTGCCGGCGAGGACTTCGCCTTCTTTTCCGGTGGCGCCTTGGCCGATGGCAACGCCTTGCGGGCGGCGGGTTTGGGCAATGCCTTTTCCTCGTCGCGCGACAGGTAGGTGAACTTCAGCTCCTCGAGCCCCTGTTCATCCTTGCCCAGCAGCACCCGTACCGTACCGCCAGCCTTCAGCTTGCCGAACAGCACCTCGTCGGCCAGTGGCTGCTTGACGTACTTCTGGATGACACGCGCCAGCGGCCGCGCGCCCATCTGCTCGTCATAGCCTTCACGTGCCAGCCAGTCGGCTGCCTCATCGGACAGCTCGATGTTGATCTGGCGCTCGGCAAGCTGGGCCTCAAGCTGCAGCACGAACTTCTGCACCACCATCCGCACCACTTCAGGCGGCAGGTGGCCGAACGGGATGATCGAGTCGAGACGGTTGCGGAACTCCGGCGTGAACAGCTTGGTGATCGCTTCCGAATTGTCGCCTTCCCGCTTCGACCGGGTGAAGCCGAACGCGGCCTTGGCCATGTCGGCGGCACCGGCGTTGGTGGTCATGATCAGGATCACGTTGCGGAAGTCGATCGACTTGCCGTTGTGGTCGGTCAGCTTGCCGTGATCCATCACCTGCAACAGGATGTTGAACAGGTCCGGATGCGCCTTCTCGATCTCGTCGAGCAGAAGCACGCAGTACGGGTTCTGGTCAACGCCGTCGGTCAGCAGGCCACCCTGATCAAACCCGACATAGCCGGGAGGTGCCCCGATCAGCCGCGAGACCGAGTGCCGTTCCATGTACTCCGACATGTCGAAGCGCAGCATCTCGACGCCCAGCACCTCGGCCAGCCGCTTGGCCACTTCGGTCTTGCCGACGCCGGTGGGGCCAGAGAACAGGTAGCAACCGATCGGCTTGTCCGGCTCGCGCAGGCCGGCACGGGCCAGCTTGATCGCCGAGGCCAGCGCGCCGATGGCCTGGTCCTGGCCAAACACCACCCGCTTCAACTCGACGTCCAGGTCCTTCAGCAGCTCCTGGTCGTTCTTTGAAACCGTCTTGGGGGGGATGCGCGCCATCGTGGCAATGATGTCCTCGATGTCGGATACATCGATGGTCTTCTTGCGCTTTTCCACCGGCAACAGCATCTGCGAGGCACCGGATTCATCGATCACGTCGATTGCCTTGTCCGGCAGCTTGCGGTCGTTGATGTAGCGCGATGACAGTTCCACCGCCGACTTGATGGCATCGTTGGTGTAGTGGACCTTGTGGAAGTCCTCGAAATACGGCTTCAGCCCGGTGAGGATCTTGATCGCATCCGGCACCGACGGCTCGTTCACGTCGATCTTCTGGAACCGGCGCACCAGGGCACGGTCCTTCTCGAAGTGCTGGCGATATTCCTTGTAGGTTGTCGAGCCGATGCAGCGCAGCGTGCCAGACGACAGCGCAGGCTTCAGCAGGTTGGACGCATCCATCGCCCCGCCCGACGTGGCACCGGCACCAATCACCGTGTGGATCTCGTCGATGAACATGATGGCTCCATCATATTCCTCGATTTCCTTGATCACCGCCTTGAGCCGTTCCTCGAAATCACCGCGATAGCGCGTGCCGGCCAGCAGCACGCCCATGTCGAGCTGGAAGATGGTGCAATCCTTCAGCACCTCTGGCACTTCGCCATTGATGATCTTGCGGGCAAGGCCCTCGGCAATGGCGGTCTTGCCAACGCCCGGATCGCCGACGAACAGCGGGTTGTTCTTGGACCTGCGGCACAGCACCTGGATGGTGCGGTTGACCTCTGCCTCACGGCCGATCAGCGGGTCGATCTTGCCGTCGGCGGCCTTCTGGTTGAGGTTGATGCAGAAGCTGTCCAGCGCATCACCGGCCTTCTCGTTCTCCGGGCCGTCATCCGGCGACTTGTTCTCGTCGCTGGGCTGGGCACCCTGCACCGAGCGGCTTTCCGACAGGCCGGGCTTCTTGGCGATACCGTGCGAGATGAAGTTCACCGCATCATAGCGGGTCATGTCCTGCTCCTGCAGGAAGTAGGCGGCATGGCTTTCGCGCTCGGCAAAGATGGCCACCAGCACGTTCGCGCCGGTCACTTCCTCGCGGCCCGACGACTGCACATGAATCACCGCGCGCTGGATCACGCGCTGGAACCCTGCCGTCGGCTTGGCGTCCTCGCCGCTCGCCATGATCAGGCTGGCAAGGTCGTGATCGACGTAATTTTCGAGATTGCCGCGCAGTTGCTCGATGTCCACGCCGCAGGCGCGCATTACCGATGCCGCGTCCTTGTCATCGACCAGTGCCAGCAGCAGATGCTCCAGCGTCGCATATTCATGGCTCCGGTCGCTGGCCAACGCCAGTGCCCGGTGCAATGCCTGTTCCAGGCTTCCTGAGAATGTTGGCACTTGGGCGGGCTCCTATTCCTTTTCCATGGTGCATTGCAACGGATGCGAGTGCTGCCGGGCAAAGTCCATGACCTGTGTCACTTTGGTTTCAGCGATCTCGTAGGTGTAGACACCACACACCCCGACGCCCTTCTGATGCACATGCAACATGATGACTGTGGCTTCTTCCCGCCCCTTGCTGAAAAAGCGCTCAAGCACATGCACAACAAATTCCATGGGGGTGTAGTCGTCGTTCAGCAACAGCACCTTGTACAGACTGGGCTTCTTGGTCTTCGTCTGGGTACGGGTGATGACGCCAGTCTGACCACTGCCGCCCTTCTTGCCCGTGTCCTTGTCGTCGTCTGCCAGATAAACCTTCATCAGTACTGCCGGATGTCCTGTGCTGCGCGGCCAGACTCGCCGCCCACCGTCTTCAATCATCACTGCCACATCATATAGGCGTCAATGGGCGGATTGCGAGTGCGGCGGAAAGGCTTTCCGTCTGTCGCAATGATCAGGCGGATTTGATCCATCTCATTGCGCAAACTGGCCGGCACGAGGTCATACGAACAAAAAAACCGCCCGGAACCAGCAAGGCTCCGGGCGGCTTGTCGTCAGGCTTCCCCGGCGTAATGGGGCGGCAAGACTGAAAAGTCAGGAGGTCGGCGCGAATTACTTCGCAGCTGCCTTCGGCATGACCTTCTCGATCTGTGCTTCGAGCGGCTTGAAAGCGTCCTTGGCGGCGTCCATGTAGATCTGGTTCATCTTGTTGAACTGAGCCATGTAGCCTTCATAGGCCTTGGTCATGTGCGACTGCTGCAGTTCGACTGCCTTCTCGATGGACTTGGAAGCCATGACCTTCTCGGTCAGGGCAACGTTGTCTTCCATGGACTTCTTGGCGAAGTCTGCAGCTTCCGTGGCGATCGTCTGGAAACCCTTGGTGAACGCATTGGCGCTTGCAACGTAGGCGTCGAAGCCCTGCTTGGCGGCGCTCTGAAACTCTTCCATAGACTTGTACATGTGCGTACTCCTTTCGTGTGTTTGGCCCCGAACTCATCGGATGACTGGTATATATGCACTGCACAATAATATGTCAAGAATCTTTTGTGCACTGCACCATGACGCTACGTAGCACAGATAATTCCGCGTCAATCGCTACAAATTTACACAATGGTAACGACGCTCCTGCACAATTTGACAACCAAGGATCGGGAGACGCGTGGCGATCGCAAAATTCCTTATGCGGACGCTTGTGGCGGGAACGAGGACGATCCGGTTTGTGAGTAAGCGTATTGCACGTCACCAGATGTGATGCTGCGCCCCTGGTTGGGCACTCGCCATCCGGCATCTCCCCTTTTCCGCACATTTCCCGGTAAGGCTTCAGCACGGCTGATGCCTTGATCAGGCAGGTGTTCGCCCGACTGGGGCGGCAAAACGGATAGTGGGTGGACGCAGTATGGGTATTTCACAATCAGTTTCGACCGCCGCATGGCCCCGGCTCAACCGGACCCTCGCCGTCATGCTTGCGATCTTTCTCGCACTGATTCTCGCCTCCGGCCTGCAGCGGCCTGCCATGGCAAACCCGAAATTCGCGGCCATCACGGTGGATGCGGCCACGGGCGAGATCATCTACGCCAACGACGCTGATGCACGGCGCTATCCCGCATCGCTGACCAAGGTGATGACGCTCTACATCCTGTTTCAGGAACTGAAGGCCAACCGTGTGCGATTCGATACGCAGATGAAGGTCTCGGCCAAGGCCTCGAAACAGCAACCCTCCAAACTCGGCCTGCGTGCCGGCAGCACCTTGAGCGTGCGCGATGCCATATTCTCGCTGATCACCAAGTCCGCCAATGACGCTGCCATGGTTGTTGCCGAGCATGTTTCGGGTTCGGAAGACGCTTTCGCGGACCGGATGACGCGAACCGCACGCGGGCTCGGCATGACGCGCACGACATTCACCAATCCGAACGGCCTGCCCGACTCGCGCCAGGTCACCACCGCCCGCGACATGGCAACGCTGGGCCTGCGCGTACAGCGCGACTTCCCGGATTACTACAAGTTCTTTGCGACCCGCAGCTACAGCTATGGCAAGCGCCGGCTCGGCAACCACAACAGGCTGCTGGGCAAGGTCAAGGGCGTCGATGGCATCAAGACGGGTTACACCCGCGCGTCCGGCTTCAACCTGCTCTCGTCCATGGAAGTCAACAACCGCCGCATCGTTGGCGTTGTGCTCGGCGGCACGTCCGGCGCCTCGCGCAATGCCTACATGACCAAGATGTTGCGCCGTGACATCGCCAAGGCCACCGTCAGCGGCAATGCCATTGCTGCGGTTGCCGGAAAGCCTGCCGGTTACAACCCTGCGGCTGCGGCCAAGGTCGTTGCCCTGGCCAAGCCGCAGCCACCAATCGAAAACCCGCCCAAGCCGCGCATGAAGCCTGAAGACCTCGGACCGGCTGCCCAGCCCGTATCGACAAGCGAGCTGGCACAGATCGTGGCCCGCACGGCCTCACAGCCTGTACCCGCAAACGAGCCCGCGCCGGAAGCCCTGCCCGCCAATGGCGTGACCTTCCAGACCGTAACGGTACCCATGGCCACGCAGAAGTCCGACAGCCTGATCGTGGCAAGTGCTGCACAGGCACTGGCCCCTGCGCCTACGTCACTCGGCAAGCTGCAGCTTCGCCTTGAGGAACAGGAACAGCAAGGTTCTGCCCCGGTGGAACAGGTCGTGGCAGCAACTGCACCGGCGCCAGCAATCGCCAAGGTGATCGTTGACCAGCAGGTCGTCCAGGAGAAGTTGGCCGCCCACCAGCAGTCATGGAACATCCAGGTTGGTGCGTTCCCGACCGCCGAAGGTGCCAAGTCTCGAATCGATGTGGCAAAATCCACGCGCGTCAGCGCACTACGTGACGCAACGCCCTTCCTGATGGCGGTGGACAAGGATGGTGACACCATCTACCGCGCGCGGTTCTCGGGTCTCAACCGGCGTGAAGCCCAAAATGCCTGCCGCCAGTTGAAGCGCGCCGGCGTGGGGTGCTTCCCGCTTGCCCCGTCGAGCTGATACCAAGCTGACACGACGCGAGTATAAAACACCCGCAAGGTTCGCCTCGCGGGTGTTTTTGTTTGTCAGCCGCCCTTGGCCAGCAGCACGTTGCGCGCTTCGTTGATGCGCGCGGCAAACCACGCAGATCCACCCTGGTCGGGGTGGTGCTGTTTCATCAGGTTGCGGTAGGCCTTCTGGATGTCGTCCTCGCTGGCCCCCTCGTCCAGGCCAAGGATCTCCAGCGCCTCATTGGCCGACATGCCGCCCCCGGTACGCTGCGACGTGCTGCCGCCTGCGCCTTGCGCCGCTTCGCGCCAGTCCGGATGCGCGCGGTCCATGTAGGCCATCAGCAGTGCCTCGCTGCGGTCGTTGGCCGCCACGCAATCCTGCATGAGCGCCTGCAGTTCCGGCACGGTCAACGACACGAGTTCGCGCCCGTTGAACGGGCCGGACAGTACCGTGCCATGCATTTCGCCGGTATCGTGGTCCAGCGTCATGTCGAGCACCGACGTACGCACCGATGATTCCTGGCCCTTTTCCTTGTTGGCCTTGCGAAAGGCCCCTTGCGCCCCGTAGATCGCCAGCCCGAGCAGGAACAGGGGTACGGCAACCGGAAGAAGCCCGCGCAGCGCGGTGAAAGCGGACATGGCGAGTATCGAGCCTCCGAGGGTTCGCCGCGCGCCGTTTGCGGCAATGGTGGGGTTCACGGTTGCGAGCCTGGGCAGCAGCAACGTGACCAGCAGGAATACCAGGATTATGGCAATCGCATAGACCATCAGCGCAGTTGCTCCAGCAACCCGGCAATATCGCCACCATTCTTCTTTGACAGGTTTTCCAGCGCAGCCCGGCCGCCGGCGGCATAGGCGGCAACCGCGCCCAGCAGGTCGCGCAATTGACGGGCCGAGGACGCATCAAACCGGCTGTAGGCACCGCCGGTCAGCCTGGCGATCTCGCGAAATGCGCGTTCAGCTACCGCGTCACGGCCTTCCTGAAACATGAACATCCTCACGCCCAGCAGGCCAAGCTCGCCCGCCAGCGAGCAAAGGTGATCGACGTGTTCTTCCATGCAGTCGCCGACATACACAACCGCGTCCACCCGGGCAGCCTGAGCTTCCTTGCGGACGTGCTTGAGAACCTTCAGGATTTGCGTGTTGCCACCGCGGCAGTCGACGGTGGTCATCAGCCGTGCCAGCGCGTCTGCGTTGGAGACCCACTTCGAAGACCGGCACTCACCGAACCCGCGGAAATAAACCAGCTGCACATCCAGCCCGCCAACCCGGCCTGCCTCGGAGAACATCTCGGCCTGCGTCTGCAAGGCCGCATCCCACGTCGGCTGACGGCTCATGGTGGCATCCATGGCGAAAATCAGCCGGCCATTGCCGGCCTTTGCCACCGGCGGCGTTGCCTTGACCTGCGCGAGGAACGCATCAACATCGGCGCGCACCGCAGGGGTCGCCGCACCGGTGCCCTTTTGCACGGCCGGGGCCTGCTTGCTGGTGTCGTTTCGCGTGGTCATCGGCGCGCATCTCCCCCACTTGGCCGGTCAAGGCCGGTTTCTCCTGAAAGATGGGAGTTGCGCCGCACGATTACAATAATTCGTTCATGCGCCGGGGGCCTTCAGATAATCTTCATCGCTCACGTGCTCCATCCAGTTGGCATGGCTGCCATCAAGCGCCTCCTGGAACGCCAGGTGGCACATCAGCGCGTCGGGTGCCGCGCCATGCCAGTGCTTCTCGTGCGGTGGAATCCACACCACATCGCCGGGCAGCAACTCGACCACCGGTTCGCCCTCGGTCTGGAAGCGCCCCGTGCCAGACACCACCACCAGCGTCTGTCCCAGCGGATGGCTGTGCCAGGCGGTGCGCGCTCCCGGCTCGAACGTCACCCGAACGCCCCGGATACGAGCCGGTTCCGGTGCCTCGACAATCGGGTCCTGCCAAACGGTACCGGTGAAATAGCTCGCCGGTGCCTTCTTGCTGGCGCGCGAACCTGCCTTGTGGTGCTGCATCTGCTTGTGTCCCTCTCGAAGGTCTGTTTGTGTGGTGGCCACAACCTTACAACAGGATCACCGAGATGACAGGCATGATGGTCGGCTTTCCGCCAAGCCCCGAAACACAGGTCACGCTGGCCAACTGGCGCCAGCACCCCTACAGCACCTGGGCGTTTTCCAATGTCCGCGAACTGCTGCCGACTGCCAACATCGCGCACGACCCAGCCAACGTGCGCACCCTCGGCACGGCGCTGGAAGACCTCGGCCACGTCGATCTCGGTGACGGCATGACGCTGGCTCGCTACCTCGATGCAACCTGGACCGACGGCTACGTGGTGCTGCAGGACGGCGCGGTGGTCCACGAGACCTATCGCAACGCGGCCGGCCCCACGCAGCCGCACATCCTGATGTCGGTGTCCAAGTCGATGCTGGGTGTGCTTGCGGGCATCCTGGCCCACAAGGGCAAGCTGGACCTGTCGGCCCCCGTTACCGTCTACGTCCCGGAAGTGCGCTCGACCGCCTGGAACAAGGCCTCCGTGCAGAACGTGCTCGACATGCGCGTCGGCATCCTGTTCGACGAGGACTACGAGGCGACCTCCGGCCCCATCGTCGAATACCGCAAGTCCACCGGCTGGAACCCGCTCGGCCCCGGCGACACGCCGTCGGACCTGCGCTCCTTCTTCAGCCAGCTTACCGAGACAGACGGCCCGCACGAAGGCCGCTTCCACTATGTATCGCCCAACACCGACCTTGCCGCCTGGATTATCGAGCGCGCCACCGGCACCCGCTATGCCGACCTGATGTCACAACACCTGTGGCAGCCCATGGGCGCCGGCGACTCGGCTTACATCACCGTGGACCGGCTGGGCGCACCGCGCGCCGCTGGTGGCATGTGCGTCACTGCGCGTGACCTTGCCCGCGTCGGCCAGCTGATCGTGGACGGCGGCATGGCCGGCACCACGCAGGTGATCGCGCCTGAATGGATCGACGACCTGTTCAACGCAGGCGATCCCGCAGCCTGGGCAAAGGGTGACTTCGTCGACTATTTCAACGGCCGCGACATGCATTACCGCAACAAGTGGTACGTGCTGCGCGGCGACCGGCCGATGGCCTTCGGAAGCGGCATTCACGGCCAGAACCTGTGGGTGTTGCCGCACGAGCGCGTCGTCATCGCCAAGACGTCGTCCCGCCCCATGGCCCAGGATGCGGCTACCGGCGCGCTGAACCTGAAGATGGTGGACGCGGTGAAGCGGTATCTGGCGGAGTAAGTCTGAAAGCCTGAGCCGATCAGCCGGTCACGACAGGCGGGACAAGGCCGCCACCAGCGCGTCGATCTCTTCAGCGGTATTGTAATAGTGCGGCGCTGCCCTCAGCAGCACCGGCAGGTGCCGCGCCTCGGCATCCAGCCGCGTGCTGTCCGGGTCGGATGTGCCGATGCAGATGTTCTGCTGGCGAAGTGTAGCCACGCACCGGGCTGGGTCCACCCCGTCAATGGTGAAGCTGACGATGGCGCAATTGACATCCCCCTGGTCGCGAACCTCGGCACCCTTGACCTCGCGCAACCGGCCCCTCAGGATTTCAGCCAGGCCCCATGCGCGCTGCTGTATCGCATCAAGCCCCAGCGACACCGTCAGGTCAACGGCCACGCCAAGCCCGGCGCGCAGCGCATAGGCATTTTCCCAGGTTTCAAACCGGCGTGCATCGGGCCGCAGCTCATAGCGATCCTTCGACACCCAAGGTGCGCCATAATGATCGATCATGGCCGGCTCCAGGCCACCGTCCAGCCAGTGCCGGCGCACATACAGGAACCCGGTGCCACGCGGGCCGCGCAGGAACTTGCGCCCGGTTGCCGACAGGAAATCACAGTTCAGCACATCGACGTCCACCGGCATCTGGCCAATCGCCTGACAGGCGTCCAGCAGGTACGCCACGCCATGCCGCTTGGCCACATCGCCGATGGCGGCGGCGGGGTTCACCAGCCCGCCATTGGTGGGGATCCAGGTGATGGCGATCAGCTTCGTGCGCGGACCGATCAGCCGCTCCAGCGCATCGACATCCACCGCGCCGGTTCCGTCGTTGGGTGCAACGTCGATGATGATGCCGTGGCGCCTTGCCCGTTGCAGCAGCGCAACATAGTTGGCAGCGTATTCCGCCTGGCAGGTAATCACCCGGTCACCCGGTTTCAGGTCCAGCGCATAGAACGCATGGCACCACGCTACCGTGGCATTCTCGAGCAGGGCAATCTCGTCGCGGTGCGCACCAACCAGCCGGGCGACACTGTCGTACACCCGCTCCAACCCGGCAGAACGCTCGCCATGCGCCTCGTAGCCACCCACCGCCGCCTCAAGCGCGGTGTAATCCGTGATGGTGTCCACCACCGCTTGCGGCATCAGCGCAGACCCGCAGGCCAGAAGGTGGTTCACATTGGTGGTTCCGGGCGTGCCGCGCCGGATGCTGTTTATGTCCAACGTCATTCCGGCGAGCCTACCGCCCCTGCTCCATGCTCATCAAGGCTGCGTTGCCGCCCGAGGCCGTGGTATCCTGCGAGAAAACCCGCTCAGCCGCAAACCGGTAAAGATAATGAGGCCCGCCCGCCTTCGGGCCGGTACCGGACAGCCCCTCGCCACCAAACGGTTGCGAGCCGACCACCGCGCCGATCTGGTTGCGGTTTACGTACATGTTGCCCACGTGCATCTTGCGCCTGACCTGCTCGATGGTCTCCTCGATGCGCGAATGCAGGCCCAGAGTCAGCCCGTAACCGGTTGCGTTGAGCGCGTCGCACACCTGGTCCAGCCTGTCCGCCTTGTAGCGCACCACGTGCAGGCACGGGCCAAACACCTCCTCGGTCAGCGGTGCCAGCGACTGCAGTTCGTAGATAGCGGGCGTGACGAACGTACCCGCCTTGCACGGCGCCGGCATGGGCAGGTCGATCAGCGTCTTGGCCTCCCGCGCCATGCGCGCCTTGTGCGCCTCCAGCCGGTCCCTGGCCTCGTCGTCGATCACCGGGCCAACGTCGGTTGAAAACTCCAGCGGGTCCCCTACCTTCAGTTCCGCCGCAGCACCGGTCAGCATGTCGATGGTGCGTTTGGCTGCCTCTTCCTGAACGAACAGGATGCGCGCCGCCGAGCAGCGCTGCCCGGCTGAATCGAACGCCGACAGGATCAGGTCGCGCACCGCCTGCTCCGGCAGCGCGGATGAATCCACGATCATCGCGTTCATGCCGCCGGTTTCCGCGATCAGTGGCAGGATGGCGCCATTGCGGGCCGCCAGCGCCCGGTTGATGATGTGCGCCGTCTGGGTCGAGCCGGTAAACGCCACGCCGCCCAGCAGTGGATGCTTCAACAGCCGCCCGCCAATGCGCGCGCCGTCGCCCGGCAGCAAGGACAACACTTCCGGCGGTACGCCTGCCTGGTGCAGCAACCGGACCGCTTCGTAGGCAATCAGCGGCGTCTGCTCGGCCGGCTTGGCCAATACCGTGTTCCCCGCTGCCAGCGCTGCAGCAGCCTGGCCGGTGAAAATCGCCAGCGGAAAGTTCCACGGCGCGATGCAGGCAAACGTGCCGCGGCCATGCAGGGTGAACTGGTTCAGTTCGCCCGTCGGCCCCGGCATGTCGCGTGGCAACGTGAACTTCTCGCGCGCCTGGCTTGCGTAATAGCGCAGAAAATCAACCGCCTCGCGCAGGTCGGCCTGTGCATTGTCGAGCGACTTGCCGGCCTCGCGGATAAGCAAGGCAAACAGTCGCGCCGCATTGGCCTCATACAGGTCCGCCGCCCGGTCAAGGCACGTTGCCCTGCCCGCGCCACCCATTGCATCCCAGCCGCCTTGCGCCTTGTCCGCCGCCTTGATGGCCGCGTCCACCTGCGCATCCGAGGCTTCCGACACCGTGCCAACCGTCACCGACCGGTCATGCGGCGAGGTGATGTCGCGCGGGCGCTCACCACTGGCATGGCCGGGCACCAGCGCGGTTGCGTGCACCGGCTGCTGCAGCGCTGCCCTGATCTGCTGCATCAGCGGCTCACGCGTTGCATCGTCCCACAGCGGCACGCCCTTCGAGTTTTCGCGCGGCGTGAACAGTTTCGATGGCGGCAGGATGCGCGGATGCGGCAATCGGTCGAGCTGGCGCACCACGGCAACCGGGTCCTCGATGATCTCCTCGATGGGCGCTTCGTCATCGGCCAGCCGGTTGACGAACGAGGTGTTGGCCCCGTTCTCCAGCAGGCGGCGTACCAGGTAGGCCAGCAGGTCTTCGTGGCTGCCCACCGGCGCATAGATGCGGCACGGCTGGGCCAGCCCGTCCTTGCTGGTCACGGCGTCATAGAGCGCCTGCCCCATGCCGTGCAACCGCTGGAACTCGAACTCGCGGTCATTGCCCGCCATGACGGAGACTGCCGCAACGGTATGCGCGTTGTGGGTGGCGAACTGCGGGTAGAACGCATCGCGGTTGCCCAAGAGGTATCGCGCGCAAGCAAGGTATGACACGTCGGTCGAGACCTTTCGCGTGAACAGCGGAAAGTCCTCGTACCCGGCAATCTGCGCCAGCTTGATCTCGGTGTCCCAATAGGCACCCTTGACCAGCCGGACCGGGAACCGGCGGCCCGTATCCCGCGCCAGCCTCGCCAGCCATTCAAGCGCCGGCATGGCCCGGCGCGAATAGGCCTGCACCGCAAGCCCAAGCCCGTTCCAGCCGGCAATCGCCTTGTCGTGGGCCAGCCGGCCGAACAGTTTCAGCGAAATCTCCAGCCGGTCCACTTCCTCGGCATCGATTGTAAGCGCCATGCCGCCGGCCTTCGCCTGCTCGCACAGCTTCAGTATCTTCGGGTAGAGCTCATCCATCACCCGGGCCTCGTGGCGCGCCTCATAGCGCGGATGCAGCGCCGACAGCTTCACCGAGATCGACGGCAGTTCATGGATCGGCCGGTCCATCTTGTCAGACGCCGCAATCGCCTTGATGGCATCGGCATAGGACTGCCAGTAACGGTCCGCGTCCTTCATGGTGCGCGCCGCCTCGCCCAGCATGTCGTAGCTGAACCGGTAGCCGTCCTTCTTCAGCGGCTTGGACACGTCGAGCGCCTCGGCGATGGTGCGGCCCAGCACGAACTGCTTGCCCATGATCTTCATGGCGTGGCGCATGGCCTGCCGCACCACCGGCTCGCCCGACCGCTTCACGATCCTCGAGAAATAGCCCGACGGATTGGCCACCGCATCCGTGCCCAGATCGACGAAGCGGCCCGTCAGCATCAGCCCCCAGGTCGAGGCGTTGACGAACAGCGAGTCGGATGCACCCATGTGCTTGTCCCAGTCGCGACCGCCGATCTTGTCGGCAATCAGCTTGTCGGCGGTGTGGTCATCTGGAATGCGCAGCAGCGCCTCGGCCAGGCACATCAGCACCACGCCCTCCTCGCTCGACAGCGAGTACTGCTGCATGAACTCGTCGACACCGCCCTTCTGCTTGCGGCCCTTGCGCACCTGCTTCACCAGGCTGGTGGCCAGCTCCTGGGTCTTGCGTGCATCGTCGCCATCCAGCCGTGCCGACGCCGCCAGCCTGTAAACAAGGTCGCTTTCATCCGCGAACAGGTGCTGAGAGACAGACGTGAATTCCGGCAACATTAACGTGGGCATCTGATACACTCCGGCTGAAGGTCGATATCCTTACATATCCGGTTCAAGACAGGGATATTCGCCAAGTTTTATGATACTCGTGGTGGCAATCACCACAACGGAGGCGAGAAGTCCCATGTCCCTCAAACTCGACACCTACGACTTCAACCTGCTTGATGCGTTACAGAAGGATGGTCGCGCCAGCATCGCTGACCTCGCCAAGCGGATCAACCTGTCGGCAACGCCTTGCGCGCAGCGGCTGCGCAAACTTGAAAGCGCCGGCATCATCGGCAGTTACCGGGCGCTGCTCGATCCGCGCGCACTCGGTCTCGATCTGCTGGTGTTCATCGAGGTCACACTCAAGGAAACCGGTGAGCAAACGCTGCAGGCGTTCAACGCGGCTATCCACGCCGTGCCGCATATCCTCGAATGCCACATGATTGGCGGTAATTTCGATTATCTGCTGAAGGCGCGCGTGTCGGACATGCCGCAGTATCGCGCGCTGCTGGGCAGCGAGATCGGCTCGCTTCCCATGGTGCAGGGCACGCACTCCTACTTCGTGATGGAAGAAGTCAAGGATACCGGACCTTTGCCGCTGAAGCCGGTGCGAAGCGCGGGCAAAAGGTGATAGGTTCGCGCGGAAATTCGAACCTCCAAGATGATTCCCATGCCCGACAGGCTCAAGACCGTCCGCACCATCGATGCCTTGCGCGCCAGCGTCAACGGCTGGAAGCGCCTCAACATGCGAACCGCGCTGGTGCCCACAATGGGCGCGCTGCACGACGGCCACCTGCGTCTGGTCGAACTGGGCCTGCGCATTGCAGAGCGCGTCGTGGTGACGATTTTCGTCAACCCTACACAGTTTGCCGCCGGTGAGGACCTCGACGCCTACCCGCGCACCGAGAAATCCGACGTCGAGAAGTTGCGCGCAGCCGGGGCGCACCTGGTGTTTGCACCACACCGGCTGGAGATGTACCCGGAAGGCCATTCGGCCCGTGTGACCATGGGCGGGCCGGCCAAGGCAGGCCTTGAAGACACCTTCCGGCCCCACTTCTTCGACGGGGTCGCAACCGTCGTCGCCAAGCTGTTTCTGGCGGCGGGGTGCGACTATGCAATGTTCGGCGAGAAGGATTACCAACAGCTCATGGTGGTGTCGGCCATGGCCCGCGACCTTTCCATTCCGATCACCGTCGTGGGCGTACCGACGGTACGCGAGGCCTCCGGGCTGGCCATGTCGTCACGAAATGCCTACCTGAGCGAACAAGAGCGCGAGATCGCACCACTGCTTCACAAGACACTTGAAGAACTTGCCGCAAACATCAGGAACGGCAAGAATATCGCACGGTCTTGCACTGCAGCCCGCAAAAAGCTGATCGCTGCGGGCTTCAAGCCCGACTATGTTGAAGCCCGGTCGGCGGAACGCCTGATGCCGGTCAAGGATGTCGCCCAGACACAAATCCGGTTGCTGGCCGCAGCCTGGCTGGGCAAGACCCGGCTGATCGACAATATTCCGGTTTAGAAGGAGATCCCGCGAGATGAACTCACTGGTGATTATCTGGCTCGTCATGCGGGTAGTGTCGTATGCCCTGTTGAGCTTCATCCTTGTCTTCCTGATCGGCGGACACGGCATTGGAGACACGGTCAGCGCGATGGCGTTGATAAAGCCGGAGCTGATGCTGGAAAGCACGGTCGGCTTCGGCATCTTTGCGGTGATCTGGCTGGTGTGGGGCTTCGCGTCGTGGCGGTTCCTGTTCGGCAGGTAACCCTTCCATCGGCTAGAGCAGCCCGAGCTCAGCCAGTTCGTTGCGCATCTGCTCGGGCATGTCGGCGTTTATCGCCTCTTTCGACAGGTCCTGCGGCGCATCCTCGGGTTTCAGGTATCGCCAGCCCTGGAACGGGCGGCGCGGCTGCGGCCGCAACGGCACCAGCTCCGGATCCAGCACCAGGTTACAGCGGGTGATGCCGTCGGTATCCTCGAACGGGTCGATCGAGATGATCTTCTGGCGACAGCTCACCATGCCCTTGATGACCCAGTACAATGACCCCTTGCCGACGATTTCGTCGGCGCGTTTCGGGATCATCCGGGTGGTGTGATAGATGCTGCCGACCGTGCGAAACCGCATGGCCTGCCAGTCTGCCAGGTCCTGCATGTCGGTCGCGCCGACGCACAATTTGAGAATGTTGAGGGTCATGCCCCGACAATCAACCACCCCGACCCCGGGTTGCAATGGCTGCGACGGAGGTTTTCACAGGTTTGGCGGAAGTTTCTGCCGGTCAGCTGTTGAAATAGGCGGGATCAAGCTGTTTCAGCGAATAACGGGCTTCCGGCCGCACGCCGATGTTGTGCCGAACCATCAGGTCCGCCAACTGGTCCCCGTCGACCAGCGCGATGCGGCGGGGAATGGCGGCGACAAAACTGCGCGCCGAGTCGGGAAACCGGGCCGTGGTGACGAACACGCCCTTGGGCGCCTTGTGCGCCTCCAGCGAACCGGCAAAGTCCCGGACTGCAGCCAATGGCACGGTGGTTGAAGGCTTGTACCGTTTGGCCTGGATATAGAGGTAGTCGAGGCCCAGTTCGTCCTGGTGAATGACGCCATCAACGCCGCCATCGCCACGCCCGCCCAGTCGACGCGCCATCCAGCCGGCATCCCGGCCATAACCCATGGCGACCAGCAGGTGGATGATCATGTTCTCAAAGAACTCCGGTTGCTGGGCATAGACGCGGGCCAGCAGATCCCGGCGCAATTGGCGGTTTGCGCGGCCGAACTGCACCGCGAGTGCACGAGCATCACTGTCTTCATCCGTGTCGCCGGGATCGTGATCAGGCGAAGCTGCAGGCGAAAATGGTGTTGAGGCCTCGCTGAACCCGCGTCCACTGCGAAGACGCACCCTCGCTCCATCGGCAGAGGTGCTGAGGTGGCCTTCAGCCGCAAGATATGAAAGTGCCCAGCGCAGGCTGTTGGCCAAGGCGGACTCGCGGCCGCTGGGCAGTTGCGAGCCATGAAGCTGGTCAGTCAATTCAAGGCTGGCAGCGATAAGGCCAAGCAACTCGGAGAACTGCAGTTCACCACCGGCCTGTTCAAGTCGGTCCAGTGCGGGCTGCATCAAGGTGCGATAATCCTGAAACAAGATGGCTTTCCCCGGCTTGAACCACTCTCCCTCTCAGGACTTTCGCACCACCCCGGTCAGTGGCCTAAGCCTGAAGACGTCAGCTTTTCTCGTGCGGCTCCACCGGTGCTCCGGACTTGCTCCAGGCACCGAACCCGCCAATCAGGTTGTAGACCGGCTTCAGGCCCATGCGCTGGGCGACCTGTGTGGCCAGGGCAGACCGGAAACCGCCGGCACACATGAAGATGTACGGCCCGTCGCCGGCGAAGAAATCCTTGTAATACGGGCTTTGCGGATCGATCCAGAACTCTACCATGCCGCGCGGCACGTGCCGCGACCCGGGCACCTTGCCGTCGCGCCACAACTCGCGGATATCACGGATGTCGACCAACATTGCGCCCTTGTTGTCGATCAGGTCACGGGCGCCCTCGACATCGACTTCGCTGATCTCGGCCTTGGCTTCGCGAACGAGGTCGTTGACGCTGACAGTGATGGTTTGCGGCATGACGAATCCCTTCAATGTGTCTCAAAGATAACAGGAAATACGCAAAGTTGACGTATGATTATTTCATCGCGCCGGCATTGACCGTTACATGCGCTTGGGCAAATGCTGCCACACAACCCAGCCACAGACCAAACTCCAGATGCCCAGCACGATGAACACCGAGTTCAGCGGGGCATAAAGCAGCAGGATCGAAAACCCCAGCGTGGGTATCAACTCGGACAAATCCAGGTAGGTGCGGTAAACACCGGTCATCTCGGCGCGCTCGTGCGGGCGGACTGCCCGCATGAATGGAATCGCACCGACGCCATCAACCGCAACCGCGCCAATGGCGGCCCCGAGCAGAGCCAGCGCGGCTATCAGCGGGTAGTCCTGGCCAGCTATGCCTGCACCAAAACTGCACACGGCCATCAGGCAGAAGGCGGCAGATATGACCTTCCTCACGCCGACACGCTGGGCCAGCTTGCCAAACGGATACGCCAGCACCAGCATCAGGTTGCCTGCAGAAACCAGAAAGCCCGCCATCTGCTGGCTCTGTCCACTCTGCACCATCAGGATGGGCGAATAGACGAAGAAGATCACCCAGAAGCAGGACCGGCCGAACGCGATCAGCCAGGCCAGCCGAAGGCGGGGCTGCGCCACGAACCGGCGCAAGCCCGACAACGCGTTGCGGGGTTTGGTCTTGGCGGGGCGGATGGCGCTGTTGTCGGACATGCGCAGATACCAGAACAGGCCCAGCAGCAATACCGAACAGGCTGCGGTGAGCGCATGCGGTGCCCAGGTGCCGTACGTGGTGTAAAGCCAGACGCCGAGAGAAGGACCGATCGTCCAGGATATCGTGGCGAACGTCATCTTCAGCGGTTCGACCTTGACGTATTCCTGCTTCCGGATGTGGTCGAGAATGTACAGGCTGGTCGCGATGTTCAGGCACGATGCACCGAACACCCGCATGAACATGCCAATGCCCTGCCCCGGAATCGTATCCGTCGTCAGTGCCGCCGCACTGAGGATCAGCGCCAACGCCCCGAACGTGTACACGAACCGCCGGGCGGTGTGGGCGATGATGGTGGGGATGAGCAGCGTGGTGATCAGCGAGCCGCACGCCACCAGCATGTAGATCTGGGAAACCTTCTGGCCGGATTGCAGCAACTCGTACGCTTGCAGCGAAATGACGGTAGCCACGCAGGCACGCGCAAAACTCTCCACCATGAACAGCAGCGTGAACGCCCCGGCGGTCGGCTTGGGCGCGCTGGGGAGCCAGATTGGATACCGGGCTGAAAAAGCCATGTCGCGCGTCCCGTAAACCAATCAAGCGTGCGGCCTGCAAGCATATCGTGCGAGGTTCCTGCCCGTTCTCCGTTACGCCAGAATTGCGCTTCGTAGAAGAGCGAAACTGCATGGCAGTTGAGCGTTGCAGGATTGGCTGCATGACCGCCAGATGTAACGGCTCAACCTTTCATTAGGCAACACGGGCTACAATTCAATCCAGTTAATGATCAAGTTGTGAGTTTGAAAGGTGTTGTCGGGATGGGTAAGAGCCTGTTTGGCCAGTTGAAGGGCATGCTGTCGCGCGAAAAGAAGTCCGCCATTGCCGTGCCCGCAAGCCAGCCGAGTGCCGGCAACAACCTGTCGCGGATCGGGTTGGCTGGCGATGCGCCAGTCATGCCGGGCATCAGCCAGCAGCCCATGCAAGGCTTCAGTCCTGCACCCAGCGTTGACTTGGGTATGCCTGCAGGTGAGCCGATGAGCGGATTCGGTGGCGCGCAAATCATGCCGGTCGGCATCCAGTTCCTGGCCGAGGTGCCGCTCCAGCAATCAGCCGAAGAGATCGTCAACGTGTCCCGGCGCGCCTCCAATTGCCTCGCTGCAAACTTGCAGCAAGCCGGTGATGGCAAGTGGAACGTCGTGGTGACCTTGTCGATGCAGCCTGTGCCGCAACACATCCATGAGGTCGAGACGGTAATGGCTGAATGGGCAGGCAAGCTGGGCGGTGCGTCCAGGGGCTGGGGCCTGGCGCAAGGCCACGCCGCCTAGTCCCAGTCAGGTGCAATGCCCGCCGCTGGCACCAGCCGCAGGTGCCGGTCCTTCAACGTACTGACTTGCGCACGCTCTTCCTGTGATAGCTGAATATCGGCTGCCGCAAGGTTGCTCTTTAACCGGTCGTGGCTGGTGGTGCGCGGTATTGCCATCACATCGCCCTGGCTGACCAGCCACGCCAGCGCAATTTCCGCCGGGCTCACGCCATGGTTGCCGGCAATCTGCTGCATCACTGGTTCATCGGCTACCTTGTTGCGGGCGATCGGGCAATACGCCGTTATCGCCAGCCCTGCCGCGCGGCAAGCCGCCATCACCTTGTCCTGGTTGATCAGCGGGTGATACTCGATCTGGTTGCACAGCAAGGGATGGCCTGACAGCGCGGTGGCCTCGGTTACCTGCGCCACGGTGAAGTTCGAGATGCCGATATGACGGGTCAGACCGGCGTCGCGCGCCTTGTTCAGCGCGGTGATGGTTTCCTTCAGCGGCACGGTGCGCGACGGCCAGTGCAGCAGCAGCAGGTCCACCGGCCCACAGTCCAGCAGTTCGAGGCATTCATCGACCGCGCGGGCAAACTTGTCCGCGCCATGGCAATCCGGCCAGATCTTGGTGGTGAGGAATATCTGCTCGCGAGGCACGCCGGAGGCGCGGATGCCCTCGCCCACTTCGCGTTCGTTCTGGTACATCTGGGCGGTGTCGATGTGGCGGTAGCCGCACTCCAGCGCCTTTTCCACGATGTCTCGGCAGGTGTCGCCGCGCAGTTCCCAGGTACCAAGACCGATCGCAGGAATCATTACACCGTGGGCGTTGACAGTTCTCATCGGGAATACCTTTCCATCTGGCGGGTCACGGTCATTTCAATGACCGCTGTAGCGCGAGCCGTGATAGATGGTTGTTACCCGTCCAGCATACCGGTTGTCCAATGAACGCTGATACGCCCAACAGATTGCCCTGGCCCCCCATCATCTTTGGTATCGCCGTGGTGGCGGGACTTGGTCTCCAGTCACTGGCTCCCGTCACAATGCCTGCAAGCCTCGTGTGGCCTGGCGCGGCGCTGCTGTGTGGAGGTCTGGTGCTGGATGTGTGGGCCATGTGGACGATGTACCAGGCCCGCACCAACATCCTGCCGCATCGCGCCGCCGATACGCTGGTCACGCATGGTCCGTTCAGCTGGATGCGCAACCCGATCTATGTCGGCAACACCATCGCGGTGACCGGCCTGGGGCTGGCGCTTCAGAACGGCTGGCTGCCGGTGGCGGCGCTGGCTGCGGCGGGGTTCACCCACACGCTGGCGGTGCTGCGCGAGGAGGCTCACCTCAAGGCGAAGTTCGGCTCCGCCTGGGATGGCTACGCCGCGCGCGTAAAACGCTGGTGGATCGTCTGAGCGGCTACCAGTTCCACGGCTTCTGCATGAAGCGCACGTACGGCGTCTGCACCGCAATGGTGGCGTAGAACCGGCACAGCCGCTCATCCGCCATATCGGCCAGCCAGAACACGTTGGCAGCACCTGCTGCCTCGGCACGCTGGTACACCGCCTGCACAAGCGCCCTGCCCGCGCCAGAGCCTCGCCCGCCCTCCTCAACGAACAGGTCCTGCAGGAAGCACACCGGCGAAGCAGTCCATGCGAACGGGGTAATGCTGTAGTGCACGAGGCCACAGGGCTTTGCGTTCACTTCAGCCAGCAACCCGTGCAGCGGCACTGTCTCATCCAGCAACTGGGCCCAGGTCCGGTCGCACACATCCTCCGGCACGCATCCGCCGAAGTGCTGCTGGTATCCGCCCCACAGCCCGCGCCATGCGGGCTGGTCGGCTGTGTCCAGTGCCCGGACGCTTACGTCAGCCATATGGCCGCAAGCCCGAGGAAAGCGAAGAACCCGACCACATCCGTCACCGTGGTCACGAACACGCCCGAGGCGATGGCCGGATCGATCTCGAAGTGGTCAAGGCCCAGCGGGATCAGGATGCCGGCGAGCGCGGCCGCCAGCATGTTGATGATCATCGCTGCCCCGATGATGAGCCCCAGCTGGTCCGAGCTGAACCACCACCAGGCGAACAGTCCCATGATGATGGCAAAGGCAATGCCATTGAGCAGCCCGACGGCGCTTTCACGCCAGATCACGCGCATCGCGTTGACTGGAGACAGGTTGCGCTGTGCCAGTGCGCGCACGGCCACGGTCATCGTCTGCGTGCCGGCATTGCCACCCATCGACGCCACGATCGGCATCAGCACGGCGAGCGCGACCATCTCCTCGATGGTGGCATCGAACAGCGAGATGACCCCCGAGGCGAGCACGGCCGTCGCCAGGTTGACCATCAGCCAGCCGAACCGCGATCGGGTGGTCGACAGCACCGTGTCGGTGATCTCTTCATCGCCCACACCACCCAGGCGCAGGATGTCCTCGCTGGCTTCTTCCTGGATCACGTTGACGATGTCATCGATGGTGATGGAGCCTACCAGCCGCTGGTTGTCATCGACCACGGCGGCGGAGCCCAGGTGATACTGCTCGAACTTGTAGGCCACGTCTTCCTGCTCATCGAGCACGTTGAAGATCACCTCGTGCTCGCGCATGATTTCGGAGATCTGCTGCGAGCGCGGGTGCCGCAGCACCAGGCTGACCGGCACGAAGCCGACCGTGTGATAAGACGGATCCACCACGTAGATCTCGATGAAATCGTCGGGGAGTTCTTCCTCGTTGCGCATGTAGTCGATGGTCTGGCCCACCGACCAGAATGCCGGCACCGCCACGAACGCCGTCTGCATCAGTCGGCCGGCTGAGTACTCCGGATACTCCAGGCCCCGGGTCAGCGCGGTGCGATCAGCCTTCGAAACCTTGGACAGGATTTCCTGCTGGTCGGCAGCATCCATGTCCTCAATGAGGTAAAGAGCGTCATCCGTGTCGAGCTTGCGCACTGCCGAAGAGATGAACTGGTTGGGCAGCGCCTCCATCAGTTCGTCACGCACCGCCTCGTCAAGCTCGGGCAGCGCCTCGACATCGAACGACCGGCCGAGCTTCAGGATGAAGTCGACACGGTCATCGGACGGCAGGAACTCGATCAGGTCGGCAACGTCGGCTTCGTGCAGGTCGCGCACCAGGCGGCGCAGGTCGCGGGCGTCCTCCTTCTCGAGGGCCTCGCCAACGGCGCGCACGAAGGCAGAGCTTAGCGCCCCGTCCTCGTCGTAGATGTCGTCAGTTTCGATGACGTCAGCCATGAACAGCCCCGAACTTCCATGATGGCCCCAGCCTAGCACGCGTTAAACGTGGGATATCACGGATTCGCTGCAAACTGCCCGCAATTCGGGGCGCACTGGTTGGGGAATTTGCAAACGCAGGCCCAGAACACCGGCAGCGGGGTGCTCGCATGAGCGCGGCAATTCATGGATACCTACAGGAGTTTGGTGCGGCCGAGAAGACTCGAACTTCCACGGGTGTTACCCCACAGCGACCTCAACGCTGCGCGTCTACCAATTCCGCCACGGCCGCATATGTCCATAAGCTCGGTAGGAACGAGACGTGCGTGTAACAGCGCGCATGCCTCAAATCAAGCCCCATCAACACTGCCCTTGGTCGGACCACAACAAGCGGCTAAACAAGGTCTCATGAACCTCTCCCGGGACACCATCATGAGCGCGCCAGACCGGCTGTACCGGCCTGAACCGGTGGAGTGGCGCGTGACTGACGGGCTGACTCCCTACGAGGACGCGGTTACCTTCATGGAGGCACGCGCCGCTGCCATTGCAGCGGGCGAAGCGGGCGAGCTTGTATGGCTGGTGGAGCACCCTGCCCTTTACACGGCCGGCACGTCTGCCAGCCCGCAAGACCTTGTCGATGCCGGAGCGTTTCCCGGTGTTCCGGACGGGTCGCGGCGGGCAATACACCTACCACGGCCCCGGCCAGCGGGTGGCCTACGTGATGCTGGACTTGAACCGCGCGCGGCCAGGATGTGCGTGCCTTCGTGGCAGGGCTGGAAGCCTGGCTGATTGCCACGCTGGACCAGTTCAACGTAAGGGGCGAACGGCGCGAGGACCGCGTCGGGGTGTGGGTGCGCCGGCCGGAGAAGGCAGCAGGGACGGAAGACAAGATCGCGGCCATCGGCATTCGCGTGCGCAAGTGGGTGACGTTCCACGGCATCAGCCTCAACGTTGAACCGGACCTTGAGCATTTCTCCGGCATCGTGCCGTGCGGGGTAAGCCAGCATGGCGTCACCAGCCTGGTTGACCTCGGCCTGCCGGTGACCATGAATGATGCCGACGTCGCCCTGCGCGGGGCCTTTGAACAGGTGTTTGGACCAACCAGATGAGCCACCAAGTGAAGATCGCATCGTTCTGTACCCAGTGCCGGTCGCGATGCGGTTGCACCGCCATCGTCGAAGACGGCGTGCTGACCTCCATCGAGCCGGACCCGGACCACCCGAGCGGTGCAAAGCTGTGCCCCAAGGGAAAGGCTGCACCGGAACTGGTGTATCACCCGGACCGGCTGACCACGCCGATGCGGCGTACCTCTCCCAAGGGTGCCGCCAACCCGACTTGGGAACCAATCAGCTGGGACGAGGCTCTGGACGAGATCAGCGCCAGGATGGCCAGCATCCGGGACGAGCACGGGTCTGAGCAGGTGGCGTTCTCCGTGACCACGCCGAGCGGCACCCACATGTCTGACGGCATCTCGTGGGTCGAGCGGTTCATCCGCGCCTATGGCAGTCCCAACACCATTTACAGCACCGAAATCTGCAACTGGCACAAGGATGTCGCCGCTCGATTCACCTATGGCAGCGACATTGGCACGCCCGACTTCGCCCACACGGATTGCATCCTGCTGTGGGGCAACAACCCGGCGGCCACGTGGCTTGCCCGCTCGGTCGAGATCCAGAAGGCGCTCAAGCGTGGCGCGAAGCTGATCGTGGTGGACCCGCGCCCTACCCTTTATGCCCGGCGCGCCGGCTGCTGGCTGCAGGTGCGGCCCGGCACCGATCAGGCGCTGGCCCTTGGCATTGCCAACCTGTTGCTGCAGTCCGGCCGGTTCGACCACGGGTTTGTGCGGCAGTGGACCAATGCCGCCCTGCTGGTTCGCCAGGACACCGGATATTTCCTGCGCGAAAGCGACATTGTGGCCGGCGGCAGTCCGGATGTACTGCTGGCGGCGGACGCGACCGGTCAGGGCCTGCTGCGCTATGATGTATCAACCGGAAGATGGCTGGATGACCCGGCGGGCGCGGACCTGTTCGCTGTTCGTAATTTAAAGTCGCTGGACGGCCCGGTGGCGTGCAGAAGCGCCCTGCAGGTGTTTGCCGATGCAGCCGCAGAATATCCTCCGGAGCGGGTAGCCGAGGTCACGGGCGTGCCGGAAGATGCGTTGCGCAAGGCCACGGACATGATCGCCGGAAGCTCGTCCCTTGCCTATTACGCGTGGAACGGCGTCGGCCAGAGCATCACCGCCACGCAGACTGACCGGGCTATCTCCATCCTCTATGGCCTGACCGGACACTACGGCGCTCAGGGCGGCAACGTTGCCGGCTCGGCAGGAAAGTTCAACGATATTGCCGGTCACGACCTGCTGAGCGAGACGCAACGGGCCAAGGCGCTGGGACTGGACGAACGCCCGCTCGGGCCGGGACGGCAAGGCTGGGTCACCGGGCGCGACGTGTATCGCGCCATTGTTGAGCGCAAGCCTTACCCGGTGCGTGCGCTGGTGTCGTTTGGCGGCAACCTTCTCGCGGCCCAACCCGACACCGGACTGGCCAAGGCTGCCCTCACCGCACTGGATTTCCACGTCCACGCAGACTTCTTCCTCAATGCCACTGCCGCCTATGCTGACATTGTGTTGCCAGTGAGCACATCGTGGGAACGCGAAGGCCTGCGCACCGGCTTCGACGCCAGCCTTGACGGCATGCGCCGGGTACAGTTGCGGCCTGCCGCAATCGCACCGCTGGGCAAGGCGCGCAGCGACACCGACATCGCGCTGGCGCTGGCCGGCCGGCTGGGCTTGAGCGACGTGATGTTCGGCTGTGACGTGGATCAGGGCCATGCACACATCCTGGCGCCGTCCGGCATCAGCCTTGAAGCCCTGAAGGCCAACCCGGAAGGCGTTGTGCTGGATACACATGTCGCCTTGCGGGCCTACGAGAAAGCGGGATTTGCAACGCCGACAAGGCGGCTGGAAATCTATTCCGAACAACTGCTGGAGATCGGCATCGACCCGGTGCCACTGTTGCGTGAAGCCGGCCTGCCCGCGCCCACCGGGACTGCCTTTCCGCTCCGGCTGGGCAGCGCCAAGACCGTCATCTACTGCCACAGCCAGGGCCGCAACATTGCAAGCCTGCGCCGCCTGATGCCGGACCCGCTGCTGGAACTGTCGCCGGAAACAGCCACCACCCGGCACATTGTGAATGGCGACTGGCTGGAGATTGCCACCCGCAACGGCCGGTTCATTGCGCGGGCAAAGATCGTCGAGGGGCTGGCGCCGGACGCGGTGTTTGCCCAGCACGGCTGGGCCGCAAGTTCAGCCGATGATGCGCCGAACCTCACCGGCGACCGGCTTGCGGCCAACCTGAACTCGGTCACGTCGAGCGATCAATGCGACCCGGTCAGCGGATCGATCGGGCTCAGGTGCAGCTGGTGCGAAGTGACGAAGGTGGCAGCGCCGCCTGCGTGATCGCTATTCGAATTCCATGATGATCGCATCGACGGCGAGGTTAGCCCCGGCCTCGGCATGGATCTTCACAACCGTGGTGTCGCGTTCGGCCCGCAGGATGTTCTCCATCTTCATGGCCTCGACGACTGCCAGCCGTTCGCCCGCCTTGACCTCCTGGCCCTCGGTCACCTCGATGGAGACCACCAGGCCCGGCATCGGGCACAACAACTGCTTCGAGGTGTCTGGCGGCAGCTTGACCGGCATCAGCTTTGCCAGCTCCGCTTCGCGGGCGGTGTAGACGGTCGCGTTGGCCTCGCAGCCGGCGTGGCTGAGACGGAAGCCGTTCATCTGCGGGCGAACCTGCACCGACACGGCCCTGCCGTTTATCTGGCCGCTCCAGACCATCTCTCCCGGCAGCCAGCGGCTTTCCACGACCACTTCCCGGCCGTCAACCACCGTCCGGAACAGCCGCCCCTCGCAGCCCTGCATCTCGGCGTCGATCCAGTCATCGCCCAGCCGGACCACGCGAACGGTGCCGAACTTCACCGTTCGCCCGCCCATCTGCCCCGATATTTCGCGCTTGCGCAGGTTGAGCACGTGGTCACACACCAGCGCCACGGTGGCCATGGTCAGGCGGGCCTCACCGGCAACCTCCGCCCCCTGGAAGCCGTCAGGAAACTCGTCGGCGATGAAGCTTGTCGACAGGGCGCCGGACTTCCAGCGCGGGTGATCCATGATGGCGGCAACGAACGGAATGTTGTGCTGGATGCCGTCGACGTAAAACTCGTCAAGCGCGCGCGACATGGCCTCGATGGCGGTTGCCCGGTCAGCCGCGTGGGTGCACAGCTTGGCGATCATCGGGTCGTAGTAGATCGAGATTTCGCCGCCTTCATAGACGCCCGTATCGTTGCGAACGGTGACGCCTGTCTCGCGGTCCATCTTCTCCGCTGGCGGGCGATAGCGGGTCAACCGGCCGGTGGACGGCAGGAAGTTGCGGTACGGGTCCTCGGCATAGACACGGCTCTCGATGGCCCAGCCGTTCAGCTTCACGTCGTCCTGGCTGATTGCGAGTTTCTCGCCATGGGCCGAGCGGATCATCTGCTCCACAAGGTCGATGCCGGTGATCAGTTCGGTGACCGGATGTTCCACCTGAAGCCGCGTGTTCATCTCGAGGAAATAGAACGACTTGTCCTGCCCGGCGACGAACTCGACCGTTCCCGCGGTATCATAATCCACGGCCTTTGCCAGCGCGACTGCCTGTGCACCCATCTCGGCGCGTGTCTTCTCGTCGAGCAGCGGCGACGGCGCTTCCTCGATGACTTTCTGGTTTCGGCGCTGGATCGAGCATTCGCGCTCGCCCAGGTGGATGACGTTGCCATGCTTGTCGCCCAGCACCTGGATCTCGATGTGGCGCGGGTTGACGATGAACTTCTCGATGAATACGCGGTCGTCCCCGAACGACGACTTGGCTTCCGACTTGGCGGAGGTGAAGCCTTCGGCAACCTCATCAGCGGAATGGGCAATGCGCATGCCCTTGCCGCCACCGCCAGCCGACGCCTTGATCATGACCGGATAACCGATCTCGTTGGCAATCTTCACCGCTTCCTTGGGGTCGGTGATTTCGCCCAGGTATCCGGGCACGGTGTTGACGTTGGCGGCGTTGGCGAATTTCTTGGACTCGATCTTGTCGCCCATCGCCTCGATGGCCTTCGGGTTCGGGCCAATGAAGGTGATGCCGGCATCCTTGAGGGCATGGGCGAACTTCGCGTTTTCGGACAGGAAGCCATAGCCGGGGTGCACCGCTTCCGCGCCGGTCTGCTTGCACGCAGCAATGATCTTGTCGATGACCAGATAGCTTTCGGATGCCGGTGCAGGGCCGATGTTGACTGCCTCATCGGCCATTTCGACGTGCAGGGCGCGCGAATCCGCATCGGAGTAAACTGCCACCGTGGCGATGCCCATGCGCCGCGCAGTCTTGATCACGCGGCAGGCGATCTCGCCCCGGTTGGCAATCAGAATCTTCTTGAACATGGCACCCCTGCTGAACCTGCATCCATCGCGCACCGTGTGATGCTTTGTGACGGTGTTCTAGCTGCCATTCAACCGGGCGTGAATAGATAAAAAGTCGCCTTTCCGGGGCAACCCGGCGGGCGCCACGGGCGTTTCACAACACATTCCGCCACCAACGATGGAGGTTCAGATGAAAGCCGTATCCAAAACACAGCAGAAGGCAGCCGGTGCAGCCCTGTCCGCCAAGCGCGGTGAGACCAAGGTCTCGGAGCTGCAAGGCGCATCGAGGGACATGCACGAAGGCATGACCGAGAAGGAACTGGAAGAGCTTGCCTCGACCGATCGCAGCGACCTGCCCAACGAAAAGTCTAGCTGACGCGCCGTGCTCGGTCAGGGTTGATTTCTGAGGGGCATGGGCGCAATAAGGTGCCCGTCCCCCCAGAAAGCATCCTACCGGCCACTCCCGTCATGCAGTTTGAGCGAATTGGGTATGTAATCGGCGTGCTGGTGATGGTGACCGCCATCTTCATGGTGGCACCCATGATCGCCGACCTGATGAACGGCAGCGATGACTGGAAGGCCTTCGCCCAGGCGCTGGCGATCAACGTGACCCTTGCAGGCCTGCTCATCCTGGCGACCCGTGACCGCTGGTCAGGCAAGAGCGTGAGCCTGCGCGAGGCCTTCGTCACCACCTCGTTGAGCTGGCTGGTTGTGCCGCTTGCGGGCTGCCTGCCCTTGTACTTCAAGGCCAATGGGCTGAACTTCGTCGATGCCTGGTTCGAGTCCGTTTCGGGCATGACAACCACGGGGTCCACCGTGATGGCGGGGCTCGACAGGGAACCGGCCGGGATACTGCTGTGGCGCTCGCTGCTGCAGTGGATCGGCGGTGTCGGCATCATCCTGATGGCGATGCTCATCCTGCCTTTCCTGCGCGTCGGCGGCATGCAGATCTTCCGCACGGAAAGTTCGGACAGGTCGGAGAAGTTCTTCACCCGCGATGCCGAGGTGATCCCGCGTATCGCCATTACCTTCGTGGTGCTCACGGCTGCCTGCATGGCGGCCTACATGGCCGCGGGCATGCGCGTGTTCGATGCCCTGAACCATGCATTGACCACCATCCCCACCGGCGGCTTCTCCACCCATGACGCATCGCTGGCACATTACAAGACACCCGGTGTCCACTGGGTTGCGGCCTTGTTCATGTTTGCCGGCAGCCTGCCGATCATCCTCTACATCAGGACGTGGCCCGCAAATTTCTCGGTCATCTGGAACGACGTGCAGGTGCGCGGGTTTGCCAAGATCGTCCTTGCGGCCATCACGGTCGTGACCGTCTACCTCGGACTCAACGGAACCTATGACTGGAGTGATGCCCTGCGGGTTGCCTCGGTTAACGTCATATCGATCATATCCACCACCGGTTATGCGCTGGACGACTTTACTGCGTGGGGACCGGGTGCCAACGGCATCTTCCTGATCCTGATGTTCCTCGGCGGTTGTACCGGGTCCACGGCAGGTGCCATCAAGACCTACCGGCTGCAGGCAATGGCCCTGATCACCAAGCGCTATATAGACCAGTTGTTTTCGCCCAACCGGATCATGAAGCTGCGGTATGGCAACAAGACGATCGATGAAGAGATCATCCTGTCGATCCTGGCGTTCCTGACCGCCTTTGCCGGCTCGGTCATCGGCGTCACGCTGCTGCTGACGCTGTTTGGCGTCGAACTGCTCACCGCGTTCTCGGGTGCCGTCACGGCCATCACCAATGTCGGTCCGGGCCTCGGCAGCCAAATTGGACCGTCAGGCAATTTTGCCGGCCTGCCGGATGGCGCGAAGCTGGCGCTGATGTTCGCCATGATCCTGGGCCGGCTGGAGTTCTTTGCCCTGCTGGTGCTGTTCTCGCCGCGCTTCTGGCGATAACCCGCAGGCGCGTTGACACGCCACCCACGCCGCGCCTAGCGTTTCACCCGGTACAAATGCTTGGAGCATCCTCACATCATGCCTGCCACCATCCGCAAGCTGTGCGGCCAGATCGGCGCAGAAATCACCGGTGTCGATCTCAAGACTGACCTCACGCCCGGTCTCTCGGCAGACCTGAAGGGCTGGCTTGGCGAACACCAGGTACTGTTCCTGCCCGGCCAGCACCTGTCGCTGGACCAGCAGAAGGCGGTCACGGCGGGCTTTGGCGATCTGCTGCAACTGCCCTACGTCAAGCCGATGGACGGCGAACCGCACGTGATCCGGGTGTGGAAGCCCGCGACCGAAGGCGGCGGCGTGTTCGGCGGTGACTGGCACTCGGACTTCAGCTTCCTGGAGCGCCCGCCCGCCGGCAGCGTACTCAACGCCCACACCCTGCCGCCCTACGGTGGCGATACGCTGTGGGCAAGCCAGGTGGCCGCGTGGGAACACCTTGCACAGCCGCTGCAACAATTGCTGCTGGGCCGCGACGCCATCCACGTTGGCAAGCCGTACGGCATCAAGTGGGCACCGCCCAAGGCCCTGCAATCGGGTGCTGCCATAGAGATGTCGCGCGGTGACCCGACCGCCGACGAGGAGCGCCGCCACCCGGCCGTGCTGCGCAACCCGGTCACCGGCAAGCACATGCTGTTCGTCAACCCGACCTATGTCACCCGTCTGGATGGCCTGACCGAGGCCGAGAGCGCCCCGCTGCTGGACCAGATCCAGCGCCACATCACCCGGCCGGAGTTCTGCATCCGGTATTCATGGACCGTGGGCACCCTGGCGATCTGGGACAATCTCGCCACGCAGCATTTCGCCGTCAACGATTACCAGGGCCATGAACGGCTGATGTACCGCACCACCTTTGACGGCCCCTCGCCGCGTGAGCTGGCGGCATATCCGGACCACGCCGGACAACGCGCCGCAGCAGAATGAGCTTGGCATCGTGACCCGCCAACCGTAAGCAGGACGGCTTCTGGTCCAGCCTGCTTGTACGGATGAATTGCGCATGACCTACGCCGACAACCTGCCCCTGTTCGTCTATGGCACACTGCTGACAGTGGCCCGCCATCCCATGGGCAACCTGCTTCGCGAACACGGCGAGTACACAGGCTGCGGGTCCATCCGCGCGCGGCTGTACATCATCAATGACCCCGACGCGCCGGACCAGAATTTCTATCCCGGTGCGGTGCCGTCCGGGAATATCGGTGATCGTGTGCATGGTGAACTCTACTCGCTGCGCGCGCCTGAGCTGGTGCTGGAGCAGTTCGACGACTACGAGGCCTGCTCTGCCCGCTGGCCCGAGCCGCACGAGTTTTTGCGCCGCCGGGTGGACGTGCTGCTTGACTGCGGCACCATCCAGCCTGCAATCACCTACCTCTACACCTGGGACGTTACCACCGCGCGCCACATCGCATCGGGGCGGTTCACCGAGGTGTCGCCGACGGTACGCTGATCAGCTCACGCAAGTTCGGCTTGACCGGTCCGGGCAAACCCGCCACAAGCGCGGCCATGTCCCACAAGGTTCCCACAATTGGTCTCGTGTCGCTCGGTTGCCCCAAGGCACTGGTCGACAGCGAGCGCATTCTCACCCAGCTTCGCGCCGAGGGCTACATCTTCTCGCCCGACTATGACGGTGCGGATGCGGTGATCGTCAACACCTGCGGCTTTCTGGATTCTGCCAAGGCCAAGTCCCTCGCCGCCATCGGTGAAGCCATCAAGGAGAACGGCCGGGTGATCGTGACCGGGTGCATGGGCCATGACGCCGATGCCATCCGTGCCGCCCATCCGCAGGTGCTGGCTGTCACCGGCCCGCAGCAATACGAGGCGGTGGTCAACGCTGTGCACGCAGCGGTTCCGCCTGCCCATGACCCGAAGTTCGACCTGGTGCCGGAGGCGGGCCTTCACCTGACGCCCCGCCACTATGCGTACCTGAAGATTTCGGAAGGCTGCAATAATCGCTGCTCGTTCTGCATCATTCCGTCACTGCGCGGCGACCTGGTCTCGCGGCCCATGGCGTCAGTGCTGTACGAGGCAGAGCGGCTGGTCAAGGCGGGCGTGAAGGAACTGCTGGTCATCAGCCAGGACACCTCTGCCTATGGTCTGGACATCAAGTATGCCGCCAGCAAGTACCGTGGCCGGGACGTTCAAGCCCGCTTCATCGACATGGCGCGCGAGCTTGGCCAGTTCGGTGCCTGGGTGCGGCTGCACTATGTCTACCCCTACCCGCACGTTGATGATGTGATCGGCCTGATGGCGGACGGCGTCGTGCTGCCCTATCTTGACATCCCGTTCCAGCATGCCGCCCCCAACGTGCTGCAGGCGATGCGCCGTCCCGCCAACCAGGCCAAGGTTCTCGACCGCATCCATGCGTGGCGCAAGGGCTGCCCGGACCTCGCCCTGCGCTCCACCTTCATCGTTGGCTTCCCGGGCGAAACGGAACAGGATTTCGAGTACCTGCTGCAATGGGTGCGCGAGGCGCGCATCGAACGCGCCGGCTGTTTCAAGTACGAACCGGTGGACGGTGCGAGGGCCAACGAGCTGCCCGGTGCGGTGCCCGAGGAAGTCAAGGAAGAACGCTGGCACCGTTTCATGGAAGTTCAGTCGGCAGTCTCTGCGGAAATCATGGCCGGCAAGGTTGGCCGCGAGATCGACGTACTGATCGATGCCATCGACGAGGATGACGACGGCGTCGAAGCTGTCGGCCGGTCGGTGTGGGATGCGCCGGAGATCGACGGCAACGTGTTCCTGCCCGGCGAAGGCAACCTCAAGCCCGGCGACATTGTGCGCGCAAGGGTGGTCGAGGCGGAAGACTACGACCTGATCGCCGAAACTATTTAGGTCACCGAGGCCATGACGCTGGATGAGTACAACAACTTCTGCGGCGGCCTCAATCACACCTCCCACGTGGTGCAATGGGGCGGTGCGCACGTGTGGAAGGTGGCGGGCAAGGTGTTTGCCATTGCCGGCTGGAGCCACGGCGAAGAGCTTGCCGTAACGTTCAAGGTGTCCGACCTCGCCTTCGAGATCCTGCCGCAACAGCCGGGCATCCGGCCTGCCCCCTACCTCGCCTCACGTGGCATGAAGTGGGTGCAGCACCATGAGCAGCCCGGCCTCGATGACGATAGCCTCAAGGCATACATCGCCGAGTCCCACAGGCTGGTGAGCCTTGGCCTGAGCCGCAAGCGCCAGAAGGAACTCGGCATCGGGCAGTTCGGTTGAGCGCGCCTGCTACTTGGCGGCGCGCACGATGCGGTCTTCGGTCTGCTTCATCAGCTTGTCGTACTGCTGCAACTGGGTCGGCGTCAGGACGCCTGCCAGCGCATTGCGCTCGGCGCGGGCGGCAGACTGCAGTTCGCCACTTGCCTGCATCAGCTTGTTCATTTCCGGCTGCGCCGAGGGGCTGATGCCATACTTGCGGAAAATCCGGCTGATGCGCTGGTTGGCCGACCGGCTGATGCTGCGGACCTTGGCTCGCTGGCCCGAGGTCATCTTGATCTTGGTGGTATAGCCGAACTCATAGATCGAGGCCGCAACCGCCGGTACCTGGGCACTCATCACGCCGGTACCAACCACAAGTGCTGCGGCCGCCAGTTTCAGTAATCCCGTCAAACTCATATGACCCCCTGAGGTGAATCAACTGCCGCCCCTTGCAAGGCACAACAGATCAATCACCGCGGGCCGGGTCAAATGAACTTGTGCCACCCGGTGCCGATTTCTGGCAGGTGTGGCCCATATGCATCACGTTACCTTAGGTTCAGGCAACGCGATTGAGCAACGGTTTCAGGGCCGGATGGATATCGGGTGATTCCTGCTTGATGAACATCAGCAGAGCCTTTTCCGCGTCGTGCAATTCGCCATCGCGGTTGATGCGCTCGGCCAGCCATCCAGCTTCGGCTTCATCCACCGGTTCGGATGCACCGATGGCAAGGCTGCGCTGCAGGTTGCGTGAGCTGAGTTCGGCTTCGGTATCGTGCCGGTATGCATCCACGATGCCGCGCAGGCCACCGGACAGCGCCCGGCCAAAGAAATCGCCGATGCTCACCTCGCGATCATCAAGCCACGCTTCGCGGCGCAGTGACTCCTCGCGGCCCACAGGATGGTGCAGACGGGCGGACATGAGGTAGTTGACGTTGGCCTTGACGAACAGGTCTGCCCAGGCCGGATGCTGTGCCTTGTCGGACACCGCGTCGTTGATGTCGAACAGCAGTTCTGCCTCTGCCCGCGAGATTGCCAGGCCATTGTCGCCACCGGCTGCATAGAGGATGCGCCGCAGAAGTTCGACCTCGGCCACGCCGATCTGGCCGGGCTGCAACTGCCCGCCGGAGCGGGTCACGCCCTCACCGGTCATGACAGCCTCGTGCACCTGCCGGATGGCGAAGGTCTCAATCGCCTGCGGAACCTCGCGGGCTGCTTCCATGACCTTGATGATGGTTTCCAGCTCGGTCGCCGTCTTGACCCGGCCCGATGCCGACACCTTCGAGATCAGCCACTGCGCCATGTCATCGCTGACATAGCCTTCGGGTTTTGTCTGGTGGACGCAGTAGTCGGTAATGGCTTCGGCAAAGAAATCAGGCCATGCCGCACACGTGCCATCGGCAGCGTCGTTCAGCTCGAACAGCGCTTCAGCCTCGGCATGGTCGATCACGTGATCATTGCCGTACATGGCGCGGCGCAGGGCCAGCACGTCTGCATCGGTGATCCGGCCATCTGCGGCAATTGCGCGGATGTCTGCGCTCATGTTCATTGCGTTCTCTCCCGAACATTTCGTCATTCGGGCGATAAAATACGCAAACGAGCTTTCAATTTACCTAACGTTTCAGAGGGTGATTCAAGGCCGGCGCGCCACCATGTCGATCTCGACCAGCGCATTTACCGCCAGTGCCGTCACCCCCACACAGGTGCGCGCGGGCAACTTTCCTTCGGCGAAATAGGCCCGGTAGACGTCGTTCATGTCCGCGAAATCGCGCTCGAACCGGGTCAGGTAAACCCTTGCCTGCACGACATTTTCCAGCGTCAGGCCCATGCCCGCCAGCACGATCACCAGGTTGTCCATGACACGGCGCGTCTGGTCTTCCACGCCGCTGGCCAGTGGTGCGTCCTCGTTGCCCGGCTCGGTGGGCATCTGGCCGGTGACGAACACCCACCCGTCAACCTCGACCGCATGATTGAACGGCGCAACCGGGCGCGGCGCGCCGGGGATCATGTGATGCGATGGAAGGGCCATCCAAGGCTCCTGACTAGACGTTACAGCGGAATATTGTCGTGCTTCTTCCAGGGGTTTTCAACCTGCTTGGTGCGCAGCATGTTGAGGGCGCGGGAGATGCGTTTGCGGGTGGTGCCGGGCATGATGACTTCGTCGATATACCCGCGTTCTGCCGCAACGAAAGGATTCGCGAAACGGGTTTCGTAGTCCTTGATTCGCTTGGCAATCTTGTCCTTGTCGCCCAGTTCTGACCGGTACAGGATTTCCGCCGCGCCCTTTGGTCCCATCACCGCAATCTCGGCAGTCGGCCAGGCGTAGTTCACGTCACCGCGAATGTGCTTGGAGCTCATTACGTCATAGGCGCCGCCATAGGCCTTGCGGGTGATCACGGTCACCTTCGGTACGGTGGCCTCGGCATAGGCGAACAGCAGCTTGGCGCCGTGCTTGATCAGCCCGCCATACTCCTGCGCGGTACCGGGCAGGAAGCCGGGCACGTCGACAAACGTCACCAGCGGAATGTTGAAGCAGTCGCAGAAACGCACGAAACGTGCCGCCTTGCGGCTGGCGTCGCTGTCCAGCACGCCCGCCAGCACCATCGGCTGGTTGGCAACGATGCCCACCGTGTGGCCTTCCATACGGGCAAACCCGGTGATGATGTTGCGCGCGTGCGCTTCCTGGATTTCGAAGAAATCGCCCTCGTCCACCGTCTTGTGGATCAGTTCCTTCATGTCATAGGGCTGGTTCGGATTGGCCGGGATGATGGTGTCGAGCGACTTGTCGATGCGCTCGCCGTCATCAGCGGTTGGCACCGTCGGGGCGTCCTCGAGGTTGGAGGCCGGCAGGAAGTCGATCAACCGGCGCATCTGCAGCAGCGCCTCGACGTCGTTGTCATAGCCCTTGTCGGCCACCGACGACTTGACCGCGTGAACCGATGCCCCGCCCAGCTGCTCGGCGGTCACCGTCTCGTTGGTCACGGTCTTCACCACGTCAGGCCCGGTAACGAACATGTAGCTGGTGTCCTTCACCATGAAGATGAAGTCGGTCATGGCGGGCGAATAGACGTCACCGCCGGCACACGGACCCATGATCACGGAAATTTGCGGAATGACGCCGGATGACAACACGTTGCGCTGGAACACCTCGCCATAACCGCCCAGTGCCGCCACGCCTTCCTGGATGCGCGCGCCACCGGCATCGAACAGGCCGATGATCGGCGCGCGGTTCTGCAGCGCCATGTCCTGGATCTTGGTGATCTTCTTCGCGTGCGCCTCGGACAGCGAGCCGCCGAACACGGTGAAATCCTTGGCAAATACATACACGGTGCGGCCGTTGACCGTGCCCCAGCCGGTTACGACGCCGTCGCCGGGGATCTTCGTGTCCTGCATGCCAAAGTCGGTGCAGCGGTGCTCGACGAACATGTCGAACTCCTCGAACGAACCATCGTCGAGCAGCAGGTCGATGCGCTCGCGTGCCGTCAGCTTGCCACGGGCGTGCTGTGCGTCGATACGCTTCTGCCCGCCGCCAAGTTCGGCCACCGCGCGGCGCTGCTTCAGCTCTTCAAGAATTTCCTGCATGAGATTTCGTTCCCTGCCGTGACATACAAATGCTGATTGTCGTTCTAGCAGCATTGAAGCATGCGGCAAGTCAGACGTTTGGTGTGGGGCACCACTATGGCGTCTGGCCTGGGCTCATCCACAAGCGCCCAGACTGTACGCATGGCGCGGATGCACCGCCATTGTGGACTTATGCCGATGGCGGGCTGGATGTTCGGGGGGTACCTGATGGCTGGATCTCTCGAAACATTGCCGGGCATAACACTTGGAGCCAGTCAGGTTGCCCCAACGTCCC
Source organism: uncultured Alphaproteobacteria bacterium (assembly GCA_963700735.1). Lineage (GTDB taxonomy): Bacteria > Pseudomonadota > Alphaproteobacteria > Rhizobiales > Aestuariivirgaceae > Anderseniella. The sequence goes on from CAVOYR010000005.1 coordinate 115,876, forward strand.
TAATTGCGGCGATCATCTTTCCGAAGTCCGGTCTTGGCTGACCCAGTTCTTCCATCTTGCCATCGACGGTCCAGGAATTGGCCATTCGTCCATTTGGGCGTGCGGAGACGGTCGAGTTGGGATGCCAATATGCGTCAGCAAAACTCCAAAGTGACGCATGATCCAAATTTCTCGTAATCGTAGCCATGTTGCCTGAGTTGTGTTCGGTCACAACTGCGAGATGATAATTCGCCTTGGGGTGAACCTGAAAACACTCGCTTCCCCAGCCTGACTTGACTTGCGACTGCTTCGCAGCTCTTAGCCAGATATCAAACCGTTCGAGGAGCTTTGCCTCGCCGGACCTGTTCCACCCCATGTCCATTTTCAGATCGACGATGGCGACGATCGTTTCGCCATGCAGAACAACAATATCGGGCATAATTCGGCGAGGAACAGTCGTAGCTCCGCTGGTGAGGGCAACATCGACCCAGATCTCTGTTGCTGCCGGAATCAATGCTGCAAGGTGGCAGGCAAGCAAATCTTCTGCGTCCGATGCTACGGATTTTGCTCTCGAGCGGTAGATCCGTTTCCCGTTGCGGCCGATGACTTTGCGCTTTTGGCTTTTCCAATAAAGCTCTGCCACAGATCGAAGAAACATTCGTGCAGCATTACCCAGGTTCTCCGAGTTTTCCATCAACTCATCTCCAGGAACCGCACGCTCGCGTCGAAGTCCGACCTGCGGTAGGCGCGGCGGGCCTGGGCTTCGGTATCCTCGCCCCACTGCTCGATCTGCCAGTCCTCGTCCAGGTGCGCGGCGGCCCAGGCAATCTCGGCATCGGTGCCGCCACCGGCCAGCATGAGCGCCAGCAGGGCCGACCCGGTCAACGTCGTCACGTTGTGAATGGCGGTCAGCCGGAACGGGTTCTCGGCCTTCAATGCCCCCGCCAGCCGCTCCAGTGACGGTTCCGGCTGTGACTGGTGCATGATGCCGGCCACGCAGATGAACCGCGCGCCGTGCCTGTCACGTGCCCAGTCGAGCACCGGGTCCCAGGTCTGCGCCTGCCGCTCCACGAGGCTCGCGGGGGCCTCTGCGCGGTAACAGACAAGGTCTGAGCCGGCAAACTGCACGATCTCGCCAATGATGCGGTGTTCGTCGCCATGCACACGGTCAACCGCCGTGTTGGCCAGCTTGGTCATCATCATCGTGGCCGGGTCGATATAGGTCGTCTGCAGGTCCCACTCGGCGGCAACGGCGTGCGCCATTGCCTCGCCCGGCATGACCAGGGCGCGCTTCAGCGGCGTTTTCACCGGGCGCCCGTCGAGGTGGATTTCATAGCCGCCCGCCGCCGGAGCCACTGAAACCTGCTTGTAGAACCGCTTGGGCAGGTTGGTCTGTTCCTGCCGCGTCAGCAGTCGCCGGGCGCGCTGATTTTCCAATTCGTCTCTCACTCATGCCGGCACCCCGGCATAGACATCAACAAACTCTTCCAGCTCGTTGTAATGGTTGATGATCTTGTGCGCGCCCGCGCCCAGCAGAAGATGATTGTCGTGGTAGCCCCACGACACGCCCAGCGCGCCGGCACGGGCATTGCGCGCCATCTCCATGTCGTAGGTGGTGTCGCCGACCATGATGGTGGTGGCATCGGCCATGCCGGTGTCGGACTGGGCCTGGAAGATCATCGCCGGATGCGGCTTGGATGGCGCGTCGTCAGCGGTCTGGATCGACTGGAAATAGCCTTGCAGGCCCTCGCGTTCGATCAGTGCCCTCACGCCGCGTTGCGACTTGCCGGTGGCCATGGCCAGCACGATGTCATCTCGCGCATGGAGCCGGTCCAGCACGGCGCGGCAGCCGTCGTACAGCGGCTCCTCGTGCAGCCTGCCGGTACGCATCTTGTTGAACGAGCCCTTGTAGGCATCCGCCAGCCGTACGTGGACCGCGTGCTCGGCACCGGGTTCAAGGATGCGGAAGGCCTCGACCAGCGACAGGCCGACGATGGACAGCGTGGCCTCACGGCCCGGAAATGCCATGCCCACCTCGCCATAGGCTGCCTGCATCGAGTGGACGATGCCGTGCTGACTGTCCACCAGGGTGCCGTCACAGTCGAAGATGACCAGCTTCATGCTGTCTCGTCCTCGTCGCCCGCCTCTGGAATGTCGAACCGGTCCGGATCGAAGCCGCAGGTGTCGAACGACTGGCGCATGTGGCCCGGCAACGGTGCTGTCACGTCCACGGTGCCGCCCTTGGGATGGGGAAACGTCACCCGGCGCGCATGCAGGTGCAGCTTGCGCGAAAAGCCCTCGTCGCGGGTTTCGCCGCTGCCGTCAGGCTCGACATACCCATACTTGGGGTCGCCGATGATGGGGGTGCCGATCATCTGCAGGTGGACGCGCAGCTGGTGCTGGCGGCCGGTCACCGGCTTCAATGACACCCACGCCACCGACGGCGGCGCCTTGTCTATGACCGCGTAATGGGTCATGGCGCGTTGGGCGCCTTCCTGCTTGGCAGACTTGGCGATGTGCATCTTCTCATCGCCCTGCCCGCCAGCCTTCACCAGCGGCTTGTCGATGACGCCCTGCTCAGGCTTCGGCACGCCGGAGACCAGCGCCCAGTAGATCTTGCGTACCGACCGCGTCTGGAACAGCTTTCCCAGCGCGGTTGCCATCTGCCGGGTCTTGGCGATAACCAGGATGCCGGACGTGTCACGGTCCAGCCGGTGAACCAGGCGCGGGCGATCATACATCTCGACTGCGAGGCCCTGCAGCAGACCGTCGATGTGACGCGTGGTGCGCGACCCGCCCTGCACTGCCAGCCCGGAAGGCTTGTTGAGCACATAGAGATGCTTGTCCTCGAACAGTACCATCTGCTCGAAATAGGCCTTGTCGGCAGCACTCAGCGGCTTGGGCTTGGCGGCTTCGCTGTCGTCGGTGTCCTGCTCGAGGTTAAGGGGCGGCACGCGCACCGTCTGGCCGCTCTCGAGCCGCGAGTTGGCCTTGACGCGTGCGCCGTCCACCCGCACCTGGCCCGTGCGCAGCAGCTTCGACAGCTTGCCGTGGCCAAGGGCGGGGTAATGCACCTTGAACCAGCGGTCCAGCCGCATGCCGGTCTCGTCGCGCTTTACGTGAACCTGAACAACGTCGCTCATTGGATTACCGCCCTGGCCAGCCACATGCCGGCAAATACTGCCACCAGGGAGAGGACAACCGTCCCGCCCGCATAGGCCAGCGCCAACGCGTATTCCTTGCGCTCGTACAATGTCGCGAAGTCCATCGAGAACGCAGAAAACGTGGTGAAGCCACCCAGCACGCCGGTGGTCAGAAACACCCGCATCTGCAGCGAGGTGTCCCACACATCCGACATGATGGCAACCAGCGCGCCCATGACCAGCGACCCCGCCACGTTGACGAACGCCGTGCCCCACGGAAAGCCGGTGCCAAACATGGCCAGCGACGCCACGTTGACGCCGTAGCGCAGGCTTGCGCCGATGGCCCCGCCGAGGGCTGCATATAGAACTGTTGTCATGAGCCGGGATGTACACAGATGGCAACCATCCCGCAATATGCCACTGGCGCGCAGTCAGGACGGCATGTAAAAGCCCTTCACATGAGTTGGCACAAGAAACCCCGCGGCAGCTACCACCACGGCAACCTGCGTGAAGCGCTCGTGGCGGCAGCCCTCGACCTAATCGGCTCCAAGGGCACCGGCGGCTTCACCTTTGCCGAGGCCGCACGCCATGCCGGCGTCAGTGCCGCTGCCCCCTACCGACACTATGAAAACCGCGAGGCCCTGCTGGCGGACGTGGCAACGCAAGGCTTCGTGGCGTTCGGCGAGGCCATGACCGGGGCACATGCGGCCTCTGCCAGGTCGGAGGTCGACCGGCTGAAGGCAATGGGGCGCGCCTACCTTGGCTTTGCGCGCGACAACCCGGCGTATTATTCGGCGATGTTTGAATCCGGGTTGAATTTTTCCGACCATCCGGACCTCCGAACGGCAGCTGATGCGACGTTTGCAAGCCTGCGACAGGCAGTCGAACGGCTGATCGAGACAATGCCGGCGGAGCGCAAACCACCTGCCATGATGGTGACATTGCACATCTGGGCGGTCAGCCACGGCATCGCCTCGCTGTTCGGGCGCGGCGACGGCGCGGCTTTCAAGCAACCGATTTCGGCAGAAGAACTGCTTGAATCCCATATGCTTGTGTATCTGTCCGGCCTCGGCATCACCGCCTGAACTGCAAAAATTTATAGGTCCCCGCTTGACTCCGCAGCTTGCTGTTGCCAACTATGTGAATGTGAATAACATTAACATACGATGGAAAGGCAAGACATGACTGCCCTCGTTGAACGCATGGACACCTACGGCAAAGGCGCATGGATTGCGCTGATGGTGGTGTCCTTCGTGGTCTTCTGGCCACTCGGACTTGCAATTCTCGGATACATGATGTGGAGCGGACGAATGGGATGCTGGAGCAAGGCCAAGGTCGCTGGCCTCAATAGCGGCAAGAACTTTACCAACATGGGTGGCACGCCTGGCCGCTGGTACCGTGGTGGTGCCGCGTTCAAGCCATCCGGCAATCGCGCCTTTGACGACTACCGCGAAGACACCCTTCGCCGGCTGGAAGATGAATACCAGGAATTCCAGGCCTTCCTCGACAAGTTGCGCCATGCCCGCGACAAGGCGGAATTCGACCAGTTCATGGCCGACCGCACAAAACGCGCCGATGCGTCGGACGTTGAGGATGAAGCACCGAAGGAAACCGGCAACGGCGACAAGCCGCTGGCCTGAGGTTTCAAACGCAAGTTCTGTGTCCCGGACCTGTTCCGGGACCCAGACTGGGCCCCGGCACGAAGGCCGGGGCACACGTTCCAAGAATGCCCCACCCGAACGCCGTCACCCGATTGACTTCCCGTCCACTTCTGGTAATCCAGAACCCGTGCCGGTTCAGCGATGGCGTCGCTGAGTTGATCCCGGCAGCAGGACCTCGCAAGGGTCCGATTGTAGCGCCCTGTACGCCGGGGTGTTGCGTTCGGGCATGCGCGGGTCAGCACCTCCAGTGTCCGGACACCCACATTGGAGACGCCACATGCTCAAGAAATCACCGGCCACCGCCACACGCCCCGACCATTTCCGCTTCCACAATGGCGAGAAGGCCAGCCTGCCCTTCAGCAGCAAGGAATATGACCGCCGCCTGAAAGGCCTGCGCGCCATCATGAGCCGCATGGACATTCCCGCCGTGGTGATGACGTCGATGCACAACATCGCCTACTATTCCGGCTTCCTGTACTGCAGCTTCGGCCGGCCCTATGCCTGCGTCGTCACGCATGACACCTGCATCACCGTGTCGGCCAACATCGATGCCGGCCAGCCCTGGCGCCGGTCACATGGCGACAACATCACCTATACCGACTGGCAGCGCGACAACTTCTGGCGCGCCGTGCGCGAGGCCTGCGGCAGCGCCGGCCGCATCGGCATCGAGGCCGACCACCTGACGCTGGCCCAGCGCGACAAGGCCACCGCGTTCCTGGGCTGCCCGGACTTCGTGGACATCGCCAAGGAAACCATGAAGCAGCGCATGGTGAAGTCGGCCGAAGAGATCAGGCTGATCAAGTCCGGCGCCAAGGTCGCTGATATCGGCGGCTATGCCATCCGCGACGCCATCAAGGTGGGCGCGCGCGAGATCGACATTGCCATGGCCGGCCGCGATGCCATGGAACTGGCCATCGCCGAGCGTCACCCGGATAGCGAGATGCGCGACACCTGGGTGTGGTTCCAGTCCGGGCTGAACACCGACGGCGCGCACAACCCGGTCACCATGCGCAAGCTCGTCAAGGGCGATATCCTGTCGCTCAACACCTTCCCGATGATCTCGGGCTACTACACCGCGCTGGAGCGCACGCTGTTCATCGGTGAACCGACCAAGGCCGAGCGCCGCCTGTGGGAGGTCAACGTGGCCGCTCATGAGCTGGGCATCTCGCTGATCAAGCCGGGTGCTACGTGTTCCGGCATCACGGCGGAGATCAACCGGTTCTTCGAGCAGGAAAACGTGCTGCAGTACCGCACCTTCGGCTACGGCCACTCGTTCGGCATCCTGTCGCATTATTATGGCCGCGAGGCGGGCCTTGAGCTGCGCGAGGACATCGACACGGTGCTGGAACCCGGCATGGTTGTGTCGATGGAACCGATGCTCACCGTGCCGGAAGGCAAGCCTGGCGCCGGTGGTTATCGCGAGCACGACATCCTGGTCATTGGCAAGAACGGCGTCGAAAACATCACCGGCTTCCCGTACGGGCCTGGGCACAACATCGTCGCGGCGTAAGTTGCTCGCCTGCAATCTCCCGGCTTGCTTCCAACCTGTCATCCCCCGGCTTGACCGGGGGATGACAGGAGAGTGAAGGCCGGGAAACGACAGGTTCAACTTGCCCGTCATTCCGGCGAAGGCCGGAATCCAATGCTCGGGCGCATTAATCGCAGATGTGGTTGATGAACCCCGGCCTTCGCCGGGGTGACGAATTGAGGGACGCTTTGCCGAGCCGCGCCACCCTCACCCCAGCCCTCTCCCGCCAGCGGGAGAGGGAGAACACAGCGGCAGCGGTGGGAGGGTAAAGGCATTGACCATGCCAAGGCGTCGCAATTTGCAGCTCACCCCTCGCCGCGTTGCTTGCGCAGCTCCGCCCACCAGTCCAGCCGCTTGCGGATTTCGCGTTCGAAGCCCCGGTCGGGCGGATCGTAGTATTGCTCGCGGCCCATGTCGGGTGGGAAGTAGTTCTGGCCCGAAAAACTGTCCGGCTGGTCCGGGTCGTACTTGTAGCCCGCGCCGTACTCCTGCTCCTTCATCATCTTCGTTGGCGCATTGAGGATGATCTTGGGCGGCATCACCGAGCCGGTTTCCTTGGCCCGGCGCAGGGCGGCCTTCCAGGCGGTATAGACGCCGATCGATTTCGGTGCCGTCGCGAGATAGACACACGCCTGCGCCAGCGCCAGTTCGCCTTCCGGCGAACCGAGAAAGTCATAGGTGTCCTTGGCCGCCATGGCCTGCACGATGGCCTGCGGATCGGCCAGGCCAATGTCCTCGTTGGCCATGCGCACCAGCCGCCGGGCGATGAACAGCGGGTCCTCGCCAGCCACCAGCATGCGCGCCAGCCAGTACAGCGCGGCATCGGGGTCCGACCCGCGCACCGACTTGTGCAGGGCCGAGATGAGGTTGTAGTGGCCCTCCGCCGCCTTGTCATAAACGGGCACACGGCGCTGGATCGTCTCGGCCAGTTCAATCGGGCCAAGCGGCTCTGAAGCCGGTTTAACGACGGCGAACAAGTCCTCGACAAGATTGAGGAAATAACGCCCGTCCCCGTCCGCCATCGCGAACATCTGCTCGCGCGCATCCGCCTTGACCGGCAGGGAGCGGCCTTCGGCCTGCTCGGCGCGGCCCAGCAGCCCGGCCATGGCGGCAGCATCCAGCCGGTTCAGCGTCAGCACCTTGGCGCGCGACAGCACGGCGGCGTTCAGCTCAAACGACGGGTTTTCCGTGGTCGCCCCGACCAGGGTGATGGTGCCGTCCTCCATCCAGGGCAGGAACGAGTCCTGCTGCGCCTTGTTGAAGCGGTGAATCTCGTCGACGAACAGCAGCGTTCCCTGCCCGCGATCCGTGCGGCGCACGCGCGCGGCCTCGAACACCTTCTTCAGGTCCGCGACACCTGAATGAATGGCCGAGATCTGCTCGAAGTGCAGCCCTGCCTCGCCTGCCAGCAGCCGCGCGATGGTGGTCTTGCCGGTGCCGGGTGGCCCCCACAGGATCATCGAGGTGATCCGCCCCGAGGCAATCATGCGCGCAATCAGGCCATTGGCCCCGGTCAGGTGCTCCTGGCCGACCACCTCTGCCAGCGTCGCCGGCCGCAACCGGTCAGCGAGGGGACGTGGCGCGGAGGCCTCCAGACCGGCAGCTTCGAACAGGGAGCTCATGATGGTTCCAGGTCACCCCCCGAAGCTGCGGCGGATCAACTGGCCCTTGCGCATGATGGCGATGTCCCAATAGCCCAGCCGGTCGTTCAGTGCAGTGGCGAGCTCTTCGACAGTGGCCGGGCGGTGATCATTGAGTTCGACGATCACGTCGCCCCGGTTGAAGCCGTAGCGCCGGCCGATGGACTTGCCGGGATCGGAAACCACCACCCCGGCGGCGGAAGTCGGCAAGCCCAGTTCGTCCGCCACAGCGGGCGAGATGTTCATCACTTCCAGTCCGGTGAACGGCGAACGCCCGCCAATCGTGGTGGTGTTGCGCGGCGGGTCTTCGGGGGCGGCTGCAAGGTTGAGGCCGGTGCTGAACTGCTTGCGCTTGCGCTGGAAGATGACGGTGGCCTTCTTGCCTACGCCGAGCGTTGCCAGGCGGAAGTTGAATTCCTGGGCATTTGCCAGATCGCGGTCGTCGAGCTTGACGATCACATCTCCCTGCTTGAGACCCGCCGCCTTGAGGGGGCTCTGCGGATGCAGGTTCGCCACCAGTGCACCCTTTGGCCGTTCAAGCCCCAGTGCGCCGGCAAGGTCGGCCGTTACGTCCTGCAGGTCCGCCCCCACCCACGGCCGCACCACGCGGGTTGCACCGCTCAACGACTGTTCGATGACCGAGCGCACCATGTTGACAGGGATGGCAAAGCCGATGCCGTTCGACCCGCCGGAGCGCGAGAAGATGGCGGTGTTGATGCCCAGCAGGCGGCCGCTCATGTCCACAAGTGCGCCGCCGGAATTGCCGGGGTTGATGGCTGCATCGGTCTGGATGAAGAACTGGTACGACGACACGCCAACGCGGGTGCGTGCCAGCGCCGACACGATGCCGCTGGTCACGGTCTGGCCGACACCGAACGGGTTGCCGATAGCGAGCACCAGGTCACCTACTTCGATGGCGTCACTGTCGCCCAGCGGCAGCGGCACCAGTTCGTCGCCTTCCGGCTTGATGCGCAGTACGGCCAGGTCTGTGCGTTCGTCCTTGAGGATCAGTTCGGCGTCATACTCGCGGTTGTCGTTCAGCACCACGCGGATCTCGCTGCCTTCACCGATGACGTGGTTGTTGGTGACGACGATCCCGGAGCTGTCGACGATCACGCCGGAGCCCAGCGAGTTCTGCGCGCGCTGGCGCGGGCGGCCACCGAACAGTTCATCGCCGAAGAACCGGCGGAAAAACGGGTCGGCGCCGAAGGGCGAGCGCTGCTGCTGCGACTGCACGATGCGCTTGGCGTAGACGTTGACCACGCTGGGTGCGGTGTTGCGTACGATGGGCGCAAACGACATGGATATTTCGGCGCGCGATTGCGGAACCTGCTGGGCGGTTGCCGCCGGTGCCGCCAGCGCCAGTGCCAGGGCAAAAACGGACAATATCAAACGGTTCATTTTCATGGGCCGTCTCATCCTCTTCAATCGATCTGCGACTACTGGGTTGACACTATCAAGCGTTGCCGGTTTGGCCAAGGAACTAGCCCGGCAAAAGGCCAAGTTATCGGCGGTCAAACTTGGTGGACAGGATGATGGCAGACTTGGTGTCCACCACCCCGTCGATCAGGCCGATCTCATCGAGCAGACCGTCAATGCGGTCGGTAGTCGCCGCGCGCAGCACGGCGATCATGTCGTATTTGCCCGACACCGTGAACAGCAGCTGCACCTGCGGCATGCGCGAGATGGCCCGGACCACGTCCTGCGTCTTGCGCGGCTCCACCGCCAACGAGACGTGGGCAAGGATGCCGGTGGTCGACAGCGCAGCGCCAAGGCGCACGCCGTACCCCGCAATGATGCCTGATGTTTCCAGCCGCTTCAGCCGGTCCTGTACTGTGGTGCGCGACACACCAAGCCGGCGCGCCAGCTCTGCCACCGGCATGCGGGCATCTGACTGCAGCAGGGCAAGCAGTTCTTCATCCTTGGGAGTCACGGTTTCCGTCATATCGCCGCTCCATTCGTCATATCGCTGGAAATAGCACGGATCGACGTCTGATACACGGCTTTTTACCGGCATCAGTATTGAGCATTCTGATTCTACTGAATTTTTCACGCCGCTGGAGGATGCCACAGTGACTTTCGCTCACACCATTTCCGCACTGCCTGTGGGTCTCGACAGGACCCGCACCTACGCATCCAGCCAGCAGGTGGCCAGCCTTCCGGCCAGCGAACGCCCGATCTTCTGCATCAGCCCGGACAGCCTGAAACGGCAGGCAGCGGTGTTCCTCGACGGCTTTCCCGGCGAAGTGTCCTACGCGGTCAAGGCCAACCCCTCAGACGAAGTGATCACGGCACTCCACGCAGGTGGCATCGATGTGTTCGACGTAGCCTCAACCGTGGAGATGGCAACGGTCCGGCGCCTGTGCGGCGACGTGACGTTCCACTACCACAACCCTGTGAAGTCCCGCGCCGAGATCGCGACCGCCTGGCACACCTTCGGGTGCCGCCGGTTTGCCGCCGACTGCCGCGAGGAGATCAGCAAGATTGCGCAGATCACCGGCCACAGCAGCGGCGTGGAAATTGCCATCCGCTTCCGGCTGCCATCGGTCAAGGCATCCGTGCATGACTTCACCACCAAGTTCGGCGTGGGCGAGGACGAAGCCGTGGCGCTGGTGCGGTTTGCCGTGCTGAACGGCTTCGTGCCGGTTCTCACCTTCCATCCCGGTTCGCAGTGCACCGACCCGCACGCCTGGACCGCCCATATCGAGGCCGCTGCCCGCATCACCAGATCGGCAGGCATTTCACTTGGCCGGCTGAACGTTGGCGGCGGTTTCCCGGCGCGCTATGCAGCATCGGCAGCCCCCGTCCTCGGCACCTATTTCCAGGTCATCCGCGAGGCGGTTGCTGCTGCGTTTGGTGATACCGCCCCCGAACTCGAATGCGAGCCGGGCCGTGCGTTGTGTGCGGGTTCGGTCTCGCTGCTCACCCGCGTCAAGCTGGTGCGCGGCGCGAGCGGCGATGTATTCCTGAACGACGGCATCTACGGTGGCCTGATGGAGGCATCACAGGCCCCGTCCCTGATGCCCTGGTTCCGCGTAATTCGCGAGGGCAAGGTGCTGGGTGCTGGTGCCACCCGCGAGTACACCATTTATGGCCCGACCTGTGATCCACTGGACGTGCTGCCGCACAAGCTGCCGCTGCCGGCGGACCTTCGCGAAGACGACGTGATCGAGTTCGGCGGCATTGGCGCCTATGGCAATGCAACCTCGACCCGGTTCAACGGCTATGGCGAGGCTGACGTGGCGCTGGCCGGCGAGGTTTTCGCCGGCTGACGTCAGCGCGCGCCAGCATCAAGCAGGATCTGTTCCATCTGCGTGAAGCCGCGCTGGCGGGCATGGGCCAGCGCTGATACGCCGTTGCCGTCGGGAATGTTCACGTCAGCCCCGCCAGCAATCAGGATTTCAAGGATCCGCTGGTGGGCCTCGCCTCCGTTGCCAAGAATTACCGCTTCCAGCAGCGCCGTCCAGCCCAGCCGGTTGACGTGATTGACCGGGCTTCCGGTATCCACCAGCAGCTGTACCGCCTCGACATGACCGCGCTCGGCGGCAGGGATCAGGGCCGAACCGCCATAGCGGTTGACCTTGCTGTAGTCAGGACCCTTCGGAATCAGCAGCTTGAGCATTGCCAAGTCGCCATTGGCACCGGCGAGCAGGAACGGCGAGTCCTTGATATTGTCCTGGGCGTTGATGTCGGCACCTGCTTCGACCAGCACGGCAGCAAGCTTCGCATCGCGGCGCTGCACGGCAATCATCAGCGGCGTGCGCCTGCGGTTGTCGCGTGCATTGACTGGCGCGCCCGCCGCGAGCAAGTGTTTGACCTCGGCCACGTCGCCCTTTTCGGCCGCTGCGAGCAGGCCGGCCGCATCAGAATTCTGTGCCATGGCGGGCAACCCTCCTGCACCAGCGCTAAGCACTGCTGCCAATGCAAGCGCAGTAACGGTCCGCCGGGTCTGTTTAGTCTGTTTCATCAGCCTCGCACGTTCTCGCGGTCGAGCATCGTCATCATGGTCGCAGACATGGTGGCAATCAACCGTGGCTCACCGCCCTTGTGGGCGAACGCCCTGCCCTCGCAGAAAGACAGCGTGCGGCCTGCCTTCAGGACACGGCCTTCGAAGGTGAACCGCTCGCCATCAGCAGGTGCCAGCAGGCTGGTTTTCAACTCGACGGTCAGCACGCCTGCATCGGCCGGCATCAATGAGAACGCCGCGTAACCGCACGCGCTGTCCAGCAGCGTGGTGGTGACACCGGCATGGATGAAGCCATGCTGCTGGGTCAGCCGCTCATCGAAGGCAATGCACAGGTCAACTGCACCCGGCTCGACCTTCAGCACCTCGGCTCCCATCAGCGTCAAGGCGTTCTGGCGCGCAAGGCTTTCCCGAACCCTGTGTTCGTAATCGTCTGTCCGAGGCTGGAACCCAGTCATCCGGCCTCACCTGTACTTTGCGGCGGTGATGAACTCACCAAAGGTCTCGCACCATACTACGACGGTGTCATAGTCGTTGATGTTCACGCCTGAAGGCACGTCTACGACGAACCCGTTGAAGGTCTTCACATCGCCTATCCTGGCCGCGACCGACTTCAGCGCGTTGAAACCCGCTTCATCCTCGACGAAGCCTCTTGTCAGGTACAGCTTGTAATCCGGGCCGGGTGCCAACCTGCCCTTATGGGCGATCTTCACCGAGCTGACGCTCACCTCGCCCTCGCCCCAGTGCAGGAAGTCCGACCCCTTCAGATCGCGGCGGAAACTGGCCGTGAAGGCGGCCGATTGGGCAACTGCTGCCAGGTCAGCCTCATCCGGCGCTGGCGGTGCAATGAGGATCGGCAGGGTGTAGATGCCGAGCGCAAAACCGGCAGCTCCAAATCCCAGGTGGCTCAACAGCAGCAGCAACCTCTTCACCGGCTATTTCCTCCCATATCAGAAGATGCAAAAAGGGCGGCCCGTTAATGAGCCGCCCCTTGAAAACCTTGCAGGCAGAAACCGCTTATGCGGCGGCTGCTTCGTCCTGGTCCTGGGTCGGACCTGAATCCAGACCACGTGCGGACGGGTCACGGTCAACCAGCTCGATCACGGCCATCGGGGCGGAGTCGCCATAGCGGAAACCGGCCTTCAGCACGCGGGTGTAGCCGCCGTTGCGCTCCTTGTAGCGTTCGCCGAGGACGGCGAACAGCTTGCGCACCTGGGCTTCATCGCGAACCTTCGACAGGGCCTGACGGCGCGCATGCAGGTCGCCACGCTTTGCCAGCGTGATGAGCTTGTCTGCAATCGGCTTCAGCTCCTTGGCCTTGGGCAGCGTGGTGACGATCTGCTCATGCTTGATCAGCGCAGCAGCCATGTTCGCGAACATGGACTTGCGGTGTGAGCTTGTGCGGTTGAGCTTCCGTCCGCTTTTCTGGTGGCGCATTGGCCTTCTCCTTGGATTACGTCAATGGGGCAGCCTCCCGGCCGTCCCGCTTGTTCAAATCAGTAGTGCGTCTCGAACTTCTTGGCCAGTTCTTCGATGTTTTCCGGCGGCCAGTTGTCGATGTCCATGCCAAGGTGCAGACCCATCTGGGCAAGCACTTCCTTGATCTCGTTCAGCGACTTGCGGCCGAAGTTCGGGGTCCGCAGCATTTCGCCTTCGGTTTTCTGGATCAGGTCACCGATGTAGACGATGTTGTCGTTCTTCAGGCAGTTGGCAGAGCGAACCGACAGTTCCAGTTCGTCGACCTTCTTGAGGAGTGCTGCATTGAATTCCAGCTCGGGCTTTTCATCTTCGGCCACAACCTGCTGCGGCTCTTCGAAGTTGATGAAGACCTGAAGCTGGTCCTGCAGGATGCGGGCAGCATAGGCAACGGCGTCTTCCGGCGTCATTGAGCCATCGGTTTCGACGTTCAGGATCAGCTTGTCGTAGTCGAGAACCTGGCCCTCACGGGTGTTCTCCACCTTGTAGGACACGCGCTTGACCGGCGAGTACAGGCTATCGACCGGGATCAGGCCGATCGGTGCGTCCTCGGGGCGGTTGCGGTCTGCTGCAGCATAGCCCTTGCCGGTGTTCACGGTGAACTCCATGCGCACTTCGGCGCCTTCGTCCAGCGTGCAGATCGGCAGCGTCGGGTTGAGGATGGTGATGTCACCGGTTTCCTCGATGTCGCCAGCAGTCACGGCACCGGGGCCCTGCTTGCGCAGCATCAGGCGCTTGGGGCCTTCGCCCTGCATGCCGACGGCGATTTCCTTGATGTTCAGGATGATGTCGGTCACGTCTTCGCGCACACCGGCGATGGACGAAAACTCGTGCAGCACGCCATCGATGTTGACCGACGTAACGGCAGCACCCTGCAGTGACGACAACAGTACGCGGCGCAGCGAGTTGCCCAGCGTCATGCCGAAGCCACGCTCCAGCGGCTCGGCAACCAGTGTCGCGGACCGGCGGCGGTCACGACCGGCGCTGACGTCCAGCTTCATCGGCTTGATAAGATCCTGCCAGTTCTTCGTGTTCACGGTATCGACCTCTATGCAGTTGCGGGCATCACACACACGTACGAACGCGGTGGACGCCCTGAATAAATCAATAAACAGCGGACCCCATCATGTAGTGGCGCAGGGTCCGCCAATCAACGCTCCGGTACTAGACGCGGCGGCGCTTCGGCGGACGAACGCCATTGTGCGGGATCGGCGTGACGTCGCGGATCGAGGTGACCTGCAGGCCAACCGACTGAAGCGCGCGAAGGGCTGACTCGCGGCCCGAACCCGGACCACAGACTTCCACTTCGACCGTCTTCATGCCGTGTTCCATCGCAGACTTGGCAGCCTGCTCGGCGGCGACCTGTGCGGCGTATGGGGTAGACTTGCGCGAGCCCTTGAACTTCATCTTGCCGGCCGACGACCAGGCAATTGCATTGCCCTGCACATCGGTGATGGTGATCATCGTGTTGTTGAACGTGGAGTTCACGTGCGCAACACCGGAGATGATGTTCTTGCGCTCCTTGCGGCGCATGCGTGTAGGTTCTTTGGCCATCTAAAATGCTTTCCGTAAAATCGGCAGTTACTTCTTCTTGCCGGCGATTGCCTTGGCAGGACCCTTGCGGGTGCGAGCGTTGGTATGGGTGCGCTGACCGCGAACCGGCAGGCCGCGGCGGTGACGCAGGCCACGGTAGCAGCCCAGGTCCATCAGGCGCTTGATGTTCATCGCGGTTTCGCGGCGAAGGTCGCCCTCGACCATGAAGTCACGGTCGATGGTTTCGCGGATCTGGATGACTTCGGCGTCCGTCAGTTCGTTGACACGGCGCTCGGGGGCGATGTTGACCGCCTCACAGATCTGCTTGGCAAACTTTTCGCCAATACCGTGAATGTATTGCAGCGCGATGACTACGCGCTTGTTCGTCGGAATGTTTACGCCAGCAATACGAGCCACGACGCTTATCTCCTGCCTGCGGCCCGCCCGGTACGATACCGGCATGCGAACCTCTTAAATGAACCTATAGGACGGCTTGTTGGTGCCTCACGGCAACAAGGCTCACCCCAAGTGGACACATAGCCACTTGCGGTCAGCCTCACAGCAACCGGATTGCGGCAGTTTCTATGCCGGATTCCCCGGCACGTCAACCATCAAGCCACCAATCCGCCGAGGCACCGCCTAACCTTCCAGAACCTCCATGATCTGGCGGGTCACTTCATCCATGTCCGCCATGCCATCAACGCTGCGAAGGTTGCCCTTCCCGGCGTAATACTTGATCAGCGGTGCCGTCTGCGCATGATAGACATCGAGGCGCTTGCGGAGCGCTTCTGCGTTGTCGTCTGCGCGGGGGCCACCCGCCGTCTCGGACGCACGCTTTTCTATGCGTCCAAGCAGGATCTGATCATCCACTTCCAGCTGGACCACAGCGTCCAGCGTCTTGCCCTTGTGCTTCAGCATCTCGTCGAGAGCTTCAGCCTGGGCGGTATTGCGGGGAAAACCGTCAAGAATGAAGCCATCCTTGCAGTCTGCATCCTCGATGCGGTCGGAAATGATGCCAACCACCACGTCATCCGGCACCAGCTCGCCACGGGCCATGATGTCCTTGGCCTTCAGGCCGACCGGCGTACCGGCGGCCACGGCTGCGCGCAGCATGTCGCCGGTGGAGAGTTGCTTCATCCCCTTGGCGTCTTCAATGCGGGCAGCCTGGGTGCCCTTTCCGGCACCGGGTGGGCCCAACAGAATGATGTTCAACGGCGGCCCCCCCTGAGTTTTGTCTTCTTCATCAGCCCTTCGTACTGCTGCGCCAGCAGGTGGCTCTGCACCTGCGTCACAGTGTCCATCGTCACTGATACGATGATGAGCAGCGACGTGCCGCCGAAGTAGAACGGGATGGCGGCGTAGGACGTCAGGATTTCCGGCAGGATACACACAGCGGCCAGATACAGGGCGCCTACGACGGTAATGCGGGTCAGGACGTAGTCGATGTACTCGGCGGTCCGCTCGCCCGGACGGATGCCGGGGATGAAGCCGCCATACTTCTTCAGGTTGTCCGCGGTTTCCTTCGGGTTGAACATGATCGCGGTGTAGAAGAAGGCGAAGAAGATGATCAGTCCGATATAGATGGCAAGGAACAGCGGCTGGCCGCGTCCGAGCAGGGCGTTGACGGTGTTGAGCCAGTCAGGCCCCGTGCCCTGGCTGAAGTTCGACACGGTGATCGGCAACAGCAGCAGCGACGAGGCAAAGATCGGCGGAATCACGCCAGCCGTATTCAGCTTGAGCGGCAAGTGCGACGGGTCAACGTTCTGAACCTGGTTGCCCACCTGGCGCTTGGGATACTTCACCAGCAGCCGCCGCTGTGCACGCTCCACGAACACGATGAAGGCGATGGTCACCAGCGCCAGCACGATGATGCCGAGGATGAGGAATGTGGACATCTGGCCCGTGCGGCCCAGTTCAAGGATGGCTGCGATGGCAGATGGCAATTCCGCAATGATGCCGGCGAAAATGATCAGCGAGATGCCGTTGCCGATGCCACGCGCAGTGATCTGTTCGCCCAGCCACATCAGGAACACGGTACCGCCGGTCAGCGTGATCACCGTCGAGATGCGGAAATACCAGCCCGGATCGATGACCACGTTGCCTTGCGATTCGAGGCCGACGGCAATGCCGTATGCCTGCAGCGCCGCAAGCAGCACGGTGCCATAGCGCGTGTACTGGTTGATCTTCTTGCGGCCCTGCTCGCCCTCTTTCTTGAGTTGCTCAAGATGCGGGCTGACGGTCGTCATCAGCTGGATGATGATCGATGCCGAGATGTAGGGCATGATGTTGAGGGCGAAAATCGCCATGCGGCCCAGCGCGCCGCCAGCCAGGCCGTTGATCCAGCCGAGAATGCCGCTGGAGTTCTGCTGGACGAGGCGGGCAAGCTCGGCCGGGTCCACGCCGGGAACCGGAATGTAGGTGCCGAGGCGGTAGACGACGAGCGCAGCCAGGGTGAACCAGATGCGCTTCTTGAGGTCGGTGGCCTTGGAGAAAGACGACCAGCTCAGATTGGCGGCGAGTTGTTCAACGGCTGATGCCATTCCCAGATCCTTATCGGTTCGGCTGCCTGACCGGACATTGCAAAAGCAAGTGCCCTATATCGGCACCCTGCCCGTGCCATGCAAGTCATGGCACACCAACAGGGCGCTGGCGCGCCGAACCTGCTGTCACGCGTCCTTGTTTTCGACGGCTTCCGGCTTCGCCTTGGCAGCGATCACGGTAAGCTTGCCGCCAGCCTTCTCGACTGCGGCGGTGGCCGACTTCGTGGCGTGGTTCACGTGAAGGTCCAGCTTGGCCTTCAGTTCGCCCTGCCCGAGCAGGCGCACACCGTCACGGGCCTTCGACACGATGCCGGCAGCGATCAGTGCAGCCAGGTCAACCGGCTGCTTGGGATCGAGCTTGCCTGCATCAACGCCGGCCTGCAGCCGGGACAGGTTGACTTCGTTGAAGTCGAGCTGGTTTGGCTTGGTGAAGCCGCGCTTGGGCAGACGGCGGTAGATTGGCATCTGGCCGCCTTCGAAGCCCAGTTTCGGACCGCCAGAACGCGCACCATGACCCTTGTGGCCACGGCCTGCGGTCTTGCCCTTGCCGGAACCGATACCACGGCCGACACGGGTGCGCTCCTTGCGGGCGCCTTCGTTGTCTGAAATTTCGTTGAGCTTCATTGGTCTGGCTCTCTTCGTGTGTACGGGAACAAGGCCACCCCTTCAGGGTGACAGCGAACCCGAAGGATTACTTTGTATCGACGATGCGCACCAGGTGCGCAACCTTGGCGATCATGCCACGAACGGAAGGCGTATCCTCCAGTTCGCGGGTGCGGTGCATCTTGTTGAGGCCCAGGCCGATGAGCGTTGCACGCTGGTCGCCCGGACGGCGGATCGGCGAGCCGATCTGCTCAACGGTGATGGTCTTCTTCTTGTCGGCCATGTCAGTCCTCAATCAAACTGATGTGCGTACGAGGCGCGCAATGTGCCCGGTGACGCGATTAATCTGCGGAAATCTCGCCATCCTTGCGGCGGGAGATGATGTCCGACACCTTCTTGCCGCGACGGGCAGCAACAGAGCGCGGGCTGGTTTCAGCCTTCAGCGCATCAAAGGTGGCGCGAACCATGTTGTACGGGTTGGAGGTGCCGACAGACTTTGCCACCACATCCTGCACGCCAACGCTTTCGAACACGGCGCGCATCGGGCCGCCGGCGATAATGCCGGTACCGGCCGGAGCCGAGCGCAGCACAACGCGGCCAGCACCGTGGCGGCCACGAACATCGTGATGCAGGGTGCGGCCTTCGCGCAGCGGCACGCGGATCATGTCGCGCTTGGCGCTTTCGGTTGCCTTGCGGATGGCTTCCGGCACTTCGCGTGCCTTGCCATGACCGAAGCCGACGCGGCCCTTCTGGTCACCGACAACGACGAGGGCCGCAAAACCGAAACGGCGTCCGCCCTTCACAACCTTTGCAACGCGGTTGATGTGGACCAGCTTGTCGACGAACTCGCTCTCCGGTTCGCGGTCACGGTCGCGGCGTGGTTCTCTAGCCATGAATTTGTACCTGTTTCAATTCGTAAGGGTTAGAACTTGAGGCCCGCTTCGCGCGCCGCATCAGCCAGCGCCTTGACGCGGCCATGATAGAGATAACCGCCGCGGTCAAACACGACCTGTTCGACACCGGCCTTCTTCGCACGCTCGGCAACCAGCTTGCCCACGACTGCAGCTGCTGCAGCGTCGGCCCCGGTCTTGAGGTCCTTGCGAACATCGGCTTCGAGCGTCGAGGCGGCTGCAAGGGTAACACCCTTTGCATCGTCGATCACCTGAACCGAGATGTTCTTGTGCGAACGCGAGACCGACAGACGCGGACGGCCGTTGTTACGGGCCTTCAGCTCGTTGCGGATGCGCTGCTTGCGGCGCGCGGCGACAGTGATTTTTCCAGACATTTGACTACAGCCTTCCAGCTTGTATCAGCGAATTACTTCTTCTTGCCTTCCTTGCGGAAGATCGTCTCACCGGCATACTTGATGCCCTTGCCCTTGTACGGCTCCGGCGGACGCCATGCACGGATTTCGGCAGCAACCTGGCCAACACGCTGCTTGTCGATACCGGTGATCTCGATCTCGGTCGGCTTCGGCGTCTTGATGTCGATGCCCTGCGGGATCGGGTAGACCACGTCATGGCTGTAGCCGAGGTTCAACTGGAGGCCCTGCCCCTGCACGGCCGCACGATAGCCAACGCCGTTGATCTCGAGCTTGCGGGTGAAGCCTTCGGCCACACCGGTAATCAGGTTCGAGACCAGCGTACGCGACATGCCCCAGGCCGAACGTGCCGGCTTGCTCTGGTCGATCGGCTTAACGCTGACCTGGTTGTCCTCGAGAGACACGGTCACCAGGTCAACGAGCTGCGTCTGCAACTCGCCCTTGGGGCCCTTGGCCTTGACGGTCTGGCCGTCAATGGTCACGGTCACGCCGCTGGGCACGTCAACCGGTTTTTTTCCAATACGAGACATGGGCTTCCTTGCCTCCGTTCCTTACTGTAGCGCCGCCAGGCAGCGCTGAATTCTGTCAAAGCCAGACGGTCTGCACCAACCTTAGAAGACGGTGCAGATCACCTCGCCACCTACGTTCTGTTCGCGTGCATCGGTATCCGACATGACGCCCTTGGAGGTGGACATGATAGCCACACCAAGGCCGTTGTAGATGGTCGGCAGGTCGGTCACCGAGGCATACACGCGCCGGCCCGGCTTGGACACGCGCTTGATCTCGCGGATCACCGGTTCGCCGTCGAAATATTTCAGTTCCACTTCAAGCTCGGCCTGGCCGTTGCCCTGCTGGGTCACTGCATAGCCGCGGATGTAACCTTCGGCCTGCAGCACTTCCAGCACACGCTCGCGCAGACGCGACGACGGGCTGACAACCTTGGACTTGCCGCGCTGCTGCGCATTGCGAATGCGGGTCAGCATATCGCCGATTGGGTCCGTAACGTTCATTCTCGTTCTCTCCTGAACCTTTAAAGCGCGAACGCCCTACCAGCTTGACTTCACCATACCGGGGACCAGGCCCTGGTTGGCGAGTTCACGCAGTGCGATACGGGACATGGCCAGCTTGCGGTAATAACCGCGCGGACGCCCTGAAACCTCGCAGCGATTGCGAACACGATTGGCCGCCGAATTGCGCGGCAGTGCAGCCAGCTTCAGGCGAGCTTCGAAGCGCTCTTCCATTGGCAGCGACTTGTCGTTGGCAATCGTGCGGAGCTGCTCGCGCTTGGAAGCATACTGCTTCACCAGGCGCTTGCGGCGGTTGTTCTTCTCGATTGAGCTTTTCTTGGCCATTAGTCTTTCCGTTTCGTGTTCTGTTGTCGCCGCCGTCAAGCTGCCTGCTGCTGGGTGGCACGCTTGCGGAACGGGAAGTTGAACAGTGCGAGCAGTTCGCGCGCTTCCTCGTTCGTCTTGGCGGTGGTGCAGATGACGACGTCCATGCCCCACATGCGATCAATCTTGTCGTAGTCGATTTCCGGGAACACAATGTGCTCCTTCAACCCGGTCGCGTAGTTGCCACGGCCGTCGAAGCTGGTGTCCGGCAGGCCACGGAAGTCACGCACGCGCGGCAGGGCGATGTTGATGTAACGGTCAAGAAACTCGTACATCCGCGTCTTGCGCAGCGTGACCTTGGCGCCGATGTCCATGCCTTCGCGCAGCTTGAACGTTGCGATCGACTTGCGGGCCTTGGTGATGGCCGGACGCTGACCGGCGATCTTGGCCAGGTCTTCGGCGGCGGTCTTGACCAGCTTGGAGTCGGTCACGGCTTCGCCCACACCCATGTTGAGAACGATCTTCTCAAGGCGCGGAACCTGCATCGGGTTGGTGTACCCGAACTTCTCGATCATTGCCGGGCGCACCACGTCTTCGTAGTGCTTCTTCAGCCGTGCTTCGTAATTGTCAGCCATCGATCACCTCCCCGGAGCGCCGTGCGACCCGGACCTTCTTGCCGTCGTCGAGTGTCTTGTACCCGACGCGCGTAGCCTTGCCATCCTTGGGGTCGACATGAGCCAGGTTGGACACGTGGATCGGCATTTCCCTTGCCACAATGCCGCCTTCCTGGCCGGCCGACGCCTTGGTGTGGCGGCGCGCAACATTGACGCCACTCACCACGGCACGATTTTCCTTGGGGATCATGGCAACAACGTCACCAGACTTGCCCTTGTCCTTGCCGGTCAGGACGACCACGCGGTCGCCCTTCCTGATTTTCAGCTTCACAGCCATCACAGCACCTCCGGTGCAAGCGAAATGATCTTCATGTGGTTGCGGGCACGCAGTTCACGCGGAACGGGGCCAAAAATACGCGTGCCAACCGGTTCGCCCTGGTTATTGATGAGCACGGCAGCATTGCGGTCGAAGCGGATCGCAGAACCGTCGATGCGCTGGATGTCCTTGGCGGTGCGCACGACGACTGCCTTCATCACGGCGCCCTTCTTGACGCGGCCGCGCGGAATGGCGTCCTTGATCGACACGACGATGATGTCGCCAACGCGGGCATACTTGCGCTTGGAGCCACCAAGCACCTTGATGCACTGGACACGGCGCGCGCCGGAATTGTCGGCAACGTCGAGATTTGTTTCTACCTGGATCATGGCTTTATCCGTTCTTGTTCAATCCGTTCGCCGTTGCATCCCTGTTTGGGAGCCGGCGGGGCAGTCATCAGTTCAAGTCCCGCGTCAGACCTTCTCGAGGAGCGCCCAGGTCTTGGAGCGCGACATCGGCCTGCACTCTTCGATCCGCACGATGTCGCCAGCCTTGGCCACATTGCCCTCGTCGTGTGCATGGTACTTTTTGGTACGGCGCACGGTCTTCTTCATCACCGGGTGCGTGAAGCGGCGCTCGACCAGGACCACGATGGTCTTGTCGTTCTTGTCGCTGACCACAACACCTTGAAGTACACGCTTTGGCATCTCTTCAACTCTCCAAATCAGTTTGCAGCAGCAGGCGACAGGACGCGGGCGCGCTGTGCCGTCTTGATGCGGGCAATGTCACGGCGGACCTGACGGACCCGCGCGGTGTTGTCGATCTGACCGGCTGCCTTCTGGAAGCGCAGGTTGAACTGCTCCTTCTTCAGCTTGAGCAACTCGTCCTTGAGCTGGTCGTCGGTCATCTGTTTCACGTCACTGGCTTTCATCGCCTTCAGTCCTCAATACTATCTCGTCAGCGGCTGCTTATTCGCCCAGACGCGCCACGAAGCGGGTCTTGATCGGCAGCTTTGCAGCGGCCAGCCGGAATGCTTCCTGTGCGACGTCGCGCGGCACGCCGTCGACTTCAAACATGATACGGCCCGGGTGCACGCGTGCTGCCCAGTATTCAACCGAACCCTTGCCCTTGCCCATGCGGACTTCCGTCGGCTTCTTCGAAACCGGCAGATCCGGGAAGATGCGGATCCATACGCGACCGGCACGCTTCATGTGACGGGTCATCGCGCGACGGGCCGCCTCGATCTGGCGCGCTGTGACGCGAGCCGGTTCCTGGGCCTTGAGGCCGAAGGTGCCGAAGTTCAATTCGGTGCCACCCTTGGCTGTACCGCTGATCCGGCCCTTGTGTGCCTTGCGGAACTTTGTGCGTTTTGGCTGCAACATTGTTCTATTCCTGCTTAATCCGTTCTGGTGTCACCGCGGCTGCGAATGACCCCTGGCCTGTCTTGCTAGCCGCGGGGTCCGTCGCGTTCACGGCGCGGACGAGGTCCGCCGCCTTCCTGCATCTGCTGAATGCGCTTGTCCTGCGCCATCGGGTCGTGCTCAAGGATTTCGCCCTTGAAGATCCAGACCTTGATGCCGTTGGTGCCGTAGGCGGTGTGCGCCGTTGCGGTACCATAGTCAACGTCGGCGCGCAGCGTGTGCAGCGGCACACGGCCTTCACGATACCATTCGGTCCGGGCAATTTCAGCCCCGCCGAGACGGCCCGAGCAGGTGATCCTGATGCCTTCGGCACCCATGCGCATGGCAGACTGCACGGCGCGCTTCATGGCCCGGCGGAACGCGATGCGGCGCTCGAGCTGCTGGGCGATGTTGTCGGCAACCAGGTTGGCGTCGATTTCGGGCTTGCGCACTTCAACGATGTTGAGGTGCACTTCGCTGCTGGTCATGCTGGCGATTTCACGGCGCAGCTTTTCAATGTCTGCACCCTTCTTGCCGATCACCACACCCGGACGGGCGGAGTAGATCGTCACGCGGCACTTCTTGTGCGGGCGCTCGATGATGATGCGGCTGATGCCTGCCTGCTTGAGGGTTTCTCGCAGGTACTCACGGATGCGGAAATCTTCATGCAGCAGCTTGGCGTATTCGGCGCCATCAGCGAACCAGCGGCTGTCCCAGGTGCGGTTGACGCCGAGGCGGAAACCGATCGGATTGACTTTCTGACCCATCAGGCGGCCTCCTCGACCTGGCGAACCACGATGGTGATTTCGCTGAAAAACTTCTCGATGCGGCCCACGCGGCCACGGGCACGCGGCGTCCAGCGCTTCATGACCATCTTCTTGCCGACATACGCTTCGGCAACAACGAGCTCGTTGATGTCGAGGTCGTGGTTGTTCTCGGCATTGGCGATGGCGGACTCGAAAGTCTTCTTCACGTCACCGGCGATGCGGCGGCGGGAAAACATCAGGTCGGCCAATGCCTTTTCTACCTTCTTGCCGCGAATGATCGTGGCAACTTCGTTCAGCTTGCGAGGCGAGACGCGAAGGTTGCGCGTTACGGCGCGAGCTTCGTTGTCAGCCAGGGTACGCTGTCTGGACGCTTTACCCATTGATCCTTACCTCTTCGACTTCTTGTCGGCCTGGTGGCCGTAGTAGGTGCGGGTCGGCGCAAATTCACCGAGCTTGTGGCCCACCATGTCTTCCGAAACTATCACCGGCACATGCTTGTTGCCGTTGTGGACGGCGAACGTCAGGCCGACGAACTGGGGAAGGATGGTCGAGCGGCGGCTCCAGGTCTTGATCGCCTGGTTGCGACCGGAAGACCGTGCAGCCTCTGCCTTGTTGAGCAGATACCCGTCAACGAACGGGCCCTTATGCAGTGAACGAGCCATTCAACTTAACCCTTATTTCTTCTTGCGCTGGTGGCGCGAGCGAACGATGAACTTGTCCGACGACTTGTTGGAACGGGTGCGCTTGCCCTTGGTCGGCTTGCCCCATGGCGTCACAGGGTGACGGCCACCGGATGTACGGCCTTCACCACCACCGTGCGGGTGATCGATCGGGTTCATGGCAACACCGCGGACAACCGGGCGGCGGCCACGCCAGCGCGAACGCCCTGCCTTGCCGTCATTGGTATTCATGTGGTCCTGGTTCGACACGGCACCGACGGTGGCGCGGCAATCGGACGACACCATGCGGGTCTCGCCGGACTTGAGCCGGATCAGGGCCATCGAACGGTCACGGCCAACCAGCTGCGCATAACCACCAGCCGAGCGGGCGATCTGGCCACCCTTGCCCGGCTTCATCTCCACGTTGTGGATGATGGTGCCAACCGGCATGGACGACAGCGGCATCGAATTGCCCGGCTTCACGTCAACCCCGGTCGAGCCCGACACAACGCTGTCGCCAGCATTCAGGCGCTGCGGAGCCAGGATGTACGACAGGTCGCCGTTCTCGTACTTGACGAGGGCGATGAACGCGGTCCGGTTCGGATCGTATTCGATGCGTTCAACCGTTGCGGTGCCTTCACGCGAGCGCTTGAAGTCCACCACGCGATAGGTACGCTTGTGACCACCACCGCGGCTGAAAGACGTCTGGCGGCCATGGTTGTTGCGGCCACCGCTCTTCGACAGGCCTTCGGTCAGGGTCTTGACCGGCTTGCCCTTCCAAAGGCCGGAACGGTCAACGATCACCAGTTGACGCTGTCCCGGCGTGTTGGGCTTGAAGGTTTTAAGTGCCATCGTACTTTGGTCCCGATCGCTCGATTAACTTACAGGCTCGACGTCACGTCGATGGTCTGGCCATCTTCGAGTGTGACGATTGCCTTCTTCACGTCGCTCTGGCGGCCACGAATGCCACGGAAACGCTTGGTCTTGCCCTTGCGGTTCAGCGTGTTGACGGCCTTCACCTTGACCGAAAACAGTTCTTCAACCGCCTTCTTGATCTCGGGCTTGGACGCCGTTGCGGCCACATTGAACACCACCTGGTTGACTTCGCTCAGCAAGGTCGCCTTTTCGGTGATCGATGGCGAGCGGATGATGTTGTAGTTCTTTTCCATGCTCATTTGAAACGCGCCTCCAGCGCATCAACGGCAGCCTTGGTCAGCACCAGCTTCTGGCGGCGCAGGATGTCGTAGACGTTGATGCCCTGCACAGGCAGCACGTCCACGCCGATCAGGTTGCCGGCAGCCTTGGCGAAGTTCTCGTTCACCTTGTCGCCGTCGATTACCAGCACGTTGCTGATGCCGAGCTTTTCGAACGCACCGGCCAGGTCCTTGGTCTTCGGCGACTTGGCGTCGGCGTTGTCCAGGATGATCAGTTCGTTGGCCTTCACCTTGGAAGACAGCGCGTGGCGCAGGGCCAGGGCGCGAACCTTCTTGGGCAGGTCGATGGCGTGGCTGCGAACGACCGGGCCATGGGCCTTGCCGCCACCGATGAAGATACCGGAGCGCTTGGAACCGTGACGGGCGCCGCCGCCGCCCTTCTGGCGGCCAAACTTGGCACCGGTGCGGGAGATTTCCGCCCGGCCCTTGGTCTTGTGGGTACCGGCACGGCGCTTGGCCAGCTGCCAGGTCACCATGCGGTGCAGGATGTCGGCACGCGGCTCGAGACCGAAGATCTCGTCGGAGAGATCAACCGTGCCTGCCTTCGTGGCGTCGAGGGTCTGGATATCGGTCTTCATTCTTTGTTGCCTCCCTCGGTACCGGCGTCGCCAGCATCGGCAGCATCAGCGGTGTCGGCCTCCTTGGAAGCCTCAAGTGCCTTGCGCTGCTCTTCGGCCTGATCTGCAGCGATGCGTGCGGCTTCTGCCTCGGCCTCGGCTGCAGCGGCGGCTTCGGCCTCCTCGGCGGCCTTGGCGGCTGCCGCAGCGGCGGAGCGGAGGGCTGCCGGCAGGATGGCGTCAGCAGTCGGCCGCTTGACAGCGTCGCGCAGAAGCACCCAGCCACCCTTTGCACCCGGTACTGCGCCCTTGACCATGATCAGGCCACGGTTGGTGTCGGTCTTGACGACCTGCAGGTTCTGCACCGTAACGCGCTCGTTGCCCATGTGACCGGCCATCTTCTTGCCCTTGAACACCTTGCCGGGGTCCTGGCACTGGCCGATGGAGCCATGCGAACGGTGGCTGACGGACACGCCGTGCGACGCACGAAGACCACCGAAGTTGTGGCGCTTCATGGCACCGGCAAAACCCTTGCCGATCGAGGTACCGGACACGTCGACGAACTGGCCGGCGAAGTAATGATCAGCGATGATCTCCTCGCCGACGTTGACCAGGTTGTCCGGGCTCACGCGGAACTCGACCACCTTGCGCTTGGGCTCGACCTTGGCAGCAGCGAACTGGCCGCGCTCAGCCTTGGTCAGGCGCTTTGGCTTGGCCATGCCGACGCCAAGCTGCAGCGCGGTATAACCGTGCTTGTCAGCGGTCTTCTGGCCAACCACCTGGCAGTTATCCAGCTTCAGCACGGTCACCGGAATATGTTCACCGGCGTCGGTGAAAATCCGGGTCATGCCCAGCTTCTGTACAATCACTCCTGAACGCATTGTTCAGACTCCCGTTCAATCGGCCCTGGTCTCAGAGCTTGATCTCAACATCCACACCAGCCGCCAGGTCGAGCTTCATCAGCGCGTCAACCGTCTGCGGAGTAGGATCCACGATGTCGAGGATCCGGCGATGCGTGCGCATTTCGAACTGCTCACGGCTTTTCTTGTCGACATGCGGCGACCGGTTTACCGTGAAGCGCTCGATACGCGTCGGCAGGGGCACCGGGCCCTTGACCTGCGCGCCGGTGCGCTTGGCGGTGTTCACGATCTCGCGGGCAGACCCATCGAGTACACGATGGTCGAAAGCCTCGAGACGGATGCGAATATTCTGTTTTTGCATCTACTTGGATCCGTAAGTTGAAGTGCTTCCGCATGATTGCGAAAGCACTCCCATTTCAGTCAGTCTTATTCGATGATGGTCGACACGACGCCGGCGCCGACGGTGCGGCCACCTTCACGGATGGCGAAGCGCAGCTTCTCTTCCATCGCGATCGGCGTGATCAGCTCAACCTCGAACGACACGTTGTCGCCAGGCATCACCATCTCCGTGCCTTCCGGCAGCGTCACAACACCCGTCACGTCGGTCGTGCGGAAGTAGAACTGCGGACGGTAGTTGGCAAAGAACGGCGTGTGACGGCCACCCTCTTCCTTCGTCAGGATGTAGGCTTCTGCCTTGAACTTCTTGTGCGGCTTCACCGTACCCGGCTTGCACAGCACCTGGCCGCGCTCGACGCCTTCACGGTCAACACCACGAAGCAGCGCGCCGATGTTGTCGCCAGCCTGGCCCTGGTCCAGCAGCTTGCGGAACATCTCAACGCCCGTGCAGGTCGTCTTCACCGTGTCGCGAATGCCGACGATCTCGATTTCCTCGCCAACCTTCACAATGCCACGCTCGACACGGCCGGTCACAACCGTGCCGCGGCCCGAGATCGAGAACACGTCCTCGATCGGCATCAGGAACGGCATGTCAACCGGACGAGCAGGCGTCGGGATGTACTCGTCAACCGCCTTCATCAGCGCGCGGATCGAGTTCTCGCCAATCTCGGGCTGCGTGCCGTTCATGGCATGCAGGGCCGAGCCGCGGATGATCGGAATGTCATCGCCGGGATATTCGTACGAGGACAGAAGCTCGCGGATTTCCATCTCGACCAGCTCAAGCAGTTCCTCGTCGTCAACCTGGTCGACCTTGTTCATGTACACGACCATGAACGGGATACCGACCTGGCGGCCAAGCAGGATGTGCTCGCGGGTCTGCGGCATCGGGCCGTCAGCGGCGTTCACAACCAGGATCGCGCCATCCATCTGTGCCGCGCCGGTGATCATGTTCTTCACATAGTCGGCGTGACCGGGGCAGTCCACGTGCGCATAGTGACGGGCTTCCGTCTCATACTCGACGTGCGCGGTCGAAATGGTGATGCCACGGGCCTTCTCTTCCGGCGCGCCATCAATCTGGTCATACGCGCGGAATTCACCAAAATACTTGGTGATCGCAGCCGTCAGCGTCGTCTTGCCGTGGTCAACGTGACCAATCGTGCCGACATTGACGTGCGGCTTAGTGCGTTGAAACTTTTCCTTGCCCATTTTTACAGTCTCCCTCAGTCAGGGTTGGCAGTTAATCCGGATGCCTTGATCAGGCGTACTTTGCGACCACTTCGTCAGCCACGTTGCGCGGCACTTCAGAGTAATGATCAAACGACATGGTGTAGGCAGCGCGACCCTGGCTCATCGAACGCAGGTTGTTCACGTAGCCGAACATGTTTGCCAGCGGCACCATTGCGTTCACGACCTGCGCGTTGCCGCGCGAAGACGTTCCGGCAATCTGGCCACGGCGGGAATTCAGGTCGCCGATGATGCCGCCGAGATAATCTTCAGGCGACACGCACTCCACCTTCATGATCGGCTCGAGCAGGACCGGGCCGGCCTTGGTGATGGCTTCGCGCAGGGCCGCACGGGCAGCGATTTCGAAGGCGATCGCCGACGAGTCAACTTCGTGGTAGGCGCCGTCGATCAGCGTCACCTTAACGTCGACCATCGGGAAGCCGATGATGTTGCCGGCGGTCATGACAGAGTTGAGGCCCTTTTCGACGCCCGGCAAATATTCCTTCGGCACCGAACCGCCAACAACCTTGCTCTCGAACACCAGGCCGGTGTTTTCCTCGCCAGGCTCGACGATGAACTTCACCCGGGCGAACTGGCCGGTACCACCGGTCTGCTTCTTGTGGGTATAGTCGATCTCGGTCGACTTGGTGATGGTCTCGCGGTAGGCCACCTGCGGTGCACCGACGTTGACGTCGATCTTGTGCTGGCGGCGCAGGATGTCGACCTTGATGTCGAGGTGAAGTTCACCCATGCCCTTGATGATCGTCTGGCCGGACTCTTCGTCGGTCGAAACGTAGAAGGACGGATCTTCAGCAGCCAGCTTGGCGAGCGCTACACCCATCTTTTCCTGGTCGGCCTTGGTCTTCGGCTCGACAGCCATTTCGATGACCGGATCAGGGAATTCCATCTTTTCGAGGATGACCGGCTTTGCGATGTCGCACAGGGTGTCACCGGTGCGGGCTTCCTTGAGGCCAACCAGCGCAACGATGTCGCCAGCAAACGCCTCGGCGATTTCCTCACGGCTGTTGGAGTGCATCAGAACCATGCGGCCGATACGCTCGGTCTTGCCGCGCGAGGAGTTCAGCACGGTCGAACCCTTGGTGAGCTTGCCGGAATAGATGCGCGAGAAGGTCAGGACGCCGTACGGATCGTCCATGATCTTGAAGGCGAGCAGCGAAAGCGGCTCGTCGTCGGAGGACTTGCGCACGATCTCTTCTTCGGTCTTCGGGTCGATGCCGCGAATGGCGGGCACGTCCAGCGGAGACGGCAAGTAGGCCACGACAGCATCAAGAAGCGTCTGTACGCCCTTGTTCTTGAAGGCAGAACCACACAGCACCGGGAAGAAGGCGCCGGTCAGCACGGCCTTGCGGATCATGCGCTGCAGGGTGTCGAAGTCAGGCTCGGTACCGTCGAGGTAGGCTTCCATCGCCGCTTCGTCCATCTCGACGGCAGCTTCGATCATTTCAAGGCGCAGCTGTTCGGCGCGCTCCTTGAGGTCAGCCGGGATCTCGATCTCCGAATACTCGGCACCCATGTCCTCTGTCTTCCAGATGATGCCCTTCATGCGCACCAGGTCAACCAGGCCACGGAAATCATCTTCTGCGCCGATCGGCATCTGGATGGCGATCGGACGTGCACCAAGGCGTTCCTTGATGTCGGACAGGCACTTGTCGAAGTCGGCGCCGATCTTGTCCATCTTGTTGCAGAACACGATGCGCGGCACGCGGTACTTGTCGCCCTGGCGCCACACGGTTTCGGTCTGCGGCTCGACGCCGGCGTTGGAGTCCAGCACGCATACGGCGCCGTCCAGCACGCGCAGCGAACGTTCGACTTCAATGGTGAAGTCAACGTGGCCGGGGGTGTCGATGATGTTCAGGCGCTTGCCGAGCCAGTGGGTGGTGGTGGCAGCAGACGTAATCGTGATGCCACGCTCCTGCTCCTGCTCCATCCAGTCCATCGTCGCTGCACCATCGTGCACTTCGCCGATCTTGTGGCTCTTGCCGGAGTAGAAGAGGATACGCTCGGTCACCGTCGTCTTGCCGGCATCAATGTGAGCCATGATGCCGAAGTTACGGTAGTCAGCGAGGTCGTGTGTGCGGGCCATCAGATTGATCCTTTGAAGAGAATTACCAGCGGTAATGGGAGAAGGCGCGGTTCGCCTCTGCCATCCGGTGGGTATCCTCCCGCTTCTTGACAGCCGTACCACGGTTGCTGGCGGCATCCATGAGTTCGCCAGACAGCCGCTCGACCATCGTATTTTCATTGCGGCCGCGAGCAGCCGTGATCAGCCAGCGAATGGCCAGCGCCTGACGGCGCTCCATGCGGACTTCGACCGGAACCTGGTAGGTTGCACCACCGACGCGGCGCGAGCGCACTTCGACGGCCGGAGCAACGTTTTCCAGAGCCTGGTGGAATACCACCAGCGGCTCCTGGCGCAGCTTTTCCTCGATGCGGTCAAAGGCACCGTAGACGATGCGCTCTGCGACGGACTTCTTGCCGTCCAGCATCAGGTTGTTCATGAACTTCGACAGGATGCGGTCAGCAAACTTCGGGTCCGGGTTGATTTCGCGTTTTTCGGCGCGGTGACGGCGTGACATGGCTTAACTACCCTCTTCCAACGCTTATTTCGGACGCTTCGCGCCGTACTTGGAACGACGCTGGCGGCGCTTGGCCAGACCTTGCGTATCCAGCACGCCACGAATGATGTGGTAACGCACACCCGGAAGGTCCTTCACGCGGCCGCCGCGGATCATCACCACGGAGTGCTCCTGAAGGTTATGGCCTTCGCCAGGTATGTAGCTCGTGACTTCAAAGCCGTTGGTCAGGCGCACACGAGCCACCTTGCGAAGTGCCGAGTTCGGCTTCTTCGGGGTTGTGGTATAGACGCGGGTGCAAACACCACGCTTCTGCGGGCATTCCTGCATAGCCGGTACCTTGTTGCGCGTCTTCTGCGCCACACGGGGCTTGCGGATCAACTGGTTAATCGTCGGCATCTAGGTCTCGATCTCTCGAACGGGTCACGTT
This sequence comes from uncultured Alphaproteobacteria bacterium, assembly GCA_963700735.1. GTDB lineage: Bacteria > Pseudomonadota > Alphaproteobacteria > Rhizobiales > Aestuariivirgaceae > Anderseniella. Next base: position 147,626 of record CAVOYR010000005.1, read on the forward strand.
AAATCAAACACACACGCGACATGACGGAGCATATCGCGCATAACAACAGACGCTGTCGTACCCCCTCAGCAGAGGTACACAGCGTCTCAAATCCAGAGGACTTTCAGGCACTTGCGTCCTGAGAGTCATGTTCCGATCTGACTCAGCAAACTTTCCTGGCAACGTTTAAGCGCAGAGGCTTACTGCTTGCCGTCTCGAAAGTTGGCCGGAACATACCCATCACACCCCACCCCGTCAAGGCACAAATGCTTATGGATTTCAGGCGAAATTGCAGAATTTCCCGCATGTTTTGACGCACCCCCGCCATATTCAAGCAGCCACCTCCCCCATAATGGCCCTTATCGTGCCTTATCCGCGCCCCCTGGGTGAATCACCCTGCAGGAACGGACGGCAGTTAGTGCCAGGCAGACTTGCGTCAACAGGATGCCGGCAGAATCGGAGGGGTCTGATGCAACAGACGATCGACACCTGGTGGCATGAACTGAACACGTGGGATGCACTTGAGTCGCGCAACTTCTACCGGCGCACGCTGGGCTGGAGTTTCGAGAAGATCGACTTGCCCGATGGCGAGCCATACTGGATTGCGCGCAAGGACGGCCGAACGGTCGGCGGGGTGTACAATCTCACTGCCCCGCGTTTCAAGGGCATCCCCGCCCACTGGATGACCTACATGAAGGTGGACGATATCGAACGCGCCGAGGAAGACGCAAGGAAGGCCGGTGGCGAGATCACCCGGTCAATCACCGCCCTGCCCGGCATCGGCCGGATTGCGCTGGTGAGCGATGCCTCGGGCGCGCTGATCGGACTGATCGAGCCGGAGGAAGGTCACGTGTCACAACGCGAGCCTGCAAACCTCGATGGCCCGGATGACGCCGACGGCGACTACCTTGCCGCCCTGATGGGCAATGGCAACGGTCGTGACGCGGTCACCCGCTTGCCTGACGCCTGATAGCCGGCAACAGGCCACACAAAGCAAAACCGCCGCGGTTCAGATCGAGCCGCGGCGGTTTTGATTTGGTCAGGGCAATGAGGCAGGGCTTGATGCCCTGCCCCGTTGTCACGTCATTCGGCAGGCGCCGGTTCGGTAGCGCTTGCGGCATCGGCCAGAGCGGTCTTGGACTGCTCTTCGAGGATCAGCCCGTCGCGCTTGTCTGCAACCTGCTTGAAGCGGGACAGCATGCCGCCCGTACCAGCGGGAATGAGACGGCCCACGATGACGTTTTCCTTGAGGCCTTCCAACGTGTCGATCTTGCCGGCGATTGCCGCCTCGGTGAGCACGCGGGTGGTTTCCTGGAACGACGCTGCGGAGATGAACGACCGCGTCTGCAGGCTGGCCTTGGTGATGCCCAGCAGAACCGGCACACCGGATGCAGGCTTGCCGCCCTCGGCCTCGATCTTGGCGTTGATCTCGTCCATCTCGGTACGGTCGAGCTGTTCGCCCGTCAGCAGCGAGGTGGTGCCGGCATCGGTGATCTCGACCTTCTGCAGCATCTGGCGAACGATCACCTCAATGTGCTTGTCGTTGATGCTCACGCCCTGCAGGCGGTAGACTTCCTGCACTTCGTTGACGAGGTAAGTCGCCAGCTCCTCGACGCCCTTGATCGCAAGGATGTCGTGTGGTGCCGGGTGACCGTCGAGAATGTATTCGCCCTTCTCGATGTAGTCGCCTTCCTGAACCGGCAGGTGCTTGCCCTTCGGGATCAGGTATTCTGCCGGTTCGATCGAAGTCATCCTCCGGCACAACGCGAATGCGGCGCTTGTTCTTGTAGTCGCGGCCGAATTCGACGCGGCCCGAGATTTCCGCGATGATCGCGTGATCCTTCGGACGGCGTGCCTCGAACAGTTCCGCCACACGCGGCAGACCGCCGGTAATGTCGCGGGTCTTGGCGCTTTCCAGCGGGATACGTGCCAGCACGTCGCCAGCCTTGACGCCGGAACCCGGCTCCTGCGACAGGATCGCATCGACAGACAGCAGGTACCGGGCCTCGCCGCCACGTGGCAGCTTGAGGATTTCGCCCTTCTTGTCCTTGATGATGATCGCCGGACGCAGGTCCGAACCGCGCGGGCTCGACCGCCAGTCGATGACGACACGGTTGGTGATGCCGGTCGACTCGTCAGTCACTTCCGACACGGACACACCGTCCACGACATCCTCGAACTCCATGATACCTTCGACTTCGGTCATGACCGGGCGGGTGTATGGATCCCACTCTGCCAGCCGCATGCCGCGCTTGATCTTGTCGCCCTCGTTGACGAACAGGCGCGCACCCTGGGTCAGCTTGTGGACTGCCCGCTCGTGGCCCTGCTCATCCTCGATGACCAGCGACACATTGCGGCCAAGCGTGATGGTGCGGCCAGTCGAGTCCGTCACCACGTTGGAATTGCGCAGACGCACGACGCCTTCGTGGTTGGATTCGACGAACAATTCATCCAGCACCTGTGCCGTACCACCGATGTGGAAGGTACGCATGGTGAGCTGGGTGCCCGGTTCGCCGATGGACTGTGCCGCAATGACGCCGACAGCCTCGCCGAGGTTGACAGGCGTACCGCGAGCAAGGTCACGGCCATAGCAGCGCGCGCACACGCCAAAGCGGGTTTCGCAGGTCAGCACCGAGCGGATGCGGAATTCCTGGATGCTGGCATCCTCGATCTTTTCCACGTCTTCTTCGGTGATCTCGCGGCCCGACGGAATGATCACCTCGTTGGTCTGCGGATGCAGCACGTCTTCGGCCGTGGTGCGGCCAAGAACGCGCGAACCGAGCGAGGCAATGATCTCGCCGGCGTCGATGATCGGACGTGCCGTGATCGAGTTCTTGGTACCGCAATCCTCCTCGGAGATGATGGCATCCTGTGCCACGTCCACGAGACGGCGGGTCAGATAACCCGAGTTTGCGGTCTTCAGCGCCGTATCCGCGAGACCCTTGCGGGCGCCGTGGGTGGAGTTGAAGTACTCCAGAACGGTCAGGCCTTCCTTGAAGTTCGAGATGATCGGCGTCTCGATGATTTCACCCGACGGCTTGGCCATCAGGCCACGCATGCCGCCAAGCTGCTTCATCTGGGCCGGAGAACCACGCGCACCCGAGTGCGCCATCATGTAGATCGAGTTGACCGGCTTTTCACGGCCCGTCACCTTGTCGATCTGGACAGCGGAAATGCGCGCCATCATCTCATCGGCAACCTTGTCGGTGCACTTGGCCCAGGCGTCGACAACCTTGTTGTACTTTTCGCCCTGGGTGATGAGGCCGTCATTGTACTGCTGCTCGTACTCGAGCGCCAGTTCACGGGTTTCGTTGACCAGCTTGTCCTTGGTTTCAGGAATGACCATGTCATCCTTGCCGAAGGAAATACCGGCCTTGTAGGCATTGTAGAAGCCCAGGCCCATGATGCGGTCACAGAAGATGACGCTCTCCTTCTGGCCGCAGACGCGATACACGCCGTCGATCATCTTGGAGATTTCGCGCTTGGTCAGCAGCTTGTTGCACAGCTCGAGCGACATGCCCGGCTGCTTCGGCAACAGTTCACCAATCTTGAGGCGGCCCGGCGTGGTTTCGTAAACGCGCGAAACCGGGTTGCCCTGTTCATCGATGAACTTGAAGCGGCCCTTGATCTTGGTGTGCAGGGTGACGACGCCGGCGTTGAGCGCATGCTCAACCTCGGCCATGTCACCGAACATCATGCCTTCGCCTGGCTCGTTTTCCTTCATCTGGGAAACGTAGTACAGGCCCAGCACGATATCCTGCGACGGCACGATGATCGGCTGGCCGTTGGCAGGGTGCAGCACGTTGTTGGTCGACATCATCAGCACGCGGGCTTCAAGCTGGGCTTCCAGCGAGAGCGGCACGTGAACGGCCATCTGGTCGCCGTCGAAGTCGGCGTTGAAGGCAGCGCAAACCAGCGGGTGAAGCTGGATGGCCTTGCCCTCGATCAGCACCGGCTCAAACGCCTGGATGCCGAGGCGGTGAAGCGTCGGTGCGCGGTTCAGCAGCACCGGATGCTCGCGGATGACCTCGTCCAGGATGTCCCAGACTTCCGGCTTTTCCTTCTCGACCAGCTTCTTGGCCTGCTTGACGGTGGACGACAGGCCCTTGGCGTCAAGGCGCGAGTAGATGAACGGCTTGAACAGTTCGAGCGCCATCTTCTTCGGCAGGCCGCACTGGTGCAGCTTGAGCTCCGGACCCACCACGATCACCGAACGGCCCGAATAGTCGACGCGCTTGCCGAGCAGGTTCTGGCGGAACCGGCCCTGCTTGCCCTTGAGCATGTCGGCGAGCGACTTGAGCGGACGCTTGTTGGCACCGGTGATGACGCGGCCACGGCGGCCGTTGTCGAACAGCGCATCGACAGATTCCTGCAGCATGCGCTTTTCGTTACGGATGATGATGTCCGGTGCACGAAGTTCGATCAGCCGCTTCAGGCGGTTGTTGCGGTTGATCACGCGGCGGTACAGGTCGTTCAGGTCCGACGTGGCAAAACGGCCACCGTCGAGCGGCACCAGCGGGCGCAGCTCCGGCGGAATGACCGGCACAACGGTGAGGATCATCCACTCCGGCTTGTTGCCGGATTCGATGAAGCCTTCGACGATCTTGAGACGCTTGGCCAGCTTCTTCGGCTTCAGCTCGGACGTGGATTCAGCGATCTCGACGCGCAGGTCGTCACGCAGCTTTTCCAGTTCCATGGCGCTGAGCAGTTCACGCACGGCTTCTGCACCGATGCCGGCTGTGAACGCATCGGCACCATACTGGTCCTGCGCGGTCACATACTGTTCTTCGGTCAGCATCTCGCCGTACTTCATCGGCGTGAGGCCAGGCTCGGTGACGATGTAGTTTTCGAAGTAGAGCACGCGCTCCACATCCTTCAGCGTCATGTCGAGCAGCAGCGAAATGCGCGACGGCAGCGACTTGAGGAACCAGATGTGGGCAACCGGGGCTGCCAGTTCGATGTGGCCCATGCGTTCGCGGCGCACCTTCGCGAGGGTGACTTCAACGCCACACTTTTCGCAGATGATGCCCTTGTACTTCATGCGCTTGTACTTGCCGCACAGGCACTCGTAGTCCTTCACCGGACCGAAGATGCGGGCGCAGAACAGACCGTCGCGCTCGGGCTTGAAGGTCCGGTAGTTGATGGTTTCCGGCTTCTTGATCTCGCCGAACGACCACGAGAGAATCTTCTCAGGCGACGCGATGCCGATCCTGATCTGTTCAAACGTGAGCGGCGCACCTGCCGGGTTGAAGACGTTCATGACATCTTGCTGGTTCATGGCTTTACCTCGATCCTGTGCAGCGGGTTGGGGCTTGTCCCGCGGCGGGTAGGTTTTTGCGTTCTGTCCGCCAGCAATGTCACAAGGGGCCCGGTAGTGACGGCTGGCGTATTGGACCGGGCGCGAGAGGCTTGCTGCTCTCATGCCCGGCCGTTAGTGCGGTGTTATTCGCTGTCCTGCAGATCGACACTCAGGCCGAGGGAGCGCATTTCCTTGACAAGCACGTTGAAGCTTTCCGGAATGCCGGCCTCGAAGGCGTCGTCGCCGCGCACGATGGCTTCGTACACCTTGGTGCGGCCAGCCACGTCGTCCGACTTGACGGTGAGCATTTCCTGCAGCGTGTAGGCAGCGCCGTAAGCCTCAAGAGCCCAGACCTCCATTTCACCGAAGCGCTGGCCACCGAACTGCGCCTTGCCGCCCAGCGGCTGCTGGGTAACGAGCGAGTATGGACCGATGGAACGGGCGTGGATCTTGTCATCGACCAGGTGGTGCAACTTGAGGATGTAGATATACCCTACTGTCACTTCCCTGTCGAATGGCTCGCCGGTACGTCCGTCATACAGCGTGACCTGGCCCGAGGAATTCAGGCCTGCGTGCTGCAGCAGCTTGGAGATGTCTTCCTCCTTGGCGCCGTCGAACACCGGGGTGGCAATGGCCACGCCGGAACGCAACGTGTCGCCAAGATCGGCCAGTCCATCATCGTCAAGCGAGGCGATTTCCTCGTTCTTGTCGTAGATGAACTCGAGCTCCTTGCGCAGTTCCTTCGCCTTGTGATCGACACGGTAGGCATCGACCATTTCGCCGATGCGCTTGCCAAGACCACGGCAGGCCCAACCCAGGTGTGTTTCAAGGATCTGGCCGACGTTCATGCGGCTCGGCACGCCCAGCGGGTTGAGCACGATGTCAACCGGCTGGCCATCCTCGAGGTACGGCATGTCCTCGTCCGGCACGATGCGCGACACGACACCCTTGTTGCCGTGACGGCCGGCCATCTTGTCGCCTGGCTGGATCTTGCGCTTCACAGCAACGAAGACCTTGACCATCTTCATGACGCCCGGTGGCAGTTCATCGCCACGCTGCAGCTTCTCGACCTTGTCGAGGAAGCGGTTTTCAAGACGCTTCTTTGACTCGTCGTACTGCTGGCGCATGGCTTCGAGTTCAGCCAGTGCCTTCTCGTTGGACAGCGCGATCTGCCACCACTGCGAGCGCGGAATGTCATCGAGGATCGCCTCGGTGACCTTGCCTTCGATCTTGTGGTTCTTGGGACCGCCTGCAGCCTGCTTGCCCTTCAGGAAGTCAGCAAGGCGGCCATAGGAGTTGCGGTCCAGGATGGCGAGTTCGTCATCACGGTCCTTGGCAAGGCGTTCGATTTCCTCGCGCTCGATGGCAAGGGCACGTTCGTCCTTGTCGATGCCGTGGCGGTTGAACACGCGCACTTCAACGACCGTACCAGCCACGCCTGGCGGCAGGCGCAGCGACGTGTCGCGCACGTCGGAGGCCTTTTCACCGAAGATGGCGCGCAGAAGCTTTTCTTCCGGCGTCATCGGGCTTTCGCCCTTCGGCGTGATCTTGCCGACCAGGATGTCGCCCGGGTGCACTTCCGCCCCGATGTAGACGATACCGGCTTCGTCGAGGTTCTTCAGCGCCTCTTCACCGACGTTGGGAATGTCACGGGTGATTTCCTCAGGCCCGAGCTTTGTATCGCGGGCCATGACGTCGAATTCCTCGATGTGGATCGAGGTAAACACGTCATCACGCACCATGCGCTCGGACAGGAGGATGGAGTCCTCGAAGTTGTAGCCGTTCCAGGGCATGAACGCGACCAGCACGTTCTGGCCCAGCGCCAGGTCGCCCTTGTCGGTGGACGGACCGTCGGCGATGATATCGCCAGCCTTGAGCACGTCGCCCACACGCACCAGCGGACGCTGGTTGATGCAGGTGTTCTGGTTCGACCGCTGGAACTTGTACAGCGTGTAGATGTCGACGCCGGACTTGGTCGGATCGGTTTCTTCGGTTGCGCGAATAACGATGCGCTTGGCGTCCACCTGGTCGACCACGCCAGAGCGGCGGGCGGTGATGGCAGCACCGGAGTCACGGGCAACGACCGCTTCCATGCCGGTACCTACCAGCGGTGCATCGGTGCGCACCAGCGGCACTGCCTGACGCTGCATGTTCGAACCCATCAGGGCGCGGTTGGCGTCGTCGTTTTCCAGGAACGGGATCAACGCTGCGGCCACCGACACAAGCTGCTTCGGCGACACGTCGACAAAGTCCACGCGGTCTGCAGCAACCTGGATCACTTCGCCGTGCTGGCGAACCGTGACAACCTCTTCCTCGAACTTGCCGTCCTTGGTGAGCTTGACGTTGGCCTGGGCGATGTGCGGACGCGACTCCTCGATGGCGGACAGGTACACGACCTCTTCCGACACCTTGCCGTCCTTCACCTTGCGGTATGGCGTTTCGATGAAGCCGTACTTGTTGACGCGGGCAAAGGTTGCCAGCGAGTTGATCAGGCCGATGTTCGGGCCTTCCGGCGTTTCGATCGGGCAGATACGGCCATAGTGCGTCGGATGCACGTCACGGACTTCGAAGCCGGCACGCTCACGGGTCAGACCGCCCGGCCCAAGTGCTGACAGGCGGCGCTTGTGGGTGATTTCCGACAGCGGGTTGGTCTGGTCCATGAACTGCGACAGCTGAGACGAGCCGAAGAACTCGCGCACGGCAGCAGCCGCAGGCTTGGCGTTGATCAGGTCGTGCGGCATGACGGTGTCGATATCGACCGACGACATGCGCTCCTTGATGGCGCGCTCCATGCGCACCAGGCCAAGGCGGTACTGGTTTTCCATCAGTTCGCCGACCGAACGCACACGGCGGTTGCCGAGGTGATCGATATCGTCGATGTCGCCCTTGGAGTCACGCAGATCAGCCAGAGTCTTGACCACGGCAAGGATGTCTTCCTTGCGCAGCACACGCATGGTGTCGGGCGCCTGCAGTTCGAGGCGCATGTTCATCTTTACGCGGCCGACTGACGACAGGTCATAGCGTTCCTCATCGAAGAACAGACCCTTGAACAGCGCTTCGGCGGTTTCACGCGTTGGCGGCTCGCCCGGGCGCATGACGCGGTAGATGTCGACCAGGGCCTGCTCGTAACCTTCGACCTTGTCGACCATCAGCGTGTTGCGGATGTACGCACCGGTGTTGATGTGGTCGATATCAAGCAGGCGGATTTCCTTGTAGCCCTGCTCCTTGACGGCGTTGAGCAGCTTCTCGTCGATCTCCTCGCCAGCCTCGGCATAGATCTCGCCGGTCGCGGTGTTGACCAGTTCATCGGCAATGTACATGCCGTAGAGGTCTTCATCGGCAACAAGCAAATCCTTGAGGCCTTCGTCGGCCAGCTTGCGGGCCAGGCGCGGGGTGATCTTGGTGCCGGCCTCGATGGCGACCTTCTTGGTCTTGGCATCGATCATGTCGACCGCCGGCTTGACGCCACGATAGCGTTCGGGGTCGAACGGCATCTTCCACCCGTCCTTGACGGCGGCAACCGGCACGGTCTTGTAGAACGTGTGCAGGATTTCCTCGTTGTCCATGCCCAGCGCGTACAGCAGCGTGGTCACGGGCAGCTTGCGGCGGCGGTCGATGCGGACGTGGATGATGTCCTTCGCGTCGAACTCGAAGTCGAGCCATGAGCCGCGGTACGGGATGATGCGCGCAGCAAACAGCAGCTTGCCGGACGAATGGGTCTTGCCACGGTCGTGATCGAAGAACACGCCGGGTGAGCGGTGCATCTGCGAAACGATCACGCGCTCGGTGCCGTTGACGACGAACGTGCCGTTCTTGGTCATGAGCGGAATATCGCCCATGTAGACGTCCTGTTCCTTGATGTCCTTGACCGACTTCGCGCCCGTGTCCTCGTCGACTTCGAACACGATCAGACGCAGGGTGACCTTGAGCGGCGCGGCAAACGTCATGCCGCGCTGCTGGCACTCTTCCACGTCATACTTCGGATCTTCGAATTCGTAGGTCACGTATTCGAGCATCGCCTGACCAGAAAAGTCACTGATCGGGAATACGGACTTGAACACGGCCTGAAGTCCCTCGGCCACACGGCCGCCCTCGGGCTCGGTTACCTGCAGGAACTGATCATAAGAATCCTTTTGCACCTCGATGAGGTTTGGCATTTCGGCGACTTCTTCGATGTTGCCGAAAAACTTGCGAATACGCTTGCGGCCAATAAAGGTCTGCGACATGTGTCTTCCTTCGCATTTTGGCTCTCTTAGGTGGGGGTTGCCAGAGAGCAATTCAATCAAGCCAGTGCGGCGGCTTGCCGGACAGCCCATCTTGCCCGGCCTTGCTGGCCAGACCCGGACTGCACGGAAAACCGCCCGTACGCCTTCTCACAATGTCTGCCGCCGCATTTTGGCTCCGGCAGGACCAGCCGGGAGGGTAACCCTCCCGGCCGGCAATCACGTTGGTCCGATCGGACCTTACTTGAGCGACACCTTGGCGCCGGCAGCTTCGAGCTTCTTCTTGATCTCTTCGGCTTCCGACTTGCCGGCAGCTTCCTTGACGGTCTTCGGTGCGCCTTCGACCAGGTCCTTGGCTTCCTTCAGGCCCAGGCCGGTGATGGCGCGGACTTCCTTGATGACTTCGATCTTCTTGTCGCCAGCAGCTTCAAGAACAACGTCGAACTCAGTCTTTTCTTCTGCAGCAGCAGCAGGAGCAGCGCCACCGGCAGCAGCCACGGCAACCGGAGCAGCGGCGGAAACGCCCCACTTTTCTTCGAGCATCTTGGACAGCTCGGCAGCTTCCATGACGGTGAGGGCGGAAAGGTCGTCTACAATCTTAGCAAGATCAGCCATTGTTTCGTCTTTCGTTTGTACAGTTGAACCAGTTCAGTGAATGGACGCGACCGGTCAGGCCGCTTCTTCCTTGTCCTTGTCGGCGTAGGCCTGCATGACGCGGGCGAGCTGAGCCGCAGGCGCCTGGGCAAGAACCGCAATGCGGGTTGCCGGCGTCTGGATCATGCCCACGAGCCTGCCGCGCAGCTCATCGAGCGACGGCATATCAGCAAGTGCCTTGACACCATCGGCATTGAGCACCGTTGCACCCAGTACACCGCCAAGAATGACAAGCTTGTCATTGGTCTTGGCGAAGTCTGCGATGACTTTCGGGGCTGCGACCGGGTCACCTGAGTAGGAAACCATGGTCGGACCTGTGAACAGGTCGGCAATGCCGGCAGCATCAGTGCCTTCAAGAGCGATTTTAGCCAGGCGGTTCTTGGCAACTTTCGTTGTCCCGCCGGCCTCTGCCATCTTGGCCCGCAGCGAATTCATCTGCGGAACAGTCAGGCCGAGATTGTGGGTCACCACGACAACACCAGTCTCCTTGAAGACGGTGTTGAGCGACGTGACGAGCTCTGATTTCTGTGCTCTATCCACTAGCTCTCTCCAGTTTGCCCGGTGAATGACCACCGGACGGTTGCACCAAGCCGCGGAAGGCGAACCCGTGCTGCAACCTGACTGTTCAGGCCAGGTGCAACACCGCTTCCGCAGCGCTCCACTTGCCTGTCCTCTTCACCCGGCCGCCTGCACGAAGGCAGGCTTGAAGGATCCGATCACTGAGGGTCCGAACTGGCCGTTGCCGGATAACCGGCAGCGGAACATTCCTGACACCTTGTCTCATGCGGGCCACCCTAACCGGGCAATTAAGCGGACGATCCCTCGCCCACGCCTGCAATCTCGGACAGGTCTGGATCAGTCTCCCGATCCAACCCCTTGATCCGGATATGAAATCCCGATCAAGGGTAACTATTGTCCAGCCTTTCGGCCGGTAAACTCAATCAGCCAGCAGGCTCGACACATCAACCTTAAGGCCGGGGCCCATGGTCGATGACAGGGATACCTTCCTGACGTAGGTGCCCTTGGCGCCGGTCGGCTTTGCCTTCATGACCGCGTCCACGAATGCCTTGGCATTGGCGATGATCTTGGCTTCGTCGAAGCTGACCTTGCCAACACCGGCGTGGATGATGCCGGCCTTCTCGACGCGGAACTCGACCGAACCGCCCTTGGCGGACTTCACCGCACCCGCGACATCCGGCGTCACCGTGCCGACCTTGGGGTTCGGCATCAGGTTGCGCGGGCCGAGCACCTTGCCCAGACGGCCAACGAGCGGCATCATGTCCGGGGTGGCGATGGCACGGTCGAAGTTGATTTCGCCAGCCTGAACGCGCTCGACCAGGTCTTCTGCGCCAACGATGTCGGCACCGGCTGCCCTGGCTTCGTCAGCCTTGGCATCGCGTGCGAACACGGCAACACGGACGTCCTTGCCGGTACCGCCGGGCAGCGACACCACACCACGGACCATCTGGTCGGCGTGGCGAGGGTCAACACCCAGGTTCATGGCGATCTCGATGGTTTCATCGAACTTCGCCTTGGCGCGTTCCTTGACCAGCTTCACAGCGTCAGCGACGCTGTAGGTCTTGTCGCGATCGAGGCCTTCAGCGGCCTTTGCGTATCTCTTGCCCTTGGTAGCCATAATCCGTTACCCCACAACTTCCAGGCCCATGGAACGGGCCGAACCGGCGATGATCTTTTCCGCCTGATCGAGATCACGGGCATTGAGATCAACCATCTTCTGCTCAGCGATTTCACGCACCTGGGCGCGCGTCACCTTGCCGATGAAGGACCCCTTGCCGGGCTCCTTGTGGCCGGACTTGATCTTCGCTGCCTTCTTGAGAAAGTACGACGCAGGCGGCGTCTTCATCGCGAAGGTGAAGGACTTGTCCTGGAACGCTGTGATGACGACCGGAATCGGCATGCCAGGTTCCATCTGCTGGGTCGCGGCGTTGAAGGCCTTGCAGAATTCCATGATGTTCAGGCCGCGCTGACCGAGCGCGGGGCCGATTGGCGGGGACGGATTTGCCTGTCCTGCCGAAACTTGCAGCTTGATGTAACCGAGTACTTTCTTTGCCATTTCACTTTCCCTCTCCGTCGGCAGCCATCTCGGGCAATGCGTCGGGAAGCTGAGGTTAGTGGTCCGGTCCGGGCATTGCCGCCCTCGCCTCCCACCGTTACACGGATATCAGGTGCAAATGCGCCGAGTTGCCTCAGAGCTTTTCCACCTGCCCGAATTCCAGTTCGACCGGGGTTGCCCGGCCAAAAATCGATACTGCCACCTTGAGGCGCGAACGCTCCTCGTCGACATCTTCCACCAGGCCGTTGAACGAGGCGAACGGACCTTCCGCCACGCGCACCTGCTCGCCAACCTCGAACATGATCGTCGGACGCGGGCGCTCGACACCTTCCTGAACCTGGCTCAGGATGCGGGTCGCCTCTGCTTCCGAGATCGGCATGGGCTTGTTGTCATGGCCCAGGAAACCGGTCACCTTCGGCGTATTCTTGATGAGGTGATAGGCCTCATCGGTCAGATCCATCTTTACCAGCACGTAGCCCGGGAAAAAACGGCGCTCTGACTGGATCTTGCGGCCACGGCGCATCTCGACCACTTCCTCGGTCGGCACCAGCACCTGCTCAAACACGTCTTCCAGGCCCTTGGATGCTGCCTGTTCCCTGATCGACTCGGCCACCTTCTTCTCGAAATTCGAGTAGGCGTGCACGATGTACCAACGCTTCGTCATAAGCCGTTCCTGCCCTTCCCGTTCACTCAAGACCTGAACAGGATCAGGTCGATAACCCACTTCAGCACCGCATCGACGCCAAGGAAGAATATGGCTGCAACTGTGGACAGGATCAGCACCATGATGGTGGTGATCATGGTTTCCCGGCGGCTGGGCCAGGTTACCTTGGAGGTTTCCTGGCGGACCTGCTGGAAAAACTCGAACGGGTTGGTCTTTGCCATGTTCCTGTTTCACGTTGCCGGCGGGTCTGAATTGCCCGTTCCGTCTTGTCCGGTGGCAGGGGCGGAGGGTCTCGAACCCCCGACCTGCGGTTTTGGAGACCGCCGCTCTACCAACTGAGCTACACCCCTAACCTGCGGACAGGCGGGCCGGGTTCAACCGGTCCGCCTGCAGTCAGTCTTATTCGATGATGGTCGACACGACGCCGGCGCCGACGGTGCGGCCACCTTCACGGATGGCGAAGCGCAGCTTCTCTTCCATCGCGATCGGCGTGATAAGCTCAACCTCGAACGACACGTTGTCGCCAGGCATCACCATCTCCGTGCCTTCCGGCAGCGTCACAACACCCGTCACGTCGGTCGTGCGGAAGTAGAACTGCGGACGGTAGTTGGCAAAGAACGGCGTGTGACGGCCACCCTCTTCCTTCGTCAGGATGTAGGCTTCTGCCTTGAACTTCTTGTGCGGCTTCACCGTACCCGGCTTGCACAGCACCTGGCCGCGCTCGACGCCTTCACGGTCAACACCACGAAGCAGCGCGCCGATGTTGTCGCCAGCCTGGCCCTGGTCCAGCAGCTTGCGGAACATCTCAACGCCCGTGCAGGTCGTCTTCACCGTGTCGCGAATGCCGACGATCTCGATTTCCTCGCCAACCTTCACAATGCCACGCTCGACACGGCCGGTCACAACCGTGCCGCGGCCCGAGATCGAGAACACGTCCTCGATCGGCATCAGGAACGGCATGTCAACCGGACGAGCAGGCGTCGGGATGTACTCGTCAACCGCCTTCATCAGCGCGCGGATCGAGTTCTCGCCAATCTCGGGCTGCGTGCCGTTCATGGCATGCAGGGCCGAGCCGCGGATGATCGGAATGTCATCGCCGGGATATTCGTACGAGGACAGAAGCTCGCGGATTTCCATCTCGACCAGCTCAAGCAGTTCCTCGTCGTCAACCTGGTCGACCTTGTTCATGTACACGACCATGAACGGGATACCGACCTGGCGGCCAAGCAGGATGTGCTCGCGGGTCTGCGGCATCGGGCCGTCAGCGGCGTTCACAACCAGGATCGCGCCATCCATCTGTGCCGCGCCGGTGATCATGTTCTTCACATAGTCGGCGTGACCGGGGCAGTCCACGTGCGCGTAGTGACGGGCTTCCGTCTCATACTCGACGTGCGCGGTCGAAATGGTGATGCCACGGGCCTTCTCTTCCGGCGCGCCATCAATCTGGTCATACGCGCGGAATTCACCAAAATACTTGGTGATCGCAGCCGTCAGCGTCGTCTTGCCGTGGTCAACGTGACCAATCGTGCCGACATTGACGTGCGGCTTAGTGCGTTGAAACTTTTCCTTGCCCATCTTGATCTCTACCTTTGCATGGAACGTCAAAAAAACCAGTCTAGTCGTGCGCGATATAAGGTGCCGGGGTGCTCTTTACGAGTTTGGTCCGAACGCCTGGAGCGGGTGAAGGGAATCGAACCCTCGTCTTTAGCTTGGAAGGCTATTGCTCTACCATTGAGCTACACCCGCATTTGCCCGGGGTATCCAAATACTGTTACCGCCACTCAAATCCTTGCATTAACGTCACAAAGTCCTCGCAGACTTCACGACCGGCAAACCTCAGAACACCTGCCCAAGGAATGGTGGAGGGGGTTGGATTCGAACCAACGTAGGCATAGCCAACGGGTTTACAGCCCGTCCCCTTTAGCCACTCGGGCACCCCTCCTCCAAACAGCCAGCAGTCAAAACGCCAATAAATTCAGCGGATTAAGTTGATGACTGTTCTTGAAAACAGGTAACTTCAGCGCGCAAAACATTATGCCCGGGGGTTAGCCGGGCCGTTCAACGCCGTGTTATGGGCATGCTGCCGCCCCCTGTCAACAGGATTCGCAAGCAAATATGCCGACTTGCGGGCGGGTAATGCCCTATCGGCAAATGCAGCGCGGATACCAACTTGTTTATACTCTGGCGCGCGATTGCTGAAACCGTATACAACGCTTGGCCATGAGCAAGAATGACACATCACGGCATGGTGGACCTGCCCGGCGGGTGCCCCAGCGTGAGGCCGACGACCTGATCTTCGGCCTTCATGCCATCACCGAGGCACTGGCCAACCCCCGCCGCAAGATCATTTCGCTGCGGTGCACGCAAAATGCCCTGCCCCGGCTGGAAGCAGCCCTGCAGGCACGGCCTGACGTGAAGCCCGAGCAGGTTCATCGCAAGGAGCTTGACCGGCTGGCCGGCGCTGACGCTGTGCACCAGGGAGCGGTGATGACAGCGCGGCCGCTGGATCAGCCAGATCTCGATGACATCGACCGCACCGGCACCGTGGTGCTGCTCGACCAGGTTACGGATCCGCACAATGTGGGTGCGATCATGCGCTCGTGCGCCGCGTTTGCCGTGACGGCGCTGGTTGCCACCACGCGGCACAGCCCGGAAGGCTCTGCGGTGCTGGTAAAGTCTGCCTCGGGTGCTGCCGAACACGTGCCGTTCGTGAAGGTCACCAACCTGTCACGCGCCATGGAAGAACTGAAGGATTACGGCTTCACCATCATCGGGCTGGACAGCGAAGCGCCCGAGACGGTTGAGCAACTCAAGGTCAGGCCACCCTTCGCCATCGTGCTTGGGGCGGAAGGCAAGGGATTGCGCAAGCTGACTCGCGATACCTGCGATCACCTGGCGCGGCTGGATTTGCCGGGCAGCATCCAGAGCCTCAACGTGTCAAACGCGGCTGCACTTACGCTTTATGCCCTGACGCGATAGCAAAACCGCCCGCCCCGTTTCCGGGACAGGCGGCGCATGTTTGCTCAAGCTGACTGGTGGTTATTCGCAGTAGCAGTTGACGCCGGAACTGCCGGTCATGCCACCATGAACGACAACGCCGCCCGTGGTGTAACCGCCGCCGGTGGCATATCCGCCGCCGGTCGCATAGCCGCCGCCGGTCGCATAGCCGCCGCTGACGGCGTAGGCACCGCCACCGTAGCCGTGACCATGACCATGACCATGACCATGGGCGTGATGCTTGCGCTTGTGCTTGCGGCCATGGCCGACGGCATATCCGCCACCGCCGGAGACTGACACGTACGCCGCCACGCCAGTGCCATAGGCAAAGGCATAGCCCTTGCCGCGAACAGCCAGCCGGTGAACCTTCTTGCACTTGGCAACGGACGACACGGCAACACCGTTGATGGTGCAGCGGTAGTCCACCACAACCCCACCGCCAGTGGCATAGGCACCGCTTGCGGCGTACGCACCGCTTGCAGCATATGCACCAGCGACTGCGTAGGCTGAGGAGTCACCGCCATAATAGGCCGTCGACGGACCAGCATAGAAACCGCCGCCAGAGCTGATCGAAACCGAACTCGAGATCGACACCTGGTTGTTTACGACCGAGTTGTTGATGACGTTGTTATTGACGTTGGTGTTGTTGTTGACGTTGCGATTGCCGCCACGGCCACCGCGATTGCCGTAACCGCCCTTGCCGCCCTTGCCGCCCCCAGCCGCCAGCGTAGCCACCGCCGCCAGCGTAGCCACCGCCACCACGACCGCTGTAGCCCATGCCCTGGGTCTGGTTGAAACGCGCCACGGAATTGGCCACGCGGCGGTTCACTTCCGCCACTTCAGAGGGCGTGAACGCAACGCCTGCGGATTTCTGCAGGCGGCTCAATGCGTCATGGGCATACTGGGCCTGCATTTCGCCGGTGATGTGCGTCACACCAGCCTGGCGCAGCGACCGAACGGTTTCACGGCGCATCTGCCGGAATTCGCGCAGTGCCTGGGCGCGGGCCTGGTCGTAGGCCGGGTTGCCTGTCGAGCCATGACCGCCGGCCATCTGGCCACCCTTGCGGCGCTGGCCCTTCCACTGGCCACGCTGGCCTTGCCACTGGCCACCGGCAGCAAACTGTCCGGCCCGGCGCATCTTGCGGTTACCCGCAGCCATGCCGCCGCCGTGCATCTGGCCACCAGCGTGCATCTTCATGCGCTGGCCACCATTGCCCATCCTCATGCGCTGGCCACGATTGCCCATCTTCATGCGCATGCCGCCTGCGCGCATGTTCATGCCGCCCGTGCGGGATTTCATGCCGCCCTTGTTGCCACCGGCATCGGCGGTATCTGCCATTGGAATCATAAACAAGCCGGCAACCAGGGCCGGTACGATAAAGCCCGCTGCGATACGCATTACGAACAACTCCTCACATTGGTTGACCGAGACTGGTCTTTTCAGTTCCCTTTGTGGCCCCCGTTGTTCCGCCGCGCCATATTAATGAACACGATGTACCTTATTGGCACAAGTAGACGGTCAACAAATGCAGCCTGAACGCTCAGGTGCAACGAAAGTGCCAGTTCGGCGTGCATGTAGAGGACACCAGCGTCCAAACCCGTTAACGGCTGCAGACAGGTGGACGGGACGCGAAATGCGCCGCAATGAGGCGGAGGGCCGCGTTTGATCTTGCAACGCACATGCACTGGAAGTATTCAGGCGCAGGCTTGCGGGCGCAGCGCCTCCGCCGTGGCCTCGATGCCGGCTTAGCTCAGTTGGTAGAGCACCTGATTTGTAATCAGGGGGTCGGGGGTTCGAATCCCTCAGCCGGCACCAATAAAATCAGACCGAAGCCTTGATACGCCGCACGTGTCGCGCATGGCTACGGCACCTCTAACACATCCGCACCAGCGAACCGCTTGCGGTAACCTGCACCATTGTCCACTATCAGGTTAGCACACGTCGCAGCGTGGCCTGTCCGGCTTCAAGGGAGTGCAACGGTTGAAGGCATCAGAGCAAGATCTTGTATTCGCACGCGAATATGAATCTGCGCTGCACCAGCGGCCGCCGCGGCACACGACGGTGTTCCTGCTGGCCATGCTGGTTGCCTTTGCAGGCCTGCTGGGGTGGGCCGCATGGGCACAGCTTGACGAGGTGGCGCGTGGCCAGGGCCGGGTCATACCAACCGGCAAGAACCAGCTTGTGCAAAGCCTTGAAGGCGGCATCGTTAAGGAGATCGCGGTGCGCGAAGGCGACACCGTTGGTGCCGGGCAATTGCTGCTGCGTATCGATGATACCGGCTTTGCCTCGAACCTCGGCGAGCTCGATGCCCAGCGCGCCAGTCTTGAAGCCCAGATTTTCCGGCTCACGGCGGAGGCCAATGGCCGCTTTGCCGACCCGCTTGTGTATCCGCCGGAAATCGCCAAGCAGAGCCCACAGACCGTCGCTGCCGAGCTTGAACTGTTCGAGGCGCGAAAGCGCAGCCTTGCAAGCCAGGTGACCATGTTGAGCGAGCGCGTGACCCAGCGCCAGCAGGAACTGGCCGAGGTCAACGTGAACATGGATCGCCTGTCCGAAACCCTTGCTCTTGCGCGAGAGGAAAACCAGCTCAAGGAGCCCCTCGCCCGCTCCGGCGTGGTTCCCAAGACCGACATCATCAAGCTGAAGCGCGAGATTGCGGATATCTCGGGCCAGCTTGAAATGGCACGCAAGTCACGGCCCCGGCTGGAAGCGGCGATTCGCGAGGCGGAAGCGCTGCTTGAAGACCAGCGCCTGTCGATGCAGCAGAAGGCGCGGACGGAACTCAGTGGCAAGGTCGCCGAGCTGGCGGTGGTGCGGCAGGCGCTGACCGGTGCCACGGACAAGGTGGCCCGCACCGAAATCCGCGCCCCTGTGGCGGGCGTGGTGAACAAGCTCGGCGTGAACACGATCGGTGGCGTCGTCACGGCCGGGCAAACCCTTGTCGAGATCGTGCCGCAGGGCGAGTTGCTGCTGGTCGAGGCACGCATCCGGCCTGCCGACATTGCCTTCGTGCACCCCCAGCAACCGGCGCTGGTCAGGATCACGGCCTACGACTTTTCAATCTTTGGCGGACTGGATGGCGTTGTCGACCAGATTTCGCCGGACAGCACAATCGATGAGTTGACCCGCGAAGTCTTTTACACGGTCACGATCAGGACACTGTCGAACAAGCTGGGCGGGGACAAGAAACCGCTATCGATATTCCCGGGCATGGTGGCAAGCGTCGATATCCTGACCGGCAAGAAGAGCGTGCTCGACTACCTGCTCAAGCCGATCAACAAGGCGCGCGTGGAAGCCCTGCGCGAGCGCTAAGACTTCAGACCGTCGCGTTGATCGCAACGGCCTGCTCGGCTTCATCGAAGATGACGTTCACGGTCATGGCGGCGTTGGTGAACGTGGCAATGACCTCGTTTGCGGTGCCGGGGTCGGCGTCCTGGTCAAGCGACAACTGGGTCTCGCTGGCGCCGGCGGTCAGCTTGACATAATCGCCAAGGTTCGCTGCGTTCGCGCCGGTACCTTCCAGCAGGGCGCTCAGGTCCACGAAATCCTCGCCGATAACGTAGTCCGTGATGGTGTCGGTGCCCGTAAACGCGGTGTCGTCCAGCACGAAGACATCGCTTCCGGCATTGCCCGTCAGCGTGTCTGCGCCCTCGCCTCCGCTCAGCGTGTCGTTGCCGTTGCCGCCCATGATGTAATCATCATCACTTGTGCCTACGATCGTCTGGTCGACATCAGCAGTTCCGCCGACATAGACATTGACGGGGTCGCCGCTGATGCCCTGCAGCACGGCGAGATCAACAAACTCGCTGCCTGACTTATCATACGAAATCTGGAGTATGGTATCGATCCGTTCGCCAGCCGTGCCGTCCGCCAGCGTGATCTGCGGCATCAACGGATCGCTGGTGCCAGTGATGGTGATCAGCGTCGTCGCTGCCGGCATAGCCGGATCTCCAGCATAATTGAAGATGAGTTCAATGCTTTCGCCATCAGCCAGGTCTGCAAACTGGCTGGTGTAGAAGGCAAGGCTGCCAGTAGCCACGTCAACGCCGTAGGTCACCTCGCCCCCGTAAGGGTCGCCGGGGGCGGCGGCGTAGACCGCGGTGTAAGAAAGGTTGTCGGGGTTGTTGCTGGCCGGATCTATCAACTGGACAATCAGCGCGGTTCTGGCAACTGCAATGACCTGTGCATCTGCCGGGCCCGGTCCGCTGGCACTGGCAGCCAGCACATTTGACAGGTCGATCACATCCTGCGCCGGATCAAAGCCGGTGATGATCGGAACACCTTCGAAGGAGGACGGGTTGATAAACGTGAAGACATCCATCTGGCCGCTCGTACCAGGATACGTGATGGAATAGCCGTCCACGTAAATCTGGTTCCAGGTCTCGACAGTATTGATCGGTGCGCCCGTCACGCCGTTCAGGAAGGCAATCTCGACCGTTGACGTTTCAGACCCACCCGTCGATTTAATCAGCACAACGGTATTGCTGCCGTCATCCTGGTAGATGACCTGCTCGCCGCTGTTCAGCGGATATGCCAGGGAAAGACCGTCTTCAGCAGGGTCGAAGCCGTTGATGGTCGGTCTGGCAAAGCTGCCATTGGGGTCCAGCAAGAAGGTGTCCGGCTCGCCAGCGGTGCCGCTGAAGGATGCAAACATCGACCCGCCCGTGGCATTGAACGAGTTGATGAAATTGATGTTGCCGGCGGGCGCGCCGGCGATGTCCTCGCTACCGGTAATGTTGAACACTGCCGTTGCCGAAGCGGTGGCAGGGCCGTCGGTGACCTGCACGTCGAAGCTGTCGGAGACAGCCTCGTCCTGGGCCAGCGCTTCCGTCGCTGCCAGGTCATTGGCCAGCGTGTACATGATGATTGCCGTGGCAACCGTCAGCGTGGCAGTGCCGTAGGTGCCCTGCTTGCTGTAGGTGTCGCCGCCGTCGGTTGTCGACCAGCCGTTGCTCGTCAACCAGCCTGTATCGACTTGGGGCGTTCCATCAACGTCTGCCATCATCAGCGCAACCGTGGCGCTGTCCGTGCCGGGGTCGGCATTGTCCACGCCGCCTGCCTCGACCAGTTGACTAGACTGCGGCCCGGCGTCGACCGTGGGGGCATCGTTGCTGCCGGCGATGGTCAACGACACGACCTGCGGCACGGTATCCACCCCCGACGCCACGTCGAAGCTGATGTCGTAGACGGCGCTTTCGCCCTGTGCGAGGAAGTCGAAATCGGCGAGATCGTAACTGACCGTGCCATCCGGATTGACCGTGATCAGGCTTGATACGGTAGGCGCAGAGCTGGCGGCCACGGCAACCGTGACACTGCTTGCGACAAGCGCCGGCGTTTCCCCCAAATCCACATCCGACGCCGTCACGAGCGCCCAGAGATCGAGCACCTGCGGATCCGGCGACGCAGCATTGCCTTCAGCTTCTGATGCCGGATTTACTGAACTCACGACCGGCACGTCGTTGGTACCGGTGATGGTGATCACCAGTTCCTGCGCGCCGGTGTTGCCGAACCCGTCATCGACCTGAGCGGTGTAGGTGATGGTCAACTCCTGCCCGTCGCGCAGCCAGTCAAGATCGGCAGCGGCAGGATCCCAGGTCCAGTTGATGGTCTGCGCCTCGCCGTCGGACACCAGCGGGTCAAACCCGATGGCGCCTTCAGCCACCAGCGCCCCAACATTTACGCTGCCATCAACGGGCAGCGGACCGCCGTCCAGCAAGGCAACCGCGTTGCCGGTCACGGTCACCGTCAGCGTATCACCAAGGTCCTGGTCCGAGATGGTGATGGTGCCGGTGGTGGCAGGAATGTCCTGCGCCGAGCTGTTTCCGGCCACTTCCGCGATGCTTGCAGGATTGGTGGCAGACTCGATAACCGGCACGTCGTTGCTGCCGGTGATGGTGATCACCAGTTCCTGCGCGCCGGTGTTGCCGAAGCCATCATCGACCTGAGCGGTGTAGGTGATGGTCAACTCCTGCCCGTCGCGCAGCCAGTCAAGATCGGCAGCGGCAGGATCCCAGGTCCAGTTGATGGTCTGCGCCTCGCCGTCGGACACCAGCGCGTCAAAGCCGATGGCGCCTTCAGCCACCAGCGAGGCAACGTCCACGCTGCCATCAACGGGCAGCGGACCGCCGTCCAGCAAGGCAACCGCGTTGCCGGTCACTGTCACCGTCAGCGTATCGCCAAGGTCCTGGTCCGAGATGGTGATGGTGCCGGTGGTGGCAGGAATGTCCTGCGCCGAGCTGTTTCCGGCCACTTCCGCGATGCTTGCAGGATTGGTGGCAGACTCGATAACCGGCACGTCGTTGCTGCCGGTGATGGTGATCACCAGTTCCTGCGCGCCGGTGTTGCCGAAGCCATCATCGACCTGAGCGGTGTAGGTGATGGTCAACTCCTGCCCGTCGCGCAGCCAGTCAAGATCGGCAGCGGCAGGATCCCAGGTCCAGTTGATGGTCTGCGCCTCGCCGTCGGACACCAGCGCGTCAAACCCGATGGCGGCTTCAGCCACCAGCGAGGCAACGTCCACGCTGCCATCAACGGGCAGCGGACCGCCGTCCAGCAAGGCAACCGCGTTGCCGGTCACTGTCACCGTCAGCGTATCGCCAAGGTCCTGGTCCGAGATGGTGATGGTGCCGGTGGTGGCAGGAATGTCCTGCGCCGAGCTGTTTCCGGCCACTTCCGCGATGCTTGCAGGAATGGTGGCAGACCTCGATAACCGGCACGTCGTTGCTGCCGGTGATGGTGATCACCAGTTCCTGCGCGCCGGTGTTGCCGAAGCCATCATCGACCTGAGCGGTGTAGGTGATGGTCAACTCCTGCCCGTCGCGCAGCCAGTCAAGATCGGCAGCGGCAGGATCCCAGGTCCAGTTGATGGTCTGCGCCTCGCCGTCGGACTCCAGCGGGTCAAAGCCGATGGCGCCTTCAGCCACCAGCGCCGCAACGTCCACGCTGCCATCAACGGGCAGCGGACCGCCGTCCAGCAAGGCAACCGCGTTGCCGGTCACGGTAACGGTGAGCATGTCACCAAGGTCCTGGTCGGAGATGGTGATGGTGCCGGTGGTGGCAGGAATGTCCTGCGCCGAGCTGTTTCCGGCCACTTCCGCGATGCTTGCAGGATTGGTGGCAGCCTTGATAACCGGCACGTCGTTGCTGCCGGTGATGGTGATGACAAGGTCCTGCGCGCCGGTGTTGCCCGACCCGTCATCGACCTGAGCGGTGTAGGTGATGGTCAACTCCTGCCCATCGCGCAGCCAGTCAAGATCGGCAGCGGCAGGATCCCAGGTCCAGTTGATGGTCTGCGCCTCGCCGTCGGACACCAGCGGGTCAAAGCCGATGGCGGCTTCAGCCACCAGCGCCGCAACGTTCACGCTGCCGTCGATGGGCAGCGGACCGCCGTCCAGCAAGGCAACCGCGTTGCCGGTCACTGTCACCGTCAGCGTGTCACCAAGGTCCTGGTCGGAGATGGTGATGGTGCCGGTGGTGGCAGGAATGTCCTGCGCCGAGCTGTCGCCTGCAACTTCCGCGATGCTTGCAGGATTGGTGGCAGCCTCGATAACCGGCACGTCGTTGGTACCGGTGATGGTGATGCGCACGGTTTGCGGGATCGAGACTGTCGTGCCGTCGCCAACCTCTACGACGAAGTCCAGCGTCAGCACATCGCCTTGGCGCAGCCAGTCGAGGTCCACATCAGCCGCGGCAAAGGTGAAGTCGAGGGTCTGCACGGCGCCCAGCGAATTGGCCGGCGCATCGAAACTCAGGGCGGCATTGGCCACCAGCTGGGACACGTCGACGGAGTCTTCGGACGGCACCGGGGCGCCGTTGAAGAGTGCCGTGGCATCGCCGACGACAATTCCGGTCAGGACATCGGAGTAATCAACATCACTGACATCCATCGAGCCGGTTGCCAGCAGGTCTTGAAGGCTGCTGTCACCCGCCACCTCTGCCTGCGATACAGGAGCAGTCACGCTCTCGATCTGCGGTACGTCATTGGTGCCGGTGATGGTAATGGTTACAGCTTGCGTCTCAGTGTCAGTGGCCTGAACGCCCGAGTCATCCGTGACCGCGATCGAGTAGGTCAGTGTGATGGTCTCGCCGATTGCGAGATACTGCACGAGCGAGTTGTCGAGCGCGAACGTCCAGTCGACGGTGCCGCTGTTCGCACTGGCAATATCGCCGCTCAGCACCACGGCACTGGCGAGCGCGGTTTGCAGCGCTACAGGAACGGCAGGGCCCGTGGTGGCAAGGCCTGTCAAGGCGACGCTCGAACTGGTCAGGTCGCTCGCATCCACATCGACGAACGTGATCGAACCGTCTGCCGTGAGAAAGGCTCCCGCTTCCAGCCCTGGCGTGTTGGGATTGTCGGCGACCGTTGCCGCGTCTTCGGTTACTGCGCCAAGCACCTGGACGGCGGTGATCTGGGGCCGGTCATTGGTGCCGTCGATGACGACCACAAAGGTGATTTCGTCCAGTGCGCCCGCGCCGTCCCGGCCGATGACCTTGTAGGTCAGCGTCAGGGTTTCATCGTCAGCCAGGTAGTCGAAGGCTTCGTTGCCGCTGTCGAAGGTCCAGAACACGTTGCTCAGGTCACCCGCGTCAGCATCCGCCACGCCAGGCACCACCTCCAGCATCGCGAGCAAGGCGGCATTGTCCGAGCCAAGACCGTTCGTCGTACCTGTAACCTCGACGGACAATACCTCCGTCGTCACGGAATCCGGCTGGTTGGCATCAAGAACGGTCAGCGTGCCCGTGGCAACCAGAGGCCCATCAGTTTCGGGAATGGGCGGCGGTGTGGCAGTGTCATTGCTGGCAATGAGGAACACCGGCGGGTAGTTGCCATTTTCATCAGGTTCGGGAAGCTCTTCGAGGAAGTCTGCCAGCGGGGCCAGCAGTTCGGCCAGCTTGAGCAGGATAACCTCGCCATCCAGGCCGGCAAACCGCGAGTCAGTCCCGAAAAAGGGCGAGCCCGTATCGTTGGTTTCGCGCTCGGTCTTTTCCTGGGTACTGGCGCGCAAGTGATTGAGAATGGCGCCGACAAGGCCTTGCAGGCCCGCATCGGTGATCGGGACCAGCTTGGTGGTGCCATCCGCCGAAATGATATAGGCGCCCTGCCCGTTGGTGACCTGCACCAGCTGGCCATTGGGCAGCTTGGGAACAATGGAGAACGTGCCTTCGGCTGAAAGGATCGCGTAGGAGCCATCTTCCAGCTGCACGGCCAGTGGCGTGGTGCCCCGAATGGCCATCACGGCGACGGGTGTCTCTACCTCGACACCGCCGGACCCCGCCACTTCGCCGGTAACGAATCCGAGCGAGCCCTTGACCAGGCTGAACAGCATCTTGTTGGAGCTGCCACCGGGGTTGTAGACCATCTCGTTGAGCGCCATGGTGCCGCCGTTGCTCAACGAGAATACCGAGTTGTCGGTGAACGTTATGCCGAGCTTACCGGTGTCGCTGACCGCGACCACATCACCCTGGAAAACCGGCGTGCCAACCTGAAGGTCTTCCGTGCCGCCACCGGCGCGCTGTACGGTCGCGCTACCTTCGAGGGTCTCTACCTTGCCGATCGCAGCCGTCTGGTTTTGGGTTGATCCACCGCCGGACTGTGCGACCTGAACCAGCTCCGGTCCGGCGAGCAACTCCACCGTTGCACCTTTCAGGGACGCCCCGTTGTCCGCAACGAGGTTGGCCGGAGGGTGGCTGTCGAAATAGCCCGGAAAAACCTTTGCGGCGCCGTCGGGAAACTGGAGAACGAGGGTGGATCCGTCGCGCGCATAGCTGGCGGTCTCGAGCATCTGCTGGGTCAACGGTAAACCGCCACCGGCGCCTGCTTCGAGGCCCAGACCAGCATTGTTGGAATCGTGCATCACGAGGTCGCCATTCGCTTTTTGAAGTGTCACGTGCCCCACGGATGCCGCTAGGTTAGCAGCGTTATCTGTCCGTGGCCAGAATTCTTGTGAAACCGTTAACGCAGCCGGTCAGATTGCAACACTCTCCGCGACTTCTGGCGATAGAGGCGCATGCACTGCCGCGCATGGCTGGTGCATTTCGCAGAAATCCTCGCTTGACCTTGCGTTTTGGCATACGTTTCGCCTGCCGGGGTCAGACAATGAGGATCAAAACATGATGCGCTCGATGATCCCGGTCGCTTGCGTCTGCACGCTGGTACTGGCCGGCCATCCGGCAGCCGCAGATCCGGCGACACATGCCATTGCGGATGACTTCGAGACGTCTGCCCTATCAGACATCTGGATGGACAAGTACGTACCTGCGAACCGGCTTGCGATCCGGCAAGGTGATGCCGCGAAAGGGCGAGCCGCGCTGGCGCTCAGCGTGACTGCAGGAGACTTCGACGAAGGGTGCAATTGCCAGCGCACCGAGATCCGCGAGGCCGATGACATCCAGACCGTGTTCGGCGAAGAAAGTTGGTACCGCTTTTCGCTGCGCCTGACCGGCCTGGGCGGTCCCTATGAAAACAAGCGCTGGATGCTCGGCGCCTGGAAACAGGAGGCTGATGGCAGCCCGTTCCTCGCCATGCGGTTCGAAGGTGGCGTCTTTTACATCACGATCGAGAGTGCACAGACTCGGCTCATGCTCGCATCAACTCTCATTGATGCACGCACGTTCATCGAGGTAGTCAAGGGACAGGGGAAGAAGTTCGACTTCGTAACCGACCAGGACCTGTATCTCGGCGACAGCGCCGTGCAACTGAAGCATGGCAAGGTGAAATACCTGTCCGACCCGCGAAGTGGCTGGGTCGACCTGATGTTCAGGATCAGGGGCGGCACCGACGGCAGCGGTGTCATCGAGCTCTATGCGAACGGCAACTTCGTGGTAAGGGCGACGGGAAAGATTGGTCTGGAAGGGTCCGAGGGTACGCGCCAGTACCTGCGCATTGGCCACCGGCGCGACCGGTCGAAAACCAACGCAACCTTGCTGATGGACGATTTCAGGCGCGGACCGACGCAGGCCTCGGTGTCTGATTGATTGCCGCCGGGCTCAGGAGTTGGTCCGCAGCAGCAAGTCGGCCTCGCTCACCCAGTGAAGCACGCCCATCACGACCACCAGTGAAACGCCCCAGATCGCGGCTGGCACCGCTTGAAGTCTTGCGCCAGTGCGTGTCGCAGCAGCCAGCTCGCGCCGGGTGCGGTCGATCAGGTACATCTCTGCACTTTCCACCGCCCGCATTCGCTTCAACGTTTGCCTGTCTGACAAGCCATGCATGATCAGCCCTCCCTCCAGAGTGGACCAATCCTAGGCTTGCATGACAAAACAACGGTTTAGGGATTTGGTTAAAATTCTACTCAATTAATGATTGAGCAAACCGGCACCTATGCACTCAGGGCGCGCCTTCTGGCCGATGAAGCAGCGGTGCGGGACTTGCGCCTGGCACTCCTGCTCGCTTCCGCCATGAACCGCTCGTAGAGCCGTGGGATTCCAAACGGCACAGCGGCATCCTGGCAAACGCTTGCCCGGGCCAGCACATCGTCCCATCTCCTTGCCGCAACAGCTTCAAGCATGCTGGCATGAAGCCGGGCCAGCTCCTTGAACCCGGGCGAGCGGGCAATAGCCTCGTCGCCCAACAGCACGGAGATGTCTTCGTACTCGGTCTTGCCTTTCACCTTGACACTGCTGACCGGAAGCACGGCCAGCCGGTTGGCGACAAGTTCCGCGCAGCGGTGCCCGATGAGTATCTGCACACCAAAGCCCTTGGTCTGCCCCTCCAGTCGCGATGCCAGGTTCACTGTATCGCCCAGTACGGTGTAGTCGAACCGGAGATCCGACCCCATGTTGCCGACAACGCACTCGCCAGTGTTGATGCCAATGCCGATTTCCAGCGGAATCTCGGAGCGCTCGACCCGCAGCCTGTTCAACTCGTTCAACCTGAACGACATCTCCAGCGCAGCCTGGCAGGCATGAAGGGCGTGTTCATCATCACTCAGCGGCGCATTCCAGAACGCCATGATGTTGTCGCCCATGTACTTGTCGATGGTGCCGCCATTGTTGACCACCGCGATGGACAGCGGGGTCAGCAGCGAATTGATCAACGTTGTCAGCGCACGCGGGTTCGACTTGTAGCTCTCCGAAATTGTAGTGAACCCACGCACATCGGAGAACATGATGCTCATCTCGCGGGTCTCGCCGCCAAGGCTGAGCTGGTCAGGGTTCTCCGCGAGCTGCTCTACCATGTCCGACGACAGGTACTGGCCGAACGCTGTGCGGATCTGGCGCCGGTCAAGTTCCTCGCGCAGGTAGCCGAGCACGATCAGCAGCACCGAAACCGCCCCCGAGGTCAGCAGCGGAAACGCGTAGTCAAAAACAAGCCGCTCGCTGGCAAACAGGAACCAGCTGCCGGCGGCGATTACCACGGCGATAGTGGCACCAACCACAATGGTGTACATGGCCCCTGCCCGCGGCAGCAGCACGATCAGCAACAGCCCGATCAACAGGGTCAGGCTGACCTCCAGGCCCACGGCCCACGCAGGCCGGCTGAGCAGGCTTTGCGTCAGGATGGCGTTGATCAGCTGGGCGTGCGCTTCAACTCCCGGCATGGAGGAGTCGACCGGCGTTGCCTTCAAGTCGAACAGGCCCGTCGCCGAGGTGCCCACCATGACAATCCGGTTCTGGAAAATCCCTGCTGCGGCCTTGCCGGACAACACGTCTGCGGCGGACACGAACATCTTCGGATCATGCTTGCGAAAGTGCAGCCAGGCCTTGGCGTTGCGGTCTGTCGGAACGGTAACACCGGCGATGACCACGGATTCAACTCCCGCCTCGGTGGACCTGATCAGTGTCGTCGTCTGACCGGTCGCCACGCGCAACGTCTCCAGCCCCAGTGACGGGATCAGCTGCTGCCTGTAGCGCGAGATCAGTGGCAACTTGCGCACCACGCCATCGCGCTCGGGCCGGATAGTGACAAGCCCCCGGCCCTGTGCTGCCTGCTCAAGAACCGGCACGTTGGTAATGACGTCGGGAAATGCATCTACAAACCGGGAGGGATCGGGCCCTACCATCGCAACAGCTGCGCGGACAGTGACCTTGTCTTGTGCCTGGCCAACCTGCTCGTGATACCCGGACTGGCCCAGAACCACCCGGGTCTTGCCGATGGCTGCCGCCAGCACTTCGTCATTCGATTTCAGTTGCCTGAGGCGTTCAGCCGTCTGCTTGTCGTAGGATTCAACAACTGCTGCAACGGCTTGCGGCGACGTGCGGTCAGCCTCGGGAAACAGCACGTCGAATGTGATGACGGCAGCACCTGACGCCGAAAGCCTGTTGACCAGATCGGCAAGCAAGGTGCGTGGCCACGGCCACTGGCCGAGTTCACCCAGACTTTTTTCATCGATGTCGACAATCACCACCTGGCCGGGTGACGGTTCAGGTTCGCTCATCACCTGGTACAGGTCGAACGTCTTGAGGCGGAGGATTTCAAGCGGTGCAGGATCGTAGATGCGCAGGGCCATCATGGCCAGCAGCAAGCCCAGCGCAAGTGCCCGGCTCGCATATGCGCTCTTGATCAGGAACTGCAAGAATTGCCTCCCTTGGCGGCCCGGTTACCCGGCATCACGTCAGGTTCAACCAGCATGGCAGAGGTGATGCCTTTTCGGGACAACTCACCATCAATTGGCGAGGTAAAACATCACGCCATAAAAACAGTCACATTGCGTAATCTGTTCATCGTTGATTTCGTCTGTTGCAAGGAAGCCGATCACCTTGCCGCACGACACCTTGGTCTCGTTCGCCCACGTCCAGAGATTGGTCCTGCTCGCAATCACCTGTGGCGACTGCGAGATCTCCACGGCGTGCGCATGGCGCCGTTCAATTTCAGCATCAAGATCCGGACGCGGAACATTGACCAGGTCGGAGCGATATTCGCCTGAAAAGCATTGTCCGCCCACGTCTGCCGCAAGGCTGCTGCCCGCAGCCCCTGCCACCAGGACAACCGTCATCGCAGAAATCAACAATGTTCTCATGCCCGTCCCTGCCAATGTTGCCGCTCGATACCATGAGCGGGAATGTGTTCCGCACCCCTACGATTAACACGGTTCCGGTGCAGCGAGAACCTTGCTGACGGAAAGGCAGCCGCTGCCCTCGAACCTACGCCGGTCATGGCGTTTGCCCGGCGAGCCGCGCCTTTAGCGCTTCCAGCACCTGGTCCTTGGGGCCGTCCGCTATCACCTTGCCGTCGCCCAGAACGATCAGCCGGTCGACAATTTCCAGCATGCTGTAGCGATGGGTTGAAACAATCAGTGTCTGGTCCGGTGTCAGGCACTGCCTGAGGTTCTGGATCAACAGCCGTTCACTGGCCATGTCCATGGATCCGGATGGCTCGTCCAGAAACAGCACCCTGGGCTTGAGCAACAGCATTCTGGCAAGCGCGACCGACTGCTTCTGCCCGCCAGACAGCAGCCCGCCACGTTCACCCACCTGCATGTCGTATCCCGCCGGATGGGTTGCGACGAACTGGTCCACGCCGGCCAGACGCGCCGCAGCGACCATCTGCTCGTCGGATGCCGCCGGATTGCCCATCACGAGGTTGCTGCGCAAGGTGCCGAAGAACAGGTCGGCATCCTGGTTGACGACGCCGATGGCCGACCGGATCTGGTGCGGGTGGAACTGCCGGATATCGATGGCGTCGATCAGGATCGCACCCTGCTGGACGTCATAGAGTGCTGCCAGCAACCGCCCGAGGGTGGTCTTGCCAGAGCCGATCTTGCCGATAATGCCAACCTTCTCGCCAGGGTTGATAACAAGATTGAGGTCCCGCAAGGCCGGGTTTGCCTGCTGCGGGTAGCTGAAAGTTGCGGATTTGAACTCGATCCTCGCGTTCTCGATGGGTTGCGAAATGAAGGGCTTTCCCTCGGGCCGCTCACTTTCCATGCGCATTATGTTGTTGAGGTTGTTCAATGCCGCAACCGAATGCTGCGAACGGGCCACGATGGTCGCGAACTGTCCAAACGGTGCAACCGCACGTCCCGCCAGTATGACGCTCGCGATGATGGCGCCCATCGACACTTCGCCCTGGTCGAACAGGTAGGCGCCATAGGCGACGATGCCCACTGTTACCAGTTGCTGGATCGCCATCGTGAGCGTGCTGACAAGGCTGGTGATGGCTCGGGTGCGCTCGATGGTGCGCGCAGTGCGCCCGACAAGCCGCTCCCACAAATTCTGCAAATGGCCTTCGGCGCGCAGCATCTTGATGGTTTCAAGCGACGAGATCGTCTCGACCAGCAACGAGTGGCGATAGGCCGACTCGCTCTGCGTCTCGCGCGCGGCCCGTGCCAGCGGAAACTGCATCACCAAACCGATGACAAAAACCAGGACTGCCGCAACAGCAGGTATGATCGCCAGGGGTCCGGCAATCATGTAGATGACGAAAAGAAACAGCCCGAAGAACAGGAAATCCGAGATGGTCGCCAGCGTGTTCGAGGTGAAGAATTCTCGCACCTGTTCGAAGTCGCGCAGATGGCTGGCAAAGCCGCCGGTGGTGCCCGGCTTGTTCTGAAGTTTTATGGCCAGCAAGTGCTCGTAGATGCGCCCTGCCAGCAAGACATCGGCCCGCCGTCCGGCTGAATCGATCATCCACGTGCGCAACAGCTTGAAAATGAAGTCGAAGGCGATGGCCAGCAACATGCCAACCGCAAGCACCCACAGCGTTGACAGTGCCTTGTTGGGCAGCACCCGGTCATAGACATTCATGATGAACAGTGGTGAGGCGAGCGCCAGCACGTTGATGAAACAGGCAGCCAGCAGCACCCGCGCATAGCTCGGCCACAAGCGGCCGACCACGCCCCAGAACCAGTGCCCGCGCGCCAGCAGCCGCGCGTCGGGTTCGCGCCCGGTGAGCCGGACATCCGGCTTAACCAGTATTGCCCCGCCCGCATAGACCTGGCCCAGCTGTTTCAGGCTGACCTTGGAAATCGTTTGCGTGTCGGGGTCGTAAATTTCAAAGCCGCGCCGGCCCAGCCGGCTGTGCACGACGCATGCGCCGCCATGCTCCAGCAGCAGGATGGCCGGAAACACCAGCGGGTTCAGCTGTGACAGCGGGCGCTTGACGATGCTGGCCACGTAGCCTGCCCGTTCCGCTGCACGTACCGCCAGATCAGGCGTCAGCCTGCCCTGGTGCAACGGCAGACCGGAAGTCAGTTCATGCTGTGACGCAGAACGGTCATGAAAGCAGATCAGCGCGATCAGGCATCGCAACAGCGGATCATGCAGTTCGGTGCGGAACGCCTCGCCCGCGTCATTGACAGCCCGGCGTCCATCAGCATCCGCCAGTCCGGCGGCTGGCCCGGCGCGTTCGGCGTTGCTCTGCCAGAATTTTCGCATCTCTTGCCGCCGTGAAGGTTCGCTGACGTCCTGCAGTAAAGGTCCCGGGCCTGTGTCCGGTCAAGCATTGCCGCCAAGGCGTTGCGCTGATCCCGGCGATCCGGAGATCAGTAAAGTCCCTTGAAATTCGGATCGCGATAGAGGTCTTCCGGGGTGTAGCGCGGCATGGTTTCAGCCGGCGGCGTTGGTGGAACACTGAACTGTTCACGGGCATAAGACTTGGCCGCTGCAGGCTGCTGCACCTTGAGGGTACGCAACAGCCGGTTGGTCGACGCCAGCAGTCGGTAATCGGCAAACTGAACGGCCGACTTGCCCGTCGCCACGGCAATCTGTGCGGCGATCCGGCTGTTCTGCGCGTCAAGCAAATCGAGCAGGGATCGCTGTCCGATCTGGAACTGTTCGGTGTAGTAGCGAACGACTTCGTTCTGCGTGTTCAACTGCCGGTCCAGTTCTGCGAGGCGGCGCGATTGCAGGCGGCGGCGGTCCCAGGAAAGCCTGACGCCTTCCTCGACCTCGCGGGCGATGCGGTGCAGCGCCATGCGGGCCTCGTCGGCACGGCGGACCTGCTCCTGCACGTTGGCCGAGTCGATGCCGCCATTGTAGAGGTTCCAGGACATCACGACCCCGCCTTGCAGCGAGTTGTCCTGGCCGGGCTCGCCATCAAGGTTTTCGCCCGCGCGGGCCCGGCCCTCAAGCGACAGCTTCGGCGCAAAGGCCGCACCCGCCTTGCGGTGCAGGGCAAGGGCCGCGTCAAGGTCGGCCCGGGCGAAACGGATAGATGGATGATCAGTTCTGGCAAGCCCGATTGCCTTGTCCAGCGAGGCCGGCAAGGCGCGCGCAACGCTGCCAGGGTCGGAGGTTTTGCCGACAGGGCGGCCAACCAGCCGCTGGAAGCGGGTTTCGGCGTTGGCGAGTTCTTCGCGCGCCTCGATGCTGCGGGCCTTGGCTGCAAAATACCGCTCGTTGGCCTGCTGCTTGTCGGCAATGCTGATTGAGCCGTCATTGGCGCCGCGCGTGATGCGCCCAAGCAGGCTGCGATGGTAGGCCTCGTTCTTGTCCAGGAGGCCGGCGACGCGGCGCAACCGCATGATGTCGAGATATTCGCGAACCACGGCCAGACCAATGAACTCGGTGCGCTCCATGACGCGGTAGGACGCGCCATCCACGCGGGCAGCCTGGCGTTCAACCTCGGACTGGAACTCGTAGCCGTCGAACAGCAACTGCCGCACCACAAGGCTCGCTTCGCGCCGGTTCAGGACACCTGCAGTGCCATCAGGATTGTTGATAGGGTTTTCCGCGCTTTCGCGCCAGCGCTGCTCGGCACCGAAACGGGCCTCAAGGTCCACCCTGGGGCGGAAGCGGCCACGGCCCTGCTCGAGTTCAAACTCGATGGCCTCCCGATTGGCAATTGCCTCGCCGATCTCGGGATTGCTGTGAACGGCGATGCGCACGGCCTCCAGCATTGACATGGCTTGTGCGGGTGCCGGCATCGCAAATGCGACGGCCAGCAGCGCAGCCCACCAAAACGGTCTGGTTGCCATATACACCACCCCAACTTACCCCGGTCTGAGCGGTTTCCCCCAAAACCTTCCCTACGACCTTAGGGCAACCAGTCTATACAGTACACCGAATATTCGCAAACGGTGTTAACAACTGAACCATCGTGAACGGGTGCCTGTATGTCCTTACAGGCTGTCTGGCGCCAGAGCCCGGCTATTCGTCGTGCACCTGGTGATCCCGTCCGGACGGCGGTGACCCGTTTCCGTTGCGTGATGACAGACCCAGCCAGCCGGCAACGCGGGGGTAACGCTGCTTGAGCCAGCCGCCATAGCGCACTTCCATTCGGCGGCGCCAGCGGCGCACGATGGACGAATCGACCGACAGCACCAGCAGCCCCAGTGGCACCATCCAGAACCCCAGCACCGGCAGGAAGCCCAGCACGCCCCCTGCCACCAAGGCCAGACCCAGCGCCCGCCGCGCGAGAACCGATCCCGGCAGTTTGAACGAGTGTTGACCGACCTTGACGCGTTTTGTCATGCATACAGCAGTTATCCATGCCGGCAGACGCTTGCAAGAGCCTTGCAGAAGCGCCTGATCAAGCGGATTTTTGAGACACCGGCAAAGGCCTCACATTTTGACAAATGGGGGCTTTATCCGCTGGCATGTGTCTGCTATAGGCTTGCCACCTTTCCGCGGTAGCTCAGTGGTAGAGCAATCGGCTGTTAACCGATCGGTCCGGGGTTCGAATCCCTGCCGCGGAGCCAATATTCCAAAGCCCCGTCAAAGCCTCATTCGTGAGCGCGTTGGCGGGGCTTTTTTCGTCAGGACCTTAAGCATTTCCGCGTTGAAGAAATATCATCCCACCCCGGACGAACTGTGGCAAAAATGTCACGGTTTGCCAGTCTCTGCGGCTGTCATCTCAATGTGACCTGCCCGTCATGTTTGATGCCTACCTCTCGCTCCCGTAGCAGGGGGAGTGGAAAACCCCAAGACATCAACGCAATGGCTTGACCCGGACACAAGTGTGTTCCGGGAACGGGACACCTTTACGAGGGACGACAAATGAAGAACCGTTTTACAACAGTACTGCTCGCCGGCGTGGCCGCGACCATGCTGTCCACGGCAGCACAGGCCGACGAACTGGCCACGCTCAAGGCGCAGCTGGAATCGCTCCAGAGCCGCGTCGACACCATGGAAGCCGCTCCGGCAACTGCCTTCGACGGCAAGAGCCTGCTGACCTTTGAACGCGGCCACGGCTCCAACACCTGGGGCACCGAAGCTGCTTCTGAAGTTTCCAGCTCGCAGGACAGCGGTTTCACCATTGCCGTGACACCGACCGCCGACATGCCGGCACCGGTCGCTGAAGTGACCATCTACGGTTACGTGAACGCGCACCTGGCCTATGACTTCGACACCGAACATGGCGACGCCTATTCGTTCGACATCTCGACGCTGGACGGCAATGCCCAGAACGACACCGGCGACCATATCAGCCTGTCGGCTGCCCGTTCGCGCTTCGGCATCAAGTCGAAGATCGACACTGCCGTTGGCCAGATCCGTACCCGCATCGAGCTGGACTTCGCCACCGGTGGCAACTCCGGTTCGCTCGCCCCGCGCATGCGCAAGGCCTATGGCGAATGGGACATGACCCCGAACTGGACGTTCCTTGCCGGTCAGACCGACTTCACCGCCGCCCTGACGCCAATCGGCGTGTCCACGGTTGATGCTGCCGGCGCACTGCTGACCTACTCGCGCACCGCCCAGATCCGCCTGACCTACACCGACGGCCCGCTGTCGTGGGCGGTGGCCATCGAAAACCCGCACATCAACTCCACCACCAACATGCCGAACGTGGCGTCTTACCTGCAGTACGACATCGCTGGCGGCCACCAGTTCATCATCTCGGGTGACGTTGCTGACTGGAGCAACAACGGCAACAACAATCACAACGATGAACTCGGCTGGGCAATCATGGCCGGTGCGAACTTCAACCTGGCTGATGTTGCCACCCTGACGGCTGGCGTTGGCTATGGTGAAGGCCTGCTGGACGACAAGTACATGGGCGACATCATCGACAACGGCGCGGCCGGCAGAAGCGTCAACGCTGCTGGCGACCCGCTGGAAACCCTCGGCTTCCTGGTTGGCCTGTCGTTCGGCCTGTCCGACACGACGACCTTCAACACGATGTTCAGCTATGCCGAAAACCTCGACAACAACCCGATCGCCGGCCAGCTCGACACTGCCTACGTGGTTCACGCCAACGTGATGTGGCAGCCTGTCAAGCAGATGCGCATGGGCTGGGAAGTTGTCTGGGCCGAGAAGGATTTCGACAACGGCACGACCGAAGATGGTGTTCGCGCCACGTTCGGCACCTGGTTCTTCTTCTGATAAAACCAAAAACCCTGCAAACCATCAAACTTGCCGGCCCGGGATTATCCCGGGCCGGATTTGTTTTGCCCCTACCCTCGCCCGCGCGCCCGTGTAATCTCGGGCCATGACGCAGGCAATCAACGACCCCCGCATCCGCACGTCCCGGTTCGGGCTGCCTGCCGCCGTGAGCGTGCGCAACACCCGGCTGGTGACGGGACTCATCCTGTTCGCCTTCGTGGCGACGCACCTGGCAAACCATGCGCTGGGGCTCATATCCGTCGAGGCCATGAACGGCATGCGCGACGTGCGCGTCGCCATCACGCGCAGCCTGCCCGGCAGCGCCATCCTGATGCTGGCCGCCATCATCCATGCGGTGCTCGGCGTCGAGAAGTTCGTCTCGCGCCGTCTGGCTGCCATATCGGTGGGCGGCCTGATCCAGATCGGCTTCGGTCTGATGATTCCCATCCTGTTGTCACGCCACCTGATTGGCACCCGCATCGTGCACGAACTCTACGGCGTCAACGACAACTACGAGTACGCCCTGTGGGCCATGTGGCCGGGCGAGGCCTGGCGGCAGGCGGGCCTGATCACGCTCGTCTGGGTGCATGGCTGCATCGGCATCTACATGTGGATCCGCTTCCGGCGCTGGTACGTCCGCTGGCAAGGCTGGTTGCTGTCAGCCGCCGTCCTGCTGCCCGTGCTGGCCTTCACCGGCTTCATCACCGCCGGGCGCATGCAAGCGGGCGAAGTGCCCGAAGGCCTGCCGCTGGCTGCGGCCCAGTACGCCACGGTGCTGTGGCTGATGGACATGGCACTATATGTGTCGCTGGCGTTCATCGGCGTGCTGGTTGCGATCAAGATCGTGCAACTCACCCGCCTCGGGCTGCTTCCGAAAGTTGCCATTACCTACAACAACCAGCTTACGCGCACGGTACCGGCCGGCATGACCCTGCTTGAAATCTCGCGGGTGGCCCGGGTGCCACATGCCTCGATGTGCGGCGGCAAGGCGCGATGTTCCACCTGCCGCGTGCAGGTGCTGTTTGGCAACGACGCGCTATTGCCACCGGCTGACGAAGAGTTGCGCGCCCTGAGGCGGGCAGGCATCACCGCGCCGGACATTCGCCTTGCCTGCCAGATCCGGCCCCGGTCAGACCTGTCCGTCATCACGCTGGTTGCTGCTACCGGCACGTCTGGCCGCACCATACCGGACAAGTATGCCGCCGGCGTGGAGCGCACCGTCACCATCATGTTTGTGGACCTTCGTGGTTTCACCAAATTTTCCGAAGGCCGCCTGCCCTATGACGTGCTGTTCATCCTGAACCAGTACCTCGACCGGATGAGCGACCAGATCATCAAGCAAGGCGGATATGTCGACAAGTTCATGGGCGATGGCATCCTCGCCGTGTTCGGCATGGAAACAGACGCCACCACCGCTGCCCGCGCGGCGCTTGCTGCGGCAGCCGGGCTTTCAACGGTGCTGGATGACCTCAATGCCATGCACGAGGACGAACTGGCCGAACCCCTTCGAATCGGCATTGGCATTCACACCGGCGAGTGCATCCTGGGCCGCGTTGGTGCCAGCAACCGCCACGAAGCCGGTGACCGCATCACGGTGCTCGGCGATACCGTGAACACCGCCAGCCGGCTCGAAGCTTCCAGCAAGGACCTGGGCGTGGAAGCGGTGATTTCGCTCGACACACTGAACGCCGCGGGGACGACGCCGGACCGCGCCGGGCTGGTGACGATCGAGGTGCGCGGGCGGGTTGGCAAGGTGGAATGCCTGGCTCTTGAATCAGCAGGAACGCTCGGCGACCTGCAACCGGCAGCGGCCAGCGATACACAATCGCGCGAGACCTGAAACGTTCGTTACTTCATACGCCGCGTTTGCTTGACAGACCAATCAGCGCCCGCCAAAGATCACCTGAAATCAACCCTTCTCGCCACCCCGGCGGACCTGCTGGCCAACCTTACACTGGACCTCATTCATGCACATCGCCCAAGACGTCGTCGGAGCCATCGGCAACACGCCCCTGATCAAGCTCAAGAAGGCCTCGGAACTGACCGGCTGCACCATCCTGGGCAAGGCCGAATTCATGAACCCCGGCCAGTCGGTCAAGGATCGCGCGGCACTGTTCATCATCCGCGATGCGGTCGCACGCGGGCTGATCCAGCCGGGCGGCACCATCGTTGAGGGCACCGCTGGCAACACCGGCATCGGGCTGACCATGGTTGCCAATGCGATGGGGTTCAAATCCGTCATCGTCATTCCCGAAACGCAATCGGAAGAAAAGAAGGATGCGCTTCGCCTGCTGGGCGCTGAACTGGTCCAGGTACCCGCGGTTCCCTACAAGAACCCCAACAACTACGTGAAATATTCCGGCCGCCTGGCCGAGCGGCTGCACAAGGAGCGCGACGGCGGGGCCATCTGGGCCAACCAGTTCGACAACGTTGCCAACCGGCAGGCGCACATCGAAACCACCGCACCCGAGATCTGGCAGCAGACCGATGGCAAGGTCGACGGCTTCATCTGCGCGGCCGGGTCAGGCGGCACCGTTGCAGGTGTCGGCATGGCGCTGAAGGAGCGCAACAAGAACATCCGGATTGGCCTCGCCGACCCGCATGGTGCGGGGCTTGTACAACTACTACACCCATGGCGAACTGAAGGCCGAGGGAAGCTCCATCACCGAAGGCATCGGGCAAGGCCGCATCACCGCCAACCTGGAAGGCGCGCCGATTGATTTTGCCTGCCGCATCGCGGACGCAGAAGCCGTGGAGATCGTGTTCGACCTGCTGCTGAACGAGGGCCTGTGCATGGGCGGATCGAGTGGCATCAACATTGCCGGTGCCATGGCGCTGGCGCGCGAGATGGGCCCCGGTCACACCATCGTGACGATCCTGTGCGACTTTGGCACGCGCTACCAATCCAAGCTCTACAATCCGGATTTCCTGCGCTCCAAGGACCTGCCGGTGCCGGAATGGCTGGAACGTGCCGTCAACGTGCCGGAAGTCTTCGTTGACACCGCCACGGCATAACCGCTGAAATGGCCGGCGGGCCAACAAGCTGAGAATGGGATTCGCGAATGCCGGCGCTGGGTGATGAACGCGACAACCTCGTATCGACCTCGTGGCTGGCCGGGCGGCTGGATGCGCCTGACCTGGTTATCGTGGATGCGTCCTACTACCTGCCCGATGCCGGCCGCAACGGGTATGAAGAATTCCAGGAACAACGCATTCCGGGGGCCGTCTTCTTCGACATCGACGAGATTGCCGACACCGACAGCCCGCAGCCGCACACCATGCCGTCTCCTGAGAAATTCTCATCGCGGGTGCGCAAGCTGGGCATCGGCGATGGCACGCGCGTGGTGGTTTATGATGGCGCAGGACTGTTCTCTGCGGCCCGCGTCTGGTGGATGCTGCGCACATTTGGTCATCGCGATGTCGCCATACTGGATGGCGGCATGCCCAAATGGCTGGCGGAAGACCGCCCCGTCGATTCAAGCCCGCCCGTCGAGCGGCGTCCGATGCACTATACGGCGCGGTTTTCGGCCTCCAGCGTCCGCGACAAGTCCGACGTGATGCGAGCCATCGAAACGGGCAACGCCCAGCTTGCCGATGCCCGTTCGCCGGGCCGGTTCAGGGCCGAGGAACCCGAACCGCGCGCAGGCATGCGCGGAGGCCACATGCCCGGCGCGCGCAACGTGCACTACCGCACCCTGCTCAATGACGACGGCACCGTGAAGGCCACGGACGAGATCCGTGACGTGTTCCAGAAGGCAGGCATCGACCTGACCAAACCGGTCATCACCACCTGCGGATCGGGTGTCACGGCGGCCATCCTGACGCTTGGCCTCACCCTGCTCGGCCACAACAACAACAGCCTTTACGACGGCTCCTGGTCCGAATGGGGCAGCGATCCGGACACACCGGTCGAAACCGGGTGACAAGCCCGGCAAACCTTGCCATACCGGACCACCGCAATGACAACCGGATAGCGGCTCCAGAGGCAAGATGAAGCGCAAGATTCCCTCGTCGGGCTTCGGCTCCGGCACCCGTACCAAGGCGAAACAGGCCACCGTCGAACTCGAGACGACGGTCACCTTCCTGTCCATGGACAAGCCGCCATCGTTGCGGGTGATGCCGCCGGCCAACCTTAAGCTGGCGCTGATGCAGGTGTTCAACCCGACGATCAGCTACTACCGCTATCTCTACCACGAGGTTGGCAAGGACTATTACTGGGTGGACCGCAATGCACTGAGCGACGACCAGCTGGCCGAGGTCATCAATGCCGAGGGTATCAGCGTGTATGTCGCCCATTGTGGGGGCAATCCGGCCGGCTACTTCGAGATAGACAATCGCGACAAGGAGAAGGCCTGGTTGGCCTATTTCGGCCTGCTGCCGGAGTTTCACGGGATGGGCATTGGCAAGTGGCTGCTGTCTGAAGCCGTGCGCACGGCCTGGACGCCCAGCACAAGATCGCTGCATGTCGAGACCTGCACGCTGGATGCGGCACATGCGCTGGCACTGTACCAGAAGATGGGCTTCCAGCCCTACGAGCGGCGCGACAAGACCATGGTTGTACCTGCCTGATGCAGATGGAGCCTCGCTGACATGCACCAGCCCGGACTGAGAAGCTTTGCCGGCACGATCGCGTTCCTGGTGTACGTACTGGTCTACATCCTGATCGCGATGGCGATCGGCGCACGCTATCTGGCTGATGCCGGTGGCGTGGCCCAGTTCTTCTTCTACCTGGTCGCAGGGCTTGCATGGGTGCCCGGCGCCATGTGGATCGTCTGGTGGATGGCCAAGGCCTACAAGCAACCGCCCGAGTAATCAGGCCGTCACGACGCGTTGCAACCTGTTGAACATGGCGAACGGCGCACCCGTCAGCAGCACATCGGTATAGTCGATTGCCTGGTAGCCACCATTCAGCGACAACCGCGGCAGTGCGGTCAGGTGGTTCTTGTGGTCTTCAAACAACATACCCTTGCGGGTTGTCACGGCGACCTTGAACCCGGCACTGCGGATCATTTCAAACTCTCTGGGACCAGCAGAGCTCTCGTCGCCATAGGGATAGGCGAAGGTGCGGGGCATTTCGCCGATTTCGGCTGCAATCCTGTCGCGCGAGTGTACGATTTCCCTGAAGGCCGCGTTCGCCTCCAGCTTCCGGATGGCATGGTGATGCACGGTATGTGCGCCAATCGTGCACAGCGGATCGCGGTTTATCTCGCGGATTTCATCCCAATCCATCGCCTGGTCACGGCACATCGCATCAATGTCGATGCCATGTTCAAGACAGGTATCGCGGATCCAGCGGCGCTGTGCGGTTTCGGGACTTGAGCGCACCGGCCAGTACAACTGGTCGAACATGGCACGCTTTTCGGCAGTTGAGCGTGTCGGCCCGGCAAACCGCCTGCCCTCAAGTTCAACGTCGATTTCATCGCTGCGGGCAACGAGAGCCTCGAGGGCGCGCCACCACAGTTCGCACTTTCCATCGGCGATGGCTGGCGACACGAAAATCGTGAACGGGCAGGCATGCGACGAGAACACGGGCCAGGCATGCTGGCTGTTGTCCTTGTAGCCATCGTCCAGCGTGAACACGGCAAAGGGGGCGGAGGATGCACCGCCACGCTTCAGTTCGTCGGCGGCTTCTTCAAGGGAAACAAGACCATAGCCGCGTTTCCTGACAAGTCGAATCACATCGTCGAGAAATTCAGGCGTCACTTCCAGCCCGGCATTCGGCGCAAAACCGCTGGCTTCGCCGCCGTTGGGCAGGACATGATGCAGCATGAACACTACGCCACGTCCGCGCAGCCACGGCGACAGCAGGCTCGCTGCACCGGAATAGTGCAGAACCTTGAGTGCCAGTTTGTCCAAACCCTGAATTATCATCTCGTCCCGGTAAGACCTGCCCGGTCATGTGTATGCTGATGGATTGGAGAGTCAGCAATTTGCATGCCAGACACCTTACCCAGCGTCCCAGCATATCCGGCACATGTGGGTTGCAGGTTAACTGGTCAGCGAAATTACAGGGATGCAGCGATGTTCTTGAAGGCGCTGGCACTGCTGCGTGCAGTACCTGGATCAACCGCAACGACGGCAGACTCCCTTACCCGGCCGGCCTTGAGCGCGGCACAGATTTCAGCGGCTTCAGCCAGACGGGGGGCCTCGGCGAGCACCAGCACGACCGACGAGTTTGCAGCGATCTGCACGTTTGCATCCGTGCCCTCGCCGACATGCACCAGGCAAACCTGGTAGACCTGCTCGAGCGCGTTGATGGCCTGGTCCATCAGGGGCGACTGGGCGAGTGTTTCGCTCTGGCCGGCCGCGTTGCCCGAGACGACAACCTGCAACTGGGTGCGGTTGTCCTTGCGGATGACGTCAGCGAACCCTGCGGTGGACGACACGAGGTCATAGATGCCCTTGCCGGCAAAGCCCTGTTCCAGAGCATCAATCCCCGGTGCGCCGTTGCCAGCATCGATCAGGATGGTCTTGAGCCCTCCCATTGCCAGCAGCCGGGACAGTGCGAGGCTGAAGGCGAGGCTGTCATAAGTACGGCCAGTCAGGTTGACCACCGCGATGCGCCTGTAGCCATTGTTGGTCACAAGGTGGCGCACACCGGCAATGACTGGTTCAATGGCATTGCGATAGGTACTGCCGGCATCGAACAGTGCCTGGCTTGACGCGTGAATGGCCAGCATTGAGGTGGACAGCCCCGGCAACGTCGCCAGGCGGCCATCGGCGGGCTGTGCTACGGGCACTGGTGCCACAACTGAAGGCACAGGGGCAGCGGTAACGACAGGCGGGACAAAGACAGCGCCCGCCGCCGGCCCGGTTCCGAAAGATGCAACAGGTGGCGCAACCGGTGGCATGGAAACGCTTGGTGCTGTGACAACGGCAGACGGCACGACAACCGGTGATGGCTGGACGGTGAGCGCGCGTGCATCCGGCCGGCGCATCTGCGAGACAGCGGCGGCTGATGCCATGACCTCAACCACGAAGGCAAGCCCGAGCGCCAGCATGAAGCCGCCCAGCGTGGCCAGAAGCATGATCGGACCCTTTTTGGGGAACGACGGCTCGGCAGGCACGCCGGCAGCCGAGATCACGCGTCCCAGGCCCGGCTGCGCCGACACGTCCTGACGGGAATTGGCGTCGGTGTAGCGAACGAGGAACGAACTCGAGCAGGCTGCGGTTGGCCGCGGCCTCGCGCTCCAGTTCACGCAGGCGCACATCGTCGATCCCGGTGGCCGAATTCTGGGTTTTCAGCTTGGCCAGAGTGTTGCGCAGCGCATCTTCGCGGGCCTTGGCCACCTTGGCCTGCTGCTCAAGCTGCTCAACGACCTTGAAAGCCTCGTTGCGGATCTGGCGGTTGAGGTCTTCCAGCTCGCGATTGACGGCAATGATGCGTGGATGATTGTCGAGATAGATCGTCGACAGTTCCGCCTGCGAGCGGGTCAGCGTGACCTGCTGTTCACGCAACCGCTGGATAAGGGGCGAATTTAGCACGTCCGATGACGCCGCAACGCTGCCGGTTGTGCGCAGCAGTTCGCGGATCGAGGCAGCCTTGGCTTCGGCCTCGGAGTAGGCTGCCGATGCCATGATGATCTGCGAATTGAGCGATGACAGCTCTTCATTCTCGAGACCCGCCTGAGCACCCTTGTAGATGCCGGCCTCGGCGCGGAACTTCTCGACCGCCGTTTCGGACTCGACAACCTTGGTGCGCAGGTCATCGATCTGGGACTTGAGCCAGTCGCGCGCCTCGCCGGTTGGTTCGTTCAGTGCCTGGCGGGACAGCGTCACATAATAGTCCGCAACCTTGTTGGCGACCGCCGTCGCGAGATCAGGGTCGGTCGCTTCAAACTGGATGGTGATGACCGTCGATCCCGGCACCTCGAACACGGTCAGCTGGTCATAATAATGCTCGATGACCCGCTGGTCTTCGGTCATGGATGCCGGATCAGTCTTGAAGCCGAGGCCAATCAGCAGCTTGCCAACAGTGCCAATGCCCGACTTCAGCTTGTCGAACTCGGCAACCTTGTTCAGTTCGAGGTCCTGAATGACGCGCATTGCGAGGTCACGCGAGCGGACCACCTGCACCTGAGAGACGATGTCACGCTCGCTCAGTGCGCCGCGTTCGGTCCTGTCCTGCCCCACCCGAGTATAGGGAGACTCCTGGTTGGCAATCAGCACCTGCGCGCTTGCCGTGTAGACGGGCTTGACCGAGTTCACGAACCAGTAGCTGAGAAAGGCGCATGCTGCCGTAAACAAGACGATGCTCAACCAGCGCCTTGCTATGCCGCGCAACACGTCT
Organism: uncultured Alphaproteobacteria bacterium; assembly: GCA_963700735.1. Lineage (GTDB taxonomy): Bacteria > Pseudomonadota > Alphaproteobacteria > Rhizobiales > Aestuariivirgaceae > Anderseniella. The sequence goes on from CAVOYR010000005.1 coordinate 192,009, forward strand.
CTCACATCGATAATGGCAGCGGATTCCATCTGAGTTTCAATCTTGCAAGCCACCGGGGAGAAATCGGCGGCACGGTCGTTCCTGACGTGCAATGTGAACACTCATGGTAACCAATGCCTTAACGCCCCGCGAATTCCGTCGCGTTGCGGCAGCCGTTTAACCCCATGCTAACCATGTCCGTTTACCTTCCTCATCAGTTCAAGCAGGCAGGTCCGGCCATAGACCCCGGCCAGCCCAGGTTAATTGGTAGTGCTGCGTATGAGAATTCTTCCCCTTTTGCTGGCAGGCCTCCTCGCAAGCGGCTGTGCCCAGACATGGGACGACACCAGGCCATCCACCCCACCCGGTGGTGCGGGCATGATGCCTGATGGCCAGGTCGCATCGTATCCGCAGTTCACGGCCTCCATCCCGGATCAACCATCCTACAATGCGCGCGGTGCGGTTGAGCCGTTCGGATCAAGCGGCGAGTTGGCGGCGTATGAATTCTCGCAAGGCTACCGCGTTGGCGCAGGTGACCGGCTCACCATCCGCGTGCTCGGTCAGCAGGACCTGACCGGCGATTACCTCGTGGATGGTGCCGGCAACATTTCCATGCCGCTGGTGCGCAGCCTGCCGGTTGCAGGCCTGTCGACGCCTGACATCGAGAACGCCATCACCGACAAGCTCAAGCAGGGCTTCCTGCGCGATCCCAGTGTTTCAGTGCAGCTTGCCATCGCCAGACCGTTCTACATCATGGGCCAGGTCAATCAGGCTGGCAGCTTCGCCTACCGGCCCGGCATGACCGCGCAGAACGCCGTCGCCATGGCTGGCGGGTTCTCGCCGCGCGCGGACCACAACGAGGTGCTGGTCACGCGCCGCCTGCTCAACGGCACCAAGACGGCGCGGGTTCCGGTCACCACCCAGCTCTATCCGGGCGACGTGGTCTATGTCCGTGAGCGCTGGTTCTGATCATCCGCCCATGAAGGTCCTACACATATTCCGCGCACCCGTCGGCGGGCTGTTCCGTCACGTGCGTGACCTTGCGCGCGGTCAGGCGGAACTGGGGCTGGAGGTTGGCGCGATCTGCGATTCCACCACCGGTGATGCGCTCGCAGAACAGAAGATCGAACAGCTTGCCCGGCATTGCAGTCTTGGCGTGCACCGTGTGGCAATGTCGCGTCTGCCCGGCCCCGGAGACGTGGCCAGCGCGTCGCGCATCGTGGCGGCCTGTCGCACGCTCAAGCCGGATGTCGCCCATGGTCATGGCGCCAAGGGTGGCGTCTATGCGCGCCTTGCCGCTGCCCGGCTCGGTGCGGCTTCAGTTTATACGCCCCATGGCGGCGTGCTGCACTACGACTGGTCAAACCCGCAGGGCTTTGCTTTTCTCGGCGCCGAGAAACTGCTGTTGCGCAAGACCACCGGCCTGGTGTTCGTGTGCGATCATGAACGGGACCTGTTCCGGCACAAGATCGGGCTGGGCAAGGCGCAGTCCACCGTGGCCCACAACGGCTTGTGGGACGAAGAGTTCGAGCCGGTCGGCCTTGAGCACGATGCAACCGATATCCTGTTTGTTGGCGAGCTTCGCCAGTTGAAAGGGCGTCAGCGAACTTCTGGAAGCCCTCGCCCTTCTCAACCAGCAGCGCAAGGTCACGGCCACCATCACCGGTTCCGGGCCGGACGAGGCGGCCTTCAAGGCGCAGACAGATGCGCTTGGTCTTTCCGGCGTTGTACGGTTTACCGGCGCCCTGCCCGCCCGCGACGCCTTTGCCAAGGGCTGGCTGATGGTCATCCCGTCGCGCGCGGAGTCGTTTCCCTATATCGTGCTGGAGACTGCTGCGGCAGCCAAGCCCTTGCTCGCAACGCGGGTTGGCGGGGTAGCCGAAGTGCTGGATGACGCAGCCCTGCTGTCGCCCCGCGCACCGCAGGAACTCGCCAGCCGCATCGTGGCAGCGCTGGATGACCGTGCCACCCAGCAACACGCCGCAGACACCCGCGCGCTGCGTTTCCGGCAGACGCTTTCCGCCAGGCAGATGTCAGGCAAGATCGCCAGCTTCTACTCGGACCTGCTGCGTTAAGGCTTCATTTACCATGATTCTAAAGTGACCCCCGCAGGCTGAAGCATTGGCCTGCCGCTTGCTCGTTACTCACCGGAAATCAACCTGTTGGTCTGGTTTGGGACGCGCTGCACCATGAGACACGATACTCAGCTCAACTACGACATCATCTCCCGCAACCTTGAAGACGTGCTGACCGGCAAGGCGGAGCCGAGTTCTGACGCCTATCGCCAGAGTTGGGTCGAACTGGTCAGGCGCCGGTCTGAGGGCAGGCTGTCAACCTCGCTCCTGTCTGCTGCACTCATGGCCACTGATGGTGTGCTGTGTGCGCTCGCAGGTCTGCTGATCTATGCGCTCTATGTTTATCCGGCCGCACCCGGCATCGACCCCCGCTACATAGCCATGTCGACCGGGGCTTGGCGTGATTGCGCCGGCCACCATGAAGCTGAGCGGCACGTATGGTCCCAGGCTCGTGGATGCCCTCAACCAGCAACTGGTGCGGATATTCGCGGTGATGAGCGCACTGTTCCTGCTCAGCATGGGCGGCATCTTCCTGTTGAAGCTGGCGGATGAGTTTTCCCGCGTCTGGCTGGTGTCGACGTTCCTTGCATCTACAGTGCTTGTCGGCGCAGCCCACGGTGCCATGCGCCAGGCCATGCGTCATTGGCATCGCCAGGGCAGGCTGAGCACCCGTGTTGTCATCGTTGGCGGAGGCGATCCTGCGCGCAACTTCATGGCCGCACTGCAGGAAAGCAACAACAGCTTCGTCGAGATCGTCGGCCTGTTCGACGACAGGAACGACGACAGGTCGCCCGAAGCACTTGGCCATCTGCCAAAGCTGGGCAGCATCAATGACCTCGTCGTGTTTGCCCGCGCGTTCGAGGTGGACATGCTGGTCATCACCCTGCCGCTCTCGGCCGAGAACCGCCTGCTGCAGATCCTCAACCGGCTGTGGGTGCTGCCGGTGGACATAAGGTTGTCGGCCCATGCGCAGCGGCTGCGCTACCGGCCAAGGTCCTATTCGTGGCTCGGCAACGTGCCGATGATCGACGTGCTGGACCGGCCACTGCGCGACTGGGGCCGTGTTTTGAAATCCGCCGAGGACAAGCTGATCGCCAGCATGGCGCTCGTGCTCGCGGCACCGGTGATGGTGATCATTGCGATGGCCATCAGGCTGGAGAGCAAGGGACCGGTGCTGTTCAAGCAAGTTCGTTATGGCTTCAACAACCAGCCGATCAAGGTGCTCAAGTTCCGCTCGATGTACACCGACAAGTGCGACGCGACCGCGACCCGGCTGGTGACGCGCGACGACCCCCGGGTGACGCGGGTGGGCAGGTTCATCCGCAAGACGTCGCTGGATGAGCTGCCGCAACTGATCAACGTGCTGCGCGGGGAACTGTCGCTGGTCGGCCCCCGCCCCCATGCGCACCAGGCCAAGGCAGCGGACCGGCTGTATGACGAGGTAGTGGATGGCTATTTCGCCCGGCACAAGGTCAAACCCGGCATAACCGGCTGGGCGCAGGTGAACGGCTGGCGCGGCGAAACCGACACCGAGGAGAAGATCCAGCGGCGCGTCGAGTTCGATTTGTATTACATCGAGAACTGGTCGCTGCTGTTTGACCTGCAGATACTGGTGATGACGCCGTTCGCCCTGCTCAAGTCCGAGAACGCCTACTGAGGCACGCCCAGACAGGTGGAAACCGCCCGGTAAGGTTTGACGCGGTAAAACATGGTTAATGCCCGGTTTACCCGATTCGGACCCTGCCCATGACCGATGCCGCCCACTACGCCAACCTCGCCAGCCGGCCAGCCGCCGTGCTGCCGATGGCGATGGTCCAGCGCATTGCGCTGTGGCTGATGGTGGCATCGGGGTTCGTGGTCAGCATCGAACCTGCGCCTTATGAACTGCTGTTCGTGCTGGCGCTGGTGGTGTTCCTGGCTGGCGGCCTGCAGGTGTCGATCGTGTTTGCACCGCTGATCGTCTTCCTGGCGCTCTACAACATCGGTGGCTTCGCGTCGGTCATGCCCATCCTGTACGACGACAAGGCGCGGATGTTCGTCATCATCTCGGTGTACATGGCCACCACGGCGATTTTCTTCGCCATGGCCGTGCTGCGCGATCCCATGCGGATATTGGCCGTGGTGCGCAATGCATGGATATTTGCGGCCGTCATCGCCTCGATCAACGGCATGATCGGATATTTCAACGTGGTGGGCATGGGCGATGCCTGGGCGCCGATCTCTCGCGCGCAAGGCATGTTCAAGGACCCGAACGTGCTGTCCACGTTCCTCATCCTGCCCTTTGTCTTCCTGATCCAGGACATTGTCATCCTGAAGGCCCGCTGGAGCGTTATCCGTGCCGTGGCGCTGGTCATCATTACGGCGGCCCTGTTCCTGGCTTTCTCGCGGGGTGCCTGGGTCAATGCCGTGGCGGCCGCCGCGTTGATGATCGGGCTGAGCTTTGTGCTGACACCGTCACTCGCCATGCGCGGGCGGATCATCCTGTATGCGATCACGGGCGTCATCGCCTTCGGGCTGCTGCTGTCGATCGCGTTGTCCATCCCGGCCATCCGCGACATCTTCCTGATCCGCTTCAGCCTGAACCAGGAATATGACGTGGGCGAAACCGGGCGTTTCGCCCGCCAGTTCAAGTCATTGCGCGACCTTGTGGTGCTGCCAAACGGCTACGGACCGTTGCAGTTCGGCCTGCGCTGGGGTGAAGACCCGCACAACGTGTTCCTGAACGCGTTCTTTTCGTATGGCTGGCTGGGCGGGGTATCCTACATCCTGCTTGTCGTCTCGACGATCATGGGCATGTGGCGATCAATCTTCTCCGCCACGCCATGGCAACACCACGCCATCGCAGTGAATTGCGTCATGCTGACCACCATCCTGCAAGGCGTGCAGATAGACACCGATCACTGGCGCCACTTCTATGCATTGCTGGGACTGAGCTGGGGCATCTACGCCGCCACGCTGAACTGGCGCCCGGATGCGATGCTGCGCCAGCACCGCTAGCGAAACAGCCGTTCATGGCGAACGGCTGGAATTGGTCGGAGCGGCGGGATTCGAACCCACGACCCCTTGTCCCCCAGACAAGTGCGCTACCGGGCTGCGCTACGCTCCGACTGTTCCGGTATGTTCGCGAGGCAAACGCTAGCGCCTGTTCCCGCGAGAGCGCGGTATAGCATTGCCCATGTGCAAAAGAAAAGCCCGCATCCAGCCAAGGCAGATGATTTTCCAGGATGGCCGGAACCTTAGCCTTGCTGGTCCGTTCTGAACGCACCGGCCCACAAACATTCAAGGCACTATTCATGATGAAGTTTCTCGCCGTTCCTGCTGCGGCATTGATGCTGCTGGCAGTTCCCGTCGCGCCGTCGCAGGCCAGCCCCGCAGGTGCATCCTCGATCACTCTGGATTTCCTGTCCGATGCAGGTTCAGGCAATGTGCACCTGATCAGGGGCAATCACCGTGCCTGCCGCAGGCATGCTTCCCGCTTTGGTCGAAATCGCGCCCACCGTCATGCCCGCAATGGCCGTGCGGTGCGCTGCAACCAGTACAATCGCCGCCCCGCCAGGTGGCGCCAGCGCGGGTGCTTTGCCATTGGTCCGATCTGGATCTGCCCGTAACACCTGAACGTCACGCTGACCTCAATTGAAAACGCCCGCCCCGGTAATCACCGGGACGGGCGTAATCATGTCGGCAACACCCGTTACTTGGGCTGGTCGGGCAGCAACAGCCTGCGGGCAGCTGCCAGGTCGGTCAGGGCCAACCTGAGCTCATCGATCTGGGCAGGCGTCAACTCGTGAACAACGCGCGTTTGTGCGCGGCCTGTATGAGGGTCGGCGGCTGGACGTGATGTTTCCGGCATGCGCGGCTCTGCAGGCGCCGGACGCCGGGACGACGTACCCTCCTCGTCGCTGGGCTCTACCGCAATTTCGCCACGGCCAATGCCCACGACGTGCGCCAGCCCCTGCTCCTTGAGGATCTTCTGGACCCCACGGATGGTATAGCCTTCGCCGTACAGCAGCGCGCGGATGCCCTTGAGCAGGTCGACATCGGCAGGACGGTAATAGCGCCGGCCGCCGCCGCGCTTCATGGGCCTGATCTGCGAGAACCGTGTCTCCCAGAATCTCAGCACATGTTGAGGAACATCAAGCTGCTCCGCCACTTCGGATATGGTGCGGAATGCCTCGGGTGCCTTGTCGGTCAATTTTTAGCCCCTCCCAAGGTGAAACAGTATCAATGCCCACCATTGTTGGTGTGTTCGGTGCCGCCATTGACGGTCTTCTTCATGATCTGGCTTGGCCGGAACACAAGCACGCGGCGCGGCGTGATTGGCACTTCCTGGCCCGTCTTGGGGTTGCGGCCGACACGTTCGCGCTTGGAGCGCACGTCAAAGGTCCCGAACGAGGACAGTTTGACCTGCTCGCCCTTTATCAGGGCATCTGAAATGATGCGCAGTGCGGTCTTGACCAGTTCGGCAGATTCCGTACGGGACAAGCCAACCTTGCGATGCACCGCTTCTCCCAGATCGGCCCTGGTAAGTGTCTTCTGCATGCTGCAAGCTCCTCAACGTCATTCAACTTACCACAAATGCGGTAATCCAAGTCAATGATGACGTCAGGATCACATAAGTACAATCCGCATGGTAGGTCAATATTGACGCAACGATCATTTCACGAACGAATTTACCAGCGGGCCAGCACAGCGCCCCAGGTGAAACCACCACCCATGGCTTCCATCAGCACCAGGCTGTCGCGCTGCAACCGGCCATCCTGCCGGGCCACGTCCAGCGCCAGCGGGATCGAGGCGGCTGAGGTGTTGCCATGATCGCCAACGGTGATGACCACCTTGTCCGTACTCAGGCCGAACTTGCGGGCCGTTCCTTCGAGGATGCGCCTGTTGGCCTGGTGTGGCACGAACAGGTCGATGTCGGTGGGGCTGACCCCCGCAAGCTCCAGCGTCTCACCCATGACAGAGGCGATGTTGGTCACCGCGTGCTTGAACACCTCGCGGCCTTCCATGCGCAGGCGGCCAACGGTCTGGGTGGTCGACGGGCCACCATCCACGTACAGCTTGTCGCGATACTGGCCGTCGCTGCGCAGTCTCGTCGCCATGATGCCGCGTCCGGGCGCGTCATCCGGACCCGCAGGCGTGACAACAACCGCCCCTGCCCCATCGCCGAACAGCACGCACGTGCCACGATCTTCCCAGTCGAGAATGCGGGAGAACGTTTCGGCACCAATGACCAGCACGTTCTGGGCAGACCCTGCCTTGATGAAGTTGTCAGCCGTGGTCAGCGCATAGACGAAGCCGGAACATACCGCCTGAACGTCGAACGCGGCGCCCTGGGTGATGCCCAGTTCCGCCTGCACGGTTGCCGCCGTGGCCGGGAATGTCTGGTCCGGGGTGGACGTAGCCAGCACGATGAGGTCGATGCTGCTGGCGGCCATGCCGGCGTTGTCCAGCGCTGCCTGCGCTGCACGAATGGCGAGGTGCGAGGTGAATTCGCCCTCGGCCGCAATATGGCGCTGGCGGATGCCGGTGCGCTCCTGGATCCATTCGTCAGAGGTATTTACCTGCTTTGCCAGTTCGGCATTTGTAAGGATGCGCTTCGGCAGATATGCGCCGACGGAGCGGATGACTGATCGTTGCATTGAGACGTCTTACCTTGTTCAGCTGGCGCTGGCAGCCCTCGCCGGGCTGTCGTCTGCACCGTCAATTTGTTCATGAGGTGCAAGTTTCATGCCCTTGATGATGCGATCAACAAGGTCATTCTCCACCATGTCCGCAGCCACGTTGATCGCGGACGCTATGCCCATCGCATCCGTGCCGCCATGGCTCTTGACCACCACACCATTCAAACCAAGAAACACACCGCCGTTGTACATGCGCGGATCGAGCCGGGCCTTCAGATTGGTGAAGGCTGACCGGGCGATGAACGCGCCCAGCCTGGTCAGCCAGGACCTGCCAAGTTCCTCGCGCAGCACCTGGGTAATCTGGTTGGCGGTCCCCTCGGCCGTCTTCAGCGCAATATTGCCGCTGAAGCCCTCGGTAACAACCACGTCCACCAGGCCCTTGCCTATATCGGTTCCCTCGATGAAGCCATGATATTCGAGCGGCAGGTCTGCGGCACGCAGTAGCGCCCCTGCCTCGCGCACGGCTTCAACGCCCTTGACCTCTTCCACGCCGATATTCAGCAGCCCGACGACGGGTTTGCGCATCTTGAACAGGCAACGCGCCATGGCCGCGCCCATCACCGCATTGGCTACCAGTTGATCCGCATCGGCGCCCACCGTCGCCCCCATGTCCAGCACGATGGAGCGGGACTTCAGGGTGGGCCAGATGGCGGCGATGGCGGGCCGCGACACATCCTCGATGGTGTTGAGCAGCAGCTTTGCCATGGCCATCAGCGCGCCGGTGTTGCCGGCAGACACGGCGGCCTGGGCATCGCCCTGCTTCACGGCGTCAATGGACTGCCACATGCTGGAGGTCTTGCGGCCGCGCCGGATGGCCTGGGACGGCTTGTCGTCCATCGCGATGGCAACGTCAGTATGGCGTACCGTCGACCGGGCCTTGAGAGCGGGCATGAGGTTCAGCTGGGCGTACATCTGGCCTTCATCGCCGAACAGCACAAAGCGCAACTCCGGACGCCGTGACAGTGCCAGTGCAGCCCCCGCCAGCACCACGGATGGCCCGTGGTCGCCACCCATTGCGTCAAGCGCAATGATGATATCGCCGGCTTCGCTTCTCAACTGGCGGCCCCTCTGCAAACCAATGATCGAAGATAGTTGTTTGGCGCACTTACTCAACAGCCAAGTGCGGCTTTTAAGCGGTCACGAGGGCAAACTCAATCGCCCTTCTTGAGCGCCTTCAGCACGGCGAACGGATTTTCGCGCTCGTCCTTGCCACCTGCGGTGCCTGGGTCCAGCGCGGCTGCGGCGAACTCCACCCCCGGTTTGCGCGGATGTGGATCAAGCTCCAGCAACAGTTCCTGCACGGCGAACTCGCCTACCTCTACGTCACCATCGACGACCTCGCCCATGTCGTCTTCTTCGAGTGAAACCTCGATTTCCCTGCCCTCGAAGCGGACCACTGCCGAATCGGTGAACAGCCGGTCCAGCTTGACTTTCAGCGTGCTGTCGAACTCCTCGAGCGAGACGACGCAGACACGGGTCATCACTGCGGCTGCAGTGCCTCGCACGCGGCAACCGTTCTTCTTCCAGGGCTGGACGGACACATCCACCACGAGTGACCTGATTTGCGGCACGTCAAAGCGGCTGGCCAGGGCCGCACACTCCGTTTCAGTGGCCTCGAACAGCTTGGTCACGCCCTCGGGCGGCAAACGGCTCACATCGACAATGCGTGAAAATTCCAGTTCGACGGTCATGCTTGGTTGTCCATTTCTTCAGGCAGCGGGACCCGAACAGGCTCGATGGGCAGTCCGCCGCCGCGAATCGCAGCCGTGTCCGTGCCGCTCATCACGTGATGTAGCGTGAGCTGATAGTGCGCAAGCCTGCGCGCATCATCGCTGCACTCAGCCTCGCCGGCATAGACGTTGCGCAGCACGGCCGCCTGCAACTCGTCCAGCCCCATGGCACGGGCCTTTGCATAAGCCTCAACGCGTCCGAAATACACGGTGGCCATCTTTTTCACGCGCTTGCCAACGCCCATGTCGCCCACGCCCATCTCGCGCAGGCTGCGATCCATGTCGCGAAAAACCTCGTCCAGAAGCGCTTGCGCAAAGCCCTGGTCGGCATCGCTTCCGGCCTGCAGGTGGGTGATGACCGCATCGGCGTGCATGATGATCATGTCAAACCGGCCGTCGACGGTGTCTGGAACCTGCAGGTCTGTGTACAACGCCGGTTGCCGTGCAAGTGCCACAATCGCCTCGTACACGCTGCGTACGGGGGCGGGCTTGTTGTGACGGGAAAAAAGTCTTTTCAGTAGCATTCCTGACCGGTTAAACAGTTACGGGCCATGACGCAAGATGCTCATGTGCCCCATCTAGAGGGAACGCGCCGGGCTTCACGTCCGCGCGGCGGTGGCAACGAGACACGAAGGTGTCCACCACTCGCAATATGGGAAGTGATCTGTTTCGTGCAAAGTTCCACGACGACTGCAAAACTGCGAAACTTGCTGGGCAATGCAGGCATGGCGATCGTGCTGGCTGTCAGCGTTGCCGGGTGCTCGCGCGCCATTGAGCACCGTGGCTACCAGGCGCGGGCGCAGGACGTCCAGCAACTGCGCATGGGCATGACGCAGGACGAGGTTCGCAGCACCCTTGGTTCACCGTCCACCACCGCCACGGTGCAGTACCAGGGCGACAGCTATTATTACATCTCCTCCAAGGTGAAGACGAGCGCGTTCCTGTCGAACGAAGAGCTGGAACGCCAGATCCTGGCCGTGCGCTTCGACCAGTCCGGACGGGTTCAGAGCTTTGGCCAGTACACCTTGCAGGATGGCCAGGTCATCGACATGAACACCCGCCAGACGCCTTCTCGCGGGCGTGAGCTCAGCATCCTGCAGCAGATGTTCGGCAACCTCGGCCAGTTCACCCCGAACGACCAGGGCGCGCCCAAGGGCGGCACTTTCGGCCAGTAGGCCTACCGGGGATTCAACCCTCGACCGAGACAAGCAAAAACCCCCGCCCGGGCGAGCCGGACGGGGGTTTTCTGTTTCGTGGGAGCGTAGTCAGTGGGCCAGGATCGCCAGCAGCAGCAATGCCACGATGTTGGTGATCTTGATCATCGGGTTGACGGCCGGGCCTGCGGTGTCCTTGTAGGGGTCGCCTACGGTATCACCGGTCACCGACGCCTTGTGAGCTTCGGAGCCCTTCATGTGCTTCACGCCATCCTTGTCGGTGAAGCCGTCTTCGAACGACTTCTTGGCGTTGTCCCATGCACCGCCGCCTGCAGTCATCGAGACGGCCACGAACAGGCCATTGACGATGACGCCCATCAGCATCGCGCCGAGGGCAGCAAAGCCCTGCGACTTGTCGCCGGTGATCCAGTAGACGAAGTAGAAGCACACCACGGGTGACAGCACCGGCAGCAGCGAAGGAACGATCATTTCCTTGATGGCTGCACGGGTCAGCATGTCCACGGCGCGGCCGTAGTCAGGCTTTTCGGTACCCAGCATGATGCCGGGCTTTTCCTTGAACTGGCGGCGGACTTCTTCCACCACCGCACCGGCAGCGCGGCCAACGGCCGTCATGGCAATGCCGCCGAACAGGTAAGGCAGCAAGCCGCCGAACAGCAGGCCGACCACGACGTACGGGTTGGACAGCGAGAAGTCGACGGTGACACCTTCAAAGAAGCTGCCCGGCGTTGCGTTTGCAGCGAAGAACTTCAGGTCTTCGGTGTAGGCAGCAAACAGCACCAGCGCGCCGAGACCGGCAGAGCCGATCGCGTAGCCCTTGGTGACGGCCTTGGTGGTGTTGCCAACGGCGTCGAGAGCGTCGGTGGTGTGACGCACTTCAGCCGGCAGGTCCGCCATTTCGGCAATGCCGCCAGCGTTGTCCGTGACTGGACCGAATGCATCCAGTGCCACGACCACGCCAGCCAGCGCCAGCATCGCGGTCACGGCGATGGCAATGCCGAACAGGCCTGCCAGTGCAAAGGTGGAAATGATGCCACCAATGATGATCAGCGCCGGGATGGCGGTTGCTTCGAGCGAGATGGCGAGACCCTGGATCACGTTGGTGCCGTGACCCGAGACCGATGCCTGCGCAATCGACTTCACCGGACGGTAGTCGGTGCCGGTGTAGTATTCGGTTACCCAGATGATCAGACCGGTCACCACCAGGCCGATCAGGCCACAGTAGAACAGGTGACGGCCAGTGAACGATGTGCCACCGGAAGTCGTGAACACGGTTTCGGCGCCCAGCCAGCCCCAGGTGATTATGGCCATTGCAACGGCCGACAGGACGGCCGTGGCGATGAAGCCCTTGTAGAGGGCACCCATGATCGAGTTGTTGGCGCCCAGCTTCACGAAGAAGGTGCCGACGATGGAGGTCACGACGCACGATGCGCCAATCAGCAGCGGGAACAGCATCAGCGTCGTGGCTGCTTCGCCGGTGAAGAAGATTGATGCCAGAACCATCGTTGCAACGATGGTCACCGCGTAGGTTTCAAACAGGTCGGCAGCCATGCCGGCGCAGTCGCCGACATTGTCGCCCACATTGTCGGCAATGGTTGCCGGGTTGCGCGGATCATCTTCCGGAATGCCTGCTTCAACCTTGCCGACGAGATCGCCGCCGACGTCTGCACCCTTGGTGAAGATGCCGCCGCCAAGACGGGCAAAGATCGAGATCAGCGAGGCACCGAAGCCGAGCGCCACGAGCGAGTCGATGACGGTGCGGTCGGTCGGTCCATACCCCATCGGGCCGGTCAGCAGCATGAAGTACACTGCAACACCCAGCAGGGCGAGACCGGCAACCAGCAGGCCGGTGATGGCACCGGACTTGAAGGCGATGTCCAGGCCGGCTGCCAGGCTCTTGGAGGCTGCCTGTGCGGTGCGGACGTTGGCCCGGACCGAGACGTGCATGCCGATGAAGCCGGCAGCGCCGGACAGGACGGCACCGATCAGGAAGCCGATGGCCGCAGGGCCGGACAGAAGCAGCCAGGCTGCGACGAATACCACCGCACCAACGATGGCGATGGTGGTGTACTGGCGGGTGAGATAGGCAGTGGCGCCTTCACGGATGGCACCGGCGATTTCCTGCATGCGGGCGTTGCCAGCGTCTGCAGCCATGACGGACTTGGTAGCCCAGGCAGCATAGACGATGGACAGGACACCGCAGCCGATGATTAGCCAGAGTGTTGAACTCATGGTTTAGGATCCTTGCTGTGTTTTTTCGCTACGTTCCGGCCGGCAGGTACAATGATCCGGACACCGCGACAGTGCGTGTCCAGCCTCCTGCTCTTTTGTTGAAGAGAATCCCCTCGATTGCCCTTCGCCCGGATCGACCGCGGCGGAACATATTGAAACTGCCACTACAAGGCAACAGATTTGGCCGTGTGTTGAACACATGGTTGCCACATCGGTGGCAGCCACACTTGCGGGTCAGGCAGCCGTCCTCGACCGGGCCGACAACATCAGCCACGCCAGTGCCCCCAGGCACAGCGCCACCATGGGAAAAACTGCCATGTTGACAGCGTTCCATCCGACCACCGCCAGCAGCTTGCCGGACGTGAGCGAAGCGGTTGCCACGGTGGCAAACACGCACAGGTCGTTGACTGCCTGCACCTTGCTCTTCTCGCTCGGCCGGTAGCATTCGGTCACCATGGCCGTGCCGCCGATGAAACCGAAGTTCCAGCCGATGCCCAGCAGGATGAGCCCGATGGCGAAATTGGCATAGTCTATGCCCGAAAGCCCGGCGACACCGGCCAGCGCCAGCAGGCCCATGCCGGTTGCCAGTATCTTCTCCACGCCATAGCGCGCGATCAGCGAACCGGTGAAAAAGCTCGGCACGTACATTGCCAGCGCATGCCACTGGATCACCCAGGCGCTGTCATCAACGGTGAAGCCGCACGCCACCATGGCAATGGGCGTGGCGGTCATCACCAGGTTCATCATCCCGTAGGCCATCATGCCGCACAGAATGGCAACAAGCAGCTTGGGCTGGCGCAGTATCTCGCCCAGGGGCCGCGCATCACTCAACGACAGGTTCTCGTGTACATGCGGAATGCGCAACAATGACAGCACACCCATGGCAACGACCGACAGCAAGCCGACGGCAGCAAAGTTGCCGGCAAACATCACCGGCGAGAAATAGTCCCGGCTGACGATGACCAGCATCGGCCCCAGCAGTGCCGCGGCAATGCCACCAATCATCACCCAGGATATGGCCTTGGGTTTGAAAGCCGTTGATGCAGTGTCGGCGGCGGCAAAGCGGTAGTAGCCGGAAAATGCCTGGTATCCGCCTTGCACAAAGGTGCCAAAGGCAAACATCCAGAAGTGCTGGGCAAACACCGCCCAGACGCACACCATCGCACCGATCAGGCCCAAAAACGCTCCCAGCAGAAAGCCGGGCCGGCGTCCTATCCGGCGCATGAGCATCGACGCCGGTACAGTGGACAATGCCGTGCCGATGACGAACGTCGAGATGGGCAAGGTGGCCAGGCTGAGAGATGGCGCGATCTGGGTGCCGACAAGGCCAGCCGTGATGATGATGTTGACGGCCGACATTCCATAGAAAGCCTGCGCAGCCGCAAGCACGATGGCATTGCGCCTTGCAATTGAGTCATCAATTCCGGCAGGGGATGTGTCGACGATAGTGCTCATGGCGCGGCACACTGTGCGAAATCCCGGATATTCGCAAGGCACCAGCGCCCTCGCCTTGTCCGGACCACTTGTCGCTGCCACCATTCGCGCGCACACTGTGATTCAACGGCACTGCGTAGCAGCAGCAAGACCCAGACGAGGAGGAACAAATCCATGCAGGTCCAAGCCATTCTCAATGCCAAGGGCGCTGACGTCGTCACCATTTCCCCATCGGCCACCGTCAAGGAACTGGCGGCCCTGCTGAAGGAAAGAAAATTCGGCGCAATTGTCGTCAGCCAGTCCGGCAAGGACATTGACGGCATCGTGTCCGAACGCGACATCGTTCACAAGCTGACTGATTTCGGGCCGAAGTTCCTGTCAGTGCGTGTCAGCGAGATCATGACCCGTGACGTGCTGACGTGCACCCCCGAAGACAGCGTCGATGCCTGCATGGAAATGATGACGGGACGGCGCGTGCGCCACTTGCCGGTCATCAGGGACGGCAAACTGGCCGGGCTGGTGTCAATCGGCGACATCGTCAAGGCGAAGATCGACGAGATCCGCGTCGAGGCGGAATCATTGAAGCAATATATCGTCGGTTAGCGTTACGAACCCTTGAATTCGTCCGCGCGGCGTTCACGCGCCAGCTTGTCCAGCGCGGCGTTGACGAACTTCGGCTCGCTGCCGTCGTAGAACGCCTTTGCCACTTCCACGTACTCGGTGATGGTCACCTTTGCCGGTACATCGTCGCGGAACATCAGCTCGAAGCCACCTGCCCGCAGGATGGCGCGAGCGGTGGCATCCAGCCGCGCCAGCGTCCAGCCGGCGCCAAGGCAGTCATTCACCTTGCGGTCGATCAGTCCCTGGTCGGTGACAACACCTTCGACAATGGACTTCAGGAAGCCGA
Source organism: uncultured Alphaproteobacteria bacterium (assembly GCA_963700735.1). Classification (GTDB taxonomy): domain Bacteria; phylum Pseudomonadota; class Alphaproteobacteria; order Rhizobiales; family Aestuariivirgaceae; genus Anderseniella. Next base: position 207,219 of record CAVOYR010000005.1, read on the forward strand.
AGTCGGCCTCGCCGCACTGGCCATCCTCGAACTCGTCGCCCAGACGGCCGGCACCGTATTGCGCCAGCACGTCCGCCAGGTCGCTGCCGCCGATATCCATCTGGTACAGCGCCTGCACCGCGCCCAGCCGGGCGGCAGACCGCGCCACGGATGGTCGTTTCGTCGACTTGCGGTTGTCGGATTTCGGCTTGGCGTCAACCATTCTGGGCTTCCTGCTCAAAGGTCGCGCGCAACCGCACCAGCGCGAGGCAGGCTTCGGCAGCCCCTGCCCCCTTGTTCATATCCGAGACGCGTGCCCGCGCCAGCGCCTGCGCTTCATTCTCGACGGTCAGGATGCCGTTGCCAATGCAGGCACCTTCGCAATTGAGTTGCATCAGGCCCCGCGCACTTTCACCAGACACGATTTCGTAGTGGGTGGTTTCACCGCGGATCACACAGCCCAGCGCGACGAAGCCATCGAAATCGCCGAACTCGAGGCAGTAGCCGATCACCGGCGGAATCTCCAGCGCACCCGGCACAGTCACCACTTCGATCTCGCACCCCGCCTTCTCGAGTGCGGCGCGGGCACCCTTCAGCAATTCATCGGCGATGTGCTCATAGTAGCGCGCCTCGATGATGAGTATGCGAAAGCCTTCATCGGACTGGTTGCCGCCGGACTGCCGGATGCCGGGGATCTTGATCATGGTTGCAAACTTTCGTTGAGCCGCGCCACATAGCGCGCCAGCATGTCTATTTCGAGATTGACCCTGTCGCCCTCTCTGACCCCGCCCCAGGTGGTCACCTCAAGCGTATGGGGTATCAGGTTGACGCCAAATTCGGCACCTGAAACCTCATTGACCGTGAGCGACGTACCATCGAGGCACACAGACCCCTTGGACGCGATGAACCGGGCCAGTGCATCCGGCGCGCGGAAGGTGAACCGGCGGCTGCCACCCTCATCGCGCAATGTCACGACGTCAGCCACTCCATCCACGTGGCCCGACACGATGTGACCTCCCAGCTCGTCGCCGGCCTTAAGGGCTCGCTCCAGGTTGATGCCGGTGCCCTCGCGCCAGTTGCCCAGCGTGGTTTTCGACAGGCTTTCGGTTGATACATCGACGCTGAACCGGCTGCCGCCATCGGCCAGAGGCTCGACGGAGGTCACCGTCAGGCAGCACCCGGAGCAGGCAATCGACGCGCCCAGCGCAATGCCTGCTGCATCATAGCTGCAGGCAATGGTGAAGCGGGTATCGCCTGCACCTGTCTCAATGGCTTCAACGGTGCCGATGTCTGTGATGATGCCGGTGAACATGGGCCGCGTGTTTAGCGCACACGAACGTATCGCGCCAGCCAATCCCGACCGAGCTTCTCGTTTTCTGCGCTGGCACGGTAGCGCGCGGATGCACGCACCACATCGAGCGGCAATCCAGCCATTGCGTCCAGCCCGCCCGCCCCAATCTTGTCCGGGGACGAAAACAGGCAGACCTCGTCCACGAGGTCATCCTCTATGAGGGCGCGGGCCATGTGGGCACCGCCTTCGGCCAGCACATGCGATATGCCCTCGCCTGCCAGCCGGGTCAGCATGTCAATGAGGGAAACCTTGCCATCGGGCGTGGCCGCACACTCGATTACCCGGACACCTTTGGCCTCTACCTGCTGGCGGCGCGCAGCATCGGCCCGGTTGGTGGTCATGATCCAGACCGGCGTGTCATGCGCCGTCTTCAGCAGCGCGCAATCGAGAGGGATCTTCAGCGTGCTGTCCGAGACAACCCGTACTGGTGACCGGTTGCCCATGCCGGGCAAGCGGCATGTCAAGGCAGGGTCATCGGCCAGGACGGTGCTCACCCCCACCAGGATGGCATCGGCACGGGCACGCATCAGGTGAACACGCGCGCGCGCCTCCGGCCCGGTGATGGCGGTTGGCTGGCCAGCGTTCGCGGCAATCTTGCCATCGGCAGAAACGGCCAGCTTGAGAGTCACATAGGCCCGGTTGTTCATCCGCCGCATGAGGTAGCCGCGCAGGTCGTGGCGCGCCTCGTGCTCCAGCACGCCGGTGACCACGTCCACCCCGGCCAGCCGGAGCCGCTCGTGACCCGCCCCCGACACCCGTTCATCCGGGTCTTCAACGCCGGTCACGACCCGGCTGATGCCTGCTGCCACCAGTGCATCGGCACATGGCGGTGTGCGGCCGTGGTGACTGCACGGTTCCAGCGTGACGTAGGCGGTGGCACCGCGCGCGGCCTCACCGGCCATCTCCAGCGCGACAGTTTCGGCATGCGGCCGCCCGCCCGGTGCCGTCGATGCCACGGCGACGATGCGGCCAGCATTGACGATGACGCAGCCGACAGCCGGGTTGGCACCGGTTGCACCACGGGTCCGCCGGCCCGCTGCAATGGCCCGGCGCATGTAGTCAGCGTCTTGCATGGTCGATCAGCTGTCCTTGCCGGCCGGAGCAGACCTCGAAGAGGCATCATCCTCGTCGCTGGAAAGCTCACCCAGCAGGTTCTCGAAATCCTTGGCTTCGCGGAAGTTGCGATAGACCGAGGCGAACCGCACATAGGCCACGTCGTCGAGGACACGCAGGCCCTCCATCACGTGTTCGCCGATCTGGTCTGCGGAGATTTCGGTTTCGCCAAGGCTTTCAAGCTGACGCACGATGCCGGACAGCATCCGCTCGATGCGTTCAGGCTCCACCGGGCGCTTGCGCACGGCAATGGCGACAGACCTCGCCAGCTTGTCCCTGTCGAACGGGACCCGTTTGCCGGACTTCTTGACCACCACGAGTTCGCGCAGTTGCACGCGCTCGAAGGTGGTGAAACGCCCGCCACAATCCGGGCAGTAGCGGCGGCGGCGGATTGCGGCCCCGTCTTCGGAGGGCCGCGAATCCTTCACTTGTGTTTCGTTGTTGCTGCAATAGGGACACCGCATGAGCAGTCAGCCCCTTTCATGTTTTCCGGTTTGAGTCGCGTGACTCAGGAATAAATCGGAAAACGGCTGGTCAATGCAACAACCTTGTCCTTCACGGCGGCTTCCACCGCCGCGTTGCCGTCCGGCCCGTTGGCTGCAAGACCGTCGAGCACCTCGATGATCAGCTTGCCGACCTCGGTGAACTCGGCCACGCCAAACCCGCGTGTGGTGCACGCCGGAGATCCGAGACGGATGCCCGAGGTGATCATCGGCTTTTCAGGGTCGAACGGAATGCCGTTCTTGTTGCAGGTGATGTTGGCGCGGCCCAGTGCCTGCTCGGCATCCTTGCCGGTCAGCTTCTTGGGACGCAGGTCAACCAGCATGACGTGGGTGTCGGTGCCGTCGGATACCAGGTCGAGACCGCCGTCCTTCATGGCCCCGGCCAGCGCCTTGGCGTTGTCGATGACAGCCTGGGCGTAGGCCTTGAAATCCGGTGTCAGTGCTTCGCCGAACGCTGCAGCCTTGGCTGCGATCACGTGCATCAGCGGCCCGCCCTGCAAGCCCGGGAACACGGCGGAGTTGAACTTCTTGCCGAGGTCCGGATCGTTGGACAGGATCATGCCACCGCGCGGGCCACGCAGCGTCTTGTGGGTAGTGGTGGTTGCGACGTGGGCGTATTCGAGCGGGTTCGGGTGCACGCCGCCCGCAACGAGGCCGGCGAAGTGGGCCATGTCGACCATGAACCATGCGCCAACCTTGTCGGCGATCTCGCGGAAGCGCTTGAAGTCGATGATGCGCGGATAGGCAGACCCGCCGGCAATGATCAGCTTCGGCTTGTTCTCAAGAGCCAGGCGCTCGACCTCGTCGAAGTCGATGCGGTGGGTGACCTTGTCGACCTTGTAGTTGACCGGGTTGAACCATTTGCCCGACTGGTTGACCGGCGAACCGTGCGTCAGGTGGCCGCCACAGGCGAGGTCAAGACCCATATAGGTGTCGCCGGGCTGCAACAGCGCGAAGAACACGGCCTGGTTGGCCTGGGCGCCGGAATGAGGCTGCACGTTGGCGTATGCGCAGTTGAACAGCTTGCAGGCGCGCTCGATGGCCAGCTCTTCGGCAATATCGACGTACTGGCAACCGCCATAGTAGCGACGGCCCGGATAGCCTTCGGCATACTTGTTGGTCAGCACCGAGCCCTGAGCTTCAAGCACAGCCTGCGAAACGATGTTCTCAGATGCGATCAACTCGATCTCGTGCGACTGGCGGCCATGTTCCTTGGCGATCGCGCTGGCCAGATCGGGGTCCGACTTTGCGAGAGACTGGGTGAAAAAGTCCGGGAAAATACCCGAATGTGAAGCCTTGGCGTGTGCGCTCATTGAATTCTCCCTGAAGTTTTCGTGTGTCCGGCGGGACAGGTCAGCACCGCCACCTGCTACCAAAGTACTACGCGAGCCTGTCGCATATCAGGATGACTTACCGCAATGTGGAACGGTGACAAAGCGGCATTGCGTCGCTGGCCACCGCATGAGCGGTGTGCCTGCACGTTCACTGCACAAGCAGTCAGCCTGCGGATTTTTCCGGAACGCCCTCGGGCTGGCCGGTCACGAAGCCGGTGCCATCGAGGCTGTAGATGTCGTCGCGGAATCGCACCATGCCGTCCGGGCCAGCCCAGGCGGTCAGGTACACCCAGTGCACGCCAACCTTGTCCTGCAAGGATACGTCGAGCCGTTCTTCCGACTTGGCGATGCTCTGCACCTGGCGAAGGTTCCAGCCATCCTGGTCCTGCAGCATCCACGTTACCAGCTGGTGGACGTCTTCAACGCGCACGCAGCCCGAGCTGAAATAACGCGCACTGGCGTCGAACAGCTGCTTCGACGGCGTGTCGTGCATGTACACGGCGAACTTGTTCTTGAAGTTGATCTTGACCGACGCCATGGCGTTGATGCCGCCCGGCTCCTGGCGGAAGTGATACCGCTCGGCGATCACTTCGGGATCTGCCTTCCAGTCAATGGTGCGCGGATCGACCACGGGGCCCTGGTAGTCGCCATCCAGAACGATGATCTGCAGCTCCTTGAGCTTCCCGATGCCGGCCTTGCGCACTTCCGGAACGATATCCTTGGCGACGATGGACTTCGGCGCGTGCCAGTACGGATTGAAGTTGATTTCGCTGACTTCACTGGAAACGATGGGCGAAGGCCGCTCGGGCTTGCCGACGATGACGGCATGGCTGGCGGTAACCCGGCCGTTGCTGACGGCTTCAAGCTTGGCGGCAGGAATGTTCACGGTGATGAACCGGCTTTGCAGGTCCTTGGTGTATTCCGGAATGCGGATCAGGTTGGCGCGCATGGTTGCAATGCGCGCTTCAACCGGCACCGACATGGCCTGCGCCGTGGCAGCATCGACACGGCCGGTTACGGGCAAACCGTAGTTCTCCTGAAACGCGGCTACGGCATCAACCACCTGCTTGTCGTACACATTGCCGGCAGCAGCGCTGGCAGGCAGGTAGCCCTCGATCGACAGGCGGCGGCGAATGGACTCGACAGCAGCGCCCTTCGCACCGGTGCGGACCGGCTTGGAGACGGTGACCTTGCCCCAGCCACCCTGCCGGGCGATCGCTTCGTAGTCAGACATGGCCGACTGAAGCGCTGCCTCGCTGCGTGGATTAAGGACAGGCGCGACAGTGCGGCCCATGCCGTAAACCTTGGTACGGGCCGACAATGCTGCATCAGGTGCTTCACCGGTGGTGCCAAACAGGTTGACCGGTGACGTGGCAGCGCGTTCTTCGGTGGCGGAAACGATGGACGGTTCGGGAACCGGCGCGGCAACGGCACCGCCGGTGTTGAAGTTGAAGCTGCTGTTGCCGATCACCTTCCGGCCAGCCTGCCATTCGCGATCAGCGGATTCAGCATGGACCTGGCCCGCGCCACTGACGAGCATCAATCCCGCCGCCGCAGCGACCGAAAGCCGAAAAGACCGAGAAATCATCAATTTACCCCTGCAGGCCGAAGCATCAATGCATAGCGATATACAGCATCGCCCTTAACGTTGAAAGTAGATGCCCCAGAAATCAGGCCGCATTGCGGCCACCTGACGGCACACAGCGGCCCCAAAACGACAAAACCCGCGGAAAACTCTCGGTTTTCCACGGGCTTGTAACCTGATTGTGACCCTCGATTGGCGGGGTTCCGTCCGGACTGATCAGAGACGGTAGAGAATCTGGTCGGTCCAGAAGCGCTCGAGGCGACTCAGTGCCTTGTTGAGGCGGTCGAACTCGGGCACGTCGATGCCGGCAACTTCCTGCAGCGACAGCAGCTGGCGATTGTACAGCGCGTCAACCTGTTCGCGGATCACGTGACCCTTGTCGGTCAGCGAGATGCGCACCGAGCGCTTGTCGGCATTGGAGCGCTCGTGGCTGACATAGCCCTGGTCAACCAGCTTCTTGAGGTTGTAGGACACGTTGGAGCCCTGGTAGTAGCCACGCGTCTTCAGTTCGCCGGCGGTCAGTTCGCTGTCACCGATGTTGAACAGCAACAGTGCCTGCACGGAGTTGATCTCCTGCTCGCCATTGCGCTCGAACTCATCCTTGATCACGTCAAGGAGGCGGCGATGCAGACGCTCGATCAGCGTCAGTGCCTCGAGGTAGCGATGCTTGATTTCTGGGTTACCCTGATCCGCGTTACCGCGAACCGCAACTGCGGTCATCTTGTTCATGTTTGATACCTGCCCGAATTTTCATCTGTTAGATCTTTATGTTCTTGGCAGGTGTTTTGTTTTTTGCCCCTGCCTTGACGTTGACTCTAGGGCCGGGCGTTTAAGATCATCCGAACGAGATAGGTAAACTCGAACCTAATTTGCGTCCAATTTGACTGAGATGCGCGCAGAGTTAGCAAACTCTTGTCAGCTGCGATTTGCTGCAGTTTTCCGCTATTTTGCATCCTTCAGGTAACGGATGATTCCCGAAAAATCGGTCTTCGCGCCACCTGCGTCGATAAACTGCTGGTAAACCTCAAGTGCGCGTTTTCCCATTGGTGTGCTGGCCTGCGTGCTGCTTGCAGCATCGGCGGCAAGCGACAGGTCCTTGATCATCATGGCTGCGGCAAAGCCGGGCTTGTAGCCGTTGTTGGCGGGTGACGTGGGCACTGGCCCGGGTGCCGGGCAATAGGTGGTCATCGACCAGCACTGGCCAGACGCTGTGGACGAAATGTCGAAGAAAGTCTGCGCATCGAGGCCGAGGGCTTCGGCCAGGTTGAAGGCCTCGGCGGTGCCGATCATCGAGATACCCAGCAGCATGTTGTTACACACCTTCGCGGCCTGACCGTTGCCGGCGCCGCCTGCATGGAAAATGTTCTTGCCCATCTTCTCCAGGTATGGCCGGGCGGCAGCGAAGGCTTCAGCCGAGCCGCCACACATGAATGTCAGCGTACCGGCCGCAGCACCGGTGATGCCGCCCGACACCGGCGCATCGAGCATCATCTGCCCGGCAGCTTCGGCTGCCGAAATCACTGCCCGGGCAGTGCCAACGTCGATGGTGGAGCAATCCATGAACAAGGTGCCGGGCTTGCAGGTGGCGATCAGCCCGCCGTCGTCCAGGTACACGGAGTGAACGTGCTTGCCGGCCGGCAGCATGGTCACAACGACATCGGCATCGGCGGCAGCCTGCGCCACGGATTCCGCCGGCGTGCCGCCAGCCTCGCTGAACCTGGTCAGGCTGTCGCGAGACAGGTCATAGCCGTGCACGTCATGGCCGGCCTTCACCAGGTTGGCCGCCATCGGTCCGCCCATGTTGCCCAGTCCGATAAAGCCGATCCTTGCCATTTCCCAAATCTCCCGGTTTTCAGTTTGCTTGCGCCGTTCCCGGCAAGATGGCAAGGCTTGGCCACCTGACGCAAGAGGCAGCCCCAAGATGCACACCACGAAGCTCGAAGACGCCATTTCGTTTGCCCTGTCGCACGAGGTCGGCTGGACCCGCTCACCGGACGGGGAGCCTTGGGGCGTTCACCAGACGGACCCCGAGCCGTGGAACCGGCTGTTCGGCCCGGTGCACGAACGTGGCGGGGTGTCCGGCGTCATCATGCAGCGCGGTGAGACACTTGCCAGCTTCGGAGAACCGGACCGGGCTGATTTGACCTTCTCGATCGCCAAGACCTACCTCGCCCTGATAGCCGGCGTTGCGCATGCGCAAGGCCTGCTGCCGGACGTGCATGAGCCGGTTTGCGCACGAGTGTCCGGCATCGGGTTCGATGACGAGCACAATTGCCGCGTGACCTGGCACCACCTGTTGCAGCAGACCAGCGAATGGACCGGAGAGTGCTTCGGCATACCCGACCAGGTCGACCATTACCGCCACCTCGACTTCGCCCCACCAACAGGCGGCACCAAGGGTGACAGGCGGCCGCTCAACGCGCCCGGCACGTATTGGGAATACAATGATGTGCGCATCAACCAGCTGTCGCTGGCATTGCTGCACCTGTTCCGGCGGCCGCTGCCGGAGGTGTTCGCCGACTTCATCGCGCGCCCGTGCGGCCTGTCCGGCAACTGGGCGTGGCGCGGCTATGACCACGCGTGGGTCGAGATTGACGGCAAGCGCATGCAGTCGGTGCCCGGTGGCACGCACTGGGGTGGCGGTGTTTCGATCAGCGCCAGTGACCAGGCGCGGATCGGCCAACTGCTGCTAGACGGCGGCGTGTTCGGTGGCAGGCAGGTTCTGCCCCCGGGCTGGGTTGACGCCATGCGCAGCCCCTGCCCGATTGCACCGTTCTACGGCTATCTGGTCTGGCTCAACGACGCGCGCCGGATCTTTCCATCGGTGCCGGAAAGCAGCTACTTCGCGCTGGGTGCAGGTGGCAACTACACCTTCGTGCAACCGGAGCAGCAGATTGTCGTGGTGGTGCGCTGGCTGGACGATGATTACGCAGACAACCTGTTTGCGCAGGTGCTGAGCGCGCTGGCCTGAGCCGTAAAATGGGCGGGGCGAAGATCCGGTCCCATCCCCCTGGCACCTGATCCCCGCCCCAGCCTCCCCTGCAAAGGGAAGGGCCTATCCGCGAATTCTGCTCAGTTCCGGCCAGCGACCGACAGTCCTGCCCGCACCAGCCCGGCCGTGCGGCTGCCACACCTGCCAGCTGCATCGGCCGCAGCCATGGCTTGGGCCTTCGCCCGCTTCACCGCGGCGCGGTCATGGTTTGACAGCAAGGAATTGTGACTGGCAACCACCTGCTGCCAGAAGCGCATGGCCTGCGCATGGGCGAGGTGCTGACAACGCCGCTCGACATAGTAGGCCGCGGTTGCCTGCGTGTAGCGCGCCAGCGCGGCGGACGATCCGGCGTCCCTCTGCTGCCGCGAAGCCTCGGCGGGCTTTGGTTCGATTTCCCCGGCGGCGGGCAGTGACACCTGCACGACGCGGGCAGCTTCCTCGCTGACCTGAATGGCGGGCTGCTCTGCCAGCGTGGACCTGATCTCAGGCGTGTTGGCATCGGCCTGCTGCATGGCGGCGCGGGCGGCCTCGATGGCAGACAGGGCAAGGTCTTCGGTTTCATCGCCACAGGTCATGGCCATGCCCCCGTCCCGGCCCTGCTTCATCACGCTCAGCACTTCTTCAGCGCCAATTTCGGCAGCCACGACGACTTCCGCCATGTTGGTGTAGCTGGACAGCTCATCGCGCAGTTCAACGGTCAGGTGCCCGCACTTTTCCGCAGCGGCTGAAGCCCGCGCAAGGTGTGCGGCTGCATCGGAGGGGCCGAGGATTTCCTCGGCAAACGCTGGCTTTGCCACCATGCCGCCCATCGGCAGGGCCGCCAGGCAAAGTGAAATCAGGACGCGGGACGACGTACGCATTGCAACCAGGCTCCTACGCAACACAAGGGGTACAAACTCACATGGCTGCAAGGTTAGGCGCGGGTGGTTAACGGCAATTCAAGGTTCGGGATAACGTGAAAGCAGGGTTAATGAATTACTTCGAACTTTATCAATTCACACCGGCAGCTCGTCGGCCAGCGGCTCGAAGTACACATCCACATCAGCCGGGCGAAGCTGCTGCAAAGTGGCCGGCTGCCACTTCGGCGCGTTGTCCTTGTCGATCACCACGGCGCGGGTGCCCTCGAAAAAGTCATGCCCGGTGAAGATGCGATTGACGACGCGGTACTCCAGCTTCATGCAACTGCGGAAGTCGAGCGTCAGCCCGTCACGCAATTGCCGGTGACAGATCACCAGGCTGGTGGGCGATTTGGTTTCGATAATGGCGGCCTGCTGCTGCGCCCACTCGGATGGATCGGCGCGAAGGCTGTCGAGCACGCCTCTTGCCGAGGCTTGCAGGAAATGCCGGTCGATGGCACCGCGATGCATCGACAGGGTTTCGGCTTCGCGCCGCGAGGCAAACAGGGCAAGGGTATCATCGATGTCGTCGGCGGTGGTCAGTGCATCGCGCAGGGCTGCCAGCACGTCGCTTGACACGAAGTGGGTGGCGATGCCGGCATAGAGCGCGTCGCCCGCCTTGAGGCGCGCACCGGTCAGGCCGATGTACATCCCGGTCTCGCCGGGGCAGCGCGGCAGGAAATAGGTGCTGCCCACATCCGGGAACAGGCCGATGCCGGTTTCCGGCATGGCGAAGGTCGACCGCTCGGTGACGATGCGATGGCTGCCATGCACCGACACGCCAACGCCGCCGCCCATGTAGATGCCGTCGATCAGCGCGATATAGGGCTTGGGATAGTGCTTGATGAAGGTGTTGAGCACGTATTCCTCGCGGAACAGGTCGAGGAAGCGGCCATCCATCGCCAGGCCCCAGTCGTACAGGGCGCGAATGTCCCCGCCGGCGCAGAACGCACGATCGCCCGCGCCTTCGATGATGATGCGCTCGACGCGGTCATCGGTTGCCCATGCGTCGAGCTGGCGATGCAGCGCGCGGAACATGTCCAGCGTGATTGCATTGAGTGCACGGGGACGGTTGAGCTGCACGCACCCTGCCCTGCCTTCAACGCTGAAGATGATATCGTCATTCATGGTCATGGAACGTTACTGCCGCAGCATGTCACGCGAGATGATAAGGCGCATGATCTCGTTGGTGCCTTCGAGGATCTGGTGCACGCGCAGGTCACGCAGGTACCGCTCAATGGGGTAATCCTGCAGGTAGCCGTACCCGCCAAACATCTGCAGCGCATCATTGACCACACTGAACCCCGTATCCGTGGCAAACCGCTTTGCCATGGCAGCATGACGGGTGGCGAGCGGATGCTTGTCGTTGACCTTCTGGGCGGCGGAGTACAGCAGGATTCGGGCAGCTTCGAGTTCGGTGGCCATGTCGGCCAGCTTGAACTGCAGCGCCTGGAACTCCGAGATCGCCTTGCCGAAGGCCTTGCGCGTTTTCATGTAGTCGATGGCGTGGTCGATGCAGGCTTGCGCCCCGCCGATGGAGCATGCGGCGATGTTCAACCGGCCACCATCGAGGCCGGACATGGCGATGCGGAACCCGTTGCCCTCGCCGCCGATGAGGTTGGCAACCGGCACCCGGCAATCATCGAAGTTCACCTGCGCGGTGGGCTGCGAATGCCAGCCGAGCTTGCGCTCGTTGGCACCGAAGCTTAAGCCCGGCGTGTCCTTCTCGATCATGATGCACGAGATGCCGTTGGGGCTGTCGTCACCGGTGCGGACCATGGTGAGGTAGAGGTCGTTTGCCCCCGCTCCGGAGATGAACGCCTTGGACCCGTTGAGCACGTAATGATCGCCATCGCGTACCGCCCTGGTGCGCAAGGCGGCGGCATCAGAGCCTGAGTTCGGCTCGGTCAGGCAATAGGACGAGATCTTCTTCATCGCCGTCATGTCTGGCAGGAAACGCTGGCGCTGGTCTTGCGAGCCATAGCGGTCGACCATCCACCCGGCCATGTTGTGGATGGATATGAACGCGGCGGTGGACGGGCAGGCCTTGGACAGTTCCTCGAAAATGATCGCCGCATCAAGCCGTGACAGGTTCGACCCGCCCACGTCGTCGCGCACATAAAGCCCGCCGAAACCCAGCTCGGCCGTCCGGACGATCACGTCGCGCGGAAAGATGTGTTCCTCGTCCCATTTGGCGGCATGGGGTGCAATTTCGCTGGTGGCAAACGAGGCGGCCAGTTCGCGGATGGCGTTCTGTTCTTCGGTCGGCTCAAAGTCCATCTGTCGATGCCTCATGCTGTCGTGTCGAAAGGAACCCGGATGCTGAAATGGTGATAGGGTCTAATGCCCGCACTGGTCAACAAGGCTGGTCCACATGACAGGAATGTTGCATAGTCCGACCCATCGGGAAGGCAACACACCAACTTATTCTGGCACGGCAAGACATGACAGGTCCCAAGGCGAAGGCTGCGATAGACAAGACACGGCTTGACGCCGGTGACGTGCAAACCGGAACCGGATATCCCGGCACCCGGCTGCGCCGCACACGCCAGGCAGACTGGTCGCGGCGGCTGGTACGCCAGACCGTGCTGACCCCGTCGGACCTGATCTGGCCGATCTTTGTGATGCCGGGCAGCGACCAGGCTGATCCCGTTGCGTCCATGCCGGGTGTCGAGCGGCTGACCATCGACCGCGCCGTCAAGGCCGCCAAGGAAGCCTGTTCGCTTGGCATTCCGCTGATCGCCGTGTTCCCCAATACGCCAGCCGGCAAGCGCACTGCCGACGGGCGCGAGGCGCTCAACCGCGACAACCTCGTGTGCACCGCCGTGCGCGCCATCAAGGACGCCGTGCCCGACATCGGCATCATGACCGACGTGGCGCTGGACCCCTACACCGACCACGGCCATGACGGGCTGCTGGAGGGGGGGCGCATTCTCAACGACGAGACCGTCGAGATTCTCGTCGGGCAGTCACTGGTTCAGGCGGAAGCGGGCTGCGACGTGATCGGCCCGTCGGACATGATGGACGGCCGCGTTGCCGCAATCCGCTCGGCGCTTGAGCAGTCCGGCTACCAGGACGTGATGATCATGGCCTACACGGCCAAGTATGCCTCGGCGTTCTATGGCCCGTTCCGCGATGCAGTGGGCTCGTCCGGCACGCTGCGCGGCGACAAGAAAACCTACCAGATGGATTTCGCCAATTGCGACGAATGCCTGCGCGAGGCCGAACTGGACATCGCCGAAGGCGCCGACATGATCATGGTCAAGCCCGGCATGCCCTACCTCGACGTGATCACGCGGCTCAAGGACAGCTTCGGCATACCCACCTTCGCCTACCAGGTGTCAGGCGAGTACGCGATGCTGATGGCAGCCATCGAACGCGGCTGGCTGGACGGCGAGCGCGTCGTCATCGAGGCGCTGCACTCGTTCAAGCGGGCCGGTGCGGACGGCGTGCTGACGTACTTTGCCCGCGACGTGGCGCGCAAGCTGAACGGCTGACCGGGCATCACCTGCCCGCAAGGGTTTACCTGCAAGGCACAACCCACTAGGCTGAAGGCGTCGCCGGGCCGCGCGCATGTTGCGCCGCCCACGAGAACCCGCCTGCCTTGCGCGGTGGCCTCACAAATTCATTCCAGTCGCGAAAGACTCAAAATCCATGACCCAGGTAAAGGCGGGTGACACCGTTCGCATTCACTACACCGGCACGCTCAACGATGGGACGCAGTTTGATTCATCTGAAGGCCGCGATCCGCTGCAGTTCGAGGTTGGCGCAGGCCAGATCATTCCCGGTCTCGACAAGGCCCTGCCCGGTATGGCCGTTGGCGAGAAGAAGACCGTCCACATTCCGGCATCCGAGGCCTATGGCGACGTGAACCCGCAAATGCAGCAAGCCATTCCGCGCGCACAGTTTCCGCCGGAGATCGAGGTTCAGCCCGGCACGCGATTGCAGATGCAGTCGCCCGACGGACAGGCCATCCCGGTCACCGTTACGGACGTGACCGACCAGCACGTGATGCTGGACGCCAACCACCCGCTGGCGGGCCAGGACCTGAATTTCGATTTCGAGATCGTGTCGATCAACTGATCGCCACCGGCACTGAAAACAATCAGCCCGGCACAGGACCCCCTGCGCCGGGCTTTGTTGTAACGCGGAGACGGTACCGCGCTCAGGCGTTGCGGCGCTTCACTTCTTCCATGAAGCGGTGGCGGATGACCGGGGCGTCGAGTTCGATCACCGGCACCGGAATGTTGCCGGACACGCACTTGCACACGATGATGGTCATCTGGTCGCCCTTCAGCGCCTGTTCCATCACTTTCGCCGTGTCCTCGGCCTGGCACTCGATGACGTTTTCGCAGCCACAGGCCTCGGCCACCTTGGCGAGCGACGTCTTGAGGCCGGCATAGGTCGGCTGGTCACCTGTCGATCCGTACGAGCCGTTGTCGATGATCAGCAGGATGAAGTTGGACGCCGGGTTGTTGGCAATGGTCGGCAGCGTGCCGAGGTTGGTCAGCACCGAGCCGTCGCCGTCGATGGCGATGACCTTCTGCTTCTGCGACAGGGCCAGTCCGAGCCCGATCGACGACGCCAGGCCCATGGTGCCGAGCATGTAGAAGTTGGACGGCTGGTCATCCATCATGTGCAGTTCCTGGCTTGGCAGGCCGATGTTGCACACCACGAGCTGGTCGGAGATCAGCGGAATGAGGGTCTTCAGGACTTCGCTGCGGATCATCTCAGTAGCCTCCCCAGAAGTTTGAATCGGTCAGGATGGCGACGGGCTTCCGGCTCATGAAGGTGTGCTTCAGGATCGTGCCGATCTCCTCCACGTCTTCGGGCTTGTGGAAGTGGTAGGTCTGGATCTTGAGTTGCTCCAGCAGCGCCTTGGTGTGCACGGCCATCTCGACCTGGCAGGCCACGCGCTCGCCCAGTTCGCCACGGAAGGAAATGATCATCGGCAGCGGGATCTGGTAGAACTGGATCAGTGTCGCCAGCGTGTTGACGGTGACGCCGATGGCGGTGTTCTGCATGATGATGGCCGGCCGCTTGCCGCCCATCCAGGCGCCTGCGCACAGGCCCATGCCCTCGTCTTCCTTGTTAGAAGGGACGTGGTGAATTTGCGGCGTCTTGTCGATGATCTCGATCACCCCGGCGAGCTGCTTGCACGGCACCGTGGTGACGAATCCGACCTTGTGCTCGATCAGTCCGTCGACAATTTTCTGGCTAATGGACAAAGGCTTGAACTCCCGCATTTGGTCCGCATTCGCAAAAACCCTAGCGGTACCGGGCCTGCCCGTGTCAGTGCCACTGGAAAACGATTATGGAGCCAGTGGGTCAGGCGCGCGGAAAGTCCGGCAGCGCATCGACCGTCACATAGTCCAGCTGGCCAAGCCCGTTGAAGCCGGTGAGCAGTGCATTGGAGTACGCCCCCATCCAGCCAAAGGCGATGAAGTCGTCCTCGGCAATGTCGGAAGGCAGCATGACAGGTGCCGGCAACTGGTCGATGGAATCGCAGGTCGGGCCGAACACCGTCAACGGCACGGCGGCTGCCGTCTTGCGCTTACCGGCCGGGTCGAATGCCAGGGCCGGCTGCGAGACGTTGGTGAACTTCACCTCGCACATGGCACCGTAGACACCGTCGTTCAGATATACCGCATCGTCCTTGCGCAACACCACCCGGGCGATGGTGGACGCGATGTTCCACACCAGCGCCGAGCCAGGCTCGCAGTTGAGCGGCGTATCAGGCAAATGCTCGGCCTTTGCGGTCCGGATCACGGTGAAGAAGTCATCCAGCGAACGCCCGGATGGCATCAGCACGGACGGGTAACCGCCGCCGAGGTTGGCGTACTTCAGCGTCACGCCGGCAGCGATGGCCGCGCCTGCGCCCATTGCCATGGCCTCTGCCCAGGCCTTCGGTTCGCGCGCCTGCCAGCCCACGTGCATGGCGAGTGCCACGTCGAAGCCATGGTCTGCGGCGGCCCGCATGAGGCTTGCCGCCGTCTGCCCGTCGCAACCGAACTTGGCGTTGAGATCGACGGCGGAGTCCGGGTTGGCGCGGGCAATGCGCACCTGCACGGTGATGTCCTTGCCGCAGATGGCCTTCAGCTTTTCAAGCTCGGCGGGGTGGTCGATGACGAAGTCACGCACGCCGAAGTCAGTGTAGGCGCGGGCGATGTCGGCACGCGACTTGACCGGGTGGTTGTAGGCCAGATGCACGTCGCCCAGCTCGCGCCGCAGCATTTCCATCTCGGCGATGGAGGCAACATCGAAGCCGTCGACGCCTCCTTCGTGCAGCCAGTGCATCACGCCGGGGTGCGGGTTGGCCTTGACCGCATAGTGCACCACGCCGGGAAAGCCTGACACGAAGTGCCGGGCGTTGGCGCGTGCCGTTTCAGGGCACAGGCACATGACCGGCGCATCGGGCCGGAGCGTGGCAATGACGTCTGCCACCGTTGCAAAGTTCTGCATCTGGATCGGACTCGTACGGGGGATCAGGATTTCGGCTTGTCGAGCAGCGCGATCAGGCTGGAGGTATCCCAGCGCCACCGCCCATCGACTGGACCTCGCGTAGAACTGGTCGACCAGCGCGGCGACCGGCAGGTGGCGCCGTTGTTGCGGGCTTCATCGAGGCAGATGCCGAGGTCCTTGCGCATCCAGTCGACCGCGAAGCCGAAGTCGAACTTGTTGTCGATCATCGTCTTGTAGCGGTTTTCCATCTGCCACGAGCCCGCCGCGCCCTTGGAGATCACGTCGATGACGGCATGCATGTCGAGGCCCGCGTTCTTGCCGAAGTGGATTGCCTCGGCGAGGCCCTGGACGAGGCCGGCAATGGCGATCTGGTTGCACATCTTGGCAAGCTGACCGGCGCCGGGTGTGCCGAGCAAGCGGCAGCTGCGCGAATAGCACTGGATGAGCGGTTCCGCCTTGGCGTAGTCGGCCTCATCGCCGCCGCACATCACCGTCAGCACGCCGTTCTCGGCACCGGCCTGCCCGCCAGACACAGGCGCATCGACAAAGCCGAAGCCCGCCTTAGCGGCGGCGGCGTGAAGTTCGCGCGCCACGTCGGCCGAGGCCGTGGTGTGGTCGGTGAAGACGCTGCCCTTTGCCATCGACTGGAAGCGCCCCGTCCGGACCGGTGCGTGACGGAGCGCAGGTCGTCGTCATTGCCAACGCAGGCGAACACGAAATCGGCGCCGTCGGCGGCTTCCTTCGGCGTCAGCGCGCGCGACCCGCCATACTGCTCAACCCACTTGTCAGACTTGGCCGTTGTCCTGTTGTAAACGACGACATCATGGCCACCCCTGGACAGCAGGTAGCCTGCCATCGGATATCCCATCACTCCAAGACCAATCCAGGCTGTGCGTACGCCCATGTTATGCCACCTTCCAGAAAATGAACCTGTTGCTTCGCGGCCATTGGTATTCTGTTTGGATGGGGCTTTCAATCCACACCGCGAAACCGGCATCCCGGGACGCGCAATGGATTGACACGACGTGTGTCAATGGATTGACAATCAGGTTGCAAACGACAACCCTTTGCCATTCATTCCGGTGTCAGCCGCATGCCTTCGCGGCGGGCGTTGGGGATCCATGAACGGACTGACCTGACCTTGAGTATCGAACGCAGAAACTTTCCGCAGTTCTTCATCACTGCACCGGCCCCCTGCCCCTACCTGCAAGGCAAGCTGGAGCGGAAGGTATTCACGCATCTGATCAACTCCGAAGCCCGCCAGTTGCACGACACGCTGGCGCAAGGCGGCTTCCGCCGGTCCCAGAATATCGCCTACCGGCCCGCCTGCGACGGGTGCCAGGCGTGCGTGTCGGTGCGCGTGCCGGTGAGCAGGTTCCGCTGGACGCGCGCATTCCGCAAGATTGCCGCGCGCAACAAGGCAGTGACCTCGGCCATCCGGCCGGCAGCAGCCACCAGCGAGCAGTATTCGTTGTTCCGCCGCTATATCGATGACCGCCACCACGATGGCGGTATGTCGGAAATGTCGATGATGGATTTCAGCGCCATGATCGATGAAACGTTCGTGGATACCCAGATCATCGAGTATCGCGAACCGGCACAGCCAAGCCTGGCGGGTCCCGACTCGCGCCAGGGCGACCTGGTGGCCTGCGCCCTCACCGACGTGCTCGATGACGGGCTGTCGATGATCTACAGCTTCTTCAACCCCGTCCACCAGGCCCGCAGCCTCGGCACCTACATGGTGCTCGACCACATCCGCCGGGCGGAAAAGCTGGGCCTGCCCTATGTCTATCTCGGTTACTGGGTCAACGGCTCGCGCAAGATGGACTACAAGGCGCGCTTCCTGCCACAGGAACGGCTGACCCAGACCGGATGGCTGCTGCATGACCTCGATCCGGGTGATAGTGGCGCATGACGGCAGTTACACCGGCTGACGTTTGCCGCGAGGCTGACAGCACCAAGGGCATAACAATCGCGTTCATCGGCGGGGTACTGCTGTCGCTGGACGTGCCGCTGCTGAAGCTGTCGGGGGCGGACACCTACACCATCATCTATGCGCGCGGCACGATGCTGTTTGCAGCGCTGTTCCTGTACTGGCTGCTGTTCATCAAGCTACGCGGCAACGACACGCCGTTCATCAACGGCAAGACCGGCGTGCTGCTGGCGCTGATGGCGGGCACCGCCAACATCCTGTTCGTATCGTCCATCGGGCTAACGTCGGTGGCCAACGTGGTGTTCATCCTCGCCTTCAATCCGATGTTTGCCGGGCTGCTGAGCTGGATATTCCTGGGCGAACGGCTGCACCGGTATTCATGGATTGCGATCGGCGTATCGCTGCTGGGCGTCGCCATCATCGTGGCAGATGGCCTGAAAGTCGGCACGTGGCGCGGAGACCTGATGGCCTTGAGCGTATCGGCCATTCTGGCCGCATCACTGACGCTGATCCGGCATCGAAGGAATGACCAGTCGATGAGCGCTGCCAGCGGTCACCTGCTGGCGGCGGTACTGGTTGCGCCGCTGGCAGCACCTGCCACGCTGAGCTTGGAGGGGTGGGGCTGGCTGGCCATGAACGGCCTTCTGGTTGCCCCTGCCGCCACCGCCATGCTGATGGTAGCGCCGCGCTATGTGGCGGCTGGCGTGGTGGCCATGTTCTTCCTGCTGGAAACAGTCCTGACGCCGGTGTGGATGTGGGCGGTGTTTGCCGAGGTGCCCAGCACCTTCGCCTTCATCGGCGGCAGCATCGTGATCGCGTCGCTGACCTTGCATTCGGCGTGGAAGGTCAGTGTATCAAACCGGACCAGACGTGCCGGATTGCCGCGCCACATTCGTCCCTGAAGCCCCTTTTGGCCGGTTTGCGCCCGAATCGCATCGAATGTCCCTTGGCATGCAAGTTGCAGTTGACTTGATGCAGACCGCGAGTTGTGTAGCGTCAACATTGGGGAACAGGTTTTGCGCAGAGGGATCGAAAATCCGCTGGAGTTCGTTGAACTCATAGGATGGTTGCGCACCAGCTTGCGCGAACGCGGCTTTACCATGTCCGTTTCCAATGACATGGCGGCCTTCAACGAGACCAAACTGAAGGTGCGAGGCAAGGACGCCTCACCCATGTTCAATCCGGCCTACGGCGAACTGCGATCCAAGGCGTTCTGGGTCAGCCTGAGCGATGAAGCGGGCGAGGTCATCGGACTGAATGCCTACCGGCTCGATTTCATCGATACCAACCTGGCTGACTGGGCAACCGGCTGGATGGCCGGTGTTTACATGAAAGCGGGCATACTGATGGTGCCGGTAGAGCCATCTGCCGCCCCCGGCAGCCGGGCACAATTGTTGCGCGGGTGGCTGGTCTATCATGGTGAGCTTTGGCTGACGCGCGAACATCGCGGCAAGGGCGACATCAACGAGATGATGACCTACGCCGGTCACCTGCTTGCCATGCTGAAATGGAATGCGGATGCCATGTGGGCCCTGGTGAACCACCGCATCGGGGTGCGCGGAACCGGCATTCAGAACGGGTATCCCTACGCTGAACGCAGCTTCCTGCGCTGGCAATGGCACCCGGACGACATCCCCAGCAACGAATGGCTGCTCTTTGCCGAACGGCGCGATTTCGAGTTTGCGGTGAACGAACGGCTCAAAACCGGACTGATGGCTATACGAGCTTGATGTCGACGTCCGACAGCTCGCTCACCACTGTTACACCCGCGCGACCATCCGGGAATACATGCGGCAGGATAACCCGCTGGTAGCCAATCCACTTCGGGTCCTGGGCGGGCGCCGGAAATACCGCCAGCACATGATCATAGTGCATGGTTCCCGTCTCCATCACCTTCTTGTAGGCGCGCGAGACGATGGAATCATAGGAATTGCCGGTCTGGCACGGGAACGAACTGGGCGACGTGCTGCCGTAGAACCTGGCCACGGTGGACGCGGGACCGATCCGTTCCACCAGGAACCGTCCGGACTGCGCATCATAGATGCAGTCGACACTCGACTGCGGTGCGGCACGGCGATCAGCTAGCGTATCGCCGATCAATGACGGGATATAGCCGGGATAATCGGTCGAGACGGATTTGACGTGTGTCTTCTGGCGCAGGTGGATGTCGCTCTTGACCACCAGTTCCTGAAGCCGTGCGACGGCCTGGTAGGGTTCATTGACCGTCTGAGAAAACCAGCCGGACAGGAAGAATTCGAACGTGTAGGGTGCGGGCAGTGTGGCCAGCATCTCTCCTACATAATAGAGCGACGACCAGTTTGACGCGAACATGGCCCAGCGCACGGTCGTGCCCCGCTTGCCCGTGGCCACGAACACGGCGCCAGCCCGCTGCATCAATGCTTCCGGGCTATCCTGACCGGTCGTGTTGAACGGGTCATCGTTGACCTTGCCATTCACGACCCAGAATGCTGTTCCACTCATGCCGTCTTACCGTTAAACCTGCCTGAATTCCAACCACCGGCTTTATCAACCGGACACTGATGGTACGTTCACGCCTTATTGAGGCCACAAACCACCAAAGAAATCGTTAATCAAAGATTGCCTTAGCGTAATTTTTGGATCGGAGGCCCCAGGGCTCAACCGAATTTGTTGTTTCGCGGAAAGCCCTTGGGAGGCATGCGGCCAGCCTGGGCGCGCAGGCCCATCCACTCGTCCAGTTCATTGACGGTCCATGTCCGGCCTGATGAATCAGTCCACGTCAGCCCGGCTTCAAAATTGAATGACCGCGCGTCGCTCAGGCCACCATCCTTGTAGCGCTGAAGGCGGACACCCTTGCCGCGTGCCATCTCTGGCAGTTCGGCCAGCGGAAACACCAGCAACTTGCGGTTCTCTCCCACGCAGGCCACGTGGTCATCTCCGTCTGCGATGGAGCGGCACACCAGCGCCTCCGCCGGCAGCCTGACGTTCAACACCTGCTTGCCCTTGCGCGTATTGGCCAGGCAATCATCCTGCGTGACGACGAACCCGTCGCCTTCGGTCGAGGCCAGCAGGAGTTTCTGACCAGCCTGGTAGACAAACAGCGCCACGATCTCGTCACTGGCCTCAAGGTCGGCCATAAGGCGCAACGGCTCGCCATGGCCACGCCCGCCCGGCAGCTTGTTGACGTCAAGGGTGAAGAACTTGCCAGACGAAGTCAGCAACAGAAGCTTGTTGATGGTCTCGGCATGGAAGGCATAACGCGCCTTGTCGCCGTCCTTGTAGGTCAGCGTGCCGAAGTCCTGCAGGTGGCCCTTCATGGTCCTGATCCAGCTCTTGTCGGAGCAGACAACCGTAACAGGTTCCTTCTCGATGAAGGCCTCGGCAAGATCCACCTCGATGTCGGGCGCCTCGCTGAACTGCGTACGCCGCGCACCCAGCGCCGTCTTCTTGCCAAACTTGTCGCGGGTTTCGCGAATTTCACCAGAGATTTGCGACCACTGCGCCTCGTCGGAGGCCAGCAATGCCTCAAGGCCAGCCTTTTCCAGACTGAGCGCATCATGCTCGGACCGGATCTCGAATTCTTCCAGCTTGCGCAAGGCACGCAGCCGCATGTTCAGGATAGCCTCGGCTTGCACATCGGTCAGGCTGAAGCGGCTCATCAGCACCTGCTTCGGCTCGTCCTCGGTGCGGATGATGGCGATGACCTCGTCGATATTGAGGTAGGCCACCAGGTAGCCACCCAGTACCTCCAGCCGGCGGGCGATGACGCCGAGGCGGTGATTGGACCGGCGCACCAGCACGTCCTTGCGGTGGTCCAGCCACTCGCGCAGCACATCGCGCAGGCTCAACACGCGCGGCACCTTGCCACCCGACAGCACGTTCATGTTGAGCGGCAAGCGCGACTCCAGGTCGGTCAGCTTGAACATCTGCTCCATCATCAGCACCGGATCTACCGTGCGGGCGCGCGGTTCGAGCACCAGCCGGATGTCCTCGGCGGATTCATCGCGCACGTCCGCCAGCAGCGGCAGCTTGCGGTCGGTCAGCAGTTCGGCGATCTTCTCGACCAGCTTGCCCTTCTGCACCTGGTAAGGGATTTCAGTGATGATGATCTGCCAGGTGCCGCGGCCAAGGTCTTCGACCTCCCACTTGGCGCGCACGCGGAAACTGCCGCGACCGGTGCGATAGGCCTCTGCCATCTGCTCGGGCGTGTCGATGATGATGCCGCCAGTGGGCAGGTCAGGACCGGGCACGAACTGCATCAGCTTGTCGATGCCGGCACTCGGAAAGCGGATCAGGTGCAGCGCTGCGTCACACAGTTCGGCTGCATTGTGCGGCGGGATCGAGGTGGCCATGCCGACCGCAATTCCCGATGAGCCGTTGGCCAGCAGGTTCGGGAACGCGCCGGGCAGCACGACCGGTTCCTTGTCCTCGCCGTTGTAGGTCTCGCGGAAGTCGACGGTGTCTTCGTCGATGCCATCCAGCAGTGCCATCGCCACTTCGGTGAGGCGCGCCTCGGTGTACCGGTAGGCGGCGGCATTGTCGCCGTCGATATTGCCGAAATTCCCCTGCCCCTCGACCAGCGGATAGCGCTGCGCAAAGTCCTGGGCGAGGCGGACCATGGCGTCATAGACGGCCTGGTCGCCATGCGGGTGATATTTGCCGATCACGTCGCCAACGACGCGGGCGCACTTCTTGAAGCCCTGGCTGGGGTCCAGCTTCAGCATGCGCATGGCATAGAGCAGCCGGCGGTGAACCGGTTTCAGGCCATCACGCACGTCGGGCAGTGCGCGGTGCATGATGGTGGACAGCGCATAGGCGAGGTAGCGCTCTTCGAGCGCGGTGCGCAAATCGATTGGCTCGACGCCATCGGGTGAACCGGGCGGGACGACTTCAGACATGATTCGGGTTTCCTGACTTGACCTTCAAGGTGCCGTCATTCGCACTGTCATGGCAAGGAAAAGCGCTGTTTTTGCGTCAAACCCTGTGGATCAGGACGTGCACGATGGGCCGTTTGCCCCATTCGGTTTCCACCCGGCGGCGTACACCAAGGCGGATCGTATCCTCGACCACGTCATCCTGCTGGCGGCGCTTGCGCGGGATCGATTCGTAGATCTCGTCGACGGCATCCAGCACCAGTTCGTAGAACTCGATACCGGCATCGGTGTCTTCCGGCAGACCATCGAGCACCGCCTGCGGGTCATCAGCCAGCTTGCCTGCCCCGTCGATGGCCAGCGATATGGCAATCACGCCGACGGCGGACAGCTTGCGGCGCTTGCGGGCCGGGCCGTCGGTGCTCGGCACGATGATGCGGCCATCCACATGCAACCGTCCGCCGGGCACCTCGTCGATGATGATGGCGTTGCCGGGCAGCAGCCGCAATACTTCGCCGCCCATCACCTGGCGCGTGGCAGGAACGCCACAGGCGGCGGCGAACTCCAACTGGCGCTTCAGGTGGCGCTCCTCGCCATGCATCGGCACCATCAGCTTTGGCCGCAACCAGCCATAGAGCTGGCGCAGTTCCTCCTGGCGCGGGTGACCCGATGTGTGCACCAGCGCATCATCTGAGGTGATCATGTCAACGCCCTGGGCAGCGAGCTGGTTCAGCACGCGCCCCACCGCCTTCTCGTTGCCGGGAATGGTCTTTGACGAGAAGATCACCAGGTCATCGGCATCCAGCGTGATGTCAGGGTGGTTGTCGGCCGCGATCCGGGCCATCGCTGCGCGCGGTTCGCCCTGGCTGCCCGTGCACAGCAGCACGACCTTCTCGCGCGGCAGGTAGCCATAATCGGTCTGGTCGCGAAAGCTGTTGGCCTGCTTGAGCAAGCCAACTTCCATGGCGGCGGCGATGGTGTTGTGCATGGCACGGCCCGCGATGACCACGTCACGGCCGTTTTCACGCGCGGCCTGTGCCACCGACGTGATGCGCCCGACATGGCTGGCAAAGGTGGTCACAGCCACCCGGCCCCTGGCCTCGCCGATGATCTGCGCAAGCGTGTTGGCGACGTCAGTTTCAGACGGCGAATGGCCTTCGCGCAGTACGTTGGTGCTATCGTTGACCAGCACGTCCACACCTTCGTCGCCCAGCTGCTTGAGCCGGTTCACGTCCATCAGCGGCGGGATGGTGGGGGTCGGATCGTACTTCCAGTCGCCGGAATGGAACACCATGCCGAGCGGCGTGCGGATGGCCAGAGCCGCCGGTTCCGGGATGGAGTGGGTCATCGGCACGTATTCGACGTCGAAATCGCCGGCCTTCTCGCGCCCGCCCAGCGGCACCACCCGCAACGGCACCTCGCCCAGCAGGCCTGCTTCGGAGAGCTTGCGCTTGAGCAGTTCGGCGGCGAACGGCGTGCAGTAGACCGGGCAGCGCAGACGGGGCCACAACCAGGGAATGGCGCCGATGTGGTCTTCGTGGGCGTGGGTGACGAAAATCGCAAGCAGGTCCTTGCGCACGGCCTCGAGGTAGGTTGTGTCCGGCAGGATGACATCGATGCCCGGGTCCATCTCGTCGCCGAACTTGACGCCGAGGTCGACGATGATCCACTTGCGCCGGGAGGCCGGGCCAAGCCCGTAGGCATAGGCGTTCATGCCGATCTCGCCCATGCCGCCCAGCGGCAACAGGACGAGTTCGTTGTCCAGCTTCTTCTGCCCTGCCATCAATCCAGTCCCTGCCTTGCTTCGATCCAGTCAATGTCGCCGGCATGATGCAACAGCGTATCGCCATCATCGGTTTCCACAAGCAATGCGCCAGAGGGCGCAAGGCCGCGGAACACGCCGGCGGCGCCGTTGGCGATCTGGACGCGGGTGCCCACACCCATGGCACGCGACGTCCAGTCCTGCGTGATGCCGGCAAGCCCGGCACCAGCGTCCCACTGCTCGATGCGCACGTCCATCGCTGCTGCCAGCAACCGGAGCATGTCACGCGGATCGATGGCGCGGCGATGCTCGGCCAGGTGCGTGGCAGGCCAGCGCGTGCCTTGCGGATGATGCGCGAGGTTCAACCCGCAGCCTATGATGGCCGCAAGACTTGCGCCCTGACCAACGGTTTCGATCAGGATGCCTGCCGTCTTGCGCCCCGCCACCAGCACATCATTCGGCCACTTGAGTTGCACGGGCGCGCTGATGCCGGCGGTGACCACGCTGTCTGCCAGCGCCAGCCCGGCCACCAGTGACAGGCTGGCCAGCCGGTCAAGCGGCACATCCGGCACCGGTTGCAGCAGGCTGGCGTAGAGATTGCCGGGCGTGGACACCCAGTCCCTGCCCTGCCGGCCCCGGCCTGCAATCTGTTCTCCGGCTGCTACCCATACCGGGCCACGCCGGCCACTGGTATTCAGGCCAGCGGCCTCGGCATTGGTCGAGCCGACGCTGTCATGCCAGATGATGTCCGGGGCATCCCCGGCCGGGCCGGTCACAGGAACAGTGAGGCGGCAGCGGCATTGGCTGCAATGTTGAGCTGCTCCAGCACCAGCACCATGCCCAGCGCCAGAATGCCGGCGGTGATGGCAATGACGCGGATTTCCATTGGCGCTGTATCGAACGCGTCGACCGGCTCGTCGAAGTACATGACCTTGACCACACGCAGGTAATAGAACGCGCCCACCACAGACGACAGCACGCCGATGACAGCGAGCGTGAACATCTTGGCCTCGATGGCGGCAAGGAACACGAAGTACTTGGCGAAGAAACCGGCCAGCGGCGGTATGCCCGCCAGCGAGAACATCAGCATGGCCAGCACAAACGCCATCATCGGGTCATTGCGGGCAAGGCCCGACAGGTCCGAGATGCGTTCGACAGCGGTGCCGCGGCGGCGCATGTAGATGACGCAGGCGAACGAGCCGAGCGTCATGACCATGTAGATGGCCATGTAGATCACCACGCCGCGCACACCGCTTTGGGTGCCGGCGGCAAGGCCGACCAGCGCATAGCCCATGTGGCCGATCGATGAATATGCCAGCAGGCGCTTGATGTTTTCCTGGCCGATGGCGGCAAACGCCCCCAGCACCATCGAGGCGATGGAGATGAACACGATCACCTGCTGCCACTGCGGCACGGCCCCGCCGAACCCGTCATGCATGGCACGTACAAACACCGCCATGGCAGCGACCTTCGGTGCCGAGGCGAAGAACGCGGTGACCGGCGTGGGTGAGCCTTCGTACACGTCGGGCGTCCACATATGGAACGGCACGGCGGACACCTTGAAGGCCATGCCGGCGATCAGGAACACGAGGCCGAACAACAGGCCCAGTCCAATGTCGGCACCGGCAGCCGCCTTGGCGATATCCGCGTAGGCGACGGAGCCTGCGAACCCGTAAATCAGGGATGCGCCGTACAGCAGCATGCCCGACGACAACGCGCCGAGGACGAAGTACTTCAAGCCTGCTTCAGATGACCGCGCGCTGTCACGGTTGAAGGCTGCAATGACGTAGAGCGACAGTGACTGGAGCTCGAGACCCAGGTACAGCGCGATCAGGTCGTTGGCGGAGATCATCACCATCATGCCGACGGTGGCCAGCAGGATGAGGACGGGATACTCGAACTTGTCGAGCCGCTCGGTCTTGAGGAAGCTGGACGACAATATGAGCGCTACTGCCGCGCCGAACAGCGTCAGCACCTTCATGAATCGGGCGAACCCGTCCACGATCAAGCTGTCATGGAAGGCGCGCTCGACCCCGGTCCCTGTATTGAACAGCACAAGCACAGCGGTTACAGCCAGCGCGCCGAGTGCCAGCGAATTGACCGTGTCAGTGTTGTTGCGGCTGGAAAACACCCCAACCATAAGCAGGAGCATTGCCGCCAGGGCCAGGAAAATCTCCGGCAGGGCGGCGGTTGCGTCTGCAGTTGCCAGAATGGAGGTCATGGGTTCAGGTTCCGACTGATTGATTGGTTATTGGCCTGCGGCCACGAGGGCTGCCCGTACCACAGCCTCGTTGGCAGCTAGCCCCGTTTGCACCTGCCCCAACAGCCCGTCCACGGAGGCCGAGAACGCCTCCATCACCGGCGCGGGATAGATGCCGAAGAACAGCGTCGCCAGGACGAGCGGCACCAGGGTCGCTGCCTCGCGGGGCGTGATGTCCCTGATCGCTTTCAGGCTGTCCTTCTGCAACACCCCGAACACCACGCGGCGGTAGAGCCACAAGGCATAGCCCGCCGACAGGATGACGCCGAAGGTGGCGAAGAAGGCCACCCAGGTGTTGGCCTTGTAGGCACCAGCCAGGGTGAGGAATTCGCCGACGAAACCGGAGGTGCCGGGCAAGCCCACATTGGCCATGGTGAACAGCAGGAAGATGGCCGCATAGGCCGGCATCCGGTTGACCAGCCCGCCATAGGCGGCGATCTCGCGGGTGTGGATGCGGTCGTAGACCACGCCCACGCACAGGAACAACGCGCCGGAGATGAAGCCGTGGCTGATCATCTGGAACATGGCGCCATCGATGCCCTGCTTGTTCATCGAGAAGATGCCCATGGTCACAAAGCCCATGTGGGCCACGGACGAATAGGCAATCAGCTTCTTCATGTCTTCCTGCATCAGCGCCACCAGCGAGGTGTAGATGATGGCGATGACTGACAGCGCAAACACCATCGGCGCGAACATTTCCGATGCGACCGGGAACATTGGCAGCGAGAAGCGCAGGAAGCCGTATCCACCCATCTTGAGCAGAATGGCGGCCAGCACGACCGAGCCTGCCGTGGGTGCCTCGACGTGGGCATCGGGCAACCAGGTGTGCACCGGCCACATCGGCATCTTGACGGCAAACGAGGCGAAGAAGGCAAGCCAGAGCCAGGTCTGCATGCCGGAGGGGAAGTTCTTCGACACCAGGATCTCGGCAATGTCGGTGGTGCCGGTATAGGCGTACATCGCCATGATGGCGAGCAGCATCAGCACCGATCCGGCAAGCGTATAGAGGAAGAACTTGAATGCGGCATAGTTGCGCCGTGCCCCGCCCCAAATGCCGATGATCAGGAACATCGGAATCAGGCCGCCTTCGAAGAACAGGTAGAACAGCACCAGGTCGAGCGCGCAGAACACGCCGATCATCAGCGTTTCCAGCACCAGAAACGCGATCATGTACTCCTTCACACGCTTGGTGACGGTCCAGCTTGCAATAATGCACAGCGGCATCATGGCCGTGGTCAGCAGCACGAACGGCATGGAAATGCCGTCGACGCCGAGGTGGTAGGTCATCAGGCCGCCAAGCCAGCTGACCTTGTCTTCCAGCTGGAAGCCCGGTTGCGTGGGGTCGAAACTGGACCATGCCAGCAGCGACAGCAGCAGGTTGATCACCGTGACCGACAGGGCCGTGGCGCGAATGTTGCGCCGCGCCACGTCGTCATCGCCGCGGATCACCCAGATGAACAGCGCACCGACCAGAGGCAGGAAGGTGAGCGTGGAAAGGATATACCAGCCGGTCATCCGTGAACTCCTGCAAACATGTACCAGGTGATCAGGAACACGATGCCGATCATCATGGCGAAGGCGTAGTGGTAGACGAAGCCGGACTGCAGCTTGACGATGCGGCTGGTGGCATCGGTGACACGCGCGGAAATACCGTCCGGCCCGAACCCGTCAATCAGCCAGCCATCGCCCTGCTTCCAGAAGAAACGCCCGAGCCACTTGGCGGGCCGCACGAAGATCAGGTCGTACAGTTCGTCGAAGTACCACTTGTTGAGCAGGAACTGGTAGACCGGCTGGTGCTGGTCCGCGAGTTTCTGCGGCAGGTCGGGACGGCGGATATAGAACAGCCATGAGACCGCGAAGCCGATGACCATGGCCACGAAGGGCGACCAGATGACCCAGCCGGGCACATGGTGCATTTCCTCGACGATGTTGTTCTCCGGCGTGCGGTAGAGCGCAGTTCCCCAGAACAGCGCCTCGTCGTGTCCAATGAAATACTCCTTGAAGGCAAAGCCTGCCGCCAGGGCGCCGATAGCCAGCACGTACAGCGGCACCAGCATCACCTGCGGGCTCTCGTGGACGTGGTTCATCACGTCCCGGCTGGCGCGCGGTTTGCCATGGAAGGTCATGAACATCAGCCGCCACGAATAGAACGAGGTGAAGCAGGCCGCGATGACCAGCAGCCAGAAGGCCAGTTGCGACACGCCACCATGGGCTGCAAAGGCGCTTTCGATGATGGCGTCCTTGGAGAAGTAGCCTGCCGTGAGCGGAAAGCCGGTCAGCGCCAGTGTGCCGATCAGCATCATTGCCCATGTCACCTTCAGGTGCGGTGCAAGGCCGCCCATGTTGCGCATGTCCTGCTCATCGGACATGGCATGGATGACCGAACCTGAACCGAGGAACAGCAAGGCCTTGAAGAAGGCATGGGTGAACAGGTGGAATATGGCCACGCCATAGGCGCCCACGCCCAGCGCCACGAACATGTAGCCAAGTTGCGAACAGGTCGAATAGGCGATGACGCGCTTGATGTCGTTCTGGACAAGGCCGACGGTTGCCGCGAAGAACGCCGTGATCGCCCCGATCAGCGTGACAAACGTCAATGCCGTGGGCGACAGCTCGAAGAACGGCGACATGCGCGCCACGAGGAACACGCCGGCGGTGACCATGGTGGCAGCGTGGATCAGCGCCGACACGGGCGTCGGGCCTTCCATGGCGTCCGGCAGCCATGTGTGCAGCAGGAACTGGGCGGACTTGCCCATGGCACCCATGAACAGCAGCAGGCAGATGACGGTCATCACGTCGACGTTCCAGCTGAGGAACTGCATCGTCTGGCCGGCCTGCCCGGGGGCGGCGGCAAAAATGGTGTCGAACTCGATGGAACCGAAAATGGCGAACGTGGCGAAGATGCCAAGCGCGAAGCCGAAGTCACCGACGCGGTTGACGACGAACGCCTTGATGGCGGCGGCATTGGCTGACGGCTTCTTGTACCAGAAGCCGATCAGCAGGTAGGACGCCAGACCTACGCCTTCCCAGCCGAAGAACATCTGCACCAGGTTGTCCGACGTCACCAGCATCAGCATGGCGAACGTGAACAGCGACAGGTAGGAGAAGAACCGGTTGGGGTGCTCGTCATGGCTCATGTAGCCGATCGAGTACAGGTGCACCAAAGCCGATACGGTCGTCACCACGACCAGCATGACCGCGGTCAGCGTGTCGATGCGCAATGCCCAGTCGGCCGCCATGCCGCCGGAGCGGATGAAGTCGAGCACGTGCACCTTGTAGGTGTGTTCATGGATGGCGACGTCGAAGAACGCGATCCACGACAGCACGGCAGACATGATCAGCAAGGCGGTGGGCAGGTACTGGCCCCAGCCCGGCCCATGATGGTGGCCGCCGTGATCGTCGTGGTGGTCATGGGCAGCGTGGTCCTGTGTGCCCTTGAGCAGGGCCGTGCCGAACACGCCGGCCATAATGGCACCCAGCAGCGGCAGGAAGACGATGAGAAGGAAGATGGTGTTCATGGCGTTCGATCAGGTCCCCGTCAGCCCTTCATCATGTTGATGTCTTCAACCGCGATGGAGCCGCGGTTGCGGAAGTAGGTCACCAGGATGGCAAGGCCGATGGCGGCTTCACCGGCCGCAACGGTCAGCACCAGCAACGCGTAGACCTGGCCCACCATGTCGCCCAGGAACGACGAGAACGCCACCAGGTTGATGTTGACGGCAAGCAGCATCAACTCGATCGACATCAGGATGATGATGACGTTCTTGCGGTTGAGGAAGATGCCGAAGATGCCGATCGTGAACAGGATCGCGGCAACGGTGAGATAGTGTCCAAGTCCTATGGTCATGGTCAGATCCCCTGCCCCGGTTTCACCTTGCGCACCTCGATGGCGGTTGCCGGCGAGCGCGCATTCTGCGCAGCGATGTCCTGGCGCTTGACGCCTTCCTTGTGGCGCAGCGTCAGCACGATGGCGCCGATCATGGCAACGAGCAGCACGAGGCCGGCCATCTGGAAGAAGAAGATGTAGCGAGTGTACAGCAGCATGCCGAGCGCCTCGGTGTTGCTGATGCCGCTTGCCGCCGATGGTGCGGGTGCTGCAATGGCCTGCAAGGCCTCGGGCGCAAAGGCCCAGCTACCGATCACCAGCGCGAGCTCGGTAAACAGGATCAGCCCGACCACCATGCCGAACGGGGCGTAGTTGAGGATGCCGGCGCGCAGTTCGGCGAAGTCCACGTCGAGCATCATCACCACGAACAGGAACAGAACCGCCACCGCGCCCACGTAGACGACCACGAGGATCATGGCGAGGAATTCGGCACCGAGCAGGATGAACAGGCCGGCCGCATTGAAGAAGGTCAGGATGAGAAACAGTACCGAGTGGACGGGATTGCGCGAGACAATCACCATCACCGCCGACGCGATCGCAATGGACGCGAACAGATAGAAAAATGCGGCAGCTACTGCCATTGCTTCAACCCCTGTCTGTCGGGCTTCGTCAGCCCAATTCCCTCTTCGTGGCGCATCCGGCCTGACCGCCGCTCAGCGGTACGGTGCGTCCATGGCGATGTTCGCCGCAAGTTCACGTTCCCAGCGATCTCCGTTGGCGAGCAGCTTTTCCTTGTTGAACAGCAGCTCTTCGCGGGTTTCGGTGGCAAATTCGAAGTTCGGCCCCTCGACGATGGCGTCTACCGGGCAGGCTTCCTGGCAGAAGCCGCAGTAGATGCACTTCACCATGTCGATGTCATAGCGGGTGGTGCGACGGGTGCCGTCGTTGCGGCGCGGGCCTGCCTCGATGGTGATGGCCTGCGCCGGGCAGATGGCCTCGCACAGCTTGCACGCGATGCAGCGTTCCTCGCCGTTGGGATAGCGGCGCAACGCATGCTCGCCGCGAAAGCGCGGGCTGACCGGGCCCTTCTCGAACGGATAATTGATGGTGGCCTTGGGCGCAAAGAAGTAGCGCATCGACATGAAGAACGCGTCGATGAACTCTTTCAGGAACAGGCTTTTTGCAGCTTGGGCGAGGTTCATGGGTTCAGGTCCAGATGGCTCATGGGGCGAGGCCGAAAGCAACGATGACGCCGGCCGTAATGACGACCCATGCCAGCGAGATTGGCAGGAACACCTTCCAGCCCAGACGCATCAGCTGGTCGTAGCGATAGCGCGGCACGAAGGCCTTGACCATGGCGAACATGAAAAACACCAGCAGCGTCTTGCCGAGGAACCAGAACACGCCCGGCACCCAGTTGAGCGGCGGCACATCCAGCGGCGGCAGCCAGCCACCAAGAAACAGGATGGTGGTGAGCGCACACATCAGCGAGATCGACACGTACTCGCCAAGCATGAACAGCATGTAGGGCGTCGATGAATATTCAACCATGAACCCGGCTACAAGTTCCGACTCGGCTTCCGGCAGATCGAACGGCGGGCGGTTGGTTTCGGCCAGTGCCGAGATGAAGAAGATCACGAACATCGGCAGCAACGGCAGCCAGTACCAGTCGAGGAACGAGCCGGGCAAGCCGAGCCAGGTTCCGATGCCGGTGGACTGGCTGGTCACGATGCCGGAGAGGTTCAGGGTTCCGGCACACATCAGCACGGTGACGATGACGAAGCCGATGGACACCTCGTAGGAGACCATCTGCGCCGCCGAGCGCAGCGCGCCAAGGAACGGGTACTTGGAGTTGGATGCCCAGCCGCCCATGATCACGCCGTAGACGCCCAGCGACGAGATGGCGAACAGGAACAGGATGCCGACATTGATGTCGGCGACGACCCAGCCTTCGCTGACCGGCACCACCACCCACGCGCTAAGCGCCAGGATGCAGGTCACCAGCGGCGCGATCAGGAACACGCCCTTGTTCGCGCCATCGGGAATGACGACTTCCTTGAACACGAACTTCAGCATGTCCGCGAACGACTGGAACAGCCCCCAGGGGCCGACCACGTTGGGGCCGCGGCGCATCTGCACGGCTGCCCAGATCTTGCGGTCGGCGTAGACGAGGTAGGCGACGATGATCAGCACCGACACCAGCAATGCCAGTGATTGCAGCACGATGAAACCGACGGTCATGAGCAGTTCGTTCATTGGCCCGCCCTTTCATTACAGAACATCGCTTTCCTCGGGCTTGACCCGAGGACCCAGTGCCCGGTCGCATGGACCCTCGGATCAAGTCCGAGGGATGCAGGGAGGTGGTGTGACATGGTCATTATCTGCCTACTCCGCTGCCTGCTGGTGCGCGTTCAGGCGCATTGCCGAACATTCGGCCATGATGCGCGAGGCCCGTGCGATCGGGTTGGTCAGGTAGAAATCAGTCACCGGGCTCAGGAACGGCTTCGCTGTCATCTTGCCGCCCGCCTTGGCGAGGTTGGCCAGCAGGCTAGCGTCTGCGGGCTCGATGTCGTCAAGGGCTGCCAGATGCGGCGCGGCCTTGAATATCTCGGCGCGCAGGTGGTCTACATTGTCGAAGCCAAGGTTGACGCCGAGATGGCCTGCAAGGGCGCGGATGATCGCCCAGTCCTCGCGCGCATCACCGGGCGGGAAGTTGGCCCGGCGCGCCATTTGCGGGCGGCCTTCGGTGTTGACGTAGATCGCGGACTTCTCGGTATAGGTCGCCCCCGGCAGGATGACGTCGGCGCGGTGTGCACCTGCGTCGCCGTGGCTGCCCTGGTAGATCACGAAGGCATCGCCCAGCGAGCCCATGTCGATCTCGTCGGCACCGAGCAGGTAGACCACGTCGATCTCGCCTGCCTTTGCACCCTTGAGAATGGCTGCGGTGTCCTTGCCGCCCGGCAGCGTGGGCAGTGCACAAACGTCCAGCGCACCAACGCGACCGGCAGCGGTGTGTAAAACGTTGAAGCCGTTCCAGCCGTCCTTGATGACGCCGATGGCCTGCGCCGCCTTCATGGCGGTGGCCAGCACGGCCTTGCCGTCGGGCCTGGACAAGGCGCCCTGGCCAATGATGAACATCGGCCGGCTTGCCTTGGCAGCCTTGTGGCGGGTCATTTCTTCAAGGGCGGCCGGGCCGTCGCCAAGGTAGGTGTACGGATAGGTCAGGTCGGCCCGCTCGCCGATGACGCCGATATGTACGTTGCCGGCGAGATAGCGCTTGCGGATGCGGCTGTTGAGCACCGGCGCTTCAAGACGCGGGTTGGTGCCGATCAGCATGATGGCATCCGCGTCCTCGATGCCGGCAATGGTCGAATTGAACAGGTAACCGGCGCGGCCACCTTCCTCGCCCAGCGGCGAGCCGGCTTCGCGGCAGTCCAGGTTCCTCACCTCAAGTTTTTCCATCAAGGTCTTGAGCGCAAACACTTCTTCCACTGCGTTCAGGTCACCCACGAGGGCTGCTGTCCTGTCCGGTCCAGCCGCCTTCAGCTTCGAGGCGATCAGCGCGAATGCCTCGTCCCAGGTGGCGGCGCGCAGCTTGCCGTTTTCACGAATGTACGGCTGGTCGAGCCGCTGCGAGCGCAGGCCGTCCCAGATGAAGCGGGTCTTGTCGGAAATCCACTCCTCGTTGACCGCCTCGTTGAGCCGGGGCAGCACGCGCATGACCTCGCGACCGCGCGCATCGACCCGGATGGCCGAGCCGACGGCGTCCATCACGTCGATGGTTTCGGTCTTGCGCAGTTCCCAGGGGCGCGCCTTGAACTCGTAAGGTGCGCTGGTCAACGCCCCCACTGGGCACAGGTCGATCACGTTGCCCTGCAACTCGGAGCTCATGGCCTGCTCGAGATAGGTGGTGATTTCCATGTCCTCGCCACGGCCGATGGCGCCCAGTTCCTCGACGCCTGCCACCTCGGTGGTGAAGCGCACGCAGCGGGTACACTGGATGCAGCGGGTCATCACGGTCTTGACCAGCGGCCCGATGTACTTGTCCTCGACCGCGCGCTTGTTCTCGTCAAAGCGGTTCTTGCTGATGCCATAGGCCATGGCCTGGTCCTGCAGGTCACACTCGCCGCCCTGGTCGCAGATCGGGCAATCCAGCGGGTGGTTGATCAGCAGGAATTCCATCACGCCTTCGCGGGCCTTCTTGACCAGCGGTGAGTTGGTGCGGATCTCCGGCGGCTGGCCTTCGGGACCGGGGCGCAGGTCGTTGACCGACATGGCGCAGCTTGCCTGCGGCTTGGGCGCGCCCTTCACCTCGACCAGGCACATGCGGCAGTTGCCGGCGATGGACAGCCGCTCGTGATAGCAGAAGCGCGGAATCTCGGCGCCGGCCATCTCGCACGCCTGGATCAGCGTGGTGCCGTTCTCGACCTCGATCTCGGTCCCGTCGACTATGAGCTTTGGCATGCCGCTTACTCCGCCGCGACCCGGTTCACTGACCCTTCGGGGTCAGGCCGGGCAGAAAATTCGTCGATGCGCGCTTCGATCTCGTGCCGGAAATGCCGGATCAGGCCCTGCACCGGCCAGGCAGCTGCGTCGCCCAGCGCGCAGATGGTGTGACCTTCGATCTGGTAGGACACGTCGAGCAGCATGTCGATTTCGCGCTTCTCGGCGCGGCCTTCGACCATGCGGGTCAGCACGCGCCACATCCAGCCCGTACCTTCGCGGCAGGGCGTGCACTGGCCGCAGGACTTCGTGCTTGTAGAAGTAGGCCAGCCGCGCGATTGCCTTGATCATGTCGGTGGACTTGTCCATCACGATGACCGCAGCCGTGCCCAGACCGGACTTGTGCGCGCGCAGGCTGTCGAAGTCCATCGGGCAGTCAATGATGTCGGCCGCCGGAACGCACGGCACTGACGAGCCACCCGGGATCACAGCCTTGAGGTTGTCCCAGCCGCCCCGGACACCGCCGCAATGCCGGTCGATCAGCTCGCGGAAACTGATGCCCATCGCCTCTTCCACGGTGCACGGCTTGTTGACGTGCCCGGAGATGCAGAACAGCTTGGTGCCGACATTGTTGGGCCGCCCGATACCGGCGAACCATTCCGGCCCACGCCGCAGGATGGTGGGTGCAACGGCAATCGACTCGACGTTGTTGACCGTGGTCGGCGCGCCATAAAGGCCCACATTGGCCGGGAACGGCGGCTTCATGCGCGGCTGGCCCTTCTTGCCTTCCAGGCTTTCGAGCAGCGCGGTTTCCTCGCCGCAGATGTAGGCGCCGGCACCGTGGTGCACGTAGATGTCGAAGTCCCAGCCGTGCTTGTTGTTCTTGCCTATCAGCTTTGCCTCGTAGGCTTCGTCGACGGCGCGCTGCAGGGCTTCGCGCTCGCGGATGAACTCGCCGCGCACGTAGATGTAGGCGGTGTTCGCACCCATGGCGAAACCGGCGACCAGGCAGCCTTCGACCAGCAAATGCGGGTCGTGGCGCATGATTTCGCGGTCCTTGCAGGTGCCCGGCTCGGACTCATCGGCATTGACGACGAGATAATGCGGACGGCCATCGGACTGCTTCGGCATGAACGACCACTTGAGGCCGGTCGGAAAACCCGCCCCGCCGCGCCCGCGCAGGCCGGATGCCTTCATCTTGTCGATGATGCCGTCACGGCCAAGCTCCAGCATGCCCTTGGTGCCGTCCCACGCGCCGCGTGCCATGGCACCCTTCAGGCCCGCGTCATGCATGCCGTAGAGGTTGGTGAATATGCGGTCCTTGTCAGCGAGCATCGCCGCACTCCGTCATGTCAGTGCCACAGGGGCCGGAACGCGCCGGCAGCACCAGATTGAACATCGCCGTCAACGCGGTCAGGAAAACCAGTACGGCGGCCAGCTTGAGGTACGACCAGTCACCGGTGACCACGAACCCCACGCCAAGCACCATCAGCGCGGCGGCGGTGAAGCCCGCGGACAGGCGCGCGCACAGGCTGAACCGGCTTGCGCCGGCTTCCTGGTGGCTGGTCTGGTGGTTTGGTTGCTGGGTCATGCTGCCTTGCCTACCTCGGCTTCTTGCCGAAAACCCTGATGTATTCAGCTTCGCCGCCCTTGGCCAATGCCTTGGCCTGCCGTATCCAGTCGTCGCGCTCGATGCGGCCCTTGAACGACAGTTCGTCATCGACGATGGCGACGTCCTTCTTCGTCCACTTGGCAATCTGGCTGAAATGCCAGAAGCCCAGCTTGTTGAGCGTGCCTTCAAGCTTGGGACCGACGCCGGAAATCAGCTTCAGGTCGTCGGCCTTGCCTTGCGGCTTGGCAAGACGTTCGGGGCCTGCGGGCTTGACTGCAGCAGCCTTGGCAGGCGCGATCTTCACGGCCTTTTCAGTCGCCGCCTTGGCAGCCTTCGCTGCGTCCGTTTTGGCAGCCTTCGCTGTGCCCGATTTGGCAGCCTTCGCAGCCGGGGCCGCTACCGCCTTCTCGATCTTGGTGCCGCTCCTGACTGCGGCCTTCTTGTCGGACGGCGACTTGAGGCCGTTGGCGGTTTCCGCGGCAGCGGTTTTCGGCTTGGCAGCGTTCGACGGCGGCACCGATGACACCTGCTTGGCGGGGGCTGCCTTCCTGGACGGCTTGGCGGTCACATCGCCAGTCAGCGTGGTCGGGCCACCTTCGGGCGCGGACATGATGCGATCGATCTGCGGGCCGGGCTTGACCGCCTGTCCCTTTGCGATCTTGTCGAGCAGGTCTTCCAGCGCTTCAGGCGTCAGGTCCTCGTAGGTGTCCTTCCAGATCTGGATCATCGGCGCGTTGACGCAGGCACCGAGGCACTCGACCTCTTCCCACGAGAAGTTGCCGTCGGCCGACAGCGTGTGCTGGCTTTCAGCGATCTTGCGCTTGCACACGTTGATCAGGTCTTCCGAGCCCCGCAGCATGCACGGCGTTGTCCCGCATACCTGCACGTGGGCCTTCCGGCCCACCGGTTCAAGCTGGAACATGGTGTAGAAGGTGGCGATCTCGTAGACGCGGATGAACGGCATGTCGAGCATGCGGCCCACCTCTTCCATCGCGGCGCGCGACACCCAGCCGTCATTCTGCTCCTGGGCGCGCCACAACACCGGGATAACGGCGCTGGCCTGCTTGCCCCTGGGATATTTCTTCAGCTGTTCCTTCGCCCACTTCAGGTTCGACGCAGTAAACGCGAACGATGCGGGCTGGACGCTTTCATCTGCTAAACGGCGTACACTCACCGGTCCACCTCATCACTGCTCCCTCCCCCGGCAAGGGGGAGGGTTGGGGTGGGGGTCAACCCACCCGAATTAATCTCTGCCAACCGCAGCCGTATCATCTCCAGAACACCTTCGGCATTGTCGCGCACGTCGTTGTTCCAGAAGCGCATCACCTCGATGCCTCGTTCTGCCAGATAGGCTGATCGCGCATGGTCCTTGACTGCCGTCACCAATTCGGCGTGATGACCTCCATCCAGTTCGATGCATAGCAAGGCCGACGGGCAATAGAAATCCAGGACATAAGGGCCAACCGGATGCTGACGCCGGAAACTGAAGCCATCAAGCTTGTTGCCACGCAATGCGGACCACAAACGGCTTTCCGCGCCGGTCATCTGCTTGCGCGGCGACCGCGCACGTGCAGTTTTTACGCGGGTGCGGTCGAACTTCACCATGCCGATCCCCACCCGGTGCTGCGCACCGACCTCCCCTTTGCAAGGGGAGGTAATCTCCGCAAACTGGATCACCGGTCCACCTCACCAAACACGATATCGAGAGAGCCGAGCACGGCAGACACGTCTGCCAGCATGTGGCCCCGGCACATGAAATCCATCGCCTGAAGGTGCGCGAAACCGGGCGCGCGCAGCTTGCAGCGGTAGGGCTTGTTGGTGCCGTCCGACACCAGGTACACGCCGAACTCGCCCTTTGGCGCTTCAACGGCGGCATAGACCTCGCCTTCCGGCACCCTGAAACCTTCGGTGTAGAGCTTGAAGTGGTGGATCAGTGCTTCCATCGACCGCTTCATCGCAGCGCGCTTGGGCGGCACGATCTTGCCATCGGTGGAGGACACCGGGCCCTGCCCTTCCGGCGCGTTGAGCAGCCTGATGCACTGCTGCATGATCTTCACCGACTGGCGCATCTCTTCCATGCGGATCAGGTAGCGGTCGTAGCAATCGCCGTTCTTGCCGACGGGAATGTCGAAGTCGAGCTCACTGTAGCATTCATAGGGCTGCGACTTGCGCAGGTCCCAGGCAGCGCCGGAACCACGCACCATCACGCCGGAGAAGCCCCAGGCGAAGCATTCTTCAAGGTCCACCACGCCGATGTCGACGTTGCGCTGCTTGAAGATGCGGTTGTTGGTCAGCAGGCCCTCGATGTCGTCCAGCACCTTCGGATGCGTCTCGCAGAAATGCTCGATGTCGTCGATCAGGCGCTGCGGCAGGTCCTGGTGCACGCCGCCGGGGCGCACGTAGGCTGCATGCATGCGGCTGCCCGATGCGCGCTCATAAAACACCATCAGCTTCTCGCGCTCTTCGAAGCCCCACAGCGGCGGGGTCAGCGCGCCCACGTCCATGGCCTGTGTCGTTACGTTGAGCAGGTGGGACAGGAGGCGGCCGATTTCGGAGTACAGCACGCGGATGAGCTGGCCGCGGCGGGGCACGGCAAGGCCCAGCAGCTTCTCGACGGCCATCGCGAAGGCATGTTCCTGGTTCATCGGCGCGACATAATCGAGCCGGTCGAAATAGGGTATCGCCTGCAGGTAGGTCTTCTGCTCGATCAGCTTTTCGGTGCCGCGATGCAGCAGGCCGATGTGCGGGTCGACGCGTTCAACCACTTCACCGTCAAGCTCCAGCACGAGGCGCAACACGCCGTGCGCGGCCGGGTGTTGCGGACCGAAATTGATGTTGAAGTTTCTGACTTGTGCCTCGGCCATCAGTTCTTCGCCTTTTCGTCGCCCGGCAGCACGTACTCGGTGCCTTCCCACGGGCTCAGGTAATCGAAGTTGCGG
The DNA here is from genome assembly GCA_963700735.1 of uncultured Alphaproteobacteria bacterium. Classification (GTDB taxonomy): domain Bacteria; phylum Pseudomonadota; class Alphaproteobacteria; order Rhizobiales; family Aestuariivirgaceae; genus Anderseniella. The sequence continues at coordinate 247,059 of CAVOYR010000005.1, forward strand.
AATTCCTGCACCAGCTTGACCGGCTCGTAGACGACCTTCTTCTTCTCGTCGTCGTAGCGCACCTCAACGTGGCCGGTGACCGGAAAGTCCTTGCGCAGCGGATAGCCGGCAAAGCCATAGTCGGTCAGGATGCGGCGCAGGTCCGGGTGGCCGGAGAACAGGATGCCATAAAGGTCGAACGCCTCGCGCTCGAACCAGTTGGCCGCCGGGAACACGTCCACGGCGCTGGGCACGGGCGTGTCCTCGTCGGTCTGCACCTTTACCCGCACACGCGTGTTCTGGTACGGGCTGAGCAGGTGGTAGACCACGTCAAAGCGCTTCTCCCGCGACGGGTAGTCAACGCCGCAGATGTCGATGAAGCAGACGAAGCGGCAGCTCGGGTCATCGCGCAGGAAGCGCAGCACCTGGATGATGTTGCCGATATCGGCATGAACGCACAGCTCGTTGAAGGCGATGCTGGTGGTCACTCCCATTGCGGCAAGGTTGCCGGCAATGTGCTCGCCCAGGTCCAGCAGTGTTTCATCAATTTCCGGTCTGGCCATGATCAACGCTCGATCGTCCCTGTGCGGCGGATCTTCTTCTGAAGCTGCAGGATGCCGTACACGAGTGCTTCAGCGGTGGGCGGGCAGCCGGGAACATAGATGTCCACCGGCACGATACGGTCGCAACCGCGCACGACAGAATAGGAGTAGTGATAGTAACCGCCGCCATTGGCGCACGATCCCATCGAGATGACGTAACGCGGCTCGGGCATCTGGTCGTAGACCTTGCGCAATGCCGGCGCCATCTTGTTGGTCAGCGTGCCGGCCACGATCATCACGTCCGACTGGCGCGGAGAGGCGCGCGGGGCAAAGCCGAACCGCTCAACGTCATAGCGCGGCATCGATGCCTGCATCATCTCGACGGCACAGCAGGCCAGCCCGAAGGTCATCCACATCAGCGAACCGGTGCGCGCCCAGTTGATCAGGTCATCACTGGTGGTGACCAGGAAACCCTTGTCGGCCAGCTCGTTGTTGATGGACGAATAGAATGCTTCCTGCTCGGGCGTCAGCAGCGGTGGTGCGGCGGGGTCAACCACGGCACCTTTCGGGTGTGCCTTGTTCAGCAGGGGTTGACCATGCTTGTCGATCAATCCCATTCCAGTGCTCCCTTGCGCCATTCATAGACGAAGCCGATGGTCAGGATGCCGAGGAAGATCATCATCGACCAGAAGCCGAATACCCCCACTTCCCGCAGCGAAATCGCCCACGGAAACAGGAATGCCACTTCCAGGTCGAAGATGATGAACAGGATCGAGACCAGGTAGAATCGAACGTCGAACTTCATGCGCGCATCATCGAACGCATCGAAGCCGCATTCATAGGCAGACATCTTTTCAGGGTCGGGCCTGCGAATGGCGATGATGAAGGCCGACGCCATCAGCGCAACGCCCAGGCCGATGCAAATGCCCATGAAAATGACGACGGGCAGATAGTCCTGAAGAAGCTCTGGCATCGTGTTCTCCAGATGGGCCAACCGGGTACCGGCTGGCCACATCTCCTCGCAAATCCACTTTGTCTTTGGTGTGGGTGGTACCGCAGCCACGGTGACCTTGCAAGCCTGAAATCCCCCCGTGCGTCACCGATTGGGAACACCTTTCATGAGGTGGGCCAATGCATCCCGCGCAAAGCTCATGACGCCGTTTCAAAGCCGCACAAACATGCAGCATCGCCGGCGCAAACGGTGATCATGAGGCTGAAGTAGTGGAGGGAGAAAATGGCGCGAGTGACGGGGCTCGAACCCGCGACCTCCGGCGTGACAGGCCGGCACTCTAACCAACTGAGCTACACCCGCGCGATGTAAGCAGGGATGGCGGCTGGCGCTTGTTCCTGCGTTGGTGTGGGTGGATTAATCAGTTCGCCTGCGCAAGTCAAGCGGGTCGCCCGCGCTATCGGCGATAATTTGCGGACGTGGCGCGCCCGGCCCTCACGAGGACATGCGCGCCGTGACCTCGATCTCGATCTTCATCGCCGGATCGGCCAGGCCGCAACTCATCATCGTGGCAGCGGGGCGTACCTCGCCGAACCACCTTTGCAGCACCGGCCAACAGGGCTCGAAGTCCGCCGCGTCTGGCAGCAGGTAGTGCACCCGCACCACGTCGGCCATGCTGGCACCGGCCTCGCGCAGGGCTGCGTCGATGTTGCGGCAGCATTGTTCAGCCTGTTCCACCACGTCACCGGAAATGGTCATGGTCGAATAGTCGTAACCCGTGGTGCCGGACACGAACACCCAGTCGCCGTCCACCACCGCACGGGAATAGCCGATCCGGGCCTCGAACGTCGATCCGGACGAGATCAACCGTCGGCTCATGACGATGGTTCCTTGCGTTTGATCGAGAGGACTGGCGCATCTCCCAGCACACGCACTTCGCGCTGCGGGAACGGGATGGAGATATTGTTCTGCTTGAGCGTCTTCCACACCACCAGCAGGATATCTGCGGTGAACCGGTTGCGGCCATCGTCCAGACCGTTGCACCAGAACTCCACAGCCATGTTGATGCCTGAGTCGCCGAAGCCGCGCAGTTCCACGTCAGGCCCTTCCGGCTCCTTCAGGACGTCAGGATGGGCGGCAACCGCTTCACTGATCAGCCGCGCGACTTCTTCGACGTCGCTGTCATAGGCAACGGAGAAATCAACCTCGTAACGCTGGCGCGGGTCGTCGCGGGTCCAGTTCTCGAACGAAGTGGTGATGAACTTTTCGTTCGGCACCATGATTTCCTTGCCGTCGAAGGTTTCCAGCGTTGAGGAGCGCATGTTGAGCTCTTTCAGGATGCCTGCCCTGCCGTCCTCCAGCTTGATGTAGTCACCGACGCCGATCGAGCGCTCCAGCAGGATGATGATGCCGGAGATGAAATTCGAGGCGATCTGCTGCAGCCCGAAGCCGAGGCCCACCCCGACCGCACCGCCGAACACCGCCAGCGCCGTCAGGTCCAGGCCGAGGATCTGCAGCAGCAGGATGAAGACGATGATGAACAGCAAAATCTCGAACAGTTTGGCGAACAGTTCCTTGGTCGCCTTGTCGAGGTCCTTCTGGCCGCGAATGGCACGCTGGCCGGCCGTCGTGGAGATGCGACCAAGCCAGAACAGGATGCCGCCGAAAACAGCTGCCTTGAGCAGGAAGAACAGCGACAACCTGATGTTGCCTACTTCCAGCGATACCGAATCGAGGAATGCTGCGGTGTCGTCCCACCAGCCGAACACCTGCAAGGTCGCAACCGGAATGCCGATATAGATCGCAGCAGTGCGCACCAGCGAGTGGGTGATGAACCGGTTGATGGCCGCATAAAGCACCGCAATGACGGCAACGGACTGGGCGATTCGAACCAGCCACGCAGCACCCACCACCGCAACGCAGACCTGGATGGCAATTGCCAGCGCCAGCACCGCGATGACCGGGAACAGCAGGTCACGCAGCGAGTGGGCGAAGTTCAGCCAGCGGGCAAACTTGTGGCTATCGGGCGTGGGTTCGCGCAGGAACGCCACCCGGCGGCGGAACTGAGCAGCCAGCAGTTTCGCCAGCAGCACGGCAACGATGATGGCCCCGGCCTGTGCATAAAACTGTGGTGAGGTTGCCCAGTCCAGGACAACGTCCAGCAGGCGAAAACCTTCAGCCTGGAGTTTTTCTAGGGAGAGCATCCAGCCGGGTTCCGGTCATGCCGCAGAAGGGCCGGATGGTGGGCGGTGACAGGCTCGAACTGCCGACCCTCTCGGTGTAAACGAGATGCTCTACCAACTGAGCTAACCGCCCTATCCGGTTCGGAGTGAGTGTTTAGCGCCACGCAAGCCGAACAGCAAGCATCTTTGCGATGCGATTGGCGCAATAAAATGGCCCCGCGCCTGTTCTGAAGGGGACACGGGGCCGCTTGACTGAGATTGGGCAGCAGACCCCTCAGGGACTGCCTTGTGCCTTGTCCCGTTTAGCCGTTGACGGCCTCCTTCAGCACCTTGCCAGCCTTGAACTTGGCGTTCTTCGACGCAGGAATGTCGATGGAGTCGCCCGTGCGGGGGTCGCGTCCCGTGGAAGCTGCACGCTGGCTCACCGTGAACGTACCGAAACCAACAAGGCGCACGTCGTCGCCCTGCATCAGCGCCTTCTGGATGTTTGCGAGCGTTGCCTCGACGGCTTCGCCTGCTTCGCCCTTGCTGAGTTTTGCATCCTCGGCAACTTTGGCAATCAGGTCATTTTTGTTCATGTGACGTATCCTTTCACTGAATGTGAATCGACTGAACTCGGCTACGAACTATCCGTGGATGATCAAAAATCGCGGATTTACGCCATTTAATGCAATGTTTTTCGGCCACCAGCCGAAAAGCTCCGTGATTACATAGACTTATACGGAACATTGAATATGGCGGAAAACTGCCGATTTCGGGATTCCGTACATGCCGGATGGTTTCGATTCGATCAGCAAGTCCGGATAACGGTTCAATCCAGGCCCGATACTGCCGCGATACACCCAGGCAACACGCAGTAGAATGGCGCCCTCCTGACCGATTTTTCACGAAACTTTTGTGGTGCGGCTTGCGTTGTTGACTGAAGCCCAGCCGTGATTTCGGCTGGCAGAACAACAACAAAAGAGGAGTTCACGATGAAGTTTCGCACCCCGTTGATCGCCGCGACTGCAGCCATGCTCATGGCAGGCCCGGTCATGGCGATGGATCACCTGAAGGTGGAAGGCGCTGACCAGGATGTGTCGGGCGGCTCTGTGGTGGCCAGCAAGGTCAACACCACCCAGGATGGCTGGCTGGTCATTCACCGCACCGGCGATGACATGCAGCCCGGCCCCGTGATCGGCTATACCGCCATCAAGAATGGCGAAAACACTGACGTCTCCGCCAAGCTGGACGAGGAAGTGAAGTCCGGCGACAAGCTGATGCTGATGGTGCATGGCGAGGACGGCGGCAGCAAGGCGGGTGAGTTTGAATACACCCTCGGGTCTGCCGAAGACGGTCCGCTCAAGGAAGACGGCAAGCTGATCATGACGGTGATCACCGCCAAGTAGCGCCGCGTTTCATTAGTACCGGCCAACAAAAAGGGCGCTGCGATTGCAGCGCCCTTCGTCGTTTGTGGTGTGACGGGTCAGTGAGCGGTGATGCCCTGACCGTCGGCGCGGGCCGCGTCGGCAGCGGCCTTGGCGGCAGCTTCCTCGGCGGCTTCATCCCACTCGATCGGCTCCGGCATGCGCACAAGTGCGTGCTGCATGACGTCCTCGACCCGGCCGACCGGCACGATCTCGAGACCGTTCTTCACGTTGTCCGGAATCTCCGCCAGGTCCTTGGCGTTCTCTTCCGGGATCAGCACCTTCTTCAGGCCGCCACGCAGGGCCGCCAGCAGCTTTTCCTTGAGACCGCCGATGGGGAGCACCCTGCCCCGCAGCGTCACTTCGCCGGTCATGGCGATGTCGCGGTGGACGGGAATGCCGGTCAAGACCGAGGTGATGGCCGTGACCATGGCAATGCCGGCAGATGGACCGTCCTTGGGCGTTGCACCTTCCGGCACGTGCACGTGGATGTCCTTCTTGTCGAACATGGGCGGCTTGACCCCGATGTGGGTCGAGCGTGACCGGACATACGATGATGCAGCCGAAATCAACTCCTTCATCACGTCGCGCAGGTTGCCGGTCACGGTCATCTTGCCCTTGCCAGGCATCATGACCGCTTCGATGGTCAGCAACTCGCCGCCGACTTCCGTCCAGGCAAGACCTGTCACCACACCGACCTGGTCTTCCAGTTCGGCCATCCCATAGCGATACTTCGGCACGCCGAGGAACTCGTCCATGTTCTTGGCGGTGATCTTGACCTTCTTCTTCTTGCCCTTGGACATGATCAGCTCTTTCACCACCTTGCGGGAAAGGGTGTTCAGTTCACGTTCAAGGTTACGCACGCCCGCCTCGCGGGTGTAGCGGCGCACCACTTCGGTCAGGCCATCGTCGGTCAGTTCGAACTCGGACGGGGCAAGGCCATGGTTCTCAAGCGCCTTGGGCATCAGGTGCCGGCGGGCAATCTCGAACTTCTCGTCCTCGGTGTAACCGGCGATGCGGATGATCTCCATCCGGTCCATCAGCGGCGCCGGGATGTTGAGCGAGTTGGCCGTGGTCACGAACATCACGTTCGACAGGTCATATTCCACTTCGAGATAGTGGTCCATGAAGGTCGAGTTCTGTTCCGGATCGAGCACCTCGAGCAGCGCCGACGACGGATCGCCGCGGAAATCCATGCCCATCTTGTCGATTTCGTCGAGCAGGAAGAGCGGGTTGGACTTCTTCGCCTTCTTCATCGACTGGATGACCTTGCCGGGCATCGAGCCGATATAGGTACGACGGTGGCCGCGGATCTCGGCCTCGTCACGCACGCCGCCAAGCGACATGCGCACGTACTCGCGCCCCGTCGCCTTGGCGATTGACTTGGCAAGAGAGGTCTTGCCGACGCCGGGAGGGCCGACGAGGCACAGGATGGGTCCGCGCAGCTTGTTGGCCCGCGCCTGCACCGCAAGGTACTCGACGATGCGTTCCTTGACCTTCTCGAGGCCGAAGTGATCGGACTCGAGCACGGCTTCGGCGTGAGGCAGATCAGTCTTCACGCGGGACTTCTTGCCCCACGGAATGGACAGCAGCCAGTCGAGGTAGTTGCGCACGACGGTCGCCTCGGCAGACATCGGCGACATCTGCTTCAGCTTCTTCATTTCCGCGTTGGCCTTTTCACGGGCCTCCTTGGTGAGCTTCGTCTTGCGGATGCGCTCCTCCAGCTGGGACATCTCGTCGTCGCCTTCGCCGTCGCCGAGTTCCTTCTGGATCGCCTTCATCTGCTCGTTGAGATAGTACTCGCGCTGGGTCTTCTCCATCTGGCGCTTGACGCGCGAGCGGATGCGCTTTTCGACCTGCAGCACGGAGATCTCGCCTTCCATCAGGCCAAAGACCTTCTCCAGCCGCCGGGCGACCGAACCGGTCTCCAGCAGTTCCTGCTTTTCGGAAATCTTGATGGCGAGATGGGCCGCAATCGAGTCTGCCAGCTTTGCGAAGTCCTCGATCTGGGTGATCGAGGCGACCGCTTCCTGCGGCACCTTCTTGTTGAGCTTCACATAGCTTTCGAACTGGGTCACCGCGGTGCGGGCCAGCGCTTCGGTCTCTTCGCCTGCCTCGTCGGTGACGGCCATGATGGTGGCGCGGGCTTCGAAGAAGTCCTGGCGATCGGTGTAGCTGTCGACGGTTGCCCGCTCGAGCCCCTCGACAAGCACCTTGACGGTGCCGTCCGGCAACTTGAGCAGTTGCAGGATCGAGCCAACGGTGCCGACCTCATACATCTGGCCCGGTGTCGGATCATCATCTGCGGCGTTCTTCTGGGCGACCAGAAGGATGCGCTTGTCTTCGCGCATGACTTCTTCGAGCGCAGCGATGGATTTTTCACGGCCAACGAACAGCGGCACGATCATGTGGGGAAAAACCACGATATCGCGCAGCGGCAGTACCGCAAACACATCCTGGGAGGTAGCCGGCTTCTTCTTGGTCATCGGGTGTCCTTTCGGCTCGAACTGCCCCTGTCAGGCAACAGTTCTAGCAGTGTGCGGGCAATGCACAACGGCGTGATGCCCGCATATAAGAGGGTAACAAATGGCAGGAAATTCGCAAACGCCGTCAATATCAAGCGCGCCCACGACGGGCAAGAATGCGTCAGTCAGCAGAACGAACCACCAGCCATACGTTTCAGGCACTCACTAAGCCACGATTCGGCCCGGCGCTGCAGTCCCGTCTACGCATGATGGTAAATGGCTGTGGAGAGACGGAATTTCAAGATACTGCAAGACGCAAGTAACGCCTGTTTCAGCTCGCCTGCGCCGGCAGCCGCTGGCCATTGCGGTCTTCCACGAACAGCTGGCCGCCATTATCGACAAAGCTGTCGCAGCGCGACAGGCCGGTGGTGAACTGCACGCAGACAAACTCGTCGCGGATGCGGTACTGGCCGACTGCGATGGCCTGACCGTTGCGGCTTTCCTGGTACGATCCGGAGCGGCCAAACTCCAGCGTGCGCCCATCGGCGACGGTTACTGTCTTGCCGGTCAGCAACTGGCGCAACTCGGGCTCGCCAAGTGTGCGGCCAACACTGGCCGTATTGGACGGAAACGACGGGTCACCCGGGGCTGGTGCTGGCGCAAACGCGGCCTGACCGGGCGGTGGCACGTTGGCTGGAGGGTATTGCTGCTGGCCGGAATACTGCTGCTGCGATGGCACCGGCGGCGGTGCATACTGCTGCGACGCCACCTGTTGCTGGGGTTGCGGGGCAGGTGCCGCGGCCGTTGGCGCACTGGAATCAGAGCCCCAGCCGCCGATATCCATCGCACAGCCGCTGGTCATCAGCGCCAAACCGGCGCACGCTGCAAAAGTCCGAATACGCAACCGCATTTCCCCATTCCCCCCGGAACGCCCTGAATTCTTGCGCCAAGTGCGCATGCAAGAATTCCAATTTGCATATCAATGCGGCCAAGGGAAGGCCAAAATCACCTTGTGCCGACACCAGGAAACTACTCGTTCAATGCCCAATCATAGTGGGTATCCGACAGATCATTGGCCTGGCGGACCTGTCTGGCGAGGGCTGGTTCGGCGTACTGGAGCAAGTGCTTCATTACCCCCGCTTCGGAATTGCCGAAGTCATGGGCAAACCAGGAATAGATGGACGATACCGAAATTGATCCGTTTTTCCCGACCCGAACGCCGCGCGGCGAATTGATGTAGGCGCGGGCATTGGCATCCAGCATCGCGTCAACATTGGCGCTGGTGAAGGCTTCGCTCATCAGGTTGGGACAACCGACGGAGGCACAGTTGACCCCGTAATGGATACGAGGATCGCGCCAGATTGGCCGCAGGATGTCATGCTCGATGTTGTCGAGCGTCAGCGGGGTCTCTTCCACGCTGACCAGTTCCTTCTGCCACGGGCCATCCTTGAGGAATCCGGAAATGTCGATGTCCTTGATCGACTTGACGGGATAATGATCAAGAATCACCTGCACCGTCACGGCGTTGTACAGGTTCAGCCAGTAGGCCAGCTGTTCCCGGCGGTTGAAGCCGGTGATGGCCACCTCACCCAGCTGGGCAATGTAGCCCTTCAGGATCTGCCTGTCGGCAGGAGTCACCGCGCCATACGCAAAGCGGTTGAGCCCGTCACTTGCGGGTTTCACATAGGTTGCAAGCAGCCCGGACCAGGCGCCATGATCGATGACGCGGGCATCGGCATCATTGTGGACTGCCCAGTCTTCCCATGCCTGCGGTGCGCGGGAGGAAAATCCGAATCCGGAAACCACCAGAAATATGGTCACAAGCGCGACCAGCCGCGAAACAACCCGCATGAGAATGACCTTCCACAGCAACTGAGCTCGCGACCGGGTATAGGCGGCTTGCCGGGAGGGCACCATTCACATGCGTTCAGCATTGCTGAACACCGCGTGATCAGGCCCATGCCCTGGCTGACACAACTGTGACTCATAGTGAATTCCACCGATGCGCAAACCAGGCGATTTTGAAGTCGCAGTTTCGAACTGCACCATCCGGTAAACAACGAACACGGAAACCCACATGTCCAGACCGACTTCCATCCAGGCCTTCATGGCGGCATTTGCAGTGACGCTTGCCATTGCCACCACCGGTGCAGCAAACACCGTCCATGCCGCCAGCAGCAACATCAACAGTGGTTCCAAGCAGGTGACCACCCAATCCGAGGCTGCCGCCAGCACCACCACGACGAAAACCGGGAAGAACAAAGACAAGAAAAAGAAGACGACCAGCTATCCCGCAGGCAAGGGCAGCTGATGCAACTGACGGCCGGTGCCGGCTCAACGCCGGCATCGCACCAGCCGCGCCTGTGGCTGGCCGCAAGCCTTCTGCCACTGGCCGGAGCCTTGCTGCTGCGCCAGGCAGGACCTCTGTTTGCCTACGATGTTGAGGTCGTGGACCGGCCCTTGCTGGTGTTTGCAGCGCTGTATTGCAGCGCTGGCATCGTGTATCTGCTGGCGCTGTGGTGGCTGCTGCCCCGGCGCGCACTTCCAGCTGCTGCGCCTTCGCCGTCCCTCTGCCTGGCAATCGTCATCGCAACCGGGCTTGCGGCCCGGATCCTGCTGTTTGGCAGCGTGCCCGTGCAGGAAAACGATTTCTATCGCTACCTATGGGACGGGGCGATAACGGCGAACGGTTTCAATCCATGGGAATTCGCGCCGCAAGCGGTGCTTGAGGGAACCGCCGGACCTGCGCTTGACGCGCTCAAGGCCGAGGCTGGCGATATCCTGGCCCGGGTGAACTATGCCGGCTTGCGCACTGTCTATCCGCCTTTGACCCAATTGGCCTTCGCCGCCGCTTATTGGCTGGAACCGTTCTCGCTGGACGCCTGGCGGGCCGTCCTGCTGCTGCTGGAAATGGCCATGCTGGGCGTCATCCTGGCGCTGCTGCGGCACTGCGGCAAGCCGGCCTTGTGGTGTGCGATCTACTGGTGGAACCCGATTGCCATCAAGGAAGTGATGAATGCCGGCCACATGGAGCCGGTCGTCATGCTGCCGGTGCTCGGCGCCTTGCTGCTGGCCATGAAATCGCGCCCGGTTGCTGCATCGCTGCTGACGGCGCTGGCGGTGGCGGCCAAGGTCTGGCCCGTGCTGCTGATGCCGGCCCTGCTGAGAAGAAGCCTGGACCGGCCTGCCATGGTCATCGTGGCGGGTGCTGCGTTCGTTGCTGCTATCGGGCTGATGTACTGGCCGGTGCTGATCACGCGGCTCGACGGGAGCTCCGGTTTCGTGGCCTTTGGCACTGAATGGCAGCGGATATCGGCCAGCTTCAGCGCAATCATGTGGCTTGTGTCGCAGGTGCCGCAAACCGTGGTGGATGCCGGGCTTGTGGCGCGCGTGCTGGCAGCGGGCATGGTGGTGGCAATCGTGCTTTTGAGCAACCTGGACTCGCCCCGGGATGCGGACAGCCTTTCGCACAGGTTCCTGATTGCAGCTGCTGCACTTCTGCTGCTCTCACCGGTCCAGTTGCCCTGGTATTACCTGTGGCTGTTGCCGTTGCTGTGCCTTCATCCAAACCCTGCCCTGCTGCTGATAACGGCCACCTACCCCGTCTACTACGCCTTCTTTGCGCTGACCGCACGCAACGTGGGCGAGGCCTGGCTGGAGGCGCTGGTGTGGGCGATGTGGGTGCCGGTATGGGTAGCGATCGCAACGCAGTGGTGGCTCCAGCGCCGGAGCGCCTGCTTACCAGCACGGCTGGAGGCGCATTGATGTTCAGGGGTCAGAGCATTGCGGTGATCATACCCGCCTTCAACGAAGCCCGTGCCATCGGCAAGGTCATCGGCAACATCCCCGTTTGGGTTGATGGCATTGTCGTTGCAGACAACAATTCCACCGACGATACCGCCGCCATCGCGGCGAGCCTCGGGGCAATCGTGGTGCACGAGCCCGAAGCAGGCTATGGCGCTGCCTGCCTGAAAGGCATTGCAGCTGCCCGGGGCCACCGGATACTGGTGTTCATGGACGGCGACTATGCCGACCGGGGCGACGAGATGCACCGGCTTGTCGAGCCGATTGCGGCTGGCGAGGCTGACCTGGTCATTGGCTCACGGACCCTGGGCCAGGCCGAAAAAGGGGCACTCACGCCACAGCAACGCTGGGGAAACTGGCTGGCATGCGCGCTGATCAGGCTGTTCTGGGGTGTGCGCCATACCGATCTCGGACCCTACCGCGCCATATCAGCCGACGCGCTGGATACCATCATGATGCAGGACCGGGCGTTCGGCTGGACGGTCGAGATGCAGTTGAAGGCAATCCTGTTCAACCTGCGAACCGTCGAGGTACCGGTCAGCTATCACAGGCGCATCGGCATATCGAAGATCTCAGGCACGGTGCGCGGCACTGTCCTTGCCGGACGCGCGATCCTGGGTACCATCCTCCAGACCGCATTGCAGCACTACCTGGCACGCCTGAAAAGGCAAAGGCCGGTTACACGCCAGTAACCGGCCCTCGTTCAATCCTTGCTTGCCCGATTGGCGTCAGATCAGGCGCTGGCGCTGCCGCTGGCAGCCTTCGGCTTGTTCTTGGAACTGGAGTCCTTGTCCGAGTAGATCATCAGGGGCTTGGCTTCACCCTTGACCACCTCGGCCGATATGACCACTTCCTCGACGCCATCCATGCCTGGCAGATCGTACATGGTGTCCAGCAGAATGGCTTCCATGATGGAGCGCAGGCCGCGCGCGCCTGTCTTGCGTTCGATGGCCCGGTGGGCAATCGCCAACAGGGCTTCCTCGGTGATGTTGAGGCGCACGTCCTCCATCTCGAACAGGCGGGCATACTGCTTGATCAGCGCATTCTTGGGTTCCGACAGGATCTGCACCAGGGCAGGCTCGTCGAGATCTTCAAGCGTTGCGATAACCGGCAGGCGGCCGACAAACTCGGGGATCAGGCCGAACTTGAGCAGGTCTTCAGGCTCGAGGTCCTTGAGCAACTCGCCGGTCTTCTTTTCGTCGGCGTCCTTCACGTCCGCACCGAAGCCGATGCCTGCACCCCTGCCGCGCGAGGCAATGATCTTGTCCAGCCCGGCGAATGCGCCGCCACAGATGAACAGGATGTTTGCGGTGTCAACCTGCAGGAATTCCTGCTGCGGATGCTTGCGGCCGCCCTGCGGCGGTACGGAGGCAACAGTGCCTTCCATGATCTTGAGCAAGGCCTGCTGCACGCCCTCGCCCGACACGTCGCGGGTGATGGACGGGTTGTCGGACTTGCGGCTGATCTTGTCGATCTCATCGATGTAGACGATGCCGCGCTGGGCGCGTTCGACATTGTAGTCGGCGCTTTGCAGCAGCTTCAGGATGATGTTCTCGACATCTTCACCCACGTAACCGGCCTCGGTGAGCGTGGTGGCGTCTGCCATGGTGAAGGGCACATCGATGATGCGGGCCAGCGTCTGGGCCAGCAGGGTCTTGCCGCACCCGGTCGGCCCGACCAGCAGGATGTTGGATTTCGCCAGCTCGACGTCGTTGTTCTTGGCAGCGTGGGCAAGGCGCTTGTAGTGGTTGTGAACCGCCACCGACAGCACGCGCTTGGCCTGGTACTGGCCGATCACGTAGTCGTCCAGCACGTTGCAGATCTCGGTTGGCGTGGGCACGCCATCGCGGGACTTGACCAGCGAGGTCTTGTTCTCCTCGCGGATGATGTCCATGCACAGCTCGACGCATTCATCGCAGATGAACACGGTCGGCCCCGCAATCAGCTTGCGCACTTCATGCTGGCTCTTGCCGCAGAACGAGCAATACAGCGTGTTCTTGGCTTCACCGTCACCAGACTTTGTCATCTGCACTCCTTAGTACCCATCGTCCATTGGCCATACTGGACCTGATGAGTGGTAGCCGTTCTGTTTGGGGCACGGCAAACATTGATTCCCCATATTCCACCATGCTCCGCCATTAAAGATCAACAAATCATTAACATGGCGCGTCATTGTGGACATCAGGGTGGCCCTTGTCACCGCCAGCACGAGGCGGGGTCAGTCCTTCTTGGCATCCTTGGCCTCGGGACGCTTCTCGATGACCTCATCGATAACACCAAAATCCTTGGCTTCCAGGGCCGTCATGAAGTGGTCACGATCAAGCGTGCGTTCAATGCTCTCGTAGTCCTGGCCGGTATGCTTCACGTAAATTTCATTCAGCCGGCGCTTGATCTTGATGATGTCCTGGGCGTGGCGCTCGATATCGGAGGCCTGGCCCTGGAAGCCGCCTGAAGGCTGGTGAACCATGACCCGCGAGTTCGGCAGGGCAAAGCGCATGCCCTTCTCGCCGGCTGTCAGCAGCAGCGAGCCCATCGAGGCTGCCTGCCCCATCACGGTGGTCGACACGGCAGGCTTGATGAACTGCATCGTATCATAGATCGACAGGCCCGCCGACACCACGCCGCCGGGCGAGTTGATGTACATGGCGATTTCCTTCTTCGGGTTCTCTGCTTCCAGGAACAGCAGCTGGGCCACAACCAGCGTCGCCATGTGATCTTCGACCGGACCGGTAACGAAGATGATCCGCTCCTTGAGCATGCGAGAATAGATGTCGTAGGCACGTTCGCCGCGGTTGGTCTGCTCGACCACCATCGGTACGAGTGCTGCGTAGGTTTCAATCGGGTCGCGCATGGATACTGTCCTCGGAACGGTTTGGAATGAGACGGCAGGCACTGCCGGGAATTTGGTCACCGCAGAATCGCGGTTTGGGGATTTGCATCTGTCATAGATAGGCGAATTGTCGTGCAACGCAAATAGGCCTGCTGCCGAGAATTCCCTTGGCTGGCAGGTTTTGCCATTTTGCACATAAATGCCGCCAATCCGGCTCACGCGAACTGCTTTCATCATTTCTGTCACGTAACCGTTGGCAACGGGCCACAATTCTGCTTAGTTTGCGCCCGAGCCGGAAGCTTTTGCTGGTTTCCTGCCACACGTGTTTTCACCTAGGGAGTAAGATTTACATGGAACGCCGCAAGTTTCTGAAAGGCGCAGCTATCGCCGGTGGTGCAGCTGCAGTATCGACCCTCGCCGCCCCGGCCATCGCGCAGTCCAAGATCGAAATGGTCATCGTTTCGACCTGGCCCCGCGATTTTCCGGGTCTCGGCACCTCGGCGCAGCGCCTTGCTGCCCGCATTGGCGAACTGACCGATGGCCGCATCAACGTCACCTACTTCGCAGCTGGTGAGCGCGTTGGCGCGTTCGACGTGTTCGACGAAGTGGCAGCCGGCAACAGCCAGGCCTACATCGCCGCCGACTACTACTGGAAGGGCAAGCACCCGGGTTGGGCGTTCTTCACCGCCGTGCCAATGGGCCTCACCTATGCCGAGCGCAACGCTTGGCTGCGCTTTGGCGAAGGCCAGGCTCTGTGGGACGAACTGGCTGGCGGCTTCGGCCTCAAGTGCATCGTGGCAGGCTCGACAGGCTGCCAGATGGGCGGCTGGTTCAACAAGGAAATCAACTCTGCTGAAGACCTCAAGGGTCTGAAGATGCGTATTCCGGGCCTCGGCGGCGACGTCATGGCCAAGCTGGGCGCATCGCCGGTTTCGCTGCCGGGCGGCCAGATCTATGAAAACCTTGTCTCCGGCGCCATCGATGCCACCGAGTGGGTTGGCCCGTGGAACGACTACTTCCTGAAGTTCTACGAAGCTGCCAAGTTCTACTACTACCCGGGCTTCCACGAGCCGGGCGGCAACATCTCGCTTGGCCTGAACAAGGCGTTCTGGGAAGGCCTGTCGGCCATCGACAAGGCAATCATCACCGCCGCGTGCAACGAAGAGCACGGCCTGCAGATGGACGAGACCAACTTCAACAATGGTGCGTACCTCAAGAAGCTGGTCAACGAACACGGTGTGACGCTGAAGAACTTCACCAACGACACGTATGACGCTTTCGGCAAGGCTTCTGCTGAAGTGTTCGAGGAAGTGAAGGCCCACTCCGACCTCGCAAACCGCATCTACACGAGCTTCGAGAATGCACGCACGGAGATCGGCGGCTGGCTGAAGATTGCCGACATCGAGTATTCAGTGCAGCGCAACCGCGTGGTCGGCATCTAGTCCGCATCTTGCAACAAGCGAATACCCTTGTGCGGGAGGTCAGCAATGGCCTCCCGCCTTTTTATTGAACCTCTTCCACCTTATCTGTGAACCATGATCAAGCGCCGCCAGTTCCTCACCGCCGCTGCTGCAGGCACCGCCGCATCTGCCCTCGCCGCCCCCGCGATTGCCCAGGCGCGCGTGGAAATGAGCATCGTGTCGTCGTGGCCGCGCGATTTTCCGGGATTCGGCACGTCAGCTCAGCGCCATGCCGCGCGCATCACCGAACTGTCCGAGGGCCGTATCGTCACCACCTACTTCGCGGCTGGCGAGAAGGTCGGCGCGTTCGACGTGTTTGACGAAGTCGCCTCCGGCAATAGCCAGGCCTACAATTCGGCCGATTACTACTGGAAGGGCAAGCACCCGGCCTTTGCCTATTTCACCTCGATCCCGTTCGGCATGACCAACCTCGAATGGAACCCCTGGATTGCCAACAAGGGTGGCCAGGAGCTGTGGGACGAAGTGGCCAGTCCGTTCGGCATCAAGTCGATTCCGTGCGGTGCGACCGGCAGCCAGATGGGCGGCTGGTTCAACAAGGAAATCAGGACACCCGACGACCTCAAGGGGCTGAAGGTGCGCATGCCCGGCCTCGGCGGCGACGTGATGTCCAAGCTCGGCGCCTCGCCTGTCGCCCTGCCACCTGCCCAGATCTACGAGAACCTGGTGTCCGGCACCATCGATGCCACCGAGTGGGCCGCACCCTACAACGACTATTTCATGAAGCTGCATGAGGCTGCAAAGTTCTACTACTACCCCGGCTTCCACGAGCCCGGCGGCAGCCTGTGCCTTGGCCTCAACAAGAGCTGGTGGGAAGGCCTGTCAAAAATCGACCAGCAGATCATCGTGGCGGCCTGCAAAGAAGAACACGCGCGCACCTGGGAAGACGTGCTGGCCAGCAATGGCGAGTACCTGGCCCGGATGATCCGCGATCATGGCGTTGAACTGCGCCGCTTCTCGGACGAGATTTACGATGCCTTCTACGCTGGCTGGCAGGAAGTGGCAGAAGAAGTTCGCGGACATTCTGAGCTGGCCCGGCGCGTGCATGATACCTACTTCCAGGGCCTCGACGAACTGGCCCGCTGGACCGCCATCGGCGAGCTGGGATACTCGAACCAGCGCAACCGGCTGATGGGCATCAAGGCGTAGACTCAATCAACCCTGATCAGATCGGCAGCCTTCCAGCCGATCATCATGGCTGCCGCATTGGTGTTGGCCGAGACGATGTCGGGCATGACAGATGCATCAGCCACGCGCAGGCCGTCTACGCCATGTACCTTCAACTTTTCATCGACCACGGCGAAGCGGTCTGCCGCCTCGCCCATGCGGCAGGTGCCAACCGGGTGGTACAGCGTGTCGGCGCGGGCACGCACCAGCCTTTCAAGCCCCTCGTCGCTGGTCACACCGGCGGAATGCAGCTCCGCCTCGCGAATGCGGTCAAAAGCGCCGTCGGCGAATATCTCCCGCGCGCGCCTGATGCCCGCCACCAGCCGGCGCACGTCACTCACCTGCGTCAGGTATTGCGGGTCGATCAGTGGCTTGTCGCCCGGATCTGCCGAGGCCAGCCGCACGGCGCCTGCTGAAGCAGGCTTCAACAGCGCGACATGCAGCGATATGCCGTGGCCGGGCCGCATGGTCTTGCCGTGGTTGATGACGATGCCGGGTGCAAAGGTCAGTTGCAGGTCGGGCGTGTCGAGGTCCGGCGACGATTTCACGAACGCACCTGCCTCGGCGATGGGCGATGTGAGGTGCCCGGTCCTGTCCTTGCGCCACTGCCTGACGGCTTCCATGATGGTTCGCGACCCCACGCCCGAAACGCCGATGGTTTCCGGTCCGGTGCGGGTCTTCATCACCATCACATAGTCGACGTGGTCCTTCAGGTTTGCGCCCACACCCGGCAGGTCGGCGGTCACGGGCAAGCCGTGCGCGGCAAGGTCACCCGCAGGGCCAATGCCGGACAGCATCAACAGTTGCGGGCTCTGGAACACGCCTGCGCACACGATGACCTCCCGCGTCGCGACCGCTTCGCGCCATTGCCCGTCATGGTAAAGCCGAACGCCGCAGGCCCGCCCACCCTTGACGATGATGCGCCCTGCCCGCGCCTTCGTCAGCACGGTCAGGTTTTCGCGGTGCATCACCGGCCGCAGGAACGCATCAGCCGCAGAACAGCGCTCACCCTTGCCGATGGTGGCGCGGTACAGCCCGCTTGCCTCGCCGTCCAGCGTGTCAAACCCCGGCGTGACCGGAAGCCCCCGGGACTGGCACGCCGCAAGGAACATCTGCGTCGCAGCAAACGGCGTTGACTGGTCAGATACCGCAAGGCCGGAAGACTCCATCTGCTCGAAGGCAGGTTGCACGTCTTGCCAGCGCCAGCCCTTCAAGCCCCAGTCGTCATAGTCGCGGGGCCGGCCGCGCGTGTACACCATGGCGTTGATGGCAGACGATCCGCCCAGCCCCTTGCCGCGCGGCTGGTAGCCCTTGCGTCCGTTGAGGCCGGGTTGCGGCACGGTCTTGAAGGACCAGTTACTCACAGGCCAAGGCAGAAGCGCTGCGAAGCCTGCAGGCGCGCGCAGCAAGGGTGAGGTGTTTGCACCGCCCGCCTCCAGCAGCAGCACCGAGCACGATGCATCTTCACTTAGGCGTGAGGCAAGGGCACAACCGGCAGAACCTGCCCCGATGATGATGTAGTCTGCTTCCATGATCTGAACCTTCTGGCACGGCGAGCCGTTGTCAGGCAACAAAGGAGATTTACATGATTGACCGACGCACTTTCGTCCTTGCTCTCGCGCCGCTGCTGGCGGCTGTTCCTGCACTGGCTCACCACGGCTGGCGCTGGGCCGCAGACGGCAATTTCGAACTCACCGGCGTCATCAAGTCAGCCCGGCTCGGCATGCCACACGGCATCCTGGAGGTCGACGTCGAGGGCGAGATGTGGACTGTGGAAGCCGGCCAACCGTGGCGGCACGAGCGCGCCGGGCTGGATGAAGCGCTGCTGAGGGCCGGTACCGAGATCATGGTCTCCGGTTCCCGCTCCGCCGACGAGAACAACAAGCTGGTCAAGGCTGAGCGCATCACCATCGCCGGCAAACTGTACAATCTCTATCCGGACCGCAGCTGACGTGGATGGCCTGCTGCTGGAGCTGCAACAGTCGGGCCTGGCGCAGGCCATGCGATCAGCCAGATGGCTCTACCCGGCGGTCAACACGGCACACATTTTCGGGCTGGCGCTGCTGTTCGGATCTCTGGTCGTACTGCACGTGCGTACACTGGAATGGTCACGCGGGCCGGACAATGCCGCGCTTGACCGGCTGGTCACGCCCATAGCGGCCGCAGGGCTGCTGCTGGCCATGGCGTCCGGCGCGGCGATGTTCTCCACCGATGCCGTCAAGTATGCGGGCTCGACGCTGTTCCTGGCCAAGATGGGACTGGTTGCAGCAGGCATCGTCAACGTGGCCTGGCTGAAACGGAAAAGGGCAGCCCGACCGGCTGCCCTCATCTCGTTGACCGTCTGGGCCGCAGTGATCATCTGCGGCCGCCTGCTTGGCTACACTTAAGCCTCGTCGGCGTCCTTCTTGGCGGCCTTCTTGGCCGCTGCCTTCTTGGCCGGCTTCTTCTTGTCGCTGCCGTGGTCATGGTCCGGGTGGTCGCATGCTTCGCCATGCTCGTGGTCATGCTCGAGCAGGTGCTGCAGGGCTTCGCGGCTCACGGCGCGTTCGCTGACGGTGGCCAGCGACGCGATGTGGTCGATGACCTTCTGTTCGAAGATCGGGCCACGGATCTCGACCAGTGCCTGCGGGTTGCGCTGGTAGAACTCGAACACCTGCTTTTCCTGGCCCGGATACTGGCGGGCCTTCTCGATCAGGCCACGCTGCAGTTCGTCGTCGGCCACGGTCACACCGGCCTTGTCGCCAACGGTGCCGATGACGAGGCCAAGGCGCACGCGGCGCTCGGCAATCTTGCGGTACTCGTCGCGGGTTTCTTCCTCGGTGGTGTTCTCGTCGGCAAAGGTCTTGCCTTCGCCCTGCATCTCGCGTTCCAGCGCTGCCCAGATGGCATTGAACTCCTGGTCCACCAGCTTCTGCGGCAGGTCCATCTGGTACTGCTCGTCCAGTGCGTCGAGCATGTCACGCTTCAGCTTGGCATTGGTCATCTGCGCAAACTCGTCGGCGATGCGCTCCTTGACCATTTCCTTCAGCTTGTCGGCGCTCTCAAGGCCCATCTTGGTGGCAAAGTCGTCGTTGATCTCGGTGGCCTTGGCGGCTTCCACCTTCGACACCTTGACGTCGAATTCAGCGTCCTTGCCGGCCAGCGTGTCAACGCCATACTCGGCCGGGAACGTCACCTTGACCACCTTCTCGTCGCCAGCCTTGGTGCCGGTCAGCTGGTCTTCGAAGCCGGGGATGAACGAGTTGGAGCCGAGCTCCAGCGGCACGTCTTCCGCAGTGCCGCCGTCGAAGGCTTCTCCGTCGATCTTGCCGACGAAGGAAATGGTGACGCGGTCGCCGGTGGCAGACTTCTTGTCACCCTTGTCTTCCCAGTCCTTGTACTGGCCGGCGATGTTCGTCAGCGCTTCGTCCAGATGCTCGTCGGTCACCTCGACAACCAGCTTCTCGACCTCGATGGCCTTGAAGTCCTTGATGTCGATGTCCGGCACCACTTCGAAGTTCATGGTGAAGGCGAGGTCGGCCTTGCCGTCCATCACGGCCTGCACTTCCGTCTCGTCCTCAGGCAGCACGACTTCCGGCTGGTAGGCAGGCTTGAGGCTCTTTTCATTGAGCGCTTCGGTGGTCGAGGTTTCGATCGAGCGCTGCACGACTTCGGCCATGGCCGACTTGCCATACATCTTCTTCAGGTGGGCGAGCGGCACCTTGCCGGGACGGAAGCCCTTGATCTGGGCCGTCGCCTTGAGCTCCTCGAGCCGCTCGTTCATGCGGCTTTCCAGGTCGGCGGCGGGAATGACGACCTTCAGCTCGCGCTTGAGGCCTTCGTTGAGTATCTCGGTCACCTGCATAGTCAAATAAACCTTCTTGCGGCTGGCAAACCTGCCCCCGGCACCCGTTCTGGCACCCGGCACAGGTTCACGTGTTTCTGAACCAGTTCGCCTGACGTTATCGTTTACTGGTGCGGGCGGAGGGACTTGAACCCCCACGGGTTTCCCCACAAGAACCTAAATCTTGCGTGTCTACCAATTCCACCACGCCCGCCAGAAAACCAAGCGGCGCGCCCACCTTCTGGCGCGCCGGACGTCAGCAATCGCGCCGGTGTATAGCAAAGCACGTGCGGGGATGCCAGAGGTTTAGAAGGCGCCGGCGCGTTCAGGCGAAAACGGTTGATGCACCCATCAGGCACTCAATGTGCCAATCGCCGTGGCAATGGCACGCGGCAGGTCGTCTGCCGTCAGCCCCGGCCCTGCGATGGTGCCCGCCTCGCCGTGCAGCCAGACGGCGGCGCAGGCGGCCTCGAAGCCCGGCAGACCTTGCGCCAGCAGGCCGAGGCACAGGCCCGCAAGAACGTCGCCAGAACCCGCCGTTGCAAGCGTTGCAGGCGCGTTGGCGTTGATGGCGATGCGGCCATCGGGGGCGGCGATGACGGTGTCGGCACCCTTGAGCACAACGACGGTTCCAGACTCTGCGGGCAGCCCTTGCGGCGCGTTCAGATTTAGAGTCCGGTTTCGGCCCTCGCCAATTGAAAAGACGGGAGAATTCGCCTTCGTGCGGGGTCAGGATGACAGGCCGTTGCAAGGCCCTGACAGCCTCGAACAGCATGACTGACTGGCCGGCAAAACTGGTGAGGGAATCAGCGTCAAGAACGGCGGCGCAACCGGTTGAAAGGATGGCCAGAACCTTGTCGCGCGTGGCCTGCCCCACCCCTGCCGCCGGGCCGATGCCGCAGGCGGTGATGCGCCGGTCCGACAACATGCCGGCAAGCTCGAAGGCAGTATCTGCCCGTCGCAGCATGATGGCAGTCAAGTGGCTGGCATTGCTGGACAAAGCGTCCTTTGGCGATGCCACCGTGACCAGGCCGGCACCCACCCTCAACGCCGATTCCGCCGCCAGCCGCGCCGCACCGGTGGCGGTCGCGCCGCCCGATACCATGACGGCGTGACCGCGAGAATACTTGTGACCGCGCAGGCCCGGCAGGGCGCAAAAAGCTCTCAAACAGGGCGGGTGAGTTCAAGGTCTGTTGCGGTTTTATATCGCTCAGGACGTGAGAGTTGATACCGATATCCGCGACATGAAGCCGGCCACAATAAAGCCGGCCCGGCATCAGCCAGTGGCCCGGCTTGGCGCGAAAAAAGGTGATGGTGTGACCGGCCCTGACGGCAGCACCCCTCACCTGCCCGGTCCGCCCGTCGATGCCGGACGGCATGTCGATGGCAATGCGCATGGCGGGGCTGTGGTTGATCGCCCCGACCAGCCGGGCAAGATCGCCGTCGATGTCGCGGGCAAGGCCTGCCCCGAACAGCGCATCGACGATCACCTCCGCGCCGTCGAGATGGTCAGGCGTTGCAGGCAACACATCGCCGGTCCAGCGAGCAGCCACCAACGCCGCGTCACCCTTGAGCGAGGCAACGTCGCCCGCCAGCAGCAGCGTGACCGGCCAGCCTGCTTCGGCCAGAAGGCGTGCGATGACGAAGCCGTCGCCGCCATTGTTGCCCGGCCCGGCGACCACGCAGGTCCGGCCCTTGCCCGCCACCTGCATGATGATGGAGACGCAAGCCGCCCCGGCATTTTCCATCAGCGTGATGCCGGGGGTACCAGCGGCGATGGTGAGGCGGTCGGCCTCGTACATCTGGGCGGGGTTGAGCAGTTCGTTCATGGGGCGGGAGTGTATCGCAACTCCTTCAAAACGTCATTTAGGCGAATGCCAGAATTCAATGCCAACGAAGCCACATGTTGCGAGTGTGGACTGAACCCCCGCATTCATCGGTGTGACCATGGCGTGACTGTTTGTATACACTTGGCATTCATCAGCCCGCTCTATGGCTCAACCTTGAACTGACTGCACTGAAGAAACTGCCGAGCACCTTCGGATATGTTTTTCCATTTTGGCAAATCTTC
Source organism: uncultured Alphaproteobacteria bacterium (assembly GCA_963700735.1). Taxonomy (GTDB): domain Bacteria; phylum Pseudomonadota; class Alphaproteobacteria; order Rhizobiales; family Aestuariivirgaceae; genus Anderseniella. Next base: position 269,756 of record CAVOYR010000005.1, read on the forward strand.
ACGATTGTACGCGAGCTTTGCCTCAACAAATCCAAATGAAATATAATGCTGACAATCAGAATTGAGGTTTTTTCGATGCGGCTGACAATATATTAAATCATCTATTTTTTTCTCTTTGTCTCTACGAATATATATTTCGTTAAGACCGTAAGGTGATTTTAAATTTCGATTCAAATTTATTTCTCGCAGCCCAGATGCCAATTCCGTCTCATTCAGCGCCGACAAATCGGTGACAGGCGTTAAAGAGATATTGTCGATCCTATTGAGAAGAACAGCATCGAGTACAGGAACCTTGCTGCCATCAATCGGGGATGTGTCGCTGAACTTCATGAGCAGCATGTTGGCGCGCCCATCCTTGCCAAGGACTGGGCGCCCCGTATCAGGCCAGGGCTCGAAGCTGTCGACAAGAACTCGCAGCAGCAGGTCCCTGCTTTTCGTGGGGGGCCGAAAGCGGCGATCAAAGTGCTCTCTCGCAATCTCAACGCTGAACTTTGTAGGCGGCACTCCTACAGACACCTCAACCCGGTGAAGCTCCCTATCATCTCGATTGCAGGTGCAGACCCCCTTCGGATCACAGGAGAAAAAGGGGTGCCGACTATCTGCCAGAACTTGGGAGTAGTTCAGCAATAGCAGGGCGACGGATATGACCAGAAACCTCAATCCCATCACGTCACCTCGCCCCGCACCTGGTATTCCGGGTCGCGCCACACCTCAGCCTCAAGGCAGGCGCTCATTGTCTGCGCCGCGAGCAATACCTCGGCATGGCTGAGATAGAGCGGCGCGAAGCCGAAGCGCATGATGCCGGGGGCGCGGAAGTCTCCCACGACGCCGTGGCTGATCATGGCCTGCACCACCTCGAAGCCGTGATCGAAGTGGATCGACACCTGCGACCCGCGCCGGTGCGGCTCACGCGGGGTGACGATGTGCAGACCATGCCCGGCGCACAATTCGCCCACGCAGTCCATGAAGAAACCGGTGAGGCTGAGCGACTTGGCGCGCAGGGCCTCGATGCTGACGCCTTCCATGGCGGCGATGCCGCACTCCACCGCCTTGAGGCCGAGGATCGCCTGGGAGCCGGTAAGGAAACGGCGCATGGAATGGGCGGGCTGATACGCCGTGCGAAAGGCGAACGGCTCGGCATGGCCCCACCAGCCGGTGAGCGGCTGGCGTGCGGTGTCATGATGACGGCTGGCAGCATACAGAAAGCTCTGCCCGCCCGGCCCGCCGTTGAGATACTTGTAGGTGCAGCCCATGGCGAAATCGACGTTCCAGGCGTCGAGCTGCATCGGCACCACGCCGGCGGAATGGCACAGGTCCCACACCATGATGGCGCCGGTGGCCTGCACCTTGCGGGTGATTTCCTGCATGTCGAGAAGCTCGCCGGTGCGATAGTCCACGTGCGACAGCAGCACCACGGCCACGTCGTCGCGCAGCGCCGCCTCGAGGCCCGCACCTGCATCGACCGCCAGCCGCAGTTGCAGGCCGCGGCCCGACGAGGCGATCAGCCCCTCGATGATGTAGAGGTCGGTCGGAAAGCTCGCTGCCTCGGACACGATGACGGAGCGGCCGGGCTTCAGCGACAGTGCGGCATGGACCGCCTTGTAGATGGACACCGAAGTACCGTCGGCCACCACCATCTGCCCGGGTGCGGCGCCCACGGCCGGTGCCAGCCAGTCGCCCAGCGTGACCGGCATCTGCCACCAGCCGTCTTCCATCCAGCTGGCGATGAGCCGGTCGCCCCAGGCGCGGGTGACCGCGTCGGCCATGTGGGCGGGCGCAGACACGGGCATGGCACCCAGCGAATTGCCATCGAGATAGATCAGCCCGTCCGGCAGATGAAACCGCGCCCGGCAGGCTTTCAGCCCGTCGGCGGCATCCAGCACGGCAGCGGCAGTGGCAAGCTTGTCCATCGGTCCTCCCTGTCGTCAGGGGTATGAGACTAGCCCGACTTGCGGTCCGATGCAGCCTTGATCTCGGCCAGTTCCGCGCGCAGCGACCTGACCTCGGTCAGCACCTTTGCAACCTCGCTGTGCAGGTCGGCACGGTCTGCCTGGGCCTCGGCCTCGTGTTCACGCTGCATGGCATCGACGATCACGCCGATGAACAGGTTCAGCACGGTGAACGAGGTGACAATGATGAACGGCACGAACAGGGCCCAGGCATAGGGGTACTGCTCCATGACCGGGCGCACGATGCCCATCGACCAGCTTTCCAGCGTCATGATCTGGAACAGCGAATAGGCGCTCTCGCCCAGCGTGCCGAACCAGTCCGGGAAGCTGGCAGCGAACAGCTTGGTGGAGATGACGGCGAAGATGTAGAAGATCAGCCCGAGCAGCACGACGATGGAACCCATGCCGGGGATGGCCGACAGCAGGCCCGTGACCACCCGGCGGATGGCCTTGAACTGCGAGATCAGCCGCAGGATGCGCAGGATGCGGAAGGCGCGCAGCACCGAGAACGCGCCTGTCGCCGGCATCAGCGCGATGGCGACGATGGTGAAGTCGAAGATGCGCCACGGGTCGCGCCAGAAGCCGCGGAAATCGGCTGCAAGCCGGGCGGCAATCTCGGCGACGAAGATGGCCAGGCACGCCTTGTCGATGATGGTGAGCAGCGTGCCGAACCGCTCCATCCACCAGGGCGAGGTTTCCAGCCCCAGCGTGATGGCGTTGACCACGATGACGGCAATGATGAAGCGCTCGAACAGCGGCGTACTTACGAGGGATGCAAGCCTGGCGCGAAACATGTGGGTGCGGGTCCTGAGATTGGCGTTGCCCCCCGGCAGCGTTGAGGGCTTCACATGTGCGGATTCTCGCGGTGTTCGTCAATATGGGTGGGGGGCGTGGGGTGGTGGGGTAAGTGAGTAACTGCTACCTCAAATCCGTCACGCCGATGAAAATCGGGGTTCATGCGGCAAGGGTTGCGACAATGGCGGGCTGGATTCCGGCTTTCGCCGGAATGACAGTTGGGGAAATGCTGCGGTTGATTCTATCGTTCGGGAAGTGGATCCTCGGGACTGACGGCGGCGGTGAGAGCAGCCGTTTGGATGCCAGCCTGTGCTGGCATTACAGCAGGGCCGCTGCAGCGCTACATTGATCAGCCTAAATTTCTATCATCTGCATGATTTTTAATCGCCTGCTTTTGAGGCTTTGAGTCCGCGCAGGACGCTATCCATCTGAAACTACACCACTTTCCCCCTGCCCGCAGGTTGGCACGGTGTATGCACACCGCGTTAACCAATACTGAAAGCCAGCCGCGCCGCACAGGGCCTCAACGCTGGACAAGAATTCACCCGCAGGGAGCGCACGACACATCCATGAAAAAGATCGAGGCCATCGTCAAACCCTTCAAGCTGGACGAGGTGAAGGAGGCGCTGCAGGAAGTCGGCCTGCAGGGCATCACCGTGACCGAAGCCAAGGGCTTTGGCCGCCAGAAGGGCCACACCGAACTTTATCGCGGCGCCGAATACGTCGTTGATTTCCTGCCGAAGGTGCGCATAGAGATCGTGCTGGACGACGGGCTTGTCGACCAGGCGGTCGAGGCCATCATGAACGCGGCCCGCACCGGGCGCATCGGCGATGGCAAGATTTTCATTTCCACCGTTGACGAGGCGATCCGCATCCGCACCGGCGAGACCGGTTCGGACGCGCTGTAGCGCCTTTTCATTTCCCACCCACCCTAACCAAAGCAAACTTTTACAGACCACGAGGGCAAACAGATGGCAGACAGACCAAAGAACACAGCCGAGGCGATGAAGTACCTGAAGGACAACGACATCAAGTACGTCGACCTTCGCTTCACCGATCCGCGCGGCAAGATGCAGCACGTCACCCAGGACGTTTCCACCATCGACGAGGACGTGTTTGCCGACGGCATGATGTTCGACGGCTCGTCCATCGCCGGCTGGAAGGCGATCAACGAGTCCGACATGGTGCTGATGCTGGACGCCGAGTCGCTGCACATCGACCCGTTCTACGCGCAGAAGACCGCAGCCATCTTCTGCGACATTCTCGACCCCGCGTCGGGCGAGGCCTATGAGCGCGACCCGCGCACCACGGCCAAGAAGGCCGAAGCCTACGTCAAGTCGACCGGTATCGGCGACACCATCACCGTTGGCCCGGAAGCCGAGTTCTTCATGTTCGACGACGTGCGGTTCTCGACCGACATGTACAACACCGGCTTCAAGGTGGACTCGACCGAGCTGCCGTCGAACATGGATGCCGAGTACGAGATGGGCAACATGGGCCACCGTCCGCGCGTCAAGGGCGGGTACTTCCCCGTGAACCCGATCGACTTCGGCCAGGACATCCGCGGCGAAATGCTTGCCGCCATGGCCTCGATGGGCGTGACGGTTGAAAAGCACCACCACGAGGTGGCCGCTGCCCAGCACGAGCTTGGCATCAAGTTCGAGACGCTGACCAAGTGCGCCGACTCGCTGCAGATCTACAAGTACGCGATCCACAACGTCGCCCACCAGTACGGCAAGACGGCGACGTTCATGCCGAAGCCGGTGTTCGGTGACAACGGGTCGGGCATGCACGTGCACCAGTCGATCTGGAAGGACGGCAAGCCGCTGTTCGCCGGCAACCAGTATGCCGACCTGTCGGAAATGTGCCTGTTCTACATCGGCGGCATCATCAAGCATGCCAAGTCGCTGAACGCGTTCACCAACCCGTCCACCAACTCGTACAAGCGGCTGGTGCCGGGCTACGAAGCGCCGGTGCTGCTGGCGTACTCGTCGCGCAACCGGTCTGCCTCGTGCCGTATTCCGTGGACCGCATCGCCGAAGGGCAAGCGCGTTGAAGTGCGCTTCCCCGACCCGACCGCCAACCCGTACCTGGCCTTCTCGGCCATGGTGATGGCCGGCATGGACGGCATCCTGAACAAGATCCACCCGGGCGATCCGATGGACAAGGACCTCTATGACCTGCCGCCGGAAGAGCTGAAGGACATCCCGACCGTGTGCGGCAGCTTGCGCGAAGCGCTGGCCTCGCTGGATGCGGACCGCGAGTACCTGAAGAAGGGTGGCGTGTTCTCCGACGACCAGATCGACTCCTACATCGAGCTGAAGATGGCGGAAAACATGCGCTACGAAATGGCGCCGCACCCGATCGAATACGACATGTACTACTCGGTCTGATCGCCCTCATCAGACCATGCCAAGAGACCGGGTCCGTTGCATCACGCTTCGGGCCCGGTCTTTTTGTGGCTACCGGTTAACCCGGAATTTACGCTGTTGCTGCCTTAATCCGTTCCCTGAGTATCAGTGAGTGGCGGGACAGAAGTGATGGGCAGGCCGGTTCGTTTTGCGTTGTGTGTTGTCGGGCTGCTGGGCGTGATGCTGGCAGCCATGGTGCCGATGCAGGTGTCAGCCGCCAGTGCGTTCGGCAAGAGCATGGGGCCGATCCCCAAGGGGTTGCCGGGCCCGGAAGAAATCAGTTTCCCCACCCGTTATGCGCCCGGCACCATCGTGGTGGTGGTGAAACATCGCAGGCTCTATTACGTTACCAGCCGGGGCCGCGCGCTGCGCTACGTGGTGGGCGTGGGCCGCGAGGGCATGAACTGGAAAGGCACCGCCGAGATCGCCCGCAAGGCCGAGTGGCCAAGCTGGACGCCGCCGGCCGAAATGCATGCCCGCGCCAAGGCCAAGGGCGTGTTCCTGCCGCAGCAACTGGACGGCGGTACGGGCAATCCGCTGGGGGCACGGGCGCTCTACCTCTACAACAACGGCAAGGACACGCTGTACCGGATCCACGGCACCAACGAGCCGCACAATCTTGGCAAGGCGGTCACGTCCGGCTGCATCCGCATGCTCAACCACCACGTGGCAGACCTGTACAAACGCGTCGGCATCGGTACCCGCGTCATCGTCATGTAGCGCCGCCTGCGGCCTTGCCATGGGCGAGGCATTGCAGCACTGTCCGCGCCGCGCCATGAGTGATGCCGACGAGATTGCTGCCTGACATGAATTCCCGCCCCACAAGCCGGTCTGAACTGGTTGCCGACTGGCGCCTGCTGGCGTTCGGCACGCTGGCCTCGCTGGCGTCCGCGCCGGGGCAGACGCTGGTGATCTCTCTGTTCAACGCCGACATGCGAGCTGCCTTCGACTTGAGCCATGGCGGCTTCGGGCTGATGTACATGGTGGCCACGCTGGCCAGTGCGGCGGTGATCCTGTGGTCGGGCAAGCTGATCGACAGCCATGACCTGCGCACCGTGTTCACGCTGACCACGCTGGGGCTGACGGCCGCCTGCCTGGTGGCAGCCAGTGCAACCGGTCCGTTGACGCTACTGCTGGCCCTGTTCCTGTTGCGGCACTTCGGCCAGGGATTGATGAGCCACATCGCGATAACCTCGGTGAACCGCTACTACCAGACGGTGCGCGGCAAGGCGTCGGCCATCGTCAACCAGGGCTTCACGCTTGCCGAGGCGACGCTGCCGATCACCATTTCCGCGGTCATCGTGGCCATTGGCTGGCGCTGGTCGTGGCTGACGCTGGCGTGCGTGGCGGCCGGTATCGTGCTGCCCTTGCTGCTGGTGCTGATTGCCGACCACAAGGGCCGCCACGGGCGCTACCTCGAGCGCATCAACATCATCGAGACGCAGGCTGCCAGCAGCCATGTGACGGCGCAGCGGCAATGGACACGGGCCGAGATGCTGCGCGACCCGCGTTTCTATGGCGTGGTGCCGGTGGTGCTGGCGCCCTCGTTCCTCAACACCGGGCTGATGTTTCACCACCAGCACATCACGGCAGCCAATGGCTGGCCGCTGACCACCTGGTACCTGATGCTGTCGCTCTACGCGGTGACGTCCATCGTTGCATCGCTGCTGGCGGGCGCAGCGGTGGACAAGCGCGGTGCGAGCGCGCTGATGCCGTGGTTCGTGCTGCCGATCGCGCTGGGCGGGTTTTGTCTGATGGGCGGAACGCAAGCCTGGTGGATTACCGGCACGCTGATGTCGTTCGGCGCAGTGTCGGGCATGACAGGGGCCATCACGCCGCCGTTCTGGGCGGAGGTCTATGGTGTCAAACACCTCGGTTCGATCAAGGCGGTTGCGACAGCGGTGATGATCTTCGCCAGCGCACTGTCGCCCGCGCTCTATGGCTGGCTGTTCGATGCAGGCGTCACTGTGCCAACGGTGGGTGCCTTCAATATTGCCTTCGTGCTGCTGGCCTCGGCGTGCGCGTGGGCAGCGCTGAGGCACAGGTAAAGCGATGCGCCCTTCCCCCGCTACATATTCCCCGCCGCCGGACACCGGCCTCGTCATTGTGCATCGTGATGAACACCTTCTGGTGCTGGACAAGCCGCCGGGGCTGCTGTCCGTGCCTGGCAAGGGTCCGGACCTGGCTGATTGCCTGGAGGCACGGGTAAAGGCCCGGTATCCACAGGCGCTGAAGTCCACCGGCTGGACCGGGATACCTCGGGGCTGGTGGTCATGGCCTTGACCTCCCATGCGCAGCGCCACCTGGGCCTGCAGTTCGAACGGCGCAAGCTGACCAAGAGCTATGTGGCGGAGGTCACAGGCGTGGTGACGGGCGACGAAGGCGAAATCAACCTGCCGCTGATTGTCGACTGGCCCAACCGGCCGCTGCAAATGGTGTGTCACGAGACAGGCAAGCCTGCCCTGACCCGGTGGCGGGTGATAGAGCGGCTTGCCACGTCTACCCGCATGGCGCTGGAACCGCACACGGGCCGGTCGCATCAGTTGCGTGTGCACATGAGGGAACTGGGCCATCCGATCCTCGGCAACTCGCTTTATGGCGACATCACATCCGCCCCCCGGCTGATGCTGCATGCGCATACGCTGGAGCTGCATGACCCGGGCGATGGTGCGCGCATCCGGCTGGTTGCGCCGGTGCCGTTCTGATAGCGTCCGGCCATGACGAAACACCCGTATTCAGCGCTGTTCGAACCCCTGCGGATTGGCCCGGTGACGGCTCCCAACCGGTTCTACCAGGTGCCGCACTGCACTGGCATGGGCTACACCCATCCGATGACGCTGGCCGCCATGCGCGAGGTGAAGGCCGAGGGTGGCTGGGGCGTTGTCAACACCGAGTATTGTTCGATCCACCCGACGTCGGATGACACGCCCTACCCGCACTGTACGCTTTGGGACGACCAGGACGTGCGCAACATGGCGGCAATGACGCAGCGCGTACATGCCTACGGCGCGCTGGCCGGGGTTGAGCTGTGGCATGGCGGCAGACGGTCATCCAACCTGCATTCGCGCCGGGCACCGCTGGGCGCGGTCAGCCTGCCCACGTCGAACGACCCGTGGCAGTCGCGGCGCATGGACCGGCAGGACATCGATCAGCTGCGGCAGTGGCACAAGGCTGCCGCACGTCGCGCGCAGGAGGCAGGCTTCAACATTGTCTACGTCTATGCAGCCCACACGTACCTGCTGGCGCAACTGCTTGACACGGACGGCGTTGAAGTCGCCGCCGGGCTGGTGCAGCGCGGGCAGTTGCTGCGCGACCTGCTGGACGACACGCGGGACGCCACGCAAGGCCAGTGCGCCATTGCCATCCGGATCGAGGTGGACAACGAGGACGGCAGCACCACCGCGCGCGACGAGCTGCTGCAATCGCTTGGTGCCCATGCGGACCTGTTCGACGTGACCGTGTCGGACTACGCACAGGAGATGGGGGTATCGCGGTTCATCGAGGCGGCATCGTTCGAGGCGCGCGTGGGCCATGTGCGCACGCTGACCGGCAAGCCGGTTGTGGGCGTTGGACGCTTCACCTCGCCCGAAACCATGCTGGCCCAGTTGCGCCGGGGCGTGCTGGACCTGATAGGAGCCGCCCGGCCCTCGATTGCCGACCCGTTCCTGCCGGCCAAGATCCGCGATGGCCGGATCGACGAGATCCGCGAGTGCATTGGCTGCAACATCTGTTATGCGGGCGACGGCCAGGGCGTACCCATCCGCTGCACGCAAAACCCCACCATGGGCGAGGAATGGCGGCGTGGTTGGCACCCGGAGCGGGTACCGGTTGTGCAGACGCGGCAATCGGTGCTGGTCGTCGGCTCGGGACCTGCGGGACTCGAGGCCGCCCACGTACTGTCGAAGCGCGGGTTCGAGGTGATGCTGGCCGAGGCAGATGAAGCCCTGGGCGGGCGCATCAACCACGAAGTCTAGGCTGCCCGGCCTGTCGGAATGGGTACGGGTGCGCGACCATCGCCTGCAACACCTGACCACTTCGGCCGCGGTTTCATTGTACCCCGCAAGCCGGATGACGGCAGCCGATGTTACGGGCGCCGGCACGGATCATGTGCTCATCGCCACCGGCAGCCACTGGCGCCGCGACGGCCGGGGACGGACCTCCAACGTGGCCATTGCCGGTTTTGATGACGCGCGGGTGCTGACGCCCGGCGACATCTTCGCGGGCAAGGCGCCTTCCGGTGCGGTGGTGGTCTACGACGACGATGCCTACTACATGGCGTCGGCCATCGCGGAACAACTGGCGATGCAGGGCCACCGCGTTACCTATGTGACGCCATCGGCAAAGGTGGCGAGCTGGTCGGCACTGACCACCGAGCAACCGCAGGTACACCGGCGGCTGGCGGAGCTGGACATCACCATCGTGCTCAACCGGTCGATATCTTCATTCGGTGAGGGCGAGCTGGCACTGGCCTGCACCTACACGGATGCGGTGAGCCGCATTGCCTGCGACAGCCTGGTGAGCGTGACCTCGCGGGAACCGGACGATGGGCTGTGGCGTGAACTCGCACACTTGCCGAACGTGCAGCGCATCGGCGACTGCAATGCGCCCGGCATCATCGCGCAGGCGGTACACGACGGCCATCGGGCGGCGCGGGAACTGGGCATCGATGCGCAGCAGCTTGAGGTCCGGCGCGAACGCGTGTGCCTGTAGCCTCAACCAGCTGACGGCCACAGGTCAGGAGGCAGGATGCCGGTGGTGACGAAGTACAGCCAGGCCGACACCGTGACCACCGAAAGGCCAGTTGTGACCAGCACCGTCGCGCTGGATCGTTCAACCCACACGCCATACTGCTGGGCGATGACGAAGGCATTTGTGGCCGTGGGCAAGGACGCCAGCAGCACCGCCGTATAGGCCCACACCGGATCGAAGTCGCCCATCCACGACAGCATCAGGTACATCAGGGCGGGATGGACGACGAGCTTGATGGGCACGATGTAGCCGAGTGCCAGCGGCACCCGCTTCATGGGCCGGAGTGCGAGGGTGACGCCCATGGCAAACAGCGCGCACGGTGCTGCCGCCTGCGCGAGGTAATCGATCAGCCGGGTGACCGCTTCGGGCAATTCCACGTTGATGAACGCGAGCCCCACGCCGACGATGGTGGCAATGATGAAGGGGTGAAACAATATCTTGCGCAGTACGTCCACGACCAGCTTGGCCACCGACAGCCGCTGCTTTCCGTGCAGCGCCATCAGCGCCGGAGCCATGATGAAGTGCATGGTGTTCTCGAAGCAGATGATCAGCGCAACCGGCACCGCCGCGCGCTCGCCCAGCGCCAGGATGGCGATTGCCGGGCCCATGTAGCCGATATTGCCATATGAACCGGCAAGACCCTGCATCGCAGCCTCGCCGATGTTGCCACGCGTACCAATGATGCCGAGTACGAAGGTCAGCAGAAAGATGCCGTAGGTGGTAACAAGGTCAGTGCCAATGAAATCGAAATTGGCCAGCTGCTCGACCGGTGTCCTTGACAGCAGCTTGATGAACAGCGCCGGCAGCGCGACGTACACGATGAAGGTGTTGAGCCAGCCAAGCGCCTCAACCGGCTGGCGGGTGATCCGGGCGGTCACGAAGCCGATCACGATCAGGCCGAACAGCGGCAGTATCAGTCCAAGGATGTGAATCATCAGTTCGGCGGGTCCGGCACGCTGCGGGCAAGTGTGCGCGCAGCAATAGGCCAATTGCCGTGCAATCGCAAATGCACGGGGCGCATGGCGCGCCCGCAACCACGCCCTGTCCAGACCAATGAACTGGAGATGAACGCAGCTGTCAGGCTGCGTTCAATGACGTTCAGTCATGGTGGTTGCCATACCGGGGACAGACACGAGACCCAACCCCTGACACAGAGGAAACAGACAGATGACCAACCCCTCAGCGATTTCCCGCCGCAACTTCTTCCGCTCGATTGCAGCACCGGCGCTTGCCGTTGCCGTTGTCGCCATGGCAGCGAACACCACGCTGGTCACCCCCGCCGAAGCGGGCACGCCGTCGTTCAACAAGGGCCATGCTGCCGGCAAGTCGAAGGGCCGCAAGGACGGCTATGCCGACGGCTACAAGGGTGCCTACATGGCGTCCTACGTTGACGAGATGATCAATGGCGGCTCGTCCGGCTACCAGTCCGCCCAACGGTCGGCAGGTGGCATCAACTGGGCCGAGTACCGCGCCGGATACAAGATCGGCTATCGCCGGGGCTACAAGAGTGGCTACGCAGCCGGGCAGCGTGACGGCGGCAATGATGGCCGCTCCGACGCCCGGGACTGGAAGGCAGACCTGCGCGAGGAAATGAAAAACTGCATGAAGTACGGCAACTGCATCGACTGAGCGCCGGAACTTGCCAACGGCTGGCCCTGCCCCTTCCAAGGGGTGGGGCTTTGCCCGTATAGCGACATGAACCAGATGATCTGGAAGGTGCCGGAGATGATCGCCTACCTGTCGCGGCTGTTTGAACTGGCACCGGGCGACCTGATCATGACCGGCACGCCTTCAGGCGTCGGCCCGGTGAACCGGGGCGACCGGCTGCACGGCCATGCGCAAGGCATCGGCGAGATTCACTGCACGGTGACCTGATGTGCCCCCCACCGGGCGTGTGTTACTGCAGGGAGGCCTGAACCATGGTGGCCACCTTCACGCCCCAGCCCAGCGGGTTGACCAGACCGAGTGCCCAGGCAGCGTTGATGAGCACACCGACGGACAGGTCGGCGATGATCACCCATTTGCCGACCTTGAGAAACTTCCAGAGCATGTCGCCTCGTGCCTTTTTGGTACACCGCATTTACGCTTTGGTGAGAACCAGCAAGGCACGCGCCAGACGGCTGGCCGGGCGGCAAGAGTTGATGGGATAATGTCAGGTTGCAGCAGAAAAGCGCAGTGACGGCAGGCCAAGGGCGACCACCGTCAGGTTCAGCGTGCGCTGTACGGACAGGCACAGCATGGCGGCGCGCACAGCCATGGCGAGGGCCGTGGCGACAGCGGCACCTTCGATGCCGTAATAAGGCACCAGCAACACCGACAATGCCACATTGAACACAACAGCCGTAATGGTGCTGACAAGCAGTTCCTTCTGGCGTCCCGCGGTGATGAGCAGTTCAGCCGACTGGCCGGCGAGGCTGCGCACCACGAGGCCCGCACCCAGGATGCAGAGCACGCTGTATCCACCGGCGAACCCTTCACCGAAGGCAGCCAGCAGCCATGGCCCCGCCGCGATTGTTGCGGCCACGGCAAGTGCGGTGAACCAGAAGGTGGCACGGGTGGTGGCCCATACCGATTGCTGCAACCTGGTGCGGTCGGCCAACGCATTGGAGATGGAGAACCCGCGCGCAGACACGAAGTACAGCGCGTAGTAGACGAAGTTTGCCAGGGCCAGTGCGCGGGCGGCGGCAAAGTAGACACTTACCTCGGCAGGATCGAGCATCGCCCCCAGTACCAGTACGTCGGCGTATATGAGAAGGTCGTCCATGCCCGCCGCCAGCATCAGCGGCAACGACGCCTTCAGCCAGACGCGGCGGCTGCCGGTGACATCATCGGGGGACGTTGCTGCAGGCTCGCGCCGCAAGGCCCTCAGTACTGCTGCATACAGGCCGATCGTGACCAGGGCCATGGCGGCAACGACGACCACGCCGAGACCGGTCAGGTCCAGCGCAACGCCTGTCCATGCCACAACGGCACAGCCGGCCATGATGAGCAACGGCCGGATGACGTAAACCGGGATGCTGGTGAGCTTGTACCAGCCGTGCGCGCGGGCGATGCCTTCGAGAAAATTCTGCATGGCGATGAAGGGCAGCCCGGCGGCCACGATCAGCACGATCAGCCCGGCGCGGCTGTCGAGAAGGCCGCCTGCCGTGGCCGCCACGACAGCGAACGCCGCCAGAAGCCCGGACGCCAGCAGGACCATGCGAAGGCCGAACCGCCAGTACGCGGTTGCCGAGCCATGCCTGCCCCGGGCGCGGTATCGCGGCACGAACCGTACCGCCGACTCTGCAAAACCCATTGTCATGAAGGTGCCCAGCATGGCGAGCCACGTCCATGCGGTGACATAACCACCGTAATCATCCATGGACATGAAGCGGGCAAGAAACACCTGCAGCACGAACATCAGCCCTGCACTTGCCACCCGCACGGCAAAGGCGAACGCAGCGTCCAGCAGGTGGCTGCGTCCGTGGCCGTTTGACGACAATTGCTCCGGGGCGGTTCGCATCACGAGGCCGTGGCCCAGGACGCAAATTGCCGTACACCGGCGGGAAGCGATTGGTAGGCCTGCTTCAGGGCTGGGCGCATGCGGGTACGCCACGCGAAACTGTAGACCCAGCCCGTCGCCGTATAGGCGCGGCTGAAGGCCTGCAGTTCGCAGGTCACGTTGGTCCAGCTGTCCTTGTAGCTCGCCACATTCCCCAACAGGTCATAGGCCTTGAGGTTGTTGTTGATGGCCCAGCCAATGGTCGCCTCCATCTGCACAAGACCGGGAGACAGCTTGCGCAACTCCCAGTCAAACCCGCCGATATAGGCATACAGGTGGCCGTTGCGGATCATCGATATCTCGATGGCAATGATCGTGTCGCCCGCCTGCTTGACGAAGGCAACGGCCCCTTCGCTCTGGTCTGCGCGCCCGTGGAGCCTGGACAGGAAGCTGGCATATGCCGGAATCGAAAAACCGGCGCTGATGCGGCCTGTCCCTGCAATCCAGTCACGCTTCATCTGGACACAACGGTGCACCAGTTCCTCGAACTCCGGCTCGCCGCCCCAGACCGTGCGCAATTGAAGCGGTCCAATAGTGTTCTCGATCTTGCGGCGCAGTTGCGAGCGCTTGCGGCGCTTCTTTGGATCAGCGTCCTCGAAATAGTCAGCCGGGGTTTCAAAGCGGGATAGATCCAGGCTGGCACTCTGGTTGACGTAGGCCATGTCGCGGTCGGCTGCGTTCAGCATGGCAGCAAGCGGCGATGAGGCCGGCAGCAGTTCGATGTACAGCGCATCGCAGTGCTGCGGCATGGCAAGGTAGGAACGCAGCATGGCGGTGATCGAGGCCGTGCAGGCGTCCGGGTCCAGCAACATGCCGGCGTACTGGGTGTGCGGGTCGCCAAGCGCCGACACCACGCGAACGCCGAGCCTGGTCCGGGTCAGCATCAGCGGCACCACGGCCACAAGGCTTTCGCCCTGCCAGACTGCGATGACGTATGGTTCGGTGCCGGGAACGGCCGGGGCCACGTGGCTCAGCCAGTTCGAGCACCAGTCGAAGGTCTGGAAGTAGGTCAGATCCTGCAAGCAACGCTGTTCCAGCGCCTGCCATGCGCCGGCAGCGTGGCCGATTGCCGCGAGGTCGCGCAGCACGGCAAGCCTGATGCCGTTCGCACCCGTCACAAGGTCATGAGTATCAGTGGTCGTCGTCATCGTACCTGAGACTGTCAGAAAAACCGCCAGCGGGCTGTTCCATCATGGGTACAGACCGCATTCTCAGGCTTTCGGACAGCAAGCAGCGTGCCAGCCTGCCGCTATGGTACGTTCTGGCGCCTTACTAACACTCAGGCAGGTTAACCGCGAGCCCGCCGAGGCTGGTTTCCTTGTACTTCTCGGACATGTCGACGCCGGTCTGGCGCATCGCCTCGATGCAGTTATCGAGCGGCATGAAGTGCTGGCCGTCGCCATGCAGCGCCAATGAGGCCGCAGAGACCGCCTTGATGGCACCAAGCCCATTGCGCTCGATGCAGGGCACCTGCACCAGACCGCCAACGGGGTCGCAGCTCATGCCAAGGTGATGTTCCAGCGCAATCTCGGCGGCGTTCTCGATCTGCTCGTTGGTGCCGCCCAGCGCCGCGCACAGGCCCGCCGCCGCCATTGCCGCAGCCGAGCCGACCTCGCCCTGGCAGCCCACCTCGGCGCCCGAGATCGATGCATTGTGCTTGATCAGACCGCCGATGGCAGCGGCTGTCAGCAGGAAGGTGCGCAGGCCCTCGTCGTTGGAGCCGATGCAATGCTCGCGGTAGTAGCGCATGACCGCCGGGACAACGCCTGCCGCACCATTGGTTGGCGAGGTGACGACCTTGCCGCCGGCGGCGTTCTCCTCGTTGACCGCCATGGCGTAGACGCTCATCCAGTCGTTGGCGACGTGGGGCTGGGCCATGTTGGAGCCGCGCTGCTCCAGCAGCCGTTCATGAATTTTCTTGGCGCGGCGGCGCACATTCAGCCCGCCCGGCAGGATGCCGTCCACGCGCAAGCCCCGGTCGATGCAGTCCGACATGGCGCGCCACACCCGGTCCAGACCGCTGTTGAGCTCTTCCGGCGTCAGGTGGGCCTGTTCGTTGGCCCGCTTCATGTCGGCAATCGTCTTGCCGTGGCGGGCACCCATATCGAGCATCTCGCGGGCGGTCGCGAACGGATAGGGATAGCCCGCTTCCTTCTTGGCGGCCTTCAGGCCCTTCGGCGTGCGGTCAAGCCCGGACAATTCATCGCCGGTCAGCACGAACCCGCCGCCGATCGAATAGTAGGTTTCCTCGAAGCGCAGCGCGCCGCCAGCGTCGAAGGCGCGCAGCACCAGCGCGTTGGCATGGCCGGGCAAGGCCGGACCATAGTCGAACACCAGATCCTCATCGGGGCGGAAGCGCATCGGCGGCAGGCCGGCCGGCGTCACCACACCCGTATCGGCGACGGCTTGCAGGGCTGCTTCTGCCTCATCGGCATCAATGGTTGCAGGCTCGAACCCGCTCAAGCCCAGAGTGACGGCGCGGTCCGTGGCATGGCCCTTGCCGGTGAATGCCAGCGAGCCGTGCAGCGTGCACGTGACATGGGCCACCGGCCCCGCCCCGGGGATCGGTGCCGCATCCTCGCGCAGGCTTTGCAGGAAGCGTGCGGCGGCCGTCATCGGACCCATGGTGTGCGATGACGACGGCCCGATGCCGATCTTGAAAATGTCAAATATGGAGAGGAACATGTCGTAAGGTCGCTATTGCTTTCACTGGTCAGGATAGTCCGAAAAATCACTGGTGCGATGTCACGCGCGACATCACACTGCGGTTTGACGGCATCTCCATTATCCGCTCCCCGTACAGGAGAAAACATGCAGAACGTTTCGCGCAGAACATTCAACGTCACCAGCCTGGCCGCAGGTGCCATGGTGCTCGCTGTGCCCGGGCTGGTGCATGCTGCCATGACACAAGGCATACAGGTCGACAAGCCGGCTGACCAGTTGCAGCCGGGTGAATTCGTGTGGCAGCCGGAGCGGTCGCCGGACGGGCCGGTGGCGATCATCGTGTCGCTGCCGGACCAGCTCGTGCATGTCTACCGCAACGGGCTGCGCATCGGTGTCTCGACCTGCTCAACGGGCAAGCAGGGTCACACGACACCGGCGGGCGTGTTCACCATCCTGCAGAAGGACAAGAACCACCGGTCCTCGACCTACAACAACGCGCCGATGCCCAACATGAACCGGTTGACATGGTCGGGCATCGCGCTGCACGCGGGCAACCTGCCCGGCTATCCGGCCTCGCACGGGTGCGTGCGCCTGCCGGTCAAGTTCTCGCAGCTGCTGTTTGCAGTCACGCATCTCGGCACACCCGTCATTTTGGCCAATGGCCACAGCCAGCCGCGCGAGGTGGTGCATCCGGGCATGGTGCTGGCCGACTATGCCGAGCACGAGTTCGAGCAGCTGACCGGCAAGCACTTCAAGACGGCTGCTGCCCAGCGCATTCCCCAGCACGAGGAAGGCCATGCCGCCACATCAGTGCTGGTGAGCAGCGTGTCACAGGAGATCATGGTGCTTGAGAACGGCCGTATCGTGGCCAAGGGCAAGGCCTATATCAAGAACCCCGGCCATCCGCTGGGCAATCACGTGTTCATTCTCAACCGCGCCCATGATGGCCGCAAGGGACTGGCCTGGCACGCGATCGGGCATCACCCGAAGCTGGCGAACGGGTTCGACCATCCGGAAGAAGACACGATCAAGCGGCTGGCCGCCGACAAGCCGATCATCGAGGCCATCCAGCAGCGCATGCACCCGGGACTGCTGATGGTGATGTCGGACATGCCGCTGCACGAGAACACCCGCTCGGCGCACGACTTCGTCATTGCGGTTGAAGACAACGCCTGAGGAACGACACAGATGAAAGCGTCCTTTACCACTGCCCTTTTGAGCATGACCTTGCTGGCCAGCCCCGCCCTTGCCCAGTCCGGCCCGGCATTCGACTGCAGCAAGGCCGAACACGAGATCGAGACGCTGATCTGCCAGGACGAGCGAGCTTGCCGCGACAGGACCGCCAGATGGACGAGGTGTACAAGCAGGCCGTCGCCAGCCTCGAGAAGGTCGATGCCGGCGGGCCGGAAGCCATCCAGGAGCTCAAGACCTTCCAGCGCGGCTGGATCGGCGGGCGCAATGATTGCTGGAAGGCGGAAGACAAGCGGCAGTGCACGGCCGATATCTATGACCGGCGCATTGCCGAACTGCAGGCAGAATATTTTCTCGTCGAGGGCGGCGAGCCGGTGTTCTACACCTGCAACGGCAACCCAGCCGACGAGATCGTGGCGACATTCATCCCTACCGAACCTCCGTCAGTTCGGCTTGAGCGGGGCGACACCACGAAGGTCGGAATCCTGTCGCCAGCCGCCTCCGGCTCGCGTTACGATGCAGACTTCGGGGTGTTCTTCTGGGTACAGGGCGATGAAGCCCAGGTGGCCTGGCCGCAGGAGAACGAGTTCAACTGCGTGGTGCGAAAGTGAAGACAGTCTGCAAGCTTGTGACCGGCATTTACGTGATGCTCTGTATTGGTGCGCTGGCGGTGATTCCGCTCAATGCAGCCGGCATGTTTGGCGAACCCGATCCGCTGTCAGGGGTGTTCGCCGTGATCCTGGCCATGCCGTGGCTGCACATCCTGACCAACCTTGCCGGTGACACAGGCGGCAACACGACCGCAGGGTTTGCGCTGGCCGGCGCAGGGATGGGGCTCAACGCCGCCATCCTCTGGTACGGCTGCCGGTGGCTCAGGACCGGCAAGCTGACGCCGGAGAAGGATTAACTGGCGTAATTCGAGCCTTCGTCGTCCAGGATTGCCTTCAGCTCGCTGAGGTGGCAATCGGCCTGGCCAGGATAGTTTTCCAGCTCGCGGGCGGTCTTCTCAGCCACCGCGTCCGACAGCACCTTAAGCTTGCGGCCGGTCCACAGCGCCTTGATGTAGGTCTCGGCGGCGCGCTCGAAATAGTACATCCGGTTGAACGCCTGGGCGACGGTATCGCCGATGACCATGATGCCGTGGTTGCCCATGATCAGCACCTGCTTGCTCGGGTCCGACAGGTGCGAGCAGGCCCGCTCGGCCTCTTCCTCGAAGGCGAGGCCGCCGTACTGGTCATCAATGGCATAGCGATTGAAGAAGGTGGCGCAGTTCTGGTCGATGGGCGGCAGGCTCGGATCGTCCAGCGTGGCGAGCACCGTGGCATGGATCGAATGGACGTGCAGCGCCACGCGGGCATGCGGGCACAGCCGGTGGATGGCGCCGTGCAGGCCCCAGGCGGTCGGGTCCGGCGCGTCGGGGCGGTTCATCGCTTCCGGGTCGTTGGCGTCGAGCAGCAGCAGGTCGGAGGCCTTGATGCGTGAAAAGTGCACCTGGTTCGGGTTCATCAGGAATTTCGTGCCGTCATCGTTGACCGCGACGGAGAAGTGGTTGGCGACCGCCTCGTGCATGTTCAGCCGCGCCGTCCAGCGGAAGGCGGCAGCGAGATCAACCCGCTCCTGCCAGTGATCGAGGGTGTTCGGGCGAAGCTGTGTGGCGGTGGCGGTCATGGGAAACCCCTTCGGTGAATTACTGCGGATAGCGTCAAAATTGCCGCAGAAACCATTGCCGGGCAATGACAATCGTCATGCAGGAACGGTCTGGCCGTCCCACGCAAACACGCTGCCCGATGCATCGGGTCCGGCCTTGTCGATCACGCCGAGCAGGTAGCGGGCCGACTGGTCCGGCGAAAACAGCTTGTCTCCGGCCACGTTCGACTGGAACGGCCTGGACAGGCCAGTGTCCACGGTGCCGGGGTGAAGACCGAGAATGACCTGCTCCTTGCGGGTGCGCGCAAGCTCGATCGCCGTGGTCTTCAGCAGCATGTTCAGCGCCGCCTTGGAGGCACGATAGGCGTACCAGCCGCCCAGCCTGTTGTCGGAGATCGAGCCGACACGGGCCGAGATGGCAGCAACAACCGCCTTGCCGGTGCGCGGCAGCAACGGCACGAAGTGCTTCATCACCAGCGCCGGGCCGATGCTGTTGACGGCAAAGTTGCGGGCCATCATCTCCGGGTCCAGCATGCGCAATGCCTTTTCCGGTTTGACCTCGTCGCCGTCATGCAGCAAGCCGGTGGCGATGATCACCAGTCTCAGGTTTGGCAGTTGGCCAGCCATGGCGGCCGCCCGTTCGATGGACTGTTCGCTGGTCAAGTCGATGTGGCCGGCCGTGATGCTGGCGTGTTCAGGCGCGTTTCCCGAGCGTGACAGGGCGATCACCCTGCCCAGTGCCGGATCGTGTGCGAGCAGGCGGCAGAACCCCGAGCCGATGCCGCCGCTGGCACCGATGACCACGGCGTCGTATGGCGCTTCAAGACTGGTCAGCGATGTCATTCAAGGCCGTCCTTCCTGACTGCCATTGCATGTGCGGCAGCGCCCTGCCCCGCAATTGCGCCGGTGGAGAGACACGCCTGCAACAGGTATCCGCCGGTGGGTGCGTCCCAGTCCAGCATCTCGCCACAGGCGAACACGCCCGGCAACTTGCGCAGCATGAACGCCTCGTCCAGCTCTCCGGCAGCGATGCCGCCAGCAGTTGAAATGGCCCGGTCGAGCGGCTGGATGCCGGTGACGGGGAGTGCCACTGCCTTGAGGCTGGCAGCCAGCACTTTATCGCTGCTGTCAGGCGGCATCTTCGAGAAATCGCGCCAGACCGAAATCGCTGCAGCGCTTAAGCCCACCGCCTTGCGCAGCCGGTTGGACAACGACTGCTTGCGCGGCACGCCCGCCAGGCGTGAGGCAATTGCTGCAATGTCTTGGCCGGGCCTCAGATCGAGCATCAGCCTGACGCCGTCTGCCGGGCTGGCATCGAGGCCATCGCGCAGTTGCCGGGACAGCGCATAAACGGCACCGCCTTCCAGCCCTGTTGCCGTGATCATTGCTTCGCCATTGACCGCCTGGCCCGCCAGCGACAGCGCAATACGCTTGAGCGGTTGCCCGGCGTGACGCTCGACGGTCATTGGCGACCAGCCGATGATGACGCCTGCGTTGGAGGCACGAAGCGGCGTGACCTCGATGCTCTTGCCGCGCAGGATACCGGTCCAGCCGCCATCTGCGCCAAGCCTTGGCCAGCTTGCGCCGCCCAGCGCCAGCACCGTGGCATCTGCCTTGATCGACGATCCATCGGCGAAAGCGAGGCCGCCGTCCGGCGTCCAGCCCGTCCATTCGGTACGGGTCAACAGTTTCACACCCTTGCCATCCAGATCGCGAAGCCAGGCCCGCAACAGGGGCGAGGCCTTGAAACTCCTGGGGAACACCCGGCCGGACGAGCCTGCGAAGGTTTCCTCCCCGTGAGCATCGGCCCATGCGCGCACGGCATCAGGCGGCAACTGGCGAATTGCCAGCTCCAGCAAGCTTGCGGCAGGGCCATAGTGTTCGAGAAACTGTGGCAGCGGATTTGTGTGGGTGAGGTTCAACCCGCCCCGGCCCGCCATCAGGAACTTGCGCGACGGCGACGGCATGCGCTCGATGACGGTAACGTCCGCGCCGGACCGGGCGGCAACATCTGCCGCCATCAAGCCGGCGGGCCCTGCCCCGATGACAACGATGTGGAGTTTGCTCAAGACCGTGCCTGCGCACGCTGCACCAGCGCCGCTGAGACCGGCATCAATTGGTCTGCTGGTTGGCGCGCTGCTGCGAGGCGAAGGCCTGCTCGATGGCCACCTTGAGCTGCAAAAGGGCGCGCCCGCGCGTATCGCCCGGCGGCAGCATGAGGTAGGCCGCGTTCACGTCGCGCATCGCGTCCTGCAGCTTGTTGTCACGATAGTAGGTCGTGGCCCGGTTCACGAAGGCATTGTAGTAGTTCGGATCGAGATCGATTGCCTGATTGAAGAACTTGATCGACAGCTCGTAATTGCCGAGCATGAAGTGGTTCTTGCCCATCAGGTTGAGCGGTATGGGGTCTTTCGGGTCCAGCTTGATCGCCTCGGCCAGGTCAAGCATGGCAAGATCGTTCTGCTGCTTGTGGAAGTAGGCCCGCGAGCGCGCAATCCAGACAGACGTATTGGACTTGTCAGCGTTCAGTGCGGCGGTGAAGTCCTCGATTGCGATATCCATCTGGCCAAGCTGACCGTAGCTCAGGCCGCGGTGCAGGTGCGCCGTTATCAGGTCCTTGCCGGAAATACCTGCTTCCATGGCACGCGAACACGCCCCGATCCGGTCAAGCGCCTCGACGTTGACCTCAACCGACAGACACATTTCGGCATCGCCGTCAGCCGCGACTGAAATGCCGTGCGTTCCTGCCAGCATGGCAATAGCGGCAACCGCGCGTACAATGATCCTTGACATGTTGAACCTGGACAACTCGAACACCCTACCCTCGCTTCGATGCAATGCAGGCAGTCGCGCGGGCCGGATCGAATCCGGCGGTGAGCGCACACTCCCTCAAGCCCTTGCTGCCCGGACTTTGCGGAAAAACTTGGGCAGACAGCTTGGCGTAGGACGTTACACCCCGTCAGCGCAAGAAAAAAGGCCGGACACCATTGGTGTCCAGCCTTTCGCGCCGGTTCTTCAGCGCCCGGGTTGCGGCACAATGTGCAGGGCGCCGGTTCAGCCCTCGAATGCAGTGCGACGCTTCAGGTAATCCTGCTTCATCGTCTCAAGCTGCTTCTCGGTGAGGAGGTGTCCCGCTTCCTGCTGGACGCGATAGATGGCGCGGGCCTCAAAAGCCAGCAGCAGGCCCTGGTAGATGCGCGAGAGCGTGCTCTTGCCTTCGACGGTTGCCGTCGGGAATGGTGCGAAATGGGTGGTGGTTGCCATGGTAATCTCCTGTAGTGGCTTCAGTAACGCCTTCAGGCAGCGTCTTCGAAATCATTGATACAGGTAAGATAAGACAGAATTGTTGCGTCGCAACATGCTTTGCTGCATCGCAGCAATACCGCCTGCGCATGGCCGGTAAATTTATGGTTAATTGACCTTGTCCAGCACGATCACGGTGGGCCGGTCGGGCAGCGTGTCTAGCGTCAGCACAAGCGCCTGCGGGCCACGCCGGTCAACGGCAAACTCCTTCGACAGCCCGGTCACGAACTGGTTGAGCGAGAAGTCGCCGAACGCATGCATGGGAAGCACCACCCGCGCCTTGAGGGTCTTGATGACCTCGATCATGTTGGCCTGCGGCAGTGTGTAGCTGCCATCCACCGGCACCATGACCACGTCGAGCCGGCCGATCCAGCCGACATGCTGGGCACCAAGCTCATGATGAAGATGGCCGAGATGGCCGATGCACAGGCCGGATATCTCGAAGATGAAAATGGAGTTGGCATCTTTCTCCGGTGTGCCCCACGAGCGGATGTCGGTGGTGACATTGCGGATCAGCACGTCGCCGACCTCCGTGTTGTGGCTGGCGCTGCCGCCGTCCGGGTTCCAGCCGCGCAACACGTGCTCGATCGCGGGGTCCGGAAAGTCGGTAAAGTGGGTTTCATGGGCCTTGTTCATGGTGGCGACGCGCGGAGGGCCCTTGGTACCGGTGTAGCCTGCATAGTCGGTGGCGATGGTCACGCCGCCCGGACTGCTGATCCAGAACGTGGAATGTGTGATGTACTCGATGCTGACCGCGCTGGCCGGCACGTTGGCCGGGGTGGTGGTCAGGTTGACATAGCGCGCCGACGGCAGGCCTTGCGCAATTGCGAGGCAGTTGCTGGGAACGACACCGGGCGCGGCCTGCGTCTGGGCCGGGATGACCTGCGCACCGGCCGGCAGCGGCGATGCCAGCACGAGGCCTGCGGAACCAAGCAACGCTCGTGCAATGTCAAGAAAACGGCCGGCCATGCTGCATCATCTCCCCGAATGGTCAGGGACGCAGCGTGGCCAGCCGGTAACACGTCAGGACGGGCCTACTGCCCCTTGATTTCAATCTTCGCGCCTTCGCGCAGCTCCTTGATGATGCCTTGCAGCTTTTCAGCTTGCAAGGACACCTTGATGCGATCCTTGACGTCGTTGAAGGCCGGGAACGTCTGTTCGCGCTCGTCGTCCTTGCGGATGACGTGCCAGCCGAACTGCGTCATGACCGGCTGCTTCGTGTAGGTGCCCTTCTCGAGGCCGGTTGCTGCGGCTTCAAACTCAGGCACCATGCGGCCGGGACCGAAGTACCCCAAATCACCGCCGCGCGGGCCGGATGGGCCGGTCGACTTGGCCTTGGCGACCTCGGCGAAGTCAGCGCCCTTGTCCAGCTCGGCAATGACGGCTTCGGCTTCTTCCTTGGTCTTGAGCAGGATGTGGCTGGCCTTGATCTCCTTCTTGCCGGACACCTGCGCCTTGGCCTCGTCATACTTGGCCTGGACCTCGGCATCGGACACCATCGAGGCCGTGCGCTTCTGCACGTAGCCTTCACGCAGTGCCTGCGCCTTCAGCCATTCCATCTGGCGCTTGTACTCGGGTGTCTCATCGACGCCTTCCTTGGCGCCGGCATCGGCCAGCAGGCGGCTTTCGATCAGCATGTTGATGATGAAGGCATCGTGCTGGTCAGCCGGCATCTGCTGCAGCGCATCGCCCATGGCTTCCTTGGCGAAGTTCACATCGGCATTGGTGATCTCGGTGCCGTTGACGGTCGCCAGCACGACCGGTTCCTGAGCGAAGGCAGGAGCAGACAGGGCAATCGCGAGAAAGGCTGCGCCAGCAAGGCTGCGGCGCAAGGTGGTGAAAGCAGGCATGAATATTCCTTTGAATGTTGGGCCGGTCATGTTCAGGGGCGCGACCATGCCCCGGCAATCGCGCCAATACAAATGAAGAATGTGTCAGGCCGGCGGCAATTTTCCCGTCAGGAATGCCACATCCTTGCGGATTACCTCGCACGCAAGACCGTGTCTGGCGGCCAGCCAGGCAAAGGTTTCAGGCCGGTAGAACACCACGTGGGTGGGGTCGAGCCGGTAATGCCAGGCGTCGAAACGGTCGTCATCGGTCTGGAACATGGTCATCACGGCCAGGATGCCGCCGGGCTTGAGCATTGCCGCCAGCCGCGCGAACTCGCCTGCCGGATCATGGAAATGCTCGGCCACCTCGGTGCAGGTCACGAAGTCATATCGGTCGTCAAGAACCGCAGTATCGGGGACAAAGAACGGATCATACAGCGCCACGGCGTGGCCGGCGTCGAGCAACATGGCAGCCAGCGCAGGTCCCGGGCCGCAGCCATAGTCCAGTCCGCGTGCACCGGGCTGCAGCCGTGCCAGCAACGGGTCTGCCACGCGCGACAGAAAGGCCCTGTAGCGTGGGTCCTGCACGTCATTCTCGTGGGTGAGGTAATGCGTCCGTTCAGCATCTGCCGTCAGGTGAAAGGCCGGATCGAGAAACCGCACCTGGCAGGTATTGCAGCGGTGATACACCCTGCCCTGCCGGTCGCGCAGCAACTGTTCGACGTCAATACCTTTGCAGACAGGGCAACCGGGATGGCTCATGCCGTACAGGCTAGACCGTCTCGGGCGCGATTGCAGCCTCGGGCATCGCGACGTCTCGGGCTTCCTGCACGGTTGGCGGCGCGACGGTCTCGTCGCTTCCGGTGCGCAGGAACGGATGTTCAACTGGCTCGCGCTGCCGCAGC
This sequence comes from uncultured Alphaproteobacteria bacterium, assembly GCA_963700735.1. Classification (GTDB taxonomy): domain Bacteria; phylum Pseudomonadota; class Alphaproteobacteria; order Rhizobiales; family Aestuariivirgaceae; genus Anderseniella. Next base: position 294,740 of record CAVOYR010000005.1, read on the forward strand.
AGCCATTTGCGGGCCACCTCCACGTAACCACCGGGATAATGATAGTGCCCGTTGGCGGCCAGCGTGTCAGCGCGCTCGGCCGACCACAGGGCCGGCAGCCGGAACCACGCCAGTGCCGGATGGTTGTGGTGCACGGCATGGTAGTTGTTGTTGAGGAACAGCAGGCTCATCACCGGGCCTGCCTCGACAACGGCGGTGCGGCCCGGTGTCGTCGCGGCGGCGCGGTGTTCAATGAAGGTGCGGATCATCAGCACCGACAGGCCGGGCCAGGCAACGCCCAGCGCATAGAGCCACAGCGGTATGCCCGCCCAGTAGATAACCGCAACCACTGGAACCACGCCGAGGCCATGCGCTATCCAGTTTCGGCGCACGCGGACATCGCCATCGAGAATTGCGCGCCATTCACTGCGCCAGAAACCGGCAAGGCCGAGCAGCGGCCCGATCACGAAGCGGCCCGCAAGCGTGTTGTTGATATTGAGCAGCGACCGGCGGATGCTGCCGGTCTTCTGCCAGTCGGCCCGGGCGAGATACCAGGTTTCGGGGTCATCGTACGGGTCGGTCAGGTTGGCGTCGTTGTGGTGGCGCAGATGGGTGTCGCGGAAGCTGCGGTACGGCACGTACAGGCCGATTGCAGGAAACACCAGCAACTCGTTGATCCGCCTTGAACCTGTGGGGTGGCCATGCAGCATTTCGTGCTGCAGCGATGAATGCAGCGTGACCATCAGCGTTGCTGCGATCATCCACCACCAGCCCAGCACGTCATGCCAGGCGAGGCTTGCAAACCAGATTGTGTAACACCCCGCCAGAGCGGCCCATGTGGGCCATTCCTGGATCAGTCCCAAACGCCCCGGCACCCTCATGCCAAGAACTCCTGTCGCGCTCAACACAGGCCGTTAACCCCGACGCCCATGGTGGCTGCAACATAGCTCACGTTTGCGTGATTGTCACCTGAATGTCACCAGCAGTCACGCCGGAGGACCCGCTTCACGCCACGTGGTTTCAGGCGTACATTGCATGAACCAACAAACACTGTGAACCACGGGCCTTCCGCCATGCATTCCTGCGAGATTATCGACAATGGCCGCGTGCTGCGGCTGGATTTAAGCGGCTGCGTGATGCGCTTCCACGCGGTGTGGCTGCGCGACAATGCCTGGGACGGCGAGACCCGGTCACCCGGCAATGGCCAGCGGTTGATCACCATCAACTCCCTGCCCGCCGACGTGCGTATCGCTGCTGCGGAGGTGGACGCCGGCACGCTGCGCGCAACCTTCACGCCCGAAGGCAAGACCATCAGCTACGACCTGCACTGGCTGGAACAGCACGCCTACGACCGCCAGCCGGCAAACCGCGATGCAGGCTGGACGGCGCCCACCATCGAAACGTGGGACAAGGGGCTGACGCCCCGCCTGCCCCGCGCAGACTTCAACACTGTGAAAGCCCGGCCCAAAGCCTTGCGCGACTGGCTGGCCGGCGTTGCCCGCCATGGCGTTGGCGTGCTGAGCGGCGGGCCGGTCAAGCCGGAGGCGCTACTGGAGGTGGCGGCCCTGTTCGGTTATGTGCGCGAAACCAATTATGGCCGTTACTTCGAGGTGCGCACAGAGGTCAACCCGACCAACCTTGCCTATACGGGCCTTGGACTGCAGGCCCACACCGACAACCCGTATCGCGACCCCGTCCCGACGCTGCAGATCCTCTACTGCCTGGAGAATTCGGCGCAAGGCGGGGAAAACATGGTGGTCGACGGCTTTGCAGCCGCATTGCGGCTGAAGGCGGAAAACCCTGCGTGGTTCGAGGTGCTGACGAAGTACTGCGCCAGTTTCGAGTATGCCGGAGAGAAAGGAGTTCGCCTGACCTCCCGCCGGCCGATGATCGAACTGGCCCCCGACGGCGAATTGATCGCGGTGCGGTTCAACAACCGCTCGACCGCTGCCATCACCGGTGTGCCGTTCGAGGGCATGGAAACCTACTATGCCGCCTATCGCCGCCTTGCCGAGATCATTGACGACGAGGCGATGGAGGTGACTTTCAGGCTGTCGCCGGGCGAGTGCTTCATCGTCGACAACACCCGCGTACTGCATGCGCGCAAAGGGTATTCGGGTGCGGGCTCGCGCTGGCTGCAAGGCTGCTACGCCGACAAGGATGGCCTGCTGTCGAAGCTGTCGGTGCTCGAGGCCGCAACACTGGAGGCCGCGCAATGAGCAAGGTTGCACCCGGCGATCTCGACGCTTCGAACATCGTTGCGTTCATCGCGGACATTTTTGAACGCCGCGGCGGCGAGGAATATCTTGGCGAGCCGGTCACGATGGCTGAACACATGCTGCAGGGCGCGCACTTCGCCGAGACGGCGGGCGAGCGCGACGAGATCATCGTGGCAGCGCTGCTGCACGATATCGGCCACTTCACCTCGGAATTCGGCACGTTCTCGATGGAGGACACCGAGGACCGTTTCCACGAGGAAGCCGGTGCCAGGGTGCTGGAGCGGTTCTTCCCGTCCATCGTGACGGATTGCGTGCGCCATCACGTGGCGGCCAAGCGCTATCTGTGCGCGACCCGGCCCGAATATTTCAGAAGGCTTTCAGAGGCTTCCGTGCATTCCCTCAACCTGCAGGGCGGACCAATGAGCGCCGATGAGGTGGCCCAATTCGAGCGCAATCCGAACCTGAAGGACATCGTCAAGGTGCGCCATTACGACGAGGCCGGGAAAGAACCGTCGCTGGCCACGAAGCCGTTCAGCAACTATGTGCCGATGGTGCAGCGGGTGGTGGATGCCCATTGCGGGCGGGGGGTGAGTGGTTCGCCTGCTCAATAGTGATAGCGGCACTGGGCAATCTCCAGCACTTGGTCATCGCCAGTTCCCTTGACCCGGTAAACCAGCCTATGCTCGCCGGTGATCCGCCTCGACCACCAGCCGGAGAGGCTGCCTTTCAATGGTTCAGGCTTGCCGGTTCCCTTGAACGGATGGCGGCGGCATTCCTCGATCAGTGAATTGATCCTCGTGAGAGTGTTTGCATCAGCCGCTTGCCAATGCAGATAGTCAGCCCACGCGTTCGTCGCAAACGTCAGCTTCACCGGCCAGCTCTCTTTCATCGCCACCACCGGCGTCCAGTTCCGCGATTGCATCCTGCAGCCGGGCTGCATTTCGCGGCGAGGCCAACAGGTGAAGCGTGGCCTGGATAGCGTCCCACTCGCCCTGGGCCACCATGACCACAAACTCGCGACCGGTACGGGTGATCACCGTTTCCTCGCGGTGCTCAACCACCTTGTCCATCTCGCTTGCGAGCCTGTTCCTCGCGTCTGTGTAGGTCACGATATTCATTTGCGTTCCCGAGAATTTGGCGCCAAGTACGCCGACATCAGCTTATATGTACAGAATGCTGTACATGTCAATTGTGGGTCAAGCGGGTGGTAACGTTTTGCCAGTGCATGCAACCGGCGCTGTGCGCAAGATCGAGCAGCACTGACCCGCATTCACATTTCCTCACACATCCAGCTCGTCCACATCCACGAATTGGGCGCGTTCGGTGATGAAGTTGAAGCGGTCCTCGGGCTTGTTGCCCATCAGTTCCTGCACCACGCGGGCGGTGACCTTGCCGTTCTCGGCGTCCAGCTGAACCTGCAGCAAGGTGCGATTGGCCGGGTTCATGGTGGTTTCCTTCAACTGGCTCGGCAGCATTTCGCCAAGGCCCTTGAAGCGGGAAATCTCGATCTTGCCGCGCCCGCTGAACTGGCCGGCCAGCAGTTCGTCCTTGTGGGCATCATCGCGGGCATAGGCCGACTTCGTGCCCTGCACCAGCCGGTACAGCGGCGGCACCGCCAGATACAGGTGCCCCTCCTCGATCATCTTCGGCATCAGCCGGTAGAAGAAGGTAATCAGCAGCGAGCAGATGTGGGCGCCGTCCACGTCAGCGTCGGTCATGATGATGACCTTCTCGTAGCGCAGGTCTTCCTCGCGATACTTGTCGCCGGTGCCGCAGCCCAGCGCCTGCAACAGGTCGCTCAGTTGCTGGTTGGCGGCGAGCTTGTCCTTAGTGGCGGATGCCACGTTGAGGATCTTGCCGCGCAACGGCAGGATGGCCTGGTTGTGGCGGTTGCGGGCCTGCTTGGCGGAGCCGCCGGCCGAGTCGCCCTCGACGATGAACAGCTCGGACCCTTCCCGGCCTGACGAGGCACAGTCGGCCAGCTTGCCCGGCAGGCGCAGCTTGCGCACCGCCGTCTTCCGGCCCACCTCGCGCTCGGCGCGGCGGCGCATGCGCTCCTCTGCGCGATCGATGATCCATTCGAGCAGCTTGTCGGCCTGGGCCGGATGGCCGGTAAGCCAGTGGTCGAAGTGGTCCGACACGGCCTTGTCAACGATCCGGGCGGCTTCGGCGGTGGCAAGCTTCTCCTTGGTCTGACCCTGGAACTCCGGCTCGCGGATGAACACCGACAGCATGATGCCGGCCGACGTCATGACGTCCTCGGTGGTGATGACAGAGCCCCGCTTCTTGCCGGACAGTTCGGCGTAGTTCTTCAGCGACCGGGCCAGCGCCACGCGCAGGCCCTGCTCGTGGGTGCCGCCCTCGGGCGTCGGCACGGTGTTGCAGTAGGAGTTGACGAAGCCTTCTGCCCCGCCGAACCAGGCCACCGCCCATTCGACCGAGCCGTGCCCGCCGTCCTTCTTGACGTTGCCGGCGAAAATCTCGTCCGCCACGCGCGGCCGGCCGTGGATCGCCTCGGCGAGATAGTCCTTCAGGCCGCCGGGGAAATGCAGCACCGCCTTCTGCGGCGTGTCGTCCTTGTCGGCCAGGTGAACCGGGTCCACCGACCAGCGGATTTCCACGCCGCCGAACAGGTAGGCCTTGGAGCGCGCCATCTTGAACAGCCGGGCGGGTTTGAACTTTGCGCCCTTGCCAAAGATCTGCTCGTCCGGCTTGAAGCGGATTCGCGTGCCGCGCCGGTTGTGCACCTTGCCCTGCTCGGTCAGCTGGTTTTGCGGAAGACCCCGCGAATAGTCCTGCCGGTAAAGCGTCTGGTTGCGGGCCACCTCGACCTCGAGGTGCTCGGATAGCGCGTTGACCACCGACACGCCCACGCCATGCAGGCCGCCGGAGGTTTCATAAACCTTGGAGTCGAACTTGCCGCCGGCGTGCAGCGTGGTGAGGATGACCTCGAGCGCCGACTTGTCGCGGAACTTGGGATGCGGATCGACCGGAATGCCGCGGCCATTGTCGGTCACGCACAGGTAGCCGTCGGCGTTGTATTCCACCTCGATGAAGGTGGCGTGGCCCGCCACCGCCTCGTCCATGGAGTTGTCGATGACCTCGGCGAACAGGTGATGCAGCGCCTTCTCGTCGGTGCCACCGATGTACATGCCCGGCCGGCGGCGCACCGGCTCGAGGCCTTCCAGCACCTCGATGTCGGCGGCGGTATAGCCCGCCTCGGCTGCCGGATGCTTTCGCGGCGGTTCGGGCCGCGCAGCCGCCGCGGCCACGGCAACCGGCTTTGGCGCGGTTGGCGCCGGGTCGGCACTGGCATCGGAGAACAGGTCAAGGGATTTCGGCATGTCGGCTTTCTGGTTGGGCACGGAATTGCAAATCAGGCCGGGCGAGTATGCCATGCGGGCCCGCCGCAATGCGAGTTTGACGGCCACACTGGCCACATTTATGGACGCTTTGGCGGCTACTTGATGGTAACTGTTGGTTCAACGTCCACCCATCAAGGCCATTATCCGATGATCAAGATCACGTTCGCAACCGTCCTGCTGGCCGCCGTCGCCTGTACCGGCGCGGCCCAGGCAGAAAATGCAAAGGGATATACCGACGACAGGCAGAACTTCCAGGCCACCACGCGCTATCCCGGCGACAAGGGCTACCAGTTCGGCACCACACAGCGCGGCCCGAATGGCGAGGAACAGCCCTACGTCGAGAAATGCTTCTGGACGGCCGAGAACGGCTTCCTGGGCGGGTTCATGCAAACCTGCCAGCGCCACACGCTGGAAAACACCGAGCCTGCTGTCACGGCAGAGCCGCAACCTCAATAATTCGCACGGTGAGAATAAAACAGCCCCGCACATAGGGGTGATGTGCGGGGCTGCAACTCCAGAGATAGCGGAACTACGCGTGCGAGGGGGCAGCTACACGCAATTCCATGTCTGACGGTGCTGGATTGACGGATCGTTTGGCAGGGGATTTCGGGGTCCACCAGCCCAGCGTTGCCAGTATCTCATTCGCTCGCTGGAAAAATACGCCTCCAGTTTGCGCCTCCGGCGATGCGCTTTTATGTCGGGACGCTTTCGCCATGATGTGCCCAAATTAAGACATAGTTGCTCGGATGGCAAATCACGAAATACGTGAAGTCACCTGACCTATTGCATGGCTGGCATTCGGCGTACGCAGGAGGACCGTCAACAGATAAGGGCCCTGGCGGACTTATGTGTGCCGCGCAGGACCCGATTGGCGCTTTGGCCTGTTCCGGTAGTCAAAACCGGTTATTTCATGACCGGCGTTATATGGCCGGAATGTATGTCTGATCTGATTGTCTGAATTGCTGCAGGGAAGGATAATCGCCCGTGGCAGTGCGATGACTGCTCCAGACCACATCCTGCTACAGCCGGTTACGCTTAGGTGGAACCATTTTCGTAGACCTCCATGTTCAGAGTAACCGGATGGTGCGATAGCGCCGGATGATCGTCAAATCACGAATAGGGTCAGGCCTGCTTACGCATCCCGGGCGAGCCAGTCACGCAACTGGCCGTTGACATCGAACGACACTTCCAGCGTCGACAGGTGCCCGCTGCCAGGCAGGATCACCAGCTTCGAGTGTTTGATGTTATCAGCCATTTCCATTGCAAACCCGGGCGGTGTGATCACGTCGAGCGCGCCCGTCAGGACGAGCGTTGCCACCTCGATGCCGGCCAGCATGGGCCGATAGTCGTCACGGGTCATGATGGCGGCCATCTGCCGCCGGTAGGCGTCTTCGCCCGTGTCCTTCGCCATCTCGACAATGATCTCGCGCAACCCGGCGTCCCCTGCCCGGTGTTCAGCGACCAATCGCGGCGCCAGCATTTCGGTGGTAATTTCCAGGAAGCGGCCGTCATCGGCCATCTGCAACTGCTCGCGGCGCATGGCCGTGATCTCCGGCGTATCAGGCCGTGCCTTGCCATCCAGCAGGGCCAGCCGGGTGACGCGGTCCGGTGCCTGGCGCATGATCTCCAGCGACAGGTAGACCCCCATCGACAGCCCGGCGAGCGCGAACCTGTCCGGTGCCTTGTCGAGGATCTGCGCTGCAATGGCGGCCATGCTGTCAGCGCCGGTATGGTCTGCCACCAGTACCTGCCGCTCGCCCGCGAATGCCTCGACCTGGGGTGCGAACAGGGCAGCGGTACACAGCAGCCCCGGAATAAGCAGCAAGGGTTCAGGCATGGCGGCGGCTCCTGCAGTGTGACCGGCAATTTCCATTGTGTTGTACCTGCGGCTTGGGCAAAGTCCAATGCCATGAGAGCACTGATCCAGAGGGTGTCGGAAGCCCGCGTCACCATCGACGGGCGCGTGGCGGGCGAGATCGGTCCAGGGCTGCTGGTTCTGGTGTGCGCCATGCAGAACGACGCCGAAGGCCAGTCGCTGTGGCTGGCCCGCAAGATCGTCAACCTGCGCATCTTCCGCGACATGGCCGGCAAGATGAACAAGTCGCTGCTGGACGTGGGCGGATCGGTGCTGGTGGTCAGCCAGTTCACGCTGGCGGCCGAAACAAAGGGCAACCGGCCCGGCTTTTCCACTGCTGCCCCGCCCGACCTTGGCCGCAAGCTGTACGACCACTTCTCGGCGCAGTTGCGCGGCCACGGGCTGACCGTGGCCAATGGCGAATTCGGTGCCGACATGAAGGTATCGCTGGTCAATGATGGCCCTGTCACCATCTGGCTCGACACCGAGGACCGCTAAGCCCCCACCAACCCAAGGCCCCATGTTCAACCGTGCCGACATCCTGCCCGAACCGGACCTGCCAGATGCGTCTGCTTTGGCGCAGCAGGGCCGCGCGCTGGCGAAAGACTGGCAGGTCGGCCCGTCCGCCTTCCTGCGCGATCGTGGCGTTGTCTGCGAGGCCGACCACAAGCGCGCCGCCATGCGCGATGGCCGCATCCTGCAGCACGCGCAAATCGGCTGGCGGAGCCTGTCCAAGACCCGCGATGCGTGGGCGCGCATCCATGGCGACTGCGACGCCAACGGCGTGAGCGTCGACCGCTATGGCATCTGCCTCGACTGGTCGATGGGCGTGCCACGGGACCAGCGCGCAGGCGCCATGCGCGGCACGGGGCTGATCCTCGGCGGGCCGGAGGATTTTGCGGCGTTGACCGGGGCAGCACCGGTCGCGCCGCACTTTGGCGACTTCGTGCTGGGCTTTCCGGCCGCGATCGAGAACACCTGTGCGGCCCTTGCGGCGGGGGCGACCGCTATCGGCAACCTGGGGCAGTACTTCACCTTCCGGCTGCAGGGCGCGTCGGACGACATCGCCTGCACCTCTGCCACCGTCACCGCGCTGGCGCTGATCGCGGCACAACCGGTCGAGGTGCTGGTGCACTCCAACCTCGATGACGGCTTTGCCGCGCTGTTCCAGGATCTCGGCTCGGTGATGGGCGCGGTGCTGCTGGAACGCCACATCGGCGCGCTGGCGGGCGTGACGGTGAGCCATTGCTGGGGCCACCATTTCTCCAACCCGGTGCGGCGGCTGGCGTTTCACATGGCGCTGGCAGAAATTGCCGGCCAGACGCCCGGCACCATGATCTATGGCAACACCACGAGTTACAGGGGAACGCGTGCGCAGAACTTCGCGTCGCTGGCCGGCTATCTGTCGGTGGACGTGGCAGGCCAGCGCCTTGCCCCTACCGGGCATGCCATCAACCCGGTGCCGGTGACCGAGAACGAACGCATCCCGGATGTGGATGAGGTGATCGAGGCGCAACTGTTTGCCGGACGCCTGTGCGAGCATGGCGCAGCTCACATGCCGCTACTGGATGCCGCCCCTGCGCGTGCACTGGCCCGCCACATCGTGGCGCGCGGACAGGCGTTCTTCGGGCGTGCCATGAAGGGGCTTGGCGAGGCCGGCATCGACACGGGCAACCCGTTTGAAATGCTGCTGGCCCTGCGGCGGCTGGGCGGCAGGCGGCTGGAGACGCTCTACGGGGCGCAATCGGAAGCGACCCGCTCGGACATTGCCGAGGAAGTGGCCGGCATGGCCCGCACGCACCTCGCCCGGGTGCCGGCAGACCAGCGCGCCTCGCTGGCGCGGGCCGGCCTGCGCGTCGTCACTGCCACGACGGACGTACACGAGCACGGCAAGCTGGTGCTGGACGAGGTGCTGCAGCAGGCAGGCGCCGCGATCATCGACGGCGGCACTTCGGCGGAGCCGCACATGCTTGCCGCGCTGGCCCTGCGCGAGCGGGCGGATGCCGTGGCGCTGTCGACCTACAACGGCATTGCGCTGAGTTATTACAATGCGTTGCGCGAACACCTTGGCAAATCGATTCCGGTTCTGATCGGTGGCCGGCTCAACCAGGTGCCTGAGACCTCCAACACCTTGCTGCCGGTCGACGTGGGCGGCCAGCTGGCGGCCGCCGGTGCCATCGTGTGCCGCGAGATCGAGGACGCCGTGCCCGCCCTGCTCACCACGCTGAAGGAGACGACATGACCCAGACAATCGGCATTATCGGTGCAGGCCACCTGATCCGGCACATGATGCCGGCGATGGCGAAAACCGGCTTCAGGTTCATCGTGTCCGAGCGCGGGCGGGCCACGTCCGAGTATCTGGCGGGCCATTATGGCGCGGACATTTTTGCCGACACCCAGGCCATCGTGAACGAGGCGGACATCGTCATCCTGGCGGTCAGGCCGTTCGATGCCGTCGCAGTGTGCAGCGACCTGGCCTTCAAGCAGCGGCAAACTGTGCTGAGCCTGTGTGCCGGCGTCGGGTCATCAGACCTTGTCCCCGCAATTGCCCCTGCCCGGCTGGTGATGGCCATGCCGGTGGTGGCAGCGCAGTTCGGCGAAAGCCCCACCCTGCTCTATCCTGACGACGAGCCGTGCCGCCACCTGCTTGAGCCCTGCGGCCCGGTGCTGGCGCTGGAGCGCGAGGCAGACTTCGGCCCCGCCTCGACCATCGCGTGCTATTACGGCTGGGTGCAGGAACTGATCGGCGAGATGGCCGGGTGGGTGTCGGCGCACGGCGTTGACGAGGACACGGCGCGGCAACTGGTGGCGCAAATGACGCGGGCCGGAGCAACCAGCGTGCTTGAACGCCCCGATGACAGCGTCCGCGCGCTGGTGGACGAGCTTGCCAGCCCGCGCTCGTTCACGCTGAAGGGGCTGGAGGTGCTGCGCGAGGCAGACGCCTTCACGCCGTGGAAACGAGCAGCGGCGGCGTTGTTTGAGCGAAAGGAAAGCTAGCTTTGCCGGCGCGGTTCAGCCAGGGTGTTCAACATCACGCCGTGCACCTCAACCGCAACCGGCATGGCCGTCGCCGGATCGAACCATGCCCGGCCGGCCATCTGGCCAGTCCGGACACCTTGGCCACCCTTGACATTCTTGCTCGCGCGCCACGCAGCGGACGGGCCATCAAACGGCACCGCCCAGCGCCCGCCATCTGCCTCGACGAACACCGTATCGGCGCTGCCTTCGCCGCCACCATCTTCCAGCTCGACCATGACGTCGCGCGCAACCGCAGTCGCGACCACACGCTGCCGGTGCAACTTGAATCGGATGGCCAGAAAGCCGCCAATCGCAAGCACCAGCCCCATCAGGCTGAAAACAACCGCGAGCGGCATCGGCATCGGTGGAACCATCACGCCCGGCGCGAATATCGCCCACTGAAATAGCAGGCCAATCGCAATCGCCGCGATGCCGCGCAGGGACACGTTGTTTCTGAACCAGCGATACATGGCGCGATCATGCGCGATAGTGATTGCCAGAGAATGAAGCCGATCCATCCATGGGATGGATCCGGTTAACCCCGTTCAATTTGCCGCAAGCGTCATAAATTGACATTTGCCCTGCGAATCCGCATATCTAGCTGCGTACGCTCCGGCGCCGTGAATGAGGTGCCGTGAAATGGCGTGAAGACATCCGGTCTTTTCGCCTGGCATCCATCAACCCGCGCCCGTCCGGCCGTTCCACAAGTTGAACCGCCCGCACCCGCGCACAATTACAAGAACGGTACATACTCCTACATGTCATTCGACACGCTTGGCCTTAGCGAAAAGGTCCTTACCGCCGTCAAGGCAGCCGGTTACACCGAAGCCACCAAGATCCAGGCAGAAGCCATCCCGCCCGCGCTCGCACGCCGCGACGTGCTGGGACTGGCCCAGACCGGCTCGGGCAAGACGGCCGCCTTCACCCTGCCCATGCTGCACATCCTTGAAAAGGGCCGCGCCCGTGCCCGCATGCCGCGCACGCTCATTCTCGAGCCCACCCGCGAGCTTGCCGCCCAGGTGCACGAAGCCTTCCAGCTGCTCGGCAAGAACCACAAGATCAACATCGCCCTGCTGATGGGTGGCGTGTCGTTCGAGGAGCAGAACAAGATCATCGACCGCGGTGCCGACGTGCTGATCGCAACGCCCGGACGCCTGCTCGACCACATCGAGCGCGGCAAGCTGATGCTCACCCACATCGAGATCTTCGTGGTCGACGAGGCTGACCGCATGCTCGACATGGGCTTCATTCCAGATATCGAGCGCATCGCCAAGCTGCTGCCGCTGACCAAGCAGACGCTGTTCTTCTCGGCCACCATGCCGCCGGAAATCCAGCGCATCACCAACCAGTTCCTGCACAACCCGGTCGAGATCAAGGCGCAGGCGCTGTCATCTACCGCCGAGACGATCACCCAGAAAGCCGCCTATGCGCCTTCCGAGGACACCGAGAAGCGCGACTTCCTGCGCGACCTGCTGCGCCAGCACTCGGACGTGGTGAAGAACGGCATCATTTTCGCCAACCGCAAGACCACTGTGGCTGTGCTGGAAAAGTCGCTGCAGAAGCATGGCTTCTCGTGCGGCGCGCTGCATGGCGACATGGACCAGCAGTCGCGCCTGCGCACGCTGGATGCCTTCCGCAACAACAAGATCACCTACCTGATCGCCTCGGACGTGGCCGCACGCGGGCTGGATATTCCCGAGGTCAGCCACGTCTACAACTACGATGTGCCGATCCACTCGGAAGACTATGTGCACCGCATCGGCCGCACCGGCCGCGCCGGCCGGCTGGGCAATGCCTACACCATGGTCACCTGGTCCGAATTCAAGGCGATCAAGGACATCGAGGCGCTGATCAAGAAGGACATCGAGTGGGACGGCGAACAGCCCTCCGAGGAAGACATTGCCGAGTTGATCGCCTCGCGCGGCAAGCGCCGCCGCGGCGGCAAGCCTGCCGGGCCGAAGGGCAAGTCGTCATCGCCCGCCCGCAAGGACGAGCCGCGCCGGGAACGCGCAGCCCGGCCTGCCCGCAAGGTTGAAGCTGAACCCGCCAGTGAAACCGTCGAGGCTGTGGCTGAAGACGTCCAGGCCGAACCGGCCCAGCGCAACAAGCCTGATGCCAAGCCCAAGCGTGAGCGCAGTGAGCGTTCAGAGCGTGGCGAACGCAGCGAACGTGGCGAACGCCGTGCACGTGGCGGCGGGCGTGATCGCGACAACGACAATGACAACGACGGAAATGGCGGCGTGAACCGGTTTACCGAAGACACAATCCCGGCGTTCCTGTCGCGTCCGGTTCGCGTGGCGAGTTAAGCAGAAAAGTGCCCTACTCGGCGGCCTGAAGGTCTGCCGAGGGGCGCACCGGCTTGCGGCCGATCTTGTTGCTGGCGGAGAACATCGCCAGCAGGTCGCCGCGCCAGCCATTGTGCTCGCGCGTCAGGCTGGCAACCGACCATACCCACACCAGTTCACCGGCGATGGCCGCCATGCCGATGGCCTCGATGCCGAAGTGCGGCACCAGCAGGCTGGCCAGTGCCAGGATGATGACGAACGACGCCAGGCACGCCCGGCCCAGCTTGCGCTGGCCACCGCCGAGCGACAGCAGGTGGACGTTCAGCCCGCCCAGGGCGCGAAGGCCCTGCGCCACCATGAGCAACAGCAACACGTAGTAGGCCGGCACATAGTCCGGGCCAAAAATGGACAGCATCCACCGGCCGAACACGGCAAACCCCAGCACGCCTGCAACGATCACCGCGATGCACGCGATGTTGGTGCGCAGCAACAGGCTGCGCGCCTGCTTGGGGTCGCGCTGGTGCAGGGCACCACTCAGGTCGCGCAGCACGAACTGCTGCGAAGCTTGCGTGAAGAAGCCGACCAGCGCGGTCAGCCGGATGGCCATGCCGACCTGCGCCACTTCGGCCTTTGGCAGCAGCATGGTGGCGACCAGCGTCAGGTAGTCGGCCATGGCGATCATGGAGGCGGCCACGATGACCAGCGGCCAGGCACGCGCGCTCCAGGTCTTGCCCAGCCGTACGGAGGTGGTGTCCCTGCCCCAGTTGGTGATGCCGTGGCTGCCCAGCACCCGGCCGGAGACCCAGGCGGTCATGTAGCTCAGCACCACGAACGTTGCGGCCACCACCGCCAGCGACAGCGACCCGGTGACGAGAATCCAGCCACCCACGAACAGCAACAGCAGCAGCGTCTTGCCCATGAAGTCGGGCACGATGGTCATCAGGTAGCGCCGCACGGCATTGGCCGCGGCCCCATTCAGCCGGATCATCGCGGTGGCCGGAGCAATCACCAGCCCGCACACCACGGCCAGCCGGGTGACGGTATCCACCGGTGCAAACAGCAGGAACGCGATGCCGGGGATGGCCAGCAGAAGGCCGAACTTGGCGATGTCATGGGCGGACTTGTCGAGAAACTTTCGCGCCATCTCGGGCCGGCCCTGCGCATGATAGCGGGCCAGCACGGTCAGCCCGAGGGTCGGATACCCGGCCGCAATCAGCAGGCCGGTGAAGGACGCCAGCGAGACCATCAGGAACCAGCCGCCCATTTCAGACGGCGTGAGCCAGCGGGCCAGCACGATCTGCAGAACAAAGCCGATCAGCGCCCCGGCGAGGCGAACCCCGACGGCTGACAACAACAGACCTGCAATACGGCCAAATCCCACGGCAAATCACCCCCTGCGCCCCCAACGCTGCGGGCGCATGCAAACTGGCAACCTACGCCGGAGTGCTTAGCAAAGACTGAACAGGTCAGGCGGGGTAATGCAGGTCGCCCCAGCCGCGCCACGCTGCCGGGTGGTCGCGGACGACCTGCTCGAGGCGGTGGAGATAGTCGGCGGCGGCAGCGCGCACAGCCAGCGTCCTGTCGCGGCCCGGCATGGCTAACGGGGCCTGCAATTCGCACCGGTAGTGGCCGGGGTGCGCCACGTCGGCGATGACGAACAACGGCAAGATGGGGCAGCCGGCATCCAGTGCAATGCGGGGCGGACCGGCAGCCACCTGGCAGCGCCCGCCGAGGAAATCGGCTTCGGCCAGCGTGCGGCCCTCATAGGTGGTGGCGAGCACCGACAGCAGCCCGCCGCTACGCAACACCTGCGCCATCGCATCCAGCGCCTCGGCGGGGTTGGCGCGGTCATACATGATGTGGCGCGACAGGAAGCGGCGCTCATGGGCGCGCTTCAGCGGATTGAGGACGGCCATGCCGAACCTTGACATCGAGAAGCCGTGCTCGGGGCGGGTCATGTGGGCCAGCGGAAAGCCTGCCTGGCAGAAGCCCAGCTGGGCGGCATCGGAGGCCGACGCCATGTCGGCCATCCAGATGACCACGCCCTTGCCGCGCTTGTGGGCGCGCCACAGGTGCTCCAGCCCGTACATGGTGACGGTACGGCCATCGTGGTGAAACACGTCGCGGAAGAAGGCGATCGAGTTGTCGAACTTGCGGTTGATCTGGCGGCGCATCATGGCACTGGCGGTTGCCTTGTCCAGCCCGAAGGCGCGCTTCATCTTGGCGGCAAGCCTGCGGTGATGCGGCAACACCGCAGACACCGCAGCGGCCATGCGGCCCAGGGCGAACCCGGCCTTCCACGGCAAAACGGATCCAGCAACCGTGGCCACCAGCAGCCATGCAACCAGCGGAATGTCGCTCAGGTTTACCAGCGGCCTGTTGGCAGGCGGCGCCTCACGCTTGATCAGGTCGGCAAGGTCATGGGAGTGGCCGGATGCCTGGTCCTGGCCGGCGGACACGGCATGCCCGGCCCGCTGCAAGGTCGCAGCTGATGCATCCGTATGGTCCATGACAGGTTTCCCGGTTCAACACTCGTGACTCCGTAAAATGTCACGGCCCGCCTTAAGGAAGCGTTCACGCGGGCATGCAGCAGCCGCAGGCCGGGGCTCAGTCGCGGCCTAGCACCGAAGCGTCCACCGGCGTCAGCTCGATGGATTCACCGCAGCCGCAGGCGCTGGTCTGGTTGGGATTGGCGAAGGTGAAGCCCGAGCGCAGCTTCGACACCTCATAGTCCATGGTGGTGCCGAACAGGAACAGCACGGCCTTTGCCTCGACAATGACGCGGGCGCCCTTTTCCTCGATCACCTCGTCGAACCGTTCCGGCTCGTCGACGAACTGCATGGTGTATTCCATGCCGGCGCAGCCGCCGTTCTTCACGCCGATGCGCAGGCCGGCAGCTTCCTTGCCGGACTTCGCCATCAAAGACTTGATGCGGTCAGCAGCCGCATCGGTCAGCGACATGACCTTGGGCCGGGTGCGGGTAGCGGGGGTGTTGATGTCCATGGCTGTCATATGATGTCACCACATGTTCAATGCAACGCGGGCCTCGTCAGACATGCGTGACGGGTCCCACGGCGGTTCGAACGTCAGGTTCACGTCGACGTCCATGACGCCCTCGACGGTGCGCACCGCATCGGCCACCCAGCCGGGCATGTCGCCGGCAACGGGGCAGCCGGGCGCGGTCAGCGTCATGTCGATCTTCACCGTCCGGTCGTCCTCCACGTCAATCTTGTAGATCAGGCCGAGCTCGAAGATGTCGACCGGGATTTCCGGGTCATAGACGGTCTTGAGCGCGGCGATCATGTCGTCGGTCATCCGGTTCAGCTCATCCTTGGGAATGGCGGACTGGACTTCCGGGTTATGGTGGTCGGCCTGGACGCTGTCCGGCACGGGGGCCGGCGCGCAGGATGTGTCGTTGTCTTGCATCATTTTCCTAGCCTATCACATGAACATCTTCTGTGCAGATGTAAGCGCATCTGCCAGTCGATCAATGTCTTCGCGGGTATTGTACATGGCCAGCGACGCCCGGCAGGTGGCCGTGACGCCAAAGCGCTGCAGCAGCGGCATGGTGCAGTGGGTGCCTGCCCTCACCGCCACGCCGTAACGGTCGATGACGGTCGAGATGTCGTGGGCATGCGCGCCTTCCATGGCAAACGAGATGATCGCACCCTTGGTGGGCGAGGTGCCGTAGATGCGCAGCGAATTGACCGACTTCAGCCGCTCGTTGGCATACTCCAGCAACGAGGCCTCATGGGCAGCAATGGCCTCGCGGCCCACCTCGTCCATGTAGTCCAGCGCCGCGCCAAGGCCGATGGCCTGCACGATCGGCGGCGTGCCTGCCTCGAAACGGTGCGGCGGATCATTGTAGGTCACGCCATCCTGCGTCACCTCGAAGATCATTTCGCCACCACCCTGGTAGGGCGGCATCTTCGCCAGCAGGTCACGCCGGCCATACAGCACGCCGATGCCTGAAGGACCGTAAAGCTTGTGGCCGGTCATGACGTAGAAATCGGCGTCCAGGTCCTGCACGTCCACCGGCATGTGTACCGCCGCCTGCGAACCGTCCACCAGCACCGGGATGCCGCGCTCATGGGCAATCCGGATGATCTCCTTCACCGGCACCACGGTGCCCAGCGCGTTGGACATGTGGGTGATTGCAACCATCTTCGTGCGCGGCGTCAGCGTCTTGACGAAGTCCTCGACGTGCAGCGTGCCGGCATCGTCCACCGGCACCCAGCGGATGTTGGCGCCGCGGCGTTCGCGGTGGAAGTGCCACGGCACGATGTTGGAGTGATGCTCCAGGATCGAAATGACGATGTCGTCGCCCTCGCCGATCACCATGCCGCCAAAGCTCTGCGCCACAAGGTTGATGGCGTCGGTGGCGTTGCGGGTGAAGATGATCTGCTCGGTGGACGGCGCGTTGAGGAACCGGCGGGCGCTCTCGCGCGCATCCTCGAAGGCCTGCGTGGCGGTGTTGGACAGGTAGTGCAGGCCTCGGTGAACGTTGGCGTACTCTTCCGAGTAGGCCTTCGTGATGCGGTCGATCACGACTTGCGGCTTCTGGGCAGACGCTGCGTTGTCGAGATAGGTCAGCGGCTTGTCGCCATAGACCGGCTTCGACAGGATCGGAAAGTCCGCCCTGATGCGCTCAACGTCGAAGGTGGCCGGCTGGATCTTCTTCAATGCTTCACTCATACGACATGAACTCCATCAGCGAACCGTCGGGGTCGCGGAAATAGACGCTGGTACCCTTGCCTCGGGCGCCGTAGCGCTCGCACGGGCCTTCCTCGATCTCGATGCCCCTTGCCTGCAAATGCTCGATGGCACCGGAAATCGGTCCGTGCCAGCGGAAGCACAGGTCGGAGTTGCCCGGCATCACCGGCAGCTTGGCGACCGGCAGGCCCGGCTGGTTGGGTCCGTGGATGTTCAGCTGCTGCTCACCCCAGCGAAACTGGTAACCGTTGCCGAACGCAATTGCCTCGGCCCCCATCACGTCCACATAGAACGCACGCGCCTTTTCCCAGTCGGAGACGTGGATGACACAGTGATCGAGGCTGACATGGGTCATGGGCGGTTGACTCAAGCTCCCTTGCGCCGTTCGAGCCAGCCTTCGGCCAGGCCCGTCAGCACCTCGCGGATGGCATCGCTCTCGACGCCGTCGAAGGCCTCGGCCGCGAATGCGCCGATCAGCATGGACTTGGCCATCTGCTCCGGAATGCCGCGCGATTCGAGGTAGAACATGTGGTCTTCATCGAGGTCACCCGAGGTGGCACCGTGGCCGCAGACCACGTCGTCGGCGTAGATTTCCAGCTCGGGCTTTGCGTCAAACTCGGCCTCGTCGGACAGCAGCAGCGCGTGGGACGACTGGTTGCCGTCGGTCTTCTGCGCGTCGCGGCGCACGATTGCCTTGCCCTGGAAGATGCCGCGCGCGGCTTCATCCATGACGCACTTGAACACCTCGCGCGACAGGCACTGCGGCACGGCGTGGTCGATCACCAGCCGGGTGTCGCAATGCTGCTTGCCGGTGATCAGGTAGGCACCCGACACGTGGCTTTCGCTGCCTTCACCGTCGAAGGTGACGAAGCCCTGCTGCCGTGTGGCGCGGCCACCCATGGTCAGCGTGAAGTCCTTGAAGTGGGCGGCCTTGCCCAGGCGCACGTCGGCGTTGGAAAGGTGAATCCCGTCAAGGCCTTCCTCCTGCACCTTGATGCGGTCGAGGCGGGCATTGTCGCCCACGTGGATCTGCGTGACGGCATTGGACATGTACTCGCCCTCCCCGCCGATGTGGGTCTCGATGATGGTGGCCGATGCGCCCTCCTCCAGCACGATCACGTTGCGGGTGGTGTAGGTAGCGGCTTGCGCGCCCGTGGTCACGAACAGCAGTTCGATGGGTGCATCGACGTTGCTGCCTGCCTTGAAGGTGAGGACCGCGCCGTCAGACATGAACGCGAGGTTCAGCGCGGCAATCGGGTCGGTCGAGCCAGACGCCAGGTGGTCGCTGCCGGCCTCAGCCAGAGAGGCAAAGGTTACATCGCCCGCAGGCAGCTTCGAACGGGCTTCGTCGTACTTGCCATCAACAAACACCAGCCGCGCCTTGGCCACATCGGCAAACGGCGTGGCAGCGACAAGCGCGTCGACTGCGCGGGCGTCTGCGTGGGTGCCGGCAGCCGGCGGCAGCGCCCTCGATATGATCTGGCGAAGGTCGGTCCACTTCCAGTCTTCCATGCGCCGGTGCGGCAGGCCGGTCTGGGCAAACTGCCGGAACGCCGTTTCGCGCACGCTGGCCAGGTCGCCATGTGCCTTGAAGGCATCGGCAAAGGCCGTTTCGGCGGGTGTTTTCATCAGGGTTACGGTCATGGGGTACCTTCCAGTTACGCCGCGAACGCCGCGTAGCCGTCCTTCTCCAGTTCGAGCGCCAGCTCCTTGCCGCCGGACTTGACGATGCGGCCATCCGACATGACGTGCACCTTGTCCGGCACGATGTAGTCGAGCAGCCGCTGGTAGTGGGTGATGACCAGCATGGCGCGATCGGGAGAGCGCAGCGCGTTGACGCCCTCGGCCACCACGCGCAGGGCGTCGATGTCGAGGCCTGAGTCGGTCTCGTCGAGAATGCACAGGCTTGGCTCGAGAACCGCCATCTGCAGGATTTCGGCGCGCTTCTTTTCGCCGCCCGAAAAGCCGACGTTCACCGGCCGCTTCAGCATGTCGGTGGTCACGTTCAGCCTGTCGGCGCGTTCACGCACAAAGCGCATGAAGTCGGGCGTGGTCATCTCGGCTTCACCGCGCGCCTTGCGCTGCGAGTTGAGCGCAACCTTGAGGAACTGCATGGTGGCAACGCCGGGGATCTCGATGGGGTACTGGAACGCCAGGAACACACCGGCAGCAGCTCGCTCATCGGCGCCCATCTCTGCCAGGTCCTGTCCCTTGAACAGGATCGAGCCCTCGGTGATCTCGTAGCCCGGCCGGCCCGCCAGCACGTAGCTGAGCGTCGACTTGCCCGAGCCGTTCGGCCCCATGATCGCGGCGATCTCGCCTGCGTGCAGCACCAGGTCGAGGCCCTTGATGATCTGCTTGTCTTCTTCTTCCAGCTTGACGTGGAGGTTCTTGATTTCCAGCATGTTTCGGCTCCTGAATTTCGTGAATTCTGTTGATTTCGATTGCCCGGTTCACGGGCAGTTTGCTGTGGCCCACTTGCCGGCGTTGTCGCCGCGGCCGCACATCATCTGCAGCCCGAGGCTTTCCAGCTTCCAGGCTTGCGACGTGCCGGGCACGACAATGG
The DNA here is from genome assembly GCA_963700735.1 of uncultured Alphaproteobacteria bacterium. Lineage (GTDB taxonomy): Bacteria > Pseudomonadota > Alphaproteobacteria > Rhizobiales > Aestuariivirgaceae > Anderseniella. The sequence goes on from CAVOYR010000005.1 coordinate 314,740, forward strand.
CGCGATAGCGCTCGCCCTGGACCGAGTCATCTAGAAAACCGGACTTCTCGATGTCGATCACGACGGACTGGCCGTCGTCGGACTTGCGCAGGTTGATGGTCATTGCAGGCTTGCCCTCAAGTGACTCGGGGTGGCCCTCGATGATGTCCTGCAACAGCAGCAGCGCGGATGGACCCTCGAGTGGGGTGTAGTCCGTCAGGTCAACGGGCGCGTACCCTTCGATGGGGTTGGCCGCTGCCGGCAAAGCGAACGAGGCCATCACGGCCAGCGTCATTGCAAATGTCTTCATGCTTTCGTCTTTCGCACAAACAGCATCGCCTCTCCGGCGATCCAGCAGATGAAGGCCGACGCCGCGATCAGCATTGGCGCGTTGACCCACGCGGCCTTGCCTTCGACGGCCCCGCCGAAATTGATACCGAACGCCCAGAACAGGACGGCAAACGGCAAGGCCAGGAGAAAGATCTTCCGCGCCTGGCCGGTAAAGGTGGCCAGCTTGTCTTCCTGCCCGCTCATCAGCCAACCGAGCCTTCCAGCGAGATACCGATCAGCTTCTGCGTTTCGGCCATGAACTCCATCGGCAACTGCTGCAGCACGTCGCGCACGAAGCCGTTGACGACCAACGCCACTGCCTCTTCCTCGTTGAGGCCGCGCGACTGGCAATAGAACAGCATGTCGTCGGAAATCTTCGACGTGGTGGCCTCGTGCTCGAACGTTGCCGTGCGGGTCTTGGCCTCGATGTAGGGCACGGTGTGGGCGCCGCACTTGTCGCCGATCAGCAGCGAGTCGCACTGGGTGAAGTTGCGGGCGTTCTTCGCCTTCGGGTGGGTGGTGACCAGGCCGCGATAGGTGTTGTCGGAATGGCCCGCCGCGATGCCCTTGGAGATGATGCGGCTCGTGGTGTTCTTGCCGAGGTGGATCATCTTGGTGCCGCTATCGACCTGCTGGTAGCCATTGGAAATGGCAATCGAGTAGAACTCGCCACGGCTGTTGTCGCCGCGCAGGATGCAGGACGGGTACTTCCAGGTGATGGCAGACCCAGTCTCGACCTGCGTCCACGACACCTTGGAGTTGTTGCCCCGGCAGTCGGCACGCTTGGTGACGAAGTTGTAGATGCCGCCCTTGCCGTCCTTGTCGCCCGGGTACCAGTTCTGCACGGTGGAGTACTTGATCTCGGAGTCCTCGAGCGCGACAAGCTCGACCACGGCTGCATGAAGCTGGTTCTCATCGCGCATCGGCGCGGTGCAGCCTTCGAGATAGGACACGTAGGAGCCCTTGTCGGCGATGATCAGCGTGCGCTCGAACTGGCCGGTGTTTTCGGCGTTGATGCGGAAGTAGGTCGACAGTTCCATGGGGCAGCGCACGCCCTCGGGGATGTAGACGAACGAACCGTCGGTAAACACGGCAGAGTTCAGCGCGGCATAATAGTTGTCGGCCTGCGGCACCACCGAGAAAAGGTACTTCTGCACCAGCTCCGGGTGTTCGCGGATGGCCTCGGAGATCGAGCAGAAGATCACCCCGGCCTTCGCCAGTTCCTTCTTGAACGTTGTCACCACCGACACGGAGTCGAACACGGCATCCACCGCCACGTTGCCGGAGGTGTAGCTGATGCCGCCCTCCTCATCGAGGCCGCTCGGCTCGCCCTGCTTGCGCACGCCGGCAAGGATTTCCTGTTCCTTCAGCGGAATGCCCAGCTTGGCATAGGTCGCAAGCAGTTCCGGATCGACCTCGTCGAGGCTCTTCGGCCCGGTCTGCCCCTTGGGCGCCGAGTAGTAGTAGATGTCGTTGAAGTCGATCTTCGGATAGTGGACCTTGGCCCAGGTCGGCTCGTCCATCTTCAGCCAGCGCTGGTAGGCCACGAGACGCTGCTCGAGCATCCACTCCGGCTCGTCCTTCTTGGCGGAGATGAAACGGATGACCTCTTCCGACAGGCCCTTCGGCGCGGTGTCGGATTCGATAATGGTCTCGAAACCGTACTTGTACTTGTCGACGTCGATCTGCTTGACGGCTTCAATCGTTTCGATATCGGGCATGACTGCCTTCTCCTTCGCTCAAGATTTCACATCAGGCAGCGGCGGTCTGCGCCACGTGGCGCCCCGCAATGCGCTGCCAGCAATTCACAAACTTGTCCGCGTCTGCTGCGGTCGAATTCCAGCCCAGGCTGACCCTGATGGCCGAGGCCACCTGACGGGCAGGTACGCCCATCGCCTGCAGCACGTGGCTCGCTGCCACCTTGCCGGACGAGCAAGCCGAGCCGGATGACACGGCAACACCCTCCAGGTCGAACGAGATCAGCGCCGTATCGGCGGCCAGCCCCTCAAGGGCAAAACAGATGGTGTTGGGCAAGCGTTCCACTTCGTCCGAAAAAATCCGCAGCGGACCGGGGCCGTCTTCGAGTGCTGCTTCAATGACACCGCGCAACGTCTTGATGTCAGATTCGTTTTTGCCAGCCGCCTTGACCGCTGCGGCAAAGCCGGCAATCGCTGCCACGTTTTCGGTGCCAGCCCGGCGGCGAAGCTCCTGCCCACCACCACGGATGAGCGGCGCAACACTCAGGCCATCACGCACCACCAGCGCGCCCACGCCCTGCGGCCCGCCCAGCTTGTGGGCCGAGACGCTCAGCATGTCGATGCCCAGCAGGCCCATGTTGACCGGCACCTTGCCGAATGCCTGCACCGCGTCGCAATGCACCAGCGCGCCGTGCTTCTGTGCCAGTGCGACGACGTCCGCGACCGGCTGGATGGCGCCCGTCTCATTGTTGGCCAGCATCACAGACACCAGCGCGCGGCCTTCGCCGTTACCCAGGAGTTCATCGAGAGCATCGAGGCGGATGACGCCCTGCCCGGTCACCGGGACCAGCGTGACCTGCTTGCCCGCAGCCCTTGCCGCCTCGAGCACGCACGGGTGCTCTATGGCAGACACGATGATGCGGTCCACATCCACGCCACGGATGGCCTGATTGCAGCTTTCAGAACCACCCGAGGTGAATATGACCGTGGCCGGGATGGTGCCGAGCGCACGGGCGATGTCATCACGCGCGTTCTCGATCAGGGCGCGCGCCTTGCGGCCTTCACCATGCACCGACGAGGCGTTGCCGCACACATCCAGCGCCGCCATCATGGCGTCGCGGGCTTGCGGGCTGACCGGGCTGGTCGCGTTATGGTCGAGATAGGCGCGCATCTGGTTCCTGGTTCAGTTCGTGCTCTGGGTCATGGTGGTGACCGGGTGTGCCTTGGCGCGGCGGATCGAGGCTTCCAGCGCCAGGTTGCGCCGGCCAACCACGTCGCCCAGCGTGACCGCCGACAGGAAGCCGAACACCTGGCGTCCAAGTGCTGCCCACAGTTCATGGGTGACGCACTTTTCACCGCGCACGCAGCCGTCGATGGCGTCGCCCTGGCAGCGGGTCACCTGCATAGGCTCGTCCACGGCGGAAATGATGTCGGCGATGTTGATCTCGTCGGCAGGCCGCGCCAGCGTGTAACCGCCGCCGGGGCCGCGCTGGCTTTCCACCAGCCCTGCCCGGCGCAGCTTTGAAAACAGCTGCTCGAGGTATTCCTGGCTGATGTCCTGGCGTGCCGCCACATCACCAAGCGACACCCAAGCACCATCAGGCTGCGCACCGATATCGGTCATCGCCATCACTGCATATCTGCCCTTGGTCGACATCTTCATCGCTGTAATCACCTTGTGCCGGCAGGTTGTCCGAGCCTGTTCAAACCGATTTGCTTGCAATTCGGCCTGTGAATTGTGTAAGACCGCGCCTTGACCGCTCTCTGGCAACGTCAGGCGCTTTCTTGAATAATTCTAAACTGGGTATATAAAACCCGACGAACAAAGTCAACAATTCAATCCGGCAGACTAAACGGCAAATTGGCGCGGGGCGCTCACCCGAGGCCGTTCGCCCGCTTCGAGGCAGACGCAAGGTCACGCCTGCGACAGCCGGCAACATGACAGGACACAGATTTTCATGCCTGAGGTCATTTTCAACGGACCGGCCGGCCGCATCGAGGGCCGTTATCACCACAACCCGGATCATGGTTCACCGATTGCGCTGATCCTGCATCCGCACCCGCAGTTCGGCGGCACGATGAACAATCCGATCGTGCACGACCTCTACTACATGTTCCGGGACCGCGGGTTTTCCGTACTCCGGTTCAACTTCCGTGGCGTGGGCCGCAGCCAGGGCCTGTTCGACAACGGTGCGGGCGAGCTGTCAGATGCCGCATCGGCGCTGGACTGGATGCAGGGCTTCAACAAGGAAGCCGCCACCTGCTGGATCACCGGCATTTCGTTTGGCGCCTGGATCGGCATGCAGTTGCTGATGCGCCGGCCCGAGATTGCGGGCTTCATGTCCATCGCACCGCTGGCCAAACACTACGACTTTTCGTTCCTGGCGCCCTGCCCGGCGTCGGGCCTGTTCGTCAACGGCCAGAACGACACCGTGACACCGGCCGAATCGATCAACGCGCTGGTGGCCAAGCTGAAGACCCAGAAGGGCATCAAGATCGACCACGAGGTGATGCCGGACACCAACCACTTCTTCGAGGGCAAGATTCCCGACCTCACGCGCATTTGCTCGGGTTATCTCGACAAGCGGCTGAAGCAGGACCTGAAGGAAGACTAGGCCGCGCTGCACCACCCGGAACCGGAGCCGCCAATGAACGATGACGTATCTGACCTGTTGGTGCCGAAGGACTGGACTTTCCCGGTACCAATTGCCTATGGGCCCGGCCGGCTGTCCGAGATCGGGTCACGCTGCAAGGACATGCACCTGCGCAACCCGTTGATCGTGACGGATCGCGGCAGCCTTGGCCTGCCATTCATGAGCGACCTGCAGCGGTTCCTGACCGGGGCCGAACTTGATTGCGCAATCTTTTCGGACATTTCGCCCAACCCGCGCGACGATGAGACCGGCGCAGGACGAGATGCGTTCCGCACTGGCGGTCACGACGCCATCATCGCCATTGGCGGTGGTAGCGCCATGGACGGCGGCAAGGCGATCTGCCTGACCGCCAATAACGATATCGACCTGTGGGCATTCGAATTCGAGCAACCGGTGCCACGGATTGCCCCTGACCAGCCATTTCCAACGCTGATCACCATCCCCACCACCGCCGGTACGGGTGCCGAGACCGAAAGCACGGCGATGGTCACTCATGTCGAGAAGGGCATGAAGTTCTGCATCTGGCATCCCGGGCTGAAGCCGTCGCTGGCGCTGCTCGACCCTGCGCTGACAGTCGGCCTGCCTGCCAACCTGACGGCCTGGACCGGCGCCGATGCGCTGACGCACGCCATCGAGGCCTACTGCGTGCCGGGATTTCATCCCTTGTGCGACGGCATGGCCCTGGAAGCCCTGCACCTGATAGCCGAGTGGCTACCTGTCGCTGCACGCGAGCCGGACAACATGGCCGCGCGCGGTGGCATGCTGACAGGATCATGCCTTGCCGGCATCGCCTTCCTGAAGGGGTTGGGCATGGTGCACGCGATCTCGCACATGGTCGGCGCGGAGTACAACACCCAGCACGGCCTTACGAATGCGATCATTCTGCCGGTGGTGTTGCGCTACAACCTGCCGGGCATGGAGGCCAAGGTGCAGCGGATGGCGGAAGCGATGCGACTGGACGATACGTCTGTCGCCGGCTTCATAGCTGCCGTGGAACGCCTGCTCGACGACCTGAACATACCTTCCTCGCTTGGCGAAATCGGCGTTCCGGCCGATTGCGCCGACCGGATTGCCGCAAAGTCGCTTAAAGACAGCGCCGCCGCAACAAACCCGCGCAAGGCCTCGCTGGACGACGCGCGGGTACTGGTGCAAACGGCGATCATGCAAGCACGCCAATCTTCGGCAGGGGCCTGAAGCGTGTCGTGACGCATGAGCGCCAGGTTGGCCTCGGACTGCGACCACCTGCTTCACCTCGATGGGACCGATGCCCAGGACGTGGCCAGCGCGGTGATGATCAGCGCGGCAACAGGCTATCGCAGTACTTCAGGGCAAGATCACGGAAGGTTTTGAAAGCGGCAAACCAGCGTCGTTCAACCCAGCTACTTTCAAGCTGCGAATGCGCGAGCGCTATCTTGTCCGTTAGTGCCTCGCACTACGAGCTAACGCCGCAAGCCCCTGCCGACCTGGACGACATCTGGCGTTACACCGCCGAGACCTGGTCAATCGATCAGGCTGACAGTTACATTGACTGGTTGGCAAGTATCTTCGATCTGCTGGTGTCGATGCCTGAATTGGCACCCGAGCGGCACGAGTTCAGACCAACTGTCCGCTTTCATGCGCACGGCCAGCATCTCGTCATCCATGTTGTCCGGGAAGCTGTCGTCATGATTGTCCGCGTTCTGGGCGGAGGGCAGAACTGGCGGACGATTCTGGATAATCTGCATGGGTGAGACCCGGCAAGATCTACCATCTACCCCGCCTCAAACACCACCCCGCCCGACACCGGCTCGCTGACGCCGGTGGTCGTCGGCCAGGTCAGCGGCAGGCCACGCAGGGACCGCACGGCGAGATAGGCCCAGGCTTCCGCCTCGATGGCATCGCCGTTCAGCCCGAGCGCTTCTGCCGGCACCACCGGTGTTTCCACCAGCCCGGCCAGGCATTCCATGACAAACCGGTTCTTGCGGCCACCGCCGCAGATCACCCAGTATTTCGGCGGCTGGTGCGCCCAGGCAGCGGCATCGGCAATCGAATGCGCGGTGAACCAGGCAAGCGTGGCCGCGCCGCCGGCAGGTGACAGCCCGCGCACATCGTCCAGCGTGAAACTGCCCCGGTCGAGCGACTTGGGCGGCGGCTCGCGAAAGAACGCATGTGCGCGCAGGTGGTTGAGGATGGCACCGTCCGGCGTGCCGGAACGGGCCAGCACGCCATCGAGATCGACGGGCTTGCCGGTATGTGCGGCACACCAGTCGTCCATCAGCGCGTTGCCCGGCCCGGTATCGAACGCGGTCAGCGTGCCATCGGCATCAACGAAGGTGACGTTGCCGACACCGCCGATGTTGACGAACGCCACGGGCAGGTCCGGCACCTTGCGGGCGAGACAGCCGTGCCAGGCAGGTGCGAGTGGTGCGCCCTGCCCGCCGTGCGCCATGTCGTTGGAGCGCATGTCGGCCACCACGCGAAGCCCGGTCAGGCTTGCCAGCAGTTGCCCGTCGCCCAGCTGGACGGTAAAACCCGCATCGGGCCGGTGCAGCACGGTCTGGCCATGAAAGCCGATTATCGAGTCATCTGAATCGGTTACACCATTTTTCTGGCGGAACGAGTCAACCGCATCGGCGTGCCACCGGGTCAGGTCGGCCTCGATCTGCGCCAGGTCTCCCGGACGGTCCGTCCGGTTGACCAGCCCGGCCGACAGCACAAGCGCGCGGGCCAGCGTTTCGCGTTGCGCCGGCGAATAGCTGACCGCCTCGAAGCCCAGCAGTTCGGCATGGGCCTCGCCGTCGGTGCGCAGCATCGCCACGTCGATGCCGTCCAGCGACGTGCCGCTCATCAGCCCGATTGCAGTGACGGGATTTGCCATTCGCCCTCTTCGTGTTATGAGGCGCCAACCTTATCACAAGAGCCTTAAGATGACCTTCAAATCCGACTTCCTGCGCGTGCTCGACGAGCGCGGCTTCATCCACCAGATTTCCGATCCCGAGGGCCTGGACAAACGCGTCCTCGAAGGACCGGTGACGGCCTATATCGGGTTTGACTGCACCGCGCGCTCACTGCACATCGGCTCGATGCTGCCGATCATGATGCTGTACTGGCTGCAGCAGACCGGCAACAAGCCGATCGCGCTGATGGGGGGCGGCACCACCAAGGTGGGCGACCCGTCCGGAAAGGACGAGGCGCGCAAGCTGCTGACCGACGCGGACATCGCCGGCAACATGGCCGGCATCCAGCAGGTGTTTGCGAAGTTCCTGACCTTCGGCGACGGCAGTACTGACGCAATGATGGTCAACAACGCCGAGTGGCTCGACACCCTCAACTACATCGCGTTCCTGCGCGACTACGGTCCGCATTTCACCATCAACCGGATGCTGACGTTCGACTCGGTCAAGCTGCGGCTCGAGCGCGAGCAGCCGCTCACCTTCCTCGAATTCAACTACATGATCCTGCAGGCCTACGACTACGTGGAGCTGTCGCGGCGCTACGGTTGCGAGCTACAGATGGGCGGATCCGACCAGTGGGGCAACATCATCAACGGCATGGAGCTTGGCCGCCGCGTCGGCGAGAAGCAGATGTACGCGCTGACCGCACCTCTGCTGACAACCTCGTCGGGTGCCAAGATGGGCAAGACGGCTGCGGGTGCTGTGTGGCTCAACGCCGACATGCTGAGCCCCTACGACTACTGGCAGTACTGGCGCAACACCGAGGATGGCGACGTCGAGCGGTTCCTGAAGCTGTTCACCACGCTGCCGCTTGACGAGATTGCCCGGCTGGCCGCACTGCAAGGGGCCGAAATCAACGAGGCCAAGAAGGTGCTGGCCAACGAGGCGACCACGCTGCTGCACGGGACAGAAGCTGCGCGCGCGGCTGCAGAGACTGCGCAGAAGACGTTTGACGAGGGCGGTGCGGGCGATGACCTGCCCACCATCGCCGGCAAGCCGGGCGACGGACTGCTGGCCCTGTTCGTGGCGGCCGGCCTCGCGGCGAGCAATGGCGAGGTGCGTCGTGCCGTGACCGGCAATTCGGTCAGCGTCAATGACGTCAAGGTAACGGATCCCGGCTACTCGCTGGTTGACGCCGACTTCAACGCTGATGGCCTTGCCAAGCTGTCACTGGGCAAGAAGCGCCACGCACTGGTGCGCCGGCCCTGAACATATCCAGTGTCTAGCGGTCGGAGGTCGAATCCCGGGTGCGCTGGCGCTTGCCTCGTGGTGCATTGGCGCCGTTGCGGGCGGTACCATCGGCGTTGGTCTGACCACCGCCGATATTGAACAGGTTGCGGAAGATGCCCGGCGCGATGGCGGACACGGGGTTCACCAGAAAGCGCGGGTCGTTCATCGAACCTTGCAGGGCGAAGTTGAGGCCAAACACGCCCTGCCCCTTGCCGCCGGTCAGCACGTCACCCAGCAGGGGCACGCCGGAAATGGCGGAGTTGAGCGCATAGGCCGGGATGATGGTGCCGCCGATGTCCATCGCCAGGTCCTGCTTGCGGATAATGCCCTGCGCGGAAGCCCCGATCTCCGGGCCCTGCACCAGCGCATCACCGATGCGCACGTAGTTGTTGTCCACCGAAAACGGCACCGACATGCGCGAGAACCGCAGGCCGTCATTGCGGGGTCCGCGACCTCCCCGTCCCGCCTGCCGGGTGGTCCGGTCGATCTCTGTCAGGGCCGCCTCGTTCTGGACCGAGAAGTTGCGCACCTCCAGCATGCCGCGCTGGATGGCACCCTGGCCCGGATTGCCGAGGATGGCGCCGAAGTTGATGGTGCCGCCAGACACCTTGGAATAGAGATTCACCGCGCGAAGCGTTGCGCCTGCATCCCTGCCGGTCACGCGCATCTCCCGCTGGCCGGACGCATCCCGCGTCACCCGCATGGTAATCGGCGCGCCGTTCACATAGGTGCCATTGATGTCGGCCTGCTGAACCGCACCGCCGCGGATGACAAGGCTGCCCTGCAGGTTGTTGACCAGTTCGCCGCGATGCACGTAGATGCGGCTGATGTTGGTGTTGATCGAAACCGGCGGGCCGGTATCGTCGCCCGGCTTTGCAACCTTGCTGGACATCATGTCGCCGATCAGCGGGCGCGCATCCAGGCTTGCGCCACCCACGCCAAGGCGCAGGTTGCCGCCGGAATTGTCTATTTCGAGGGCCAGCTGGTTGGTTTCGCTGAGAATGAACCGGGGCAACGACGCATCGATCAGCCCGCCGGCCTTGGCCACGCGCACCGTGCCGATGATCTTCAGGTCCTTGCCCTCGATATCGAGGTCCTCGATCTTGATGACCTTGGCGTCGGCCATGTTGACCTTGAACGTGGCCCTGGTGCCCTTCGACGGTGACCGGCTCCAGCCCAGCGCCTCCAGTTCCATCCGCGTCTTGGACAGGTCCGCCTCGACCTTCGCCGAAATGATCTCGGTGCCGCGGCGCACCATCGACACCTCGACCGGCGTCGGGCCGACCAGGTAGGGGTCCAGGCTGATGCCCAGCTTCTGCCGGTCACGGTCGGTCAGCGATGCGGAAATGGTGAAGTCCTCATCGGCGTTGGCCGACTTGGTCAACGGCCTGCGCCAGGAAATCTTCGCACGCTTTTCGCCCAGCATGGCGCTGCCCTTGCCGGTGATGACGGTATCATCCAGCGTCAGGTCGAAGTCGGCATCGGTCAGGTCAAGACCCTCGATTGCGTTCCTGATGGTGCCATTGCCAAGCTTGGCGGCTGCCGACACCTGGAAATCGGCCGACGTGATGCCGGGCTTCAGCGGCATGGCAAGGTTCAGCGTCACCTGCCCCTCCCCGGTCACGGAATTCACGTCGAAGTTCGAAGTCCTTCACCAGTTCCAGCGGCGGCAAGTCGGCATATTCGTGGAAGCCCGCCACATCACTGGTCAGCTTGATGGTCATGGTAGCAGGCGACATCGGCAGTGCGAGCTTGGTGATCTGCATGTTGCCGCCGGTCACCTTCAGCACCTTGCCGGATGGCAACGGAATGTTCGCCGAATTGAAGGTGATGTCGAACTTGCTGCCATCCAGCGCAAACTCACCCTGCCCGTCAACAACCCTGGGCAGGTCATCCGCATAGGTGAACTCGACGTTGTCAGCGTTGAACTTGACGTCCACTGCATCGTTCGGCAATGGCGATCCGCTCAACGCTGCCTCTATCTGCGCACCTGACAGCTTGACCCGGAATTCGGCATCGGTGACGGTGCCGCCGATCACGTTCTCGCGGAACCAGCTGCGCGATTGCCGCGCCATGACCGGGGGCCACAGTTTGCGGATCAGCTCGTGGTTCAGCGCGCGCCCGCGGCCGGCCAGATAGACACCCACGGCCTTGCCGTCGCCGATGAACTGGCCGCGCACCCGCACCCCGCCCTTGCCCGACAACATGATCAGGTCATCCACCACGAACCGGCGCTCTCCCAGCATGGCATGGCCCTGCAGCTTGAACTCGTCGATGGCGTTGCGCGTGGCCGGATTGGCGTTTGCGGTGTCGATGTTGAGGTTGCGGGCGTTCAGCTCGATGCGGGCCGACACGACCTGGTTCTGCTCATTGCGAATTGGGGCAATCCGGCCGTTGAAGCGGGCTTCCGCGCCACGAATGACCAATGTTGAATCACGGATAACGACGTGGCCGGTCTCGGGCTCGAAGGCGATCCGCATCAGCCCTTCGTCAATGAGAACCGGGTCGGCGATATAATCGGGAAACGACACCTTGCCAGCCTGCATGGCGAGCACGCCGGCGGCACCCAGCAAGGTGCCCTCGCTGTTGATGTCGATCTGCATCTCGCCGGACAGCGGCAGGTTCAGACTGGCCAGTTGTTCGAATGAAAACAGCTTTCTGGCAAGGTCTGCCGGAGTTACGTCGAACACCTTGGCGATGATCTTGTAGACGTTTAAATCAGAGCGGTAGGTGGTCAGCAGTTCGGTACGCCAGGTTGGTCCATCGGCGCTGATGTCGGCATCAACGAACACCGCAAAGCCACCCTCAGCCTTCTTGAAGCGCAGGTTGGCGCGCGGCGAAATCCACAACTGATCCTGAATCTCGTCCTTGAACGAGATCTGGGCGTTGGTCACGTCGATGGCCTCGAGCGAGTGGGCAGCACCGGTGCCGTCGCCGCCCTGCAGCACGGTGGCAATTGTCTGGGCGATCGAACTGGCGGATTCGCGCTGCGGCACCTCTTCAGCCTGCCCGGATACCGCAGCCTCCGGCCCTGCATCCGACTTGCCTGACTGGGCGACGGGATTGGTGAAGCCCATGGCGATGCTGCCATCCGCCTTGCGGCGGGCCAGTATCCGCGCGCCGATCAGTTCCAGGCGTTTTGGCTTGATGGTGCCAGACAGGATTTCCCCGATATCAACCGAAATCGCTGCGCGTGGCGCGCGTGCGATCAGGTTGCCGTCGTTGTCGGTGAGGCGGACATTGGCAAGCCGCAACGTAGGGTGGGCCTTGCCATCTTCCTGTTCGATGACCACGTCGTCGAGGTCAAGCCGAACGCCCGGAATGGATTCGGACACCCGTTCGAGCACGGTTTCCTTAAGGAAAGACACGCTCAACGGGCCGGAATTGATCGCAAACAGGATGTAGGCGACCGCAGCAATGATCATTGCCAGCAGCACCACCATCGTCCAGGCCATCGACTTTATTGCCCGGTTGGCCACCTTGCGTTCTCACATCCCGCCAGGTCATGGTGCCTGGCCTGCTGTTGCTGGCAGGAAGCCCCGAATCCTCCGGTTGGCCGCCTGCCTCTTCGTCCCGGTCACACAAAGCACCCGCTTAAGGCTCAAATGTGACTGTCACCCACCCACGCCGGATGCACAATTTCCACGAGGTCATGGAACCCTGTAAGCACATCGCGCATTCGTGTAAAAAGACTATAGCGCGACAGACATTTATCAACTCTTTACCATATCGGAGACCTTGCATGAGCACTCGACCGGGCGAAGGCGACCGAATTCCGGATTTCGCTCTTGATACTGATGGAAGTGGCCGCATCACCAGCCAGGACCTGAGCGGATCGGCTGCGGTGATCTTCTTCTATCCCAAGGACGACACGCCGGGCTGCACCAAGGAAGCGATTGCGTTTTCCAACCTCAAGCCCGAGTTTGACAAGGCTGGCATCAAGCTGCTGGGCATCTCCGCTGACCCGCCTGCCAAGCATGACCGCTTCAAGGAAAAGCATGGCCTCGCCGTCACGCTTGGCGCTGATCCAGAACTGGAGAGCCTGAAGGCGTTCGGCGTTTGGGCCGAAAAGGCGATGTATGGCCGCAAGTATTTCGGTGTCGAGCGCACCACGTTCCTCGTCCGCAAGGACGGCACGATTGCCCGTGTGTGGCACAAGGTCAAGGTTCCGGGCCACGCCGAAGAAGTGCTGGATGCCGCAAAGGCCCTGTAGTTCTTCAGTACAACCCTGAAACCGCGCTCCATACGAAGTGTTGCATTCAGGCCGGATGTTTTGATAATCAGCCATCGAATACCGGCAACTTGTTGCACACCAAAGCTGCAACCTGGTGCAGGCACAGGCAGACCTTGGTCGTAGCCTGGCAGTATTGGCCTTGACATGGCCTGCCTGCCGGGCACCCCTGCGTGTGACTGCAGCATGAACAGGCAGGATGATAGGGAGGGGTTATGCGGCACAGACGGCGCCACCTCGGCCAGCGCCAGAAGCGCGGGCTGTTGTCCCGCATTGCCTATGCATTCCGCGAACGCCAGATCTATCTCCGCTCCGAGGGCGAGGTCCAGTTCATCACGCTGCGGCCGTGGGTCCAGGTGGCCGTCATGTTCGCCTTCTGCGCCGGGCTGTTCTGGGTTGCCTATGCCACCGTCAACGTTGCCTTCAAGGACCAGATCCTGGCGCTGAAGGAACGCAACGAGTATCGCGCGCGGCTGGAATACGAAGACCGCATCGCAGAGCTGCGCTCCAACATCGACCGGCTGAACCGCCGCCTGCTGCTGGACCAGCGCGCCTATCTGGCCAAGGTTGACGAAGTGCGCGCCGAACAGGACAAGCTGGTCGACCGGCACGAACGGCTGTCGGAGTTCTTCCAGAACGGCTGGCTGCCAAAGCCTGCGGCCAAGTCTGGTGCGGCACCGTTGCAGCCAGGTGGTGAGAGCGTGCAGCAGCCGGAGAAACAGGGCAACGCCATCACCCCGCGCAGCAGCATTACCACATCGCCCGATACGGCCATGGTCAGCCTGGTGCCGCCGCTGGCGGTACAGCAGTACAAGGCCGAGTTCGCCACGCCGGAGCAGGCAATGCAGCCGCTTCAGACCCTGCGTTCCTACATGGGCCAGATGGAAACCCGCGAGGCCAGCCTGCTGTCGCAGGTGACCGATTACATGGACAGCCGCAACGCCCAGCTTGGCGAGGTTTACCGCACGCTCGGCATCGATGCCGGCAAGGTGGCCATCTCGTCCAGCTATACACCCGGCAACATCGGTGGCCCGTTCGTCGCCGCTTCATCGACGCAACTGGGATCAAGCCTGCTTGCCAGCCACGTCAACGAGCTGACTGACCGGCTGGAAACCTGGGAACGGCTGAAGCACGAGGCAGCGCGCCTGCCGCTGACCCGGCCCATGGGTCCGGAACACGAAACCTCAAGCGGCTTCGGCCTGCGCAGGGACCCGTTCCGCCGCCGTCCGGCCATGCACGCCGGTATCGACTTTCGCGGCCCTGTCGGCTCGCCGGTGCTGGCGGCAGCGGCCGGTACGGTGCTGACCGCCGGTCGAAATGGCGGATATGGCAACCTTGTCGTGTTGCGCCACGAAAATGGCGTAACTACGCGATACGCCCATTTAAGCATGATCAAGGTTCGCGCTGGCCAGACGGTGAAGCGCGGTGATATGATCGGCAAATTGGGCAATACGGGCCGCAGTACCGGTCCGCACTTGCATTACGAAACACGCGTGGGCGGCCGCGCAATCGACCCGCTCAAGTTTTGGAAGGCACGCGATGTTTTTCTGGAAATCACGCGCTAAGTCGCAAAAAGGGGCACAAGGCGGCGGACGTCAGCGTTCACGGTCCGGGCCCTCCCTGCTCTCTCTCGACCTCGTCATCGACGGTTCCGTTTCCACAGGCGGCGAACTGCAGATCGACGGCACCATCAACGGCTCGGTGCGCGCGCGCGCCGTGGTGGTTGATGCCAACGGCGTCGTCTATGGCGACATTGCCGCCGAGGAAGTCATCGTGCGCGGCCGCGTCATCGGCCCCATCCGCGCGCTGCACATACATATCTATGCCGGTGCCCACATCGAAGGCGACGTCATCAACCAGACGCTGTCGATCGAGAACGGCGCGCACGTGGACGGCAAGATCCGGCGCGTGGAAGACCCGCTGTCGGAGCCGCTGGACGAAGGCGGCTACGGCGGATGGGGCCAGAGCTATGGCGGTTACGACCAGTATCCGCCGCAGGAAAACGTCTACAACCTGCCGGGCACCGCCCAGCAGCACGAAGACGACGGCTACGCCGCCCCTGTCCCCCAGCGCAAGCCGAAGGCGGCTGAGTGAACGGGATTGCCCGGGCGCTACAGACCTAACCTGACCTGAACTCCGGAAACCCCTCGTACCATTCGGCGTGCGAACCCTCGTGGTTGTCCATGCTCGGCTTGGTCAGGCAGCCGCGTGGTGAGACGTAGCTGTCGATGCGGCGTTCCGGCTGTTCGCGCCATTGCAGGTTGAACGCGGCAAGCTTCGGGAAAAAGTACATCGACGAGTATGGCAGGTGGTCGTGTATCCACCAGGCAAGGGCACGCCAGTCCGTGCCCTGCTCGTACCTGTCGGCAAACCACGGCACCACGATGCAGGCGGTGGCACCCATGCGGCCTTCGCTGTCGCGCCGGTCCCAGATGTGGGCGGCAAAATTGTACTTGTTGGAGCCGCACTTGTAGGCACCGTTGCCGGCCTGCTGCAGATCTGAGCCATAGCCGTTCACCTCGCAGGACCGGTAGGCCGAGCGGATGGCAATGCGCCCGAACGTGGCCTCCAGCGGCTCCAGCAGGTCTTCGCACAACCTCGTTCCCGCCGCGATGGCCAGGTCCGGATCATCAGGGATGTTGGGCACACCATGCAGGTTGGTGATGTCGGAATACAGGAAATCGCGCATGAAGAAGTGCTTCGACAACCGCACCCGGCCCAGCTCCTCAAGCGCCTGAATGGTTGCCGGCTGCTTCATCTGGCCCCCCGGGTTTCAGTCGATATCCGCCACGTCGCCCGGCCCGCCGCCATGCACGCGCTGGGCCAGCGAGGCCTCGATGAACGCATCGATGTCGCCATCCAGCACCGCAGACGGGTTGGTGCTTTCGTGGCCGGTACGCAGGTCCTTCACCAGCTGGTACGGCTGCAACACGTAGGACCGGATCTGGTGGCCCCAGCCGATATCGGTCTTGTTGGCCTCTTCGGCGTTGGCGGCTTCCTCACGCTTCTGCAATTCCAGCTCGTAAAGGCGCGCGCGCAGCATGTTCCAGGCCGTGGCCCGGTTCTTGTGCTGGGAGCGCTCGTTCTGGCACTGCACCACGATGTTGGTCGGCTTGTGGGTGATGCGGACCGCCGAGTCGGTGGTGTTGACGTGCTGGCCGCCTGCGCCGCTCGCGCGGTAGGTGTCAATGCGGCAATCGCTTTCGTTGATGTCGATGTTGATGTTGTCATCGACCACCGGATACGCCCAGACAGATGCAAACGAGGTGTGCCGCCGCGCGTTGGAATCATAGGGCGAGATGCGCACCAGCCGGTGCACGCCGCTCTCTGTCTTCATCCGGCCGTAGGCGTTGTGGCCCGACACCTTGAGCGTGGCAGACTTTATGCCGGCTTCTTCGCCGTCATGCATTTCGATGATCTCGACCTTGTAGCCCTGCTTTTCGGCCCAGCGGGTGTACATGCGGTTGAGCATCGAGGCCCAGTCCTGGCTTTCCGTGCCGCCGGCACCGGCATGCACTTCGATGAAGCTGTCGTTCGAGTTCAGCTTCGCCGGACAACAGCGTCTCGATTTCCAGCTTGGCGATTTCCGGTTGCAGTGCCTTGATCTGGTTTTCCGCGTCCTCGATCACCGAGGCGTCGTTCTCCATCTCGCCCATTTCGATCAGCTCGATCGAATCGGCGATGGTCTGTTCCAGCCGCTTGACGGTGGACACGCGGCTTTCCAGGTCCTGGCGCTTGCGCATCACGGCTTGCGCCTGGTCCGGATCGTTCCACAAATCCGGGTCTTCGGCGCGGGCATTCAACTGATCAAGATCCCTCAGGGCCTGATCCCAGTCAAAGATGCCTCCTCAGCAGTCCAATGGACTGCTTCATTTCATCTACCAGTTGTTCGATTTCGGCTCGCATGGGCCAGTCGTCTCCGTGTGCGGGAAAGCAAAGTTCAGGTGGCTTTGCGAGGTCAGTACAAGCCGCCGGTACCGGTCGTCAACCCGCCTTCGGACACAGCAGCAGCGCCGCCGTCGTTGCCGCCCTGGATGACCACGCCGCCGCCACCAGACCCGCCGGCATTGATGCCGCTGGACGCCAGTGCATCGCCACCGGTTACAAGGCGCTGGCGCGATGGCGGCTCCTCGCCCGGCTTGAAGGCTTCGAGGATCACGTTGTCCTCGCCATAGGTGCCGCGCTTGCCGGATTTCGGATCGATCGGGATCAGCCGTACGCCGGACGGCACGCGGAACGGAATGGCCGAGGTATCAGACAGAGCCATCTGCATGAAGTTCGCCACGATGGGGGCTGCCAGCGCGCCGCCGGTCTGGCCCTTGCCCATTGGGCGCGGACGGTCATAGCCCACGTAGACACCGACCACCATGTCGGGCGTGTAGCCAATGAACCAGGCATCGCGCTCGTCGTTGGTGGTGCCCGTCTTGCCGGCGATCGGCTTGCCCACCTCTTTCAGGGCGCTGGCCGTGCCGCGTTCCACCACGCCCTCCAGCATCGAGGTGATCTGGTAGGCGGTGTAGGGGTTGACGACTTCCTCACGGGTGTCAATGAACTCGGGCTCGGCCTGGTCGTTCCACTCCGGCGCGTTGCACGCGGTGCATTCGCGCTTGTCGTGGCGCCAGACGGTGCGCCCGTAACGGTCCTGGATGCGGTCGAGCAAGGTCGGCACAACTTTCTTGCCACCGTTGGCCAGCACCGAGTAGGCAGCCGTCATCTTGACCAGCGTGGTTTCTCCGGACCCCAGCGCCGTTGCCAGCAGGGGCGGAAGCCTGTCGTAGACGCCGAGTTTCTCGGTCATGCCGGTGAAACGCTCGATGCCCATGTCCTGGGCAAGCCGAACGGTCATGACATTACGTGAAAACTCGATACCGCGCCGCAGGGTCGAGGGGCCATAGAACTTGTTGGAATAGTTGGACGGCTTCCACGTCTCGCCATTGGCCATCTTGATCTCGATGGGGGCGTCCAGCACCGTGGAGGATGGCGTGTAGCCATTGTCCAGCGCCGCTGCATAGACAAACGGCTTGATGGCAGAACCCGGCTGGCGCTTGGCCTGCATGGCGCGGTCGAACTGGCTGCGGTTGTAGGAAAACCCGCCGGCAAGTGCCATCACGCGACCGGTGTGCGGGTCCATGGCAACCAGCGCGCCTTCGATTTCGGGCATCTGCACCAGGTGGTAATCGTCGCCCTTGCCGGTCGGTGCCGCATACACCACATCGCCGGGCTTCAGCACCTGCGTGGCCGACTTGACCTTGTCGCCCAGCAGGGCGCCATCCTTGCCGATGCCGCGCAACTCGCGCGCCCAGGTCAGGTTCTCCAGCGGAATGGTGCCTTGAACCAGCTTTCCGGCAACCTTGCCCTTCACAACACGCTTGGGGCGCAGGCCAATGGTGGCGGCTTCGTCGCTCACCTCAAGTACCACGGCAAGCTGCCAGGGATAGACGTCGGTGTACTGCTCCATGGCGGCCAGTTTCACCGGCCACTCGTCGTTTACCTCAAGCCGGGTGACAGGCCCGCGCCAGCCATGGTTGCGGTCGAACCGGATCAGCCCGGCTGCCAGCGCCTGCCGTGCCATGATCTGCAGCTTTGGATCGATGGTTGTCCTGACCGACAGTCCGCCGGTACTGAGCACTTCGGGACCATAGATCTTCTCGACCGCAAGACGGGCCTCTTCGGTGAAGTACTCGGCGGCAAACTGCTTGGACCCGAACGGGCGCAGCGTGACCTCGATGTCCTTGGCCTGGGCTTCCTTCAACTGGGCCTGCGAAATGTAGCCGTTCTCGTGCATGCGCTCGAGCACCCAGTTGCGCCGCTCGATGGCGCGATCCCGGTTGCGCACGGGATGATAGTTGGACGGCCCCTTGGGCAGGGCGGCAAGGTAAGCCACCTGTGCCAGGTCAAGGTCGTTCAGCGACTTGCCGAAATAATTCAACGATGCGGCCGCCACCCCATAGGAGCCCTGACCGAGGAAAATCTCGTTCAGGTACAGTTCGAGGATCTGCTGCTTGGTGAAAGAGCCTTCCATGCGAATCGCTATGAGCGCCTCGCGAAGCTTGCGCTGGAAGGAGCGCTCATTGGTCAGCAGGAAGTTCTTGGCGACCTGCTGGGTTATCGTCGATGCCCCGATCAGGCGGTGGTTCGAACCCTTGAGCACCGACTGGATGTTGGATACCACGGCGCGCGCCAGCGCCTCGGGGTCGACGCCTGGGTGGGAGAAGAAGTTCTTGTCTTCGGCCGAGATGACCGCCTGCACGAGCCGCTCCGGAATGGCCGTATATGGCACGAAAAGACGGCGTTCCTTGGCAAATTCCGCCAGCAGCGAGCCATCACCGGCATGGATGCGCGTCATCACCGGCGGCTCGTACCGCGCGAGGCTCTCGTGCGATGGCAGCGTTTTCGAGGCATCATAAATGATGTACGTCACCGCCACGGCAACCGCGATACCCATCGCAAGCGCGAACGTGAACAGGTACTTCAAAAACTTGAACATGCTGGTGAGGAACCCCGGAATTTCCCTTGCCCAAGAGATACTGCAAGGTGCCGCGCGACGCAAACGCCCAGGTCAGATAGTCCGTGCACGCGTGACACAGCTTTCAAGCGCACAAATGTGGCGAGGCAACGGCAACAGGTGCGGTTGTTACTGGCGCGCTGACGACTGGCGGGCAGCCACTTCCGGCGAGAAGAAGGCGTCTACCGCCTGGGCAACCGATGCAGCAGACTTCTGCCGCCATTTGGCCGAGACGAGGTTCTTCTCGTCATGCCGGTTGGACAGGTACCCGAGTTCGAGCAGAACGGAAGGCACATCCGGCGCCTTCAGCACCTTGAAACCGGCAGACCGCAGGGGACGGCGGTTGAGTGGCGACACGGGTCCGAGTGACTTTACCACGCGGCGGGCAAAGTAGATCGAGTGGTTCTTGGTTTCGCGCAGTGCGAGGTCCATCAGGATACCGCTGATTTCCTCGTCGAGGTCCTCGCCGAGGTCGATGCCGCCAATCACGTCGGCGGCGTTTTCCTTCTCGGCCAGCGCGGCAGCTTCGGCGTCCGAAGCCTTCTCGGAGAGGGTATAGACGGTTGCGCCCCTGACCCCTGCCTGGCGCAGGCTGTCGGCGTGAATGGCGATGAACAGGTCGGCGCGGGCACCGCGGGCAATCTTCACCCGCTTGCCCAGCGAAATGAAGGTGTCGTCAATGCGGGTCATGCGTACATCGTAACGGCCGGACTTGATGAGATGCTTCTTCAGTTCGCGTGCGAAATCCAGCACCACGTCCTTTTCCTTGACGCCGGTGCGCGATGTGGTGCCCCCGTCAACGCCGCCATGGCCCGGGTCCAGAACGATTACCGGCTTTGCCGCAGGCTGATCGGGCGCAAGCTGTGGTGCTGCATCGCGGGCGGGGCCGGTCAATGATGCCACGCGGCGCGGGCTTGGACGCGGCACCGGTATCGCCGATTTTCCTGGCTCATCAGCAACAGACGCCTCGTCTGTCGAGACGCCGTCACGGGCCAGCAGTTCGGCCAGATTGGCTGGTGCCTCGGTTGGAGCCGCAGCAGGTTCAATGGTGGGTTGCTGTTCGCTTGCCTTGACACGGGCATAGGTGCGCTGGTCGGTCTGGATCAGGTCGATGACCATGCGCGCCGGTTCACCGTTGGCTGCGTTGAGCACGAACGACTTCTCGATAAGCACAGGTCCGGTGGTATCGATGACGATGCGCGACTGGCCCGGCGCGATCTGGCCGAACCTGAAACCCTTGATCAGCCCCTTGCCCGCCTCTCCGGCGCTGGCGGGCATGGTGAACTTCGCACCCGGCATGTCCACCACGACCCGGTAGGGATCGCCGACCACGTACACCGAATAGCTGACCGGCCTGTCGAGGTCGGCCACGAATCGCGTGCGCTGCTCGTTGCCGGCCACGCGGGCAGCGGCAACCTCGGTGGCGGCAGGCAAGGCCTTTGCGGCATTCACCGGCATCGCCAGGTGCATGGCAGCCAGCATCGACAACACTGCGGCCAGAACCGGCCACAGGCTGCGCATGATGTTGCTGGTCATGGTGCGTCTGAACACCGCGATACTCCCCCTGCCCGGCCTGTGCGGAAACGGCCGATGGTATTTCTGGGGCGCAGTTTAGGCGGGCTGTGGTTAACCGTTCCTTAGTATCGCCACCCCCGATTCACGATGTATTGAAAGCTGCCAGTCACTTCCCTTCCGGAAGCATCAAGTTGGGCTATTGCGGGGTTGCGCTTTCGTGCTACAACGTCATCCGTGGTCCCCGACAGTGGAATGCAGTGCCGCCATGCGGTGCTGTCTGCGCCAGGGGAAACAGATTTCCCGCGTTGGAGAAGCACCGGGCAGCAGGTTTGCCGCTTTTCCAATTTGCGAGTGTCTCCGCCCTGATGCCGGACTCTTTTGGCCAAACCAGCCCTTAATCGAGTTCCAATCAGTAACGGGCGGTCGAGTGAACCGCTCCCGCTTTGCCATCATGGCGCGGGGGTAGATGTGGAAACAGGTATGAGCGCGGCAAAAGACAAAGCCAGCCGGATCTCCCCCGCAAGCGGGATGATCGTCGCTGCTGGTCTGCCAACAGGCAACTTGCGCGCCACCAGCCAATATTTTCGTATGTCAGACCGTCACCTGTCAGCTGCGCCGCCCGGTTGCGCAGCAGGCCGGGCGCTCGCGCTGGCGTGCGATGAGGAATTGCCGTTATGGCCAGCAAAATGCTTATCGACGCCGCCCACCCGGAAGAGACCCGTGTCGCCGTGGTGCGTGGGAACCGTCTTGAGGAATTCGACTACGAATCCGCTTCCCGCCGCCCTCTGAAGGGCAATATCTATCTCGCCAAGGTCACCCGCGTAGAACCGTCGCTGCAAGCGGCGTTCGTCGAGTATGGCGGCAATCGCCACGGCTTCCTGGCGTTCAGCGAAATCCACCCGGACTACTACCAGATCCCGGTGGCAGACCGCCAGGCGCTGCTCGAGGCCGAGGCAGAAGACGCCCGCCTTGCCCGCGAGGAAGAGGACAACGAGGACGAAGGCCGCAAGAAGCAGCCGCGCCGGCGCCGCTCGCGCTCGGCCAAGTCGCATGACGACAAGGTCGAAGGCGAAGCTGCCGACGACAACGGCGCTTCGGATGACGAGGATGCAGACAGCCACCCGGACGACGACGGCGATGCCGTCTCAGCCCGCGAAGACGACTCCGACGCTGAAGACGGCGACGAAGACGGTGATGGCGACGATCACGAAAACGGTGCAGACGATGTCGACACCGTCGCTGAAGACAGCGAGGAAGATGCGTCCTCCTCCGCACCGAAGCCGCGCAAGCGTGCGCCGCGCAAGACCTACAAGATCCAGGAAGTCATCAAGCGCCGCCAGGTGCTGCTGATCCAGGTCGTCAAGGAAGAGCGCGGCAACAAGGGTGCGGCGCTCACCACCTACCTGTCGCTGGCAGGCCGCTATTGCGTGCTGATGCCCAACACCGCGCGCGGCGGCGGCATTTCCCGCAAGATTTCAGACGTCAGCGACCGCCGCCGGCTGAAGGACGTGATCAAGGAAATCGAGGTTTCCGAAGGCATGGGCCTGATCGTGCGCACCGCCGGCGCACAGCGCACCAAGACCGAAATCAAGCGCGACTACGACTACCTGCTGCGGATGTGGGAATCGGTGCGTGAGCTCACGCTGAGGTCATCGGCCCCTACCCTCGTCTACGAGGAAGGCAACCTGATCAAGCGTTCCATCCGCGACCTGTATTCCAAGGACATCGAGGAAATCCAGGTCGAGGGCGAGGAAGGCTTCAAGGAAGCCAAAGAGTTCATGAAGATGCTCATGCCCAGCCATGCGCGCAACGTGAAGCTCTACAAGGACAATCGCCAGCTCTTCACCCGCCACCAGATCGAGAGCCAGCTTGACGGGCTGTTCACGCCCACGGTCACGCTGCCATCGGGTGGCTATATCGTGATGAACCAGACCGAGGCGCTGGTGTCGATCGACATCAACTCGGGCAAGGCGACGCGCGAACACAATATCGAGGACACGGCTCTCAAGACCAACCTTGAAGCCTCGGTGGAAATTGCCCGGCAGCTGCGCCTGCGCGACCTGGCCGGCCTGATCGTGATCGACTTCATCGACATGGAGGAGAATCGCAACAACCGGGCCGTCGAGCGCAAGCTCAAGGATGCCCTGCAGAACGACCGGGCGCGCATCCAGGTGGGCAGGATCTCGCATTTCGGCCTGCTGGAAATGTCGCGCCAGCGGCTGCGCCAGGGCATGATGGAAAGCTCCACGAGGCAGTGCCCGCATTGTGAAGGCACTGGTGTTATCCGCGCCGTGTCGAGCTGTGCGCTGTCCGTGCTGCGTGGTGTCGAAGAACACCTGATGTCGCGCAAGGCCGAGAGCATCGACGTGCACGTGCATCCGGAAGTTGCCAACTACATCTTCAATGAAAAGCGCGAGCACCTGCTCAACCTCGAACTGAACAATGGCGTTTCGATCTACATCATTCCGGATCGCGAATGCCCGCAGGCCGACAGCCGCATCGAGCGCAAGCCCGATCGCAAGGGGCCGGTCCAGCGTCCTGTGGCCTCCGAGACGGCAGTCGCCATGGGCTCCGAGCTTGACGGCGAGGAAGACGCCATCATCGAGGACGATTACGAAGACGGCGACGACGATGAGGCCACCCCGCAGGCCGCGCCGTCCAGGGGTGGCAACGGTGCCGCCGAAGCAGTCGAACTCGACGAGAACGGCGAACCGCGCAAGAAGCGCCGCCGCCGCCGGGGCCGCCGGGGAGGCCGCCGCCAGCGCGAGAACGGTGATGGCGATGCAGTGTTTGCCGATGGCGAAAACGGCTCGGACAGCGACGCTGATTCTGCCGACGATGCCGATACGCAGGACGACGACAACACCATCGAGGCCGCCAGTGACCGGGCAACCGGAGGCGAGGGCGACGATGACAGGCCAAAAAAGCGGCGGCGTCGCCGTGGTGGCCGTGGACGTGGTTCACGCGCCGAAAACGGTGACGCGCAAGAGGCTGGCAGTGTTGCCGGTTCTGATGAAGCAGCCAGTGATGACGGTGATGACAGCGAAGCAAGTGCCGTCGCTGCCAGCGCTGACGATGCTGGTGACAGCATCGCCGAAGAAGCCGTCGCACCGGAGGCTGACGACAAGCCTGCGCGCAAGCCGCGCAAGCGCGCCGCCAAGAAGGCCAAGGCAGACGACAACGTCCCGGATGTAGCAACCGGCGAGGACGACGTTGCAGAAGAAGCTCCGGCCAAGAAGCCGCGCAAGCGTGCCGCGAAGAAGTCCGCCAGCGCCGATGTGGCCCAGGACGTCATCACCAGTGACGACACGCCTGCCCCTGCGGCCGAGACCAGCAGCAACGGCAGCGCGCCAGTTGAACCAGTCGCCCCTGCTGCAAAGCCGGTGGTAGCTGCCGAGCCGCAACCGCCGCGGTGGCAACCGCCTGCCCCGACCGTCGACCCTGAAACCGCGCCCAAGAAGTCCGGCTGGTGGGGCAAGCGGTCCTGATAGCTGACGTCAATGCACGAAGGCGGTTTCCATGACCTGGAACCGCCTTCTGCTTTTGCTCATGACGTGCGTGGCCGTCTACCTGGCCAACAATCTGTACCAGCAAAAGCGCGTTGACCTTGGCCGGCTGAACGTCGAACAGGTGGGCGACGCCGTGGTGCTGGAATGGCGGTCAGGCGTCGACATTCCGATGGTCACGCGGTTCACCGAGGCCTTCAATGCCTGGCAGGGCCGCACCTCGCGGTTCGTCATCAAGCTGCATTCGCCCGGCGGGTCGATCCGCGAGGGCCGAGAACTCATCGAGCTGATCAACCGCGTCAAGCGCAGCGCAACGGTCGATACGCTGGTTGCCGATGGCGACGCCTGTGCCTCGATGTGCGTGCCGATCTACCTGCAGGGCCAGTCGCGCATTGCCGGTCCACGCGCCCGCTTTATGTTCCATGAGCCGCGCCGCTACACCACCCACACCGATGAGCGCGTCAACCAGCCGGGCTGGGAACAACGCGCCATGACGCAGCGGTTCTTTGACCGCTACCTTGTCAATTCGCCGATAACGCCTGTCTGGCGCGACAGGCTGTTTGCCGAGTGGCAGGGCAAGGATATCTGGAAGACGGCGCGGCAACTGGTGGACGAGAACGCCAACATCGTCACCGACCTGCGCTGAACGCTACAACAACTCGGCAGCAAGCTTTGCCGCCAGCGCCCACATCACCAGCCCGATCGCGATGTCCAGCACCTGCCAGCTGCGTGGCCGGGCAAACACCGGTGCCAGCATGCGCGCGCCATAGCCCAGCGTGAAGAACCACGCGAACGACGACAGGCATGCTCCCAGGCCATAGGCCAGCCGGTCAACGCCTTCATACCGCGCCGACAACCCGCCCAGCAGCAGCACCGTATCGAGGTAAACGTGCGGGTTGAGAAAGGTGAAGGCGAGGCAGATGGAGATCGCCTGTTTCAGTGGCAGGGCCGCGCCGGCACCCGCCTTCAGTGCATCGGGGTGAAGCGCCCGGCGAAACGCCATCGCCCCGTAGACGAACAGGAAGATCGCGCCGCCCAGCGTGATGGCCGTCAGCAGCACCGGCACCTGCTGGATCAGCGTGCCGAGCCCGGCCACCCCTGCCGCGATCAGCAGCGCGTCGGCCAGCGCGCAGATCAAACACAGGATGAACACGTGCTCGCGCTTCAGCCCCTGGCGCAGGATGAAGGCGTTCTGCGCACCGATGGCGATGATCAGCGTTGCGCCGAGGGCAAACCCGGCAAGACCCGCGCTCAGCATGGACGAGGCCCCTACCCCTTGCCCGGCAGCCAGCGACCCAGCCGCTCCACTGCCTTTTCCATGTCGGTCATCGATCCGGCGAACGACAGCCGGATGAAGCGGTTGCCGAGCGGGCCGTCGAAGTCCGCGCCCGGCGTCGTGGCCACGTGGGCCTCGCGCAACATGCGGGTGGCGAAGTCGAAGCTGTCATTGGTCAGGCCGGACACATCGGCATACAGGTAGAACGCGCCGTCCGCAGGGGCGAGGTTGCCCATGCCGAGGCCCGGCAGCTCACGCAGCAGGAAGTCGCGGTTGGCCTTGTATCCGGCCTTGCGCTCTTCCAGCTCTTCCGTTGCATCGAAGGCGGCAATGGCTGCGTACTGCGAGATGGTCGGCGCTGAAATGTACAGGCTCTGGCTGAGGCACTCGACCGTGCGCAGCAGCGCGTCCGGCACGATCATCCAGCCGATACGCCAGCCGGTCATGCAGTAGTATTTCGAAAACGAGTTGATCACCACGGCGTCCGGGTTGGTGGTGAGCGCGCAGGCCTGCGGCATCTCGTAGGTCAGCCCGTGGTAGATCTCGTCGGAGATGAACCACACGTCGCGTTTCGCGCAGGTTGCGGCAACATCGGCCAGCGCGTCCGGCGTCAGCATGGTGCCGGTGGGGTTGGCGGGGCTGGCCAGCAGCAAGCCGTCCAGGCCCTCGTCGCAGGCTGCCTCGACCTGTGCGTGGGTGGGCGCCCAGCGGCTGCGGGCATCGACGGGCATGTCCTTCACGGTGATTCCCAGCGCACCGAAGATGTTGCGATAGGCAGGGTAGCCCGGCACCGTCACGGCCACGGTGTCGCCCGCGTCGAAGCACGCTGTGAAGCCGAGTACGAACGAGGCCGACGAGCCCGTCGTGATGGCCACGTTGGCGGGGTTGACGCTGACGCCATAGGTTTTCTGGTAGTGGGCGGCAATGCGCTCGCGCAACGCAATCAGGCCGAGTGAATCCGTGTAGCCCATGTAGGCACCGTTGAGCGCCTCGCGCGCGGCCTCGACCACCTTGCGCGGCGGCCCGCCCGCAGGCTGGCCGGCTGACATGTGCACCACGTCATGGCCGTGGGCTGCCAGCGCATTGGCCTCGCGGAACACGTCCATCACGATGAACGGCTGCACGGCTTTCGCGCGTCTGGAAGGGGTCGGGGACATGTCGAATCAGGTGCGGTTCAGGGTGGGCGATGGTTCAGTTGTCCCTGCCTAGCAGATGTGGGTGGGATGGGGAACCGGGCGGGTCATCGCCACCTTACCCATTTGTAACGCCTGCTGCCGTGGCGGGGCCTCACGCTTTTGCCGTAATGTCGGGACATATCCCTTGCGATACCTTGATCACAGGACCCGTCACGCATCCCATGGCCCATGCCGTCAAATCCCTGCTGTCGCTGGTCTGCGCGCTGGCGCTGCTGCTCAGCCCGTTCGCAGCCGGTCCGGTAGCGCAGGCACAGACGCGCGGCAACGACATCCGCCTGATCCGCGATGCCGAGATCGAGGAGCTGATGCGGCGCTACCTGAACCCGATCTTCAAGGTATCCGGCATCAACCCCGGCGCGGTGAACATTCACCTGATCGACGACAGTCGCATCAATGCCTTCGTGGCCGGTGGCCAGCGCATCTTCATCCACACCGGGCTGCTCGAACAGGCGGGCACCCCCAACGAGGTGATCGGCGTGCTGGCGCACGAGACCGCGCACGTGGCAGGCGGGCACCTGGCCCGGCTGGGCGTGCAGCTTGACCGTGCCTCGACGCAAGCCATCATCGCCATGCTGCTGGGCGCAGCCGGTGCAGTGGCGGCGGCAAAGTCCGGTGCGGGCGGACAGGCTGGCACGGCGCTGATCCTGGGTGGCCAGTCGATGGTCCAGCGCAATCTGCTCAGCTACGTGCGCGCGCAGGAAGCAGCCGCCGATGAAGGCGCGCTGAAGTATCTCGAACAGACCGGCCAGTCCGGCAAGGGCATGCTCGAGCTGTTCCAGCGGCTCTACAACCAGTCGGTTGCCTCGCTGCAGTACATAGACCCCTATGCCGTCAGCCACCCGTTGCCCTTGCAGCGCATCAGGGTGCTGGAGGAACGCGTCAAGGCGTCGAAGCATTACGGCAAGAAGGACTCCGATACGCTGGTGCTGCGCCACGCCATGGCGCAGGCCAAGCTGATCGCGTTCACGCGGGGTGCCAAAGCGGTTGCCAATGCCTACCCGCCGTCCGACACATCACTGCCGGCCATGTATGCACGCGCGATTGCGGCCTACCTGCTGGGCGACATGCCCAATGCCATTGCGCAGATGGACAACCTGATCGCGATGATCCCGAAAAACCCCTACTTCTGGGAACTGAAGGGCCAGGCGCTGCTTGAAAAGGGCAATCCGGCCGATGCCGTTGCGCCGCTTCGCCAGGCGGTCAAGCTGGCGCCGAAGGCCGGGCTGATCCAGATCATGCTGGCGCAGGCGCTGCTTGCCAGCGACAGCAAGGATGATGCAGCCGAGGCGCTGAAGATACTCACGCGCGCCGAGCGTTACGAAGGCAGCAGTGCCCAGTTGCACCTGTTCAAGGCACGCGCGCATGGCATCCAGGGCGATTTTGCCCGCGCCGAGCTGGCTACCGCCGAAAGTGCCATGTTGCGCGGCGACAAGAAACTTGCCAAGGAAAAGGCCCAAGGCGCATTGAAACGGTCAAACCCCGGTTCATCGGTCAACATTCGCGCTAACGACATTTTGAATGCCGTAAAGCAGAAAGACAGTTAAACCTGTCTCACCAGTCACTCGCGCCGCACCCCGGCCGCCCATGCATATCTGTCAGGAGCACTGCCCCCATGAAAACCAGGATCACCGCCAGCCTGCTCAGCCTCGCGATTGCCGCGAGCAGCGTCATCGCCCCGCTGCCGGCTGTTGCCGAGGGCAGCTTCACCGATGCCCAGAAGCAGGAGATGCACACCATCATCCGCGACTACCTGCTGGAAAACCCGGCGCTCCTCAACGAGATGATCACCAAGCTGCAGGCTGCCGAGCAGGCCAAGCAGGAAGAGATGGCGCAGGCTGCCATTTCCGACAACAAGGACAAGATCTTCCGCAGCCCCAACGACATGGTATTCGGCAACCCCGCGGGCAGCGTCACCATGGTCGAGTTCTTCGACTACAACTGCGGCTACTGCAAGCGCGCCATGGCCGAGGTGCTGCGCCTGACCGAGGAAGACAAGGACCTGCGCATCGTCATGAAGGAATTCCCGATCCTGTCCGAAGGCTCGGTGATTGCAGCGCATGCCGCCCTGGCTGCCCGCAAGCAGGACAAGTACAAGGAACTGCACATGGCGCTCATGGGCGCGCAGGGCGGTATCGACAACCAGGAAAAAGTGCTTGAAGTGGCCAGGGAAGCCGGCCTCGACGTGGACAAGCTGAAGGCCGACATGGAAGCCGACCGGGCGGCATCCGACAAGGTGATCGACGAGACCCGCGAGCTGGCGCAAACGCTGGGCATCAACGGCACACCCGCCTTCATCATTGATGATACGCTGGTACCGGGTGCGGCTCCCTATGACCAGCTGGTTGCAGCGGTCAAGGGCGTGCGCGACAACGGCGGCTGCAAGTTCTGCTGAGGGCCTTTTCATCCACAGGGCAGCCGGTCCGGTCAGGCAGTATCGCTTGGCCGGACCATCTATTTGTGGCAATAACGCCCGGGGGCGGGTGCAACTGCGTTTTGCCTGCCTGTTCAATGGAGTAGTCTGGTTGGCGCGCAAGGTTCTCATTCTGAATGGTCCGAACCTCAACATGCTGGGCAAGCGTGAACCCGGAATCTATGGCGCCGCCACGCTGGACGACATCGCGTCGGCCTGCACCAGCCGGGCCAATTCGCTCGGCCTGGATGTGGACTTCCGCCAGTCCAACATCGAGGGCGAACTGGTGAGCTGGATCCAGCAGGCGATGGGCAACGTCGACTGCGTGATCATCAACCCTGCTGCCTACACCCACACGTCGGTTGCCATCCATGATGCGCTGCGGCTGCTGGACGTGCCGGTGATCGAGCTTCACCTGTCCAACGTGCATGCGCGCGAAGCCTTCCGCCACCACAGCTATGTATCACCCGTCGCCACCGCCATCCTGTGCGGCTTCGGCGCGGACGGCTACACGATGGCGCTGGATGCCGCCGCGCGCCTGACCGACAAGACCAAGACATCCGCCTGATCGACACGAACAACCAACCGGAAGCAGACATGGGCAAGGACTCAAAGACGTTCGACCACGAGCAAATCCGCATTCTGGCGGAAATCCTGGCCGACACCGGCCTGACTGAAATCGAGGTCGAACAGGATGGCCTGAAGATCCGCGTAGCGCGCGAGGCCGCGATGACCTACGCACCGCCACCCCAGTATTATGCCGCAGCACCTGCCGCGCCTGCTGCTGCACCGGCGGCCCCGGCTGCACCCGCCGTGAGCGAAGCTGCACCGGCCAAGCCGTCCGCCGGGCTCGTCAAGTCGCCGATGGTTGGAACCGCCTATCGCTCGCCGTCGCCGGAGGCCCCTGCCTTCGTGCAGGTCGGCCAGCAGGTCAAGGCCGGCCAGACCATCATGATCATCGAAGCCATGAAGACAATGAACCAGATCCCTGCCCCGCATGCCGGCACGGTCAAGGAGATCTTCGTCGGTGACAGTGAGCCGGTCGAGTACGACGAACCCCTGATGATCATCGAATAGGCTTGGCCCCGGCACCCCGCAGATGTTTGAAAAAGTCCTCATAGCCAACCGTGGCGAGATTGCCCTGCGCGTGCTGCGCGCCTGCCGCGAGCTTGGCATCCAGACGGTCGCGGTGCACTCCACGGCAGACGCCACCGCCATGCATGTGCGCCTCGCCGACGAGAGCGTGTGCATTGGCCCTCCAGCCGCGTCGGACAGCTATCTCAACATTCCCGCCATCGTTGCCGCCTGCGAGATCACGGGGGCCGATGCGGTCCATCCGGGCTACGGTTTCCTGTCGGAGAACGCCCGCTTTGCGCAGATCCTCCAGGAGCACAACATCGCCTTTGTCGGCCCGTCGCCCGAGCACATCCGCATCATGGGCGACAAGATCGAGGCCAAGCTGACTGCAAAGAAGCTCGGCATTCCGGTGGTGCCCGGCTCCGAAGGCGGCGTGTCCGGCTTCGAGCAGGCCCGCAAGGTGGCCATGGAGGTCGGCTACCCGGTGCTGATCAAGGCGGCAGCCGGTGGCGGTGGCCGCGGCATGAAGGTGGCCCTCAACGAAGACGAGATCGACAACGCCCTGCTGACCGCGCAGACCGAAGCCAAGGCCGCCTTTGGTGATGATGCGGTGTACATCGAGCGCTATCTTGGCAAGCCGCGCCACATCGAGGTGCAGGTGTTTGGCGACGGCCAGGGCAATGCCGTGTACCTTGGCGAGCGCGACTGTTCGCTGCAGCGCCGCCACCAGAAGGTGTGGGAAGAAGCGCTGTCGCCCGCCCTCAACGCGGCCCAGCGCAAGCAGATCGGCGAGACCTGCGCCAACGCCATGGCCGAGATGAAATACTCAGGCGCCGGCACCATCGAGTTCCTGTACGAGGACGGTGAGTTCTTCTTCATCGAGATGAACACGCGGCTGCAGGTAGAGCACCCTGTCACCGAGGCCATCACCGGGCTGGACCTGGTGCAGGAGCAGTTGCGCGTGGCCGCCGGGGCCAAGCTCGGGTTCAAGCAGTCCGACATCACGTTCAACGGCCACGCCATCGAGTGCCGCATCAACGCCGAGAACTCGCGCACCTTCGCCCCGTCGCCGGGCAAGGTGGTGGGCCTGCATCAGCCGGGCGGGCTGGGCGTGCGCATCGATTCCGGCATCTACACCGGCTATTCAATCCCGCCCTACTACGACAGCCTGATCGGCAAGCTGATCGTGCATGGACGAGACCGCACAGAGTGCCTGATGCGGTTGCGCCGGGCGCTGGGCGAGTACGTCATCGAAGGCATCGACACCACGATCCCGCTGTTCCAGCGGCTGCTCGAACAGCCCGACATCATGGACGGCGAATACGACATCCACTGGCTGGAAAACTTCCTGCGCAACAACCCGGACTGATATCTCCGGCTGGTGGTTGGAAGCGGCCGCTCGCCACCCCATATGCCAGCCGTGGGGACGGGCATGCCGGACGGATTTCGCGACCGTGCTGCCGGTGATGATTGCAGGAAGCACTTGATGAAACCGTTGTATATCGACCCCGCCCCGCGGCATTACCCCGCGTCCGTCAAGCTGATTGCCCGCTCCACGGCAGGTCCGGAGTCGGCCAACGGCACCAACAGCTTCGAAGACCTCGAGAACTGGCTGCTCGGTGACGCGATCAACGAACAGTCGATGCTGAGCCTGTTTGAATCGCTGGCCTGGCGCATGGTCGGTGCCGGACTACCGCTGAGCCGGGCGACCATCCATGCCGGTACGCTGCACCCGCAGCTGGCAGGTTTTGCCTGGGTCTGGCAGAAGTCCGACGGCATCTGCGACGAGATCGTGGTCAAGGCCATGATCGAGCAGGACGAGGCGTTCCTGCGCAGTCCGCTCCGGCCAGCCATCGAGCATGGCGAGATCGTCATCCTCGATACGCGCAACGAGGAGCACCAGCACAAATACCCGCTGGTGAAGGAACTGGCCGAACAGGGCATCATCCACTACGCCGTGCTGCCCATGCCAAAGCGCGTCAGGGCCAATCGCCACGACGTCGTTTCATTGGCCACCAACGCCGAGGAAGGCTTCAGCAGTGCCCAGCGCATGCAGCTGTCGCGCATTCTCAAGTGCCTGTCGCTGCACGTGCACCGTCACATCGCCTATCGCATCGCCGAGAACCTGCTCAATGTCTATCTCGGCCCCAGTGCCGGCAAGCAGGTGCTGGAGGGCAGCATTGCGCGCGGATCCGGTTCGTCCGTGGAGGCCGTGGTGTGGTTTGCCGACATGCGCAACTACACCCGCACCTCGGAAGACTTCGCCGCCGCCGATGTCAGCGTATTGCTCAACGGCTTCCTGGAGGTGCTGGTCACCGCCGTCACCAGCAATGGTGGCGACGTGCTGAAGTTCATGGGAGACGGCATCCTGGCGGTGTTTCCGTTTACCGACGAGGCCAGCGCCGGGCGCGCTGCGAGAGCCGCCATGCAGGCCGCCGACGATGCCTTGGGCGCGCTGGATAGTTTCAACGTCAACCCGCCGCCCGGGGTCGCTTCAATCGACCGGCGCGAGCACATCCGTTGCGGCATCGCCATGCACCAGGGCGAGGTGTTCTTCGGCAATGTGGGCGGTCGCGAGCGGCTGGACTTCACGGTCATTGGCCGCACCGTCAATGAGGCCGCACGGCTCGAACAACTGACCAAGAAGCTGATGCGTCCGGTCCTGATGTCACAGGAAGTTGCAAGGCATCTGACCGTCGACCTCGATGATTGCGGCAACCAGGACCTGCCGGGCGTTGCGCATCCGGTAAGGGTGTTTGCGCCCCGGCACTGGAAGTCATCGGCCATGGTCGTGTAGTATCCGGATCGTTGCCGGTGGGCCGGGCTGGCAGCCGAACTCACATGCCCTTGAGGAGATTGCCCACCATGCGCCTGACAATACTTTCCCTGATGGTTTCACTTGCCCTCGTTGCAACCCCAGCCATCGCCTCTGCCGGCTGCAAGGACAGCGCCCGGTCGGGGGTGGACTGGTCCGGTTGCAACAAGAAGCTGCTGATGCTGGGTGGCGCAAACCTGGCAGGCGCGAACCTAACCGATGCAAACCTCAGCAACACTGACCTCGGCAATGCAAACCTTTCAGGCGCGACGCTTGGGTCGGCTGACTTGAGCTATGCCTCGTTCAAGGGTGCCAACCTCGATGGTGCATCCATGCAGAAGGTGGAAGGCATCCGCACCATCCTGTCGTCGGCCAGCCTGAATGGCGCTGACCTTGAGGGCGCAGAGCTGTTCCGCGCCAACCTGCGTGACGCCTCGTTGAACAACACGAAGCTCGCTCGTGCCAGCCTGCAGCGCGCCGACCTGACCGGAGCTGCACTGGAGATGGCCGACCTGAGCAAGTCTGACGCCATCCGGGCCGATTTCAGCAATACCAGCATGCCGGGGGTCAATCTCACCTTTGCCATCCTGGCGCGTGCAAGGTTTGCAGGCGCGAAACTTGCTGGCTCCAACTGGACTTCCGCCTACCTGTTCCGCACGCAACTGGCTGGCGCAGACCTGTCCGGCGTCGAGGGGCTGACGACGAGCCAGGTGGTCCTGGCCTGCGGCGACGAGACAACCCTGCTGCCACCCGGCGTCGAAGCCCCGTCACCGTGGCCATGCTCCGGCGCACCAGACGACCAGGATTGAGCGCCTCACGTTCACCTACGCTTGCAGCCGGGCGGCGGGAGCGGTTAGTTTGCTGGGGCAGACCATGTCAACGATAACGCCACAGCTCCTGTTGAAGGCCTATACGGCCGGCATCTTTCCCATGGCGGAAAGTGCGCAGGACAATGCGCTTTACTGGGTCGAACCTGAAATTCGCGGCGTCATTCCGCTCGATGGCTTTCACGTGCCGCGCAAGCTCGCCCGCGTCATCCGCAAGCGAACGTTCCAGGTCACCGTTGACCAGGAGTTTGATGGCGTCATTGCCGGCTGCGCCGCAGCGCCGGGCAGCGCCGGTCAGGCACCGGTGGTCGGGCGCCCGTCCACCTGGATCAACGCGCGTATTGCAGCACTCTACTCGCAACTTCACACGATGGGTTGTTGCCACTCGATCGAGGTGCGCGACCCCGAAACGTCTGCGCTGGTGGGCGGACTGTATGGCGTCAGGATTGGTGCGGCGTTCTTTGGCGAGAGCATGTTCTCGGCCCGCCGCGATGCCTCCAAGGTGGCACTTGTGCATCTGGCGGCAAGGCTGCGCGCGGGCAATTTCATGCTGCTGGACACGCAGTTCGTCACAGATCACCTGCGCACATTCGGCTGCCAGGAAGTGCCGCGGGACCAGTATCGCGAGCAGCTTGACCAGGCGCTCACCGCCAAGGCAGATTTTGCCGCCTTCACCGCTGATGATGATCCCGACGCTGTACTCGGCCCGTTCCGGCAGTGACGTTTCAGTTTCATTGAGGAGTGTTGGCGCAGCCCGCGAGATAGCGTAACCTCAGGTTACAATTGCGCCGGTTGCTGCACGAGGATTACACGCATGAAGAGTTCGCTTCTCCCCCTTCTGGCAGGCAGCCTGGTGCTGTTGGCCGGTGCTGCGCAAGCCGCTGACCTCAACGTCACGGTCGACGGCGTCCGCAACCCCAACGGCACCATTGTGGCATGCCTGTGGTCGAGCGGATGGGGCTTTCCGGATTGCGAGGGCCAGCGCGACAACGTCACGGTCATGCGGATGCCGGCCCAGCCCGGATCAGTCAGCTTCACGTTTCCCGGCATTGCACCGGGCAAGTATGCCCTGTCGGTTGCCCATGACCAGAACAACGATGGCAAGCTGGAGCGCCACCGGTTCCTGAAGTATCCGCTGGAAGGGGCCGGGGTGTCGAACTACCTCACCCCGCCAAAGTTCGCACCGTTTCACCACGAGGCCCAGTTCACGGTAAGCGAGCCGGGAGCCAGCATCACGGTGCCACTGCACTACCCGCCGGAGTGAAAGCCACCGCCTAGCTGTCGAGCTGGCCCGGACAGCCGGCATCGGACCAGCGCTTGTTGACGTCATAGATGGCCTTTGACGCGGCATTCATCTCGTTGGCGAATGCCTTGCACTTGCTGTCAGCACCGCAGTAGTCGAGCATCTGGGCATGGGCCGCCTTCATCGCTTCCGGCGACGGGTGCTTCGCACTGCCCTGCTGCCTCTTCAAGGTTGCGTGATACCAGTTCGACCAGTGGAAGTTCTTCTTGGCCAGCCGCAGGATCTTTGGCCGCACGGTCTTCTTGAACTGCTTTTCCAGTGCATCGCATGCAGCAGCTGCATGGGCAACGTTGCCCGGCGACACAATTGCCGGACCTGAAACGGCCGCCGCCACCAGGCAAACGGCAGCAATGAGTTTGATGATCTTGTTCATGATGTCCCGAATAACGCCAGCCCCCGCTCGCTGCCAACAACTTGTCCGGCAGTTGTGGCAAAACTAGGGGTTTATCCACCACGAAATGACGTCAGTCCTCGGGTGGTGGCTGTTGCGTGTCTTCTTCGGGTGTTGAAGGCGGCACCTGCGGGGCGGGCTGGACCGGCTGGGCCTCGATGGCCTGCTGGTTCGGGTCACGGCAACCGATCAGCCAGACGTCGTACACGGGATGCTCGACCGCGTTGAGACCGGGACTTTCCGCCAGCATCCAGCCGGAGAATATCCGCCGCGTTCCGCCGTTGATGAGGTTTTCGTCCACCTGCACGAACGAGGTGGTCTTCGGCTCTTCCGTTGGCGGACGGGTGTTGCAGACACGCGGATAGACATTCAGCGTGCCGAAGCGGCGCACCTCGTTGACCGGGATCTCGAACGTGGTGATGCGCCCGGTGATCTTGTCCAGCCCGGCAAAGATCGCCATCGGGTTCTTCAGGGCCTGGGCCCCCGCCTGCGGGCACGCCAGCACACCGGCCATGACCGCTGCCACAATCGCCAACCTGTACGTCATGCCGGCTTCACCGCTTCGACGCGGATGCGCACATAGTCAGCCGTCCAGTTGCCGCGTGCATCGCACAGGCTTGGCTGCAGCAGCGAGGTGACCTCTTCGAGCACGGCTTCCTCGTCGTCGCCGAACTGTTCGAAGAACGGTTTGCGGAACACCTTCAGCCACGCCTTCATGCCGGTCTTCAGCGGCGTCGGCCTCGGAAAAAGCCCGATGCGCCGTACCTCGAAACCTTTGGCGCCGAGCATGTCTGAATAGACGTCCGGGGAGGGGAAAAACCACGGGCCGGCCAGGGCAGGATCGCCACCGCGGCGCTCACCCACCGCGCGCATGGCGGTCACGATGGCAGCGACATTGCCATGACCGCCGAATTCGGCAACGAACCGCCCGCCGGGCGTGAGCGCGCGCCAGATGCCATCAACAACCCGCTCGGGCTGGCTCATCCAGTGCAGGGCCGCGTTGGAGAACACCGCATCGAATTCCGCGTCGAAGGCCAGCGAATGGCCATCGCCCTCCTCCACGTCGAGGCCAAGCTTGCGGGCCGCCGCCAGCAGGTCGGCGCTCTTGTCTACGCCCTTGACGGTCGCACCGGCCTTGACCAGCTTCTGCGTCAGCGCGCCATCGCCACAGCCAAGGTCGAGGATGCGTTCACCAGTTTGCGGGTTGAGCCATTCCACCACCGCGTCCGCAAGGTCGGCGACGAAGCGGGCATGGGTGGAATAACTGTCGGCAGACCATGTCTGGCGCGCCTGGGGCGCTGTCTCGGCAGAACTGGTCACTGGGTGGTCGTGCCCGGCGCGGGCTGCTCCTGCTGTTCGGGAACAGGCGCATCAGCCGGCGCTTCTTCAACGGGTGCCGGCTCTTCAGTGGCAGGTTCTTCGGTCGCGGGCTCCTCGCTCGCCGGTTGTTCAGCCGCATCGCTGCTGCCGGCTTCAGGCTTCTTGTTGTTGCTGCCGAGCACGAACTGCGACACCAGGCCGAAGATGTCGACCGGGTCCTGGGTGAAGGCGATCTCGCCGCCTGATTCGATCATGGTGTCGCTGCCGCCGGGCTCAAGCGAGACGAAGTTGCCGCCGAGCAGGCTTTCGGAAGCAATCTTGGCGGTCGAGTCTTCCGGCAGCTTCACCGTGCTGTCCACGTCCATGACGATGGTGGCGCGATAGGTGTCGCGGTCGAGGGTCTGTGCCGTCACGGAGCCGATCTTGATGCCGGCCATGCGCACGTCAGTGCCGACGGTGACGCCCTTCACGGTGCCGAAAGATGCCGACACCTGGTAGCCTGATGAATGTCCACCCAGCCCGCCGACGGAGTACATGAAAATGAAGAAGCCGGTGGCGATGGCAACGACGATTGCACCGATTGCCGTTTCGACCATTGAGTTGTTCATCGTCCGTCTTGCTCCTCAGCGCGCCCTGTCTGTTGCGGCAGGCTTGCGCCGGGCGATCATCACCGTCCAGCGCGGGAAACCCTCATTCCGGCTGCCAGGCCTCATAGTCCGGCTTGGCAACCTTCATCGGCGTTGCCCCCAGCAGGCTGCCCGCCGGGCGATAGGCCTTTGACGATCCGGTGAGGTTCGGGCTGTGCGCCTTTTCCCACTCGCGCGCCATGTAGGTGGCCTCGCTGGGCGGGGTGTTGGTGCGATGGTGCATCCAGCCATGCCAGCCGGGCGGTATCATGGACGCTTCGGCATAGCCCGGGTAAACCACCCAGCGCCGCTCGGGAATCGAGTCCGGCAGCTTCGATGGTGCACGGTAATAGACGTTGCCCAGTTCGTCCTGGCCGACCCGTTCGCCATGGCGCGCGGTAAACCAGCGCGTTCCCATGGTCTGCCCGTTCCACCAGGTAAACAGCTGCAGCAGAAAGTTCTTCATCGGTCCCCACGTCCAGGCCGTTCAGGCGCGCTTGAGATGCCTCGATTTCGGCACTTCTTATGGCCCATCCGGCGACCCTAAGTCCAGAGTCATTCACCAGCCCTTGCACAACCCGGCAACGCGGGTGATACAATCATTACGGCTGACCTGCCTTCACCCAACCTTGCCCGATGCGGAATCTCCTGCCCCATGTCCACCGTCAAGCTAGCCCTGTCCGGCGTGACCAAGCGGTTTGGTGCGACGACGGTGCTGTCCGGCATCACCATCAATGTGCCTGCCGGTGCGCGCACCGTGCTGATCGGGCCTGCCGCTTCCGGCAAGACTGTGCTGATGAAATGCATCGCCGGCATCCACACGCCCAACTCTGGCGAGATCCTGCTCGACGGCCAACCACTGACCGGCATTTCCACAAGGCAGCGCAACGAGCGGCTTGCGGACACCGGCGTACTGTTCCAGCAAGGCGGCCTGTTCGACAGCCTGCCGGTATGGGAAAATATCTGCTTCCGGCTGGTCAACAACGAGGGCATGAGCCGGTCGGATGCGCGCGCGCTAGCCATCGAGACGCTGGCCAAGGTCAACCTGCCTGCCTCGACCGCCGACCTGCTGCCGTCGGAGCTGTCAGGCGGCATGCAGAAGCGCGTCGGCCTGGCGCGGGTGTTTGCCGGCCAGCCATCGCTGATGTTGCTCGACGAGCCGACCGCCGGGCTTGATCCGATCACCACCAAGGCGATCTACCGGGTGATCGACCGGTCCATCGAGCAAACCGGCGCCACGGTGTTTGCAATCACCTCCGACATGGAATCGGCACGTCACGAGTACGAATACATGATCATGCTGCACGAAGGCCGCGTGGTCTGGCAGGGCGCGACGAGGGACATCGACGCCTCGGGCAATCCGTACGTGCTGCAACTGGTCAATGGACGTGCCGACGGGCCGATAAAAATGCGGCTGAAAGCGCGCCTATAGGGCGGGGATCGAGCCGAGCACCCTGATGCCACCGGCCACGTCGCGATCGATCACCACCATCTCGCCCGACGACGCATAGTTGCCCGTCAGCGCCGATATGTTGACCTGGTGCGTCACCATCACAACGGGACCGTCCGGCACGCCGTCGCGCAACCACGCCTTCAGCTGCGCCGTCTGCTCATCACGCTGGCCGCTGCCCTGCCGGAAGAACGAGTTCAACGCCGGCAGCACGACGGGATCGCCCAGCTTGAGGCCGGACGCTGTATCCTGGCAGCGGCACCACGCACTGGTGAAAACGCTGGCCGTCGCGATACCCTTGCTGCGGAACAGGTCACCGGTGGCTGCTGCCTGCTGGCGGCCGGTCTCGTCCAGGTTGCGCTGGGTTGCGCAGTTGGTCACGTCGAAGTTGGCCGGGTCACCAACGCCGGGCGCGCGAGCATGGCGCATCATCGCGACCGCACGGCCGTCCCTTAGCGCCTGCCACAGCGCGTCAGGTGATTGTTGTGCCCGGGCCGGCAAGACGTCCGCGAACAGGCTGCCTGCCAGCATCAGGCACGACACGGCGGTCAGCACACTTCGTCTTTTCATGACTGGCA
This sequence comes from uncultured Alphaproteobacteria bacterium, assembly GCA_963700735.1. GTDB lineage: Bacteria > Pseudomonadota > Alphaproteobacteria > Rhizobiales > Aestuariivirgaceae > Anderseniella. The sequence continues at coordinate 354,589 of CAVOYR010000005.1, forward strand.
ATTGTCCGGCTCCATCTCGGCGGTTCAACTGGTTCCGAACATACTATGGCCGGGGCGTTCCCCATCCGCCATGGCAACCGCCCGTTCCTCACGCGGTTGTCATCGGAAGGCCACCGGGAACCGGCCCACTCAAGTCCCAATCCAGCTCAATCAATAGCGACATTGCCGCTGCCGCTTTTGAACGCGACACAGGGTTGACCCGGCTGGCACCTTCTCGCCATGTCCGCCCCGTCAACCAGCTCAGCCGGCCTGAACGACACCTTGCGGGGGGTGATGTACCTTTGCGCGGCGCTGTTCATCTTCTCGTTCCAGGACGTGATGGTGAAGCTGCTGTCGGACCGCTACCCGGCGCACCAGATCGTGTTCGTGCGCGCCATCATCGCGTTGCCGCTGATGTTCATGATCGTGCATTTCGAAAGCGGGCTCGGCACGCTGGCAACGCGGCGGCCCTTCATGCACGCGCTGCGCTCGTTCATCGGGTTTGGCGCGTTCTTCTTCTATTATCTCGCGCTGTCCACCATGCCGCTCACGGCGGTGGTTGCGATCTGGTTCACATCGCCGCTGTTCATCACCGCGCTGGCCGTGCCGATCCTGGGCGAGAAGGTCGGCTGGCGGCGCTGGGCCGGCATCCTGTTCGGCTTTGCGGGCGCCATGGTCATCGTGCAGCCGGGCTCCGAGACCTTCCAGCCGGCAGCGCTCATGCCGATCCTTGCGGCGTTCTGCTATTCGGTCTCGGCCGTGCTGGGCCGCAAGATGGGCATCACCGAGTCGGGCTCCGTGATGGCCTTCTACATGATGATCACGTTCTTCTACATGGGCGGGCTGGTCGGCCTGGTACTGGCGCACCTGCCACCGGTTGAGAACGCCACCGGCACGCTGAAATTCCTGCTGCTGCCATGGACCATGCCGACCGGCATCGAGCTTGCCATGCTGATGATGATCGGGGTGATCTCGTCGGTCGGCTTCTGGCTGATCGCCACCGCCTACCGTATCGGCCACTCGGCAACGGTCGCGCCGTTCGAGTACACCGCCATGCTGTGGGCCACCATCCTGTCGTACCTGCTGTGGGGCGAAATCCCCAAGTGGACCACGGTGGTCGGCACCTTGATGATCGTCGCCTCCGGCATCTACGTGCTGCGTCGCGAAGCGATCAAGCGCGAACGCCCGCTGGCCGGGCGTGGCGTGTGGCGGTCGCGCAACTGAGCCTTGCATTCGCCAGGCGCGCAGCCTGCAACATTCATGACGGCGATTTAATCCAGTATCACAGCAGCGTGAACGGCAGGTCTGCTGAAACGCGCTTCTGCAACAACCATCTCCCCGATCGTGACTTATCAGCAACCTGGAGGAGATCGAACCCGTGCACTACGACACCATGGAAACGAGGCAGATGCAGTTCCTGTCCGAAACCGCGAGGGCGCGGTTGAGGGAACTTGAATCGCGCGCTGCCGTCGTGCGCCTGCAGGCAGCCGCCGGCCTGACCGAAAGCACCTTCCTGGCCGAGCGTGCCGAAGCGCTGCAAAAGAGCATCAAGCAACAGCTTGCCGGCCATGATCAGCCTGCCGGCAGGGACGAGGCCTGAGCAGCGATGGATCATGTCGAGAATGAAACACGCGACAGCGGGCAGGTCATTGCCCGCCGCAACTACCTGCTCGCTGTCTGGGCAGGCAAACAATTGGCGCTGAACGCTGAGGAACTGCCCGCATTCATCGATGCGGTCATGAAGTCGGACTTTGAAGAACCCGGTCCGCACGACGTGATCAGGAAACTCGAAACCGATTTCCGCAAGCGGGGATTGCGAGTTACCGCGCCCCAGCTGCTGTCCAAGTTGCAGGCGATCGAGAAAAGCGTTCGTGCGGAGCTTCTGACTACCGACTAGAGCGGTCAGACGCTGTCGAGAGGGACAGACCGCCTCAGCCGCTCGTCCGCAGCCACATGCTGACCCGGTTCGCCGGGCTGGACGGGCGCAGCGGCCGGGGTGACCACAGCCGCAGGTACCGGTTCAACGTCACCCTCGCAGCGAACGGCGCGACAAGGTCGCCACGTGCCACATGGTCCGACACCAGGCTGTCGTGGCCGATCAGCACCCCTGCCCCGTTGACTGTTTCAGTCAGCGCCAGCGTATAGAGCGAGAACACCGGCCCGCGCGGGGTCATGCTTTCACCCGGCATCGCCTCGCGCGCCCACAAGCTCCAGTCATCGCTCCACACCGCATCGGTGATGCAGGTGACACCGGCAAGGCCGCCCGGACCTGTCAGTCGTGCGGCAACGGCTGGCGCACACACCGGGTAGATCACATCCCGGCACAACGCGCCGTCCGCTTCTTCACCGTAGAACAGGCACAGGTCATACGGCGCGCGCTTGAGATTGGGCGGGGCTTCCATGGCGGTGATCGAGATGGAAATGTCGGGGGCTGCTGCCCGCAAGGCCGGCAACCGGGGCGACAGCCACAATTGCGCCAGTGATGGCAGCGTCGCGATGTGCACCTGCCTGGGTGCCGCTTCCGCGCGCAAGTTCACCATAACCTCGCCGAGCGCATCGAACGCCTCGACGAAGCCCGGCAACACGCGCTTGCCCAACGCGTTCAGTTCCACGCCGCGCGCGGTGCGCACGAACAGTTCGGCGCCCAGATGCGACTCCAGCGCCTTCACATGTGCCGTCACCGCCCCCGGTGTCACGCCCAACTCGGCCGCAGCCGCCTTGAACCCGCCAAGCCGGGCGGCTGCCTCGAATGCCCGCAAGGCGTTGAGGGGAACATCCTTTGGTCTGGGCGGCTGCACGGACATGAACTGAGCCTCAGTTTTTCTGACCCTATTATTTCGCAAATCTGGCTTGTGTGCAAGCCGCGCCCGGGGCCATGTGAGCGCAGCCAACAACCGATTTCCACAAGGTGCCTGCCAATGCCCGCTCTCGCTACCCGCCCCTGGGTTCCTGCTCCTTGCGAAGACCTGATCCAGTCGTACGCCGCCGACACTGCCAAGGCTGACAGCGCAACTATCGCCGCCCGGTTGGATAAATTGGTAGCCGATAACCGCCGGATCCACGAGCGCGACTGTTTCAACCTCAACCCCGCCACCAACGTGATGAACCCGCGCGCCGAGGCCATGCTGGCGTCGGGCATCGGGTCGCGGCCGTCGCTGGGCTATCCGGGCGACAAGTACGAGATGGGGCTTGAAGCCATCGAGGAGATTGAGGTCATCGCGGCCGAACTGGCAGCGGAAATCTTCGACGCGTCCCATGCTGAAATCCGCGTGCCGTCCGGGGCCATCGCCAACCTCTATGGTTTCATGGCGCTGACGAAGCCGGGTGACGCCATCATCGCCCCGCCCGGCTCCATCGGCGGGCATGTCACCCACCATGACGCAGGCTGCGCCGGGCTGTACGGCCTCGACATACACCACGCACCAATTGCGGCAGACGGCTACACCGTGGACGTGGACGCGCTGGCGCACCTCGCCCGGCAGGTGAAGCCGAAACTCATCACCATCGGCGGCAGCCTCAACCTCGAACCGCACCCGGTGGCCACCATCCGCGCGATTGCCGATGACGTTGGCGCACATGTGCTGTTCGACGCCGCCCACCAGTGCGGCATCATCGCCGGCAAGGCTTGGCCGAACCCGCTCCACGACGGCGCGCACCTGATGACCATGAGCACCTACAAGTCGCTCGGCGGGCCAGCAGGCGGGCTCATCGTCACCAATGACGCGCAGATTGCCGAGAAGCTGGATCACATCGCGTTTCCCGGCATGACCGCCAACTTCGATGCTGCCAAGTCAGCGGCGCTTGCCGTGTCGCTGCTCGACTGGCGCGACCACGGGCAGGCCTACGCTGGCGCCATGACCGAGCTTGCCGTGGCACTGGCAACAGCGCTCGATGCAGAAGGCCTGCCGGTGTTCGGCAAGTCGCGCGGCTTCACCCGTTCACACCAGTTCGCCATCGAGGCAGCCCGGTTCGGCGGCGGCCAGGCCGCTTCGAAGACCTTGCGCAAGGCGGGCTTCCTCGCCTGTGGCATCGGCCTGCCGATCAATGCTGTTTCCGGTGACCTGAACGGGCTGCGCATCGGCACGCCCGAACTGGTGCGCTGGGGCGTCACCCGGGCGGATGCACCGCGCATGGCCAACCTGATTGCACGCGCGCTGACCACCAACGATCCGGCCTCACTGGCTGAAGAGGTGGGCAATTGGCGAAAGACATTCGACAAGCTGCACTTCATCCGCGCATAAAGGCGCGCATGAGCGCCGTTACCGGATTTACCAGCAGCATGAAGCTCGCCGCCGGCAGCATTGCCGTCGGCCTCGTCGTGCTGGCCATCAAGCTGGTGGCGTGGTGGATGACCGGCTCCGTCGCGCTGTTTTCCGATGCACTGGAAAGCATTGTCAACGTGGTTGCCGCCATCGCCGCGCTGATCGCCGTCTATTACGCCGCCCAGCCGGCAGACGAGCGCCACCCCTATGGCCACCACAAGGCGGAGTTCTTCTCCGCCGTACTCGAAGGCGCGATGATCATCGTCGCGGCGCTGGTCATCTTCCATGAGGCCTGGCAAGCCCTCCAGAACCCGCGCCCGCTGGATGCGCCGGTGGAAGGCCTGCTGGTCAACTGGCTTGCCAGCGTGCTCAACGGCTTCTGGTGCTGGGTGCTGATATCGCGCGGCCGCAAGCTGCGCTCGCCCGCGCTGGTGGCCGACGGCAAGCACCTGTTGTCGGACGTGATCTCCTCGGTCGGCGTCACCTTCGGCGTGCTGCTGGCCATCGTCACCGGCTGGCACGTGCTGGACCCGCTGCTTGCAGGCCTCGTTGCGCTCAACATCCTGTGGTCGGGCTGGAAGGTGATGAGCCAGTCCCTGTCAGGGCTGATGGACGAGGCGGTGCCGGAGGAAACGCTGTCCTCCATCCGCGCCATCATTTCCGACAAGGCGACCGGCGCCATCGAGGCACACGACCTGCGCACCCGCCACGCCGGGCCCGTCACCTTCATCGACTTCCACCTGGTGGTCGATGGCCATACCTCGGTGTCCGATGCGCACGACATCTGCGACCGGATCGAGGCAGCAATCATGAAGCAGGTGCCGGACGCCCGGGTGACCATACACGTGGAGCCGGAGAACAAGGCCAAGCACAAGGGCGTCATCGTGGTGTAAGGCAACGCTCTCGCCTGTCAGGCAAGCTGGCCCAGCTTGAACATGACGGACATGCTGGCAAACAACATGGTGAATACAGACGCCTTCTGGGCGAAGAACAGGTAGGCTTCCCTGAGCGCCGTGCTGACCAGCCGCTGCGCAATTTCAGCGCGCGGCCTGTCATCCTTGCGGAGAATGAGCCAGGTTTCGGTGCGCTTGTAAGGCCTCCTGTGCGCCAGCAAGGCACGCACCAGCAGGATCAGGCATATGCCCAGGGACATGGCACCCCCGGTCCTCGCCGCCAGCGCGGGGTCCCAGCTGAGGCCAAGAACGACGCACAGGACCCCCAGACCGGCGAACCCGCAGGCGCGCCCGACAGAAACAAAGGCTGCTGCTTCGACCGGATTGGTCATCGCACTTATCCCGGGCTCACTGCGCATCATCCGCGCGATCTGCCGGAAAACAGTGCACCATGACGCACGGGCAAGCGCAAGCGGGTTGTCGCCGAAGCCGCGACGTGGAGCGGTATGGCGGCCATGCCGCAAATGCGATTGTCTGCACGTGGTATCGCAGGCACCATCGCCGAGCATCCAGGTTGAATCACAAAAGGCAAATCCGGCTCATGTCCGTTCGTTCCGCCAGCAGGTTGACCCTGCCCAGCACGCCCCGCCAGGACCGGCCGGGCCTTGCCGTGCTGATGCTGTGCACAGCCGTCGCGCTGGCTTCCACCATGGATGCCGTCATCAAGTTCCTGTCCGGCGGCTATCCGGTGCACCAGCTTCTGGCGGTGCGCTGCGGGCTGGCGCTGCCCTTGCTCGCCGCCTATGCCATCTGGCGCTCAGGCTCGTTGGGCGTGGAAAGGGCAAAATGGCCGCTGGTGGCGTTGCGCGGTTTCGTCATGTGCACCGCCTATCTGGCCTTTGCCATGGCGGTGGCCACGTTGCCGCTGGCCTCGGGTGTCGCGATCTATTTCACCATGCCGCTGTTCGTTGCCATGCTGGCGGGGCCTGTACTGGGAGAATACGTGCCGGTTTACCGCTGGCTGGCGATTGCAGCCGGGTTCATGGGCGTCCTCATCATGATCCGCCCGGGGTCTTCGGTGTTCGAGCCTGCTGCCCTGCTGTCGCTCTATTCCGCGTTCGGTTACGCAATCAGCCAGATGATTACCCGCTCACTCAGCGCCTCCGTGCCAAGCCCGGTCCTGGCGTTCTGGGGCAACTTTGCCTACCTGTCGCTGGCACTGGTGCTGTCAGTCGCATTCCTTGGCGCGCAGGCTGACGAGAGCGGCCATCCCTCCGTCGCCTTTCTGATGCGCGGCTGGTCCGTGCCGCCTTGGCCCGACCTGCTGCTGATGAGTTCGACAGGGTTGCTGTCGGCCATCGCCATGGTGTGCTTTGCCACGGCCTACAAGCTCGGTGAAGCCAACTTCGTGGCCCCGTTCGAGTATTCGGCCATGCTGTGGGCCACCATCTTCGGTATCGTGCTGTTCGCCGATTTTCCCGATATCTGGACGATCACCGGTGGGTCCATCGTGGCGCTGGCAGGCCTTGCCATGCTGTGGTTCGACCGGCAACGCAAGCGGTCAGTGCAACCGGCCTGATTGCTGCAACAGCCGTCCGCAACCATGGACGGCCCAGCGAGCGCTACTTCGTACCCTGGCGCATCAACTGCATGGCCAGCACCACCGAAAAGCTCAGGAAGGCAGCAATCACCATTGCAAGGTAAATCGACTCAAGCGTTGTCATCGCGGAAATCCCTTTTGCGAGTTGGAACGTCACCCCGCCAGCCTGTCGCGCTGTCACGCCTTCAGCATTGATCCTGATCAAGCTGCCTCGGCATTTTAAGGTGCGGCATTGTGCGCAGGCCCATACGCAACATTTCCTGATGCACCATCAGGAAAACGCATGATAGCATGCGTTCAATGAATGCGCATTCGCGTCCCCCCTCTCATCACCACAAGGAGACCCGCAAAGTGAGCTACAATCCGTCGTTCCGGTTGAATCCCAAGCAGCTTTCCATCATCGAAGATGCTTTGCGCACCGAAATGAGCCGGGTTGCAAAGCCCGATTGCAAGGACTCCGTCGCCACCGCGCGCGAAATCAACGAGCTGCTGGCGCATCTGCACCACCAGAAGAGCTGGTACACGCCGAAGCAGCCCGTACCGCTGGGCTGACCAGCCACCATCCGGTTGTGGCTGACGGCTGGTTACACGCATTAATTGAATATTGACACATTGTTTACTACCCTTGCGTGCAAACCTGTTCGTGAGGAAGTCAGCCATGCTTATCCAGCCAGCCATGATGGCGGTCACCGCCCCCAACACAGCAAGGCTTTCGCCTGCGGGTGTTCGCGTCGGCTATGATTTCGGGCCGGCCCGAAGTTTCGCTTTGCCCGCTGTATTCAGGCCATGGTGTCGAGACCGGCATCTGGCAGTGCACACCCGGCGGCTGGGCGATCGAGAACCGGCCCAATACCGAGATCTGCTACGTTGTTTCCGGCTCGGGCATGATCACCGACGAGGATGGCCGTGTGCATGCGCTCGGTCCGGGCACCGTTGTCACTTTGCCCAAGGGCTGGTCCGGCCGGTGGGACATCACCAGCGATCTGCGCAAACTCTACGTCTTCTCGTTGTGACGGCGCCTGGGCCGCAGCCTTGCGGCAATGCCAGCCAGATGATCCCTGACGCGATCCTGCCATTCAGGCTCTTCCGGCAGTTCAAGAACAACGCGCAGCACGGTGTCTCCGGCAAGCTCCACCGCAACCAGTTCGAGGTGGTCCAGATGCAGCCTGTCGAAGGTGCTGAGCAGGTCTCCGTACTCCAGGTCAAAGGCTTGCGCGGCAGTCAGGCCGCGGAACTGGTCAGGCAGGCGGAACCTGTATTCCTCGGCAAGCAGCTCCATTTCCACGTTGCCATCGAAAGCAAAGCCAAGCAGGTCCGTCGACTGTAGTGGTTTGGCGGCGGGGTCGAACAGCGAGTCCAGCCGCCTGATCCGGTCCGGCGGCACCAGGAAGTAGCCGTAGTCACCGGCCGCCAGCGGACCGGCCTGATCGGGCGAGACGACCTCGTCGCCCCGCACCACGAACACCGGCTTGAGCCAGACCGGCGAATAGGATGCCGACAGGTAGGAACACCCTGCCTCGATGGGATAGGCGACCAACTCAAGCTGCTCCTGGCCCGGCAGGTCGATTTCGAACCGCTGCACCACCGGAGCCGTATCCGGCAACGCAAGGTTCAACCGCCGCGCGGCCCATGCCAGCGAGGTGCCCTGCGCCAGCAGTGACACAAGCACCACCACGAACGCCAGGTTGAAGAACAACTGCGAGCCGGGCAATCCGGCAAGCACCGGCAAGGTTGCCATGAAAATTGATACCGCGCCGCGCAGGCCCACCCATGACACGTAGATCGTTTCGGTCAGCATGAAGCGGAACGGTGCCAGCGACAGCATCACGCCCAAGGGCCGGGCGACCAGCATCAGGAATGCAGCTATCAGTATCGCCGTATAGGCATAATCGGCCATCTTGCTTGGCGTCACCAGAAGCCCCAGCACCACGAACATCACCAGCTGCGCCATCCAGGTGGAGCTGTCCATGAAGCTCAGCAACGACGGAAACGCCCGCACCGGGCGGTTACCCACAATGAGGCCTGCAAGATAGACCGCAAGGAACCCGCTCGCATTCAGGATCGTCGATGCCGAGAAAATCACGATGGCGGCGGCCAGCACGAACAGCGGCCTGAGGCCTGCCGGCAGCGGCATGCGTGCCAGCATCAGCACCAGAAGGAAACCTCCGCCCGCACCAAGCAATGCCCCCAGCGCGAACTGCTGGAAAAACAGCAACAGTGTCGTGATAATCGGGGCCGCACCGCTCGACACGCCGTTCGGCAGCGTATCCATCATGGCCAGGTCCAGCAGGGCCAGCGTCAGGAACAGGGCCATCGGGTCGTTGGTGGCAGACTTCGTTTCGAGAACCGTGCCGACCTTGCCGCGAAGTCTCAGGCCGCCAGCCTTGAGCAGGAAAAACACGGCGGCAGCATCGGTCGACGCAATGATGGAGCCAAGCAGGAAGCTGATGATCCAGCCCAGCCCGATGACATAGTGGGCAAACAGGCCGGTCAGGCCGGCCGTCAACAGCACACCCACCGTCGACAGCGCCAGCGCCGGTCCGGCGACGGACCGGATGGCGGACAACCGCGTGCGCATGCCGCCATCAAACAGGATCACGGCCAGCGCGGCAGAGCCGATGAGATAGGCAGCAATGTAGCTGTCGAACCGCAACCCGCCCGGACCATCCTCGCCCAGCAGCATGCCGATGCCGAGAAAGACCAGCAGCAAGGGAGCGCCGAAGCGCATGGCGGCAATGCTCGACAATATGCCGAGCACGATAATGGCCGCTGCTGACAGCAGGACGAGGTTATTGACGACTAGTTCTTGCATCGATGATCGACGTTCCCTGCGCGTGGAGTCATCATCTGCTGAGCTCCATCCATCTGACCAGAGAAAAACGCCGGCAGGCCAGCCCTACTCCAGCCCGCGCTCGCGCAACCGCTCGCCGATCAGGTCGGCTGCCGAGCCGTCGCGGCCAAAGCAGCTGTTGATGTTGCTCAGGCGGCTGTTCACGCTGACCGGCGGAAAGCCGAAACGCGCCATGTCAGCGGCCAGTGCGTCTGTGGCCTGTTTCAGGGAAGCCGCATCAAAACCCTCTTCGTCGCGTAGCCGCAACGCCGCGATGCAGTCTGCGACCGCCTCGTTCATCAGGTGCTCCGGGCCGTTCCTTGGCGGATGGGGCCGGTCCACGTCGCCGGTCTGGTGGTGGGCGCATTCATGGCGGTCAATGAACTGCTGGAACGGCACGGGTGCTGCGGCGAAGTTCATTCGCATGACCACGCGTTTGCCGTCCGGATTGCGGCGCGCCATGCCAGCCGCCAGCGGCGCGCCTTGCGGCGCGGCTCGCTCGACCAGCTCGAAGGCTACCACCTCACCGGTATTGGACGTGCACGCAGGCGGCTGCGCTACGGCATTGCCGGCAGCGTGCGCCAGCGTCGGAGCGCCGGCCAGGCAAGCCGGTATCAGTGTTACAGCAATGATCCGATGCACGCGCAGCCGTTCTCCCGAAAATCAGATTGGCTTGGAGTTTGTACCGGCAAGGGCCTGCGTGGCAACAGGTTCATCAAACGCCGGCTTGCCGCCGAACATTTCGCGAATGCCCAGCACCATGCTTGAGAAATACAGGAAGAAGACCCACCCCGTGATGGCCACCATGCCGATGATGACAGCGATGTTCACGCCCTGGATCAGCAGGTCAAGAATACTCGTCATAATGTTGCTTTCTCCGCACAGCCAGCCGCTGCCGGAGACGCTCTCCCGCAGACCGGATGACTGAAAACCTCAGTTCAATGTTTTAGAAAAGTCTGCCGGGCGCGTGTGCCACTCGTGGCCGGAAGGCGCGTCAGATCGGCTGTACGACGCAACTTATATACCCTGCGTGAACGCCGGATAAGCTGGTATTTCTGCAACTTCACCGAGCCATGCACCCACTGCATTGCTCAGGCTCTCATGCCTGCCTCGTCAGGCCTTGCTGGTCTCGGCTGGTTCAGGCTCAACCGGCGCATCCTCGCCGGACAGGAACTCGCCGAGGTTGCTCAACCCGTCGATATGCTCGCACAGCACCTTCAGGATGATCAGGAACGGCACCGCGACGAACACGCCAACCGCCCCCCACAGGAACCCCCAGAAGGCGATCGACACCAGGATCACCACCACGTTCAGCGAGAACCGCCGGCCCAGCAGGTACGGCGTGATGAACTGGCCCTCAATGACGGTCAGCACCAGGTAGACTGCCGGCACGGTCAAAGCCTCTCCAAGCGTGTCGAACGTAATGATCGCCACCATGCCGGTGATCACGATACCGCCCAGCGCCCCGAGATATGGCAGGAAGTTCAGCGCCGCGGCCATGACTCCCCACAGCAGCGGATTGGGCATGCCGAGCGCCCAAAGCGAAAGACCGACCATCGTGCCAAGGCCTGCATTGATCACGGCCACCGTCAGCAGGTAGCGAGAGACGTCACGCTCGATGTCGTAGGCGGCCTGCAAGGCGCGCTTCTTGTCGCTCAGCGTCGGCATCACGCGCACCACCTTGAGGTAGAACAGGTCTCGCGACATCAGCAGGAACAGCGACAGCGTCAGCACCAGCAAGGCGCTGGCTGCCATGGCCACGGCGTCGTCCGAAACCCGCGCCACCAGCCCCGGTTGCCGGATGATCACTTCCTGCACCATCGGCTTTTTGGCTTCGGATGTAATTTCCTCAACCTGTTCGCCGGCCCGGTTGATCGACTCCAGCGGACCGCGCAGCGTGCTCAGCTTTTCCTTGAGTTGACGGCCGATCTCGCGGCGCGTCCTGCGACAACTGCCTGACCGGCTCGCTCAGCGCGATGACTGTCAGACCGATGATCACGGTCACCAGCAGCATGACGGTTATCGCGGAGATCGCCGGCGGCACTCGTCAGGCGTTCGCCCGCACGGATGATCGGAAACAGCGTCAGTGACAGCAGCAGCGACAGCCCGATGGGAATGAACAGGCTGCTGGCAAAATAGAGCGCCGCAACACTGGCCAGCGTGGCGAGCAGCCTGATGCTGAAGCTCTGCGATGGCAGGGGCAGCACGCGCCCGGATGTATTTGTGGCCATGATGCCTGAATCTTTCCTTGGCATACCCGCCAAAATGCCGAAGTATCGCCATGTAACGCGCCGGACAGGGCAAAGGTTGCTGTACGGTCGGCATCGACCCTGCCTATGATCACCCCTCACCCGCATTTTCCCAGCAGGACCACACCCACATGCTCGCCACGCTTGCTTCCGTTGCCGAACCACACTCCATCGACCTTGAACCTGCCGGCCTGCGCGAAGGCCATGACAGCGGCTCACCGCACATGTCGGTGCGCGAGATGTATTCCGGCAACGGCATCGACGTCGGCGTCTGGGAGTGCACCCCCGGCGGCTGGGCCATCGCCAACCGTCCCAACACCGAGATCTGCAGCATTGTGTCCGGCGCCGGCACCATCACCGATGCGGACGGCAGCGTTCGCCAGCTTGAGCCGGGCACGGTGCTGACCTTGCCAAAGGGCTGGTCGGGGCGGTGGGACATCACCACCACCTTGCGCAAGGTCTATGTGCTGATCGCCTGAAGGTTTTGCCAATGAATCGCCTCGCCCTCACCCTCAGCCTTGCCGTCCTTTCAAGCGCTGCCATCGGGACCAGCCTGCCTGCAATCGCGCAGGAGCTACCGGTGGCACCGGGTGCGTTCAACGGCTTTGACGGCATCAGCGCGGAGTGCATCGTCCACACGCCGGACAAGTTCGGCCAGACCGCGTGTGACGTGCTGTTCAAGGCTGCCCAGTCCGCTGCAGACAGTGCGGGCGTCAAGCTGGTGCGGGCCGGTGTCGCCAACTGGGATGGCGTGCCGGTAAGCGACCGCAAGCATGTTGAACCGCCCGCCGGGGCGGGGCTGGCCAGTCCCGTCCGGTTGAGCTTCTTCATTCGCGGTGCCAACTCCGACAATGTGACGGGCGGGTTCATCCGCGCGGCCATGTGGACGCCCGCCACTACCAGTGGCCGGACCGGCAAGCTTTTGCTGTGGGAAACGGCCACGCTTGGCACCGGGCCGCGCAAGCAGCTTCGCGCCGCAATCATCAAGGACATCGCCGGCAAGCTCGGCACACCGTTCGCTGCAATGGCCGCCGGCAACGCCGCGCAGTAGCCTGCCGGCACATTGGCGCAGACTGGCGATTTTCTGCCGCTCACGGGCGCGCATGCGGGCTGGCATTTGGCAAGTGTCTCGGCACAATTTCCTCATGCGCCTCACCGGATCCGGAGTGACTTGACATGGCCCTGCTTTCCCCTTCCCGCAGACTTCGCCGCACGCCGTTTTCCGAAGGCGTCGAGGCGGCCGGCATCAAGGCCTACACCGTCTACAACCGCATGCTGCTACCCACCGTGTTCCGCTCGGTGCAGGAGGACTATCACCACCTCAAGCAGGCGGTGCAGGTGTGGGACGTGGCGTGCGAGCGCCAGATCGAGATCCGCGGGGCCGGCGCGAGCCGCCTGGTGCAACTGCTCACCCCGCGCGACCTGCGCCCGATGCAGCCCGGCCAGTGCTACTACGTGCCCATCGTCGACGAAACCGGCGGCATGCTGAACGATCCCGTCGCGGTGAAGCTGGCGGAAGACCGCTGGTGGATTTCCATCGCCGACAGCGACCTGCTGCTCTGGATCAAGGGACTGGCGCACGGCCACCGGCTCGACGTGCAGGTCGAGGAACCCGACGTGTCGCCACTGGCCGTTCAGGGTCCGCGCGCCGATGACCTCATGGCCGCCGTGTTCGGCGACGAGGTGCGCAAGATCCGCTTCTTCCGCTTTGCCACGCTGGCATTCCAGGGCCGCCCGCTGGTCATCGCACGCTCGGGCTATTCGAAGCAGGGCGGCTTCGAGATCTACGTCGAGGGCGGCGACATCGGCATGCCGTTGTGGAACGCGCTGATGGAAGCCGGCAAGGCCATGGACGTGCATGCCGGCTGCCCCAACCTGATCGAGCGCATCGAGGGCGGCTTGCTGTCCTATGGCAACGACATGACCGACGGCAACACCCCGCACGAGTGCGGGCTGGGCAAGTTCTGCAATACTGACGTGGTGAGCGACTGCATCGGGCGCGACGCGCTGGTGCGCGAGTCGCGCGACGGTCCGGCGAAGCAGATCCGCGCCATCGACATCAAGGGCGATGCCGTGCCGGGGTGTGACCGGTGGTGGCCGCTGCTGGCCGGTGGCGAGGTCGTCGGGCGGGTGTCGTCTGCTGCGTGGTCGCCGGACTTCAACACCAATGTCGCCATCGGCATGGTGCACAAGTCGCACTGGACAGACGGCACGCAGCTCACCGTGGAAACGCCCACCGGCAAGCGCGATGCCACGGTGCGTGAGAAATTCTGGCTCTGACGCCCCGGCGCCAGGCTTTCCTGGCGTCTACTCGGTTTCGAGCAGGTCCTGGAAGCGCTGGAAGTTGGGGCAGAAGGTGTCCGGCCCCTTGCTCACCTGTTCGCCCTTCAGGAACTTGCGGCAGGTGCGCAGGTCGCCGCACTGGCTGCAGGCGCGGGCCATGTCCATTTCGCGCCAGCGGTCCTGGCTGATGTCAGCCGGGTCCACGCCCAGCGTCGTTGCCATGGCTTCCATGCGCTTTCGCGTGTCGGCGGGGGCATGGGTGATCCAGTCGAGGTCGGCGCGGGCAAGGCCGGCATCGCTCAGTTCCGACCCGCCGAGCGCCATGACGAACTGGCGGTCCCTGTTCTGGTTCAGCATATCGCGAACGCGTTGCACGACAGTCTTCATGGTGTTTGCTCCCTTGTAGACGGACTATCCCTCCGTACACCTGAAAGCGTGCCGGACCATGCCGGCGGCTGCATTGATCGAGATCAAATGGCGTGGCTGGGGATCCGCCCATCCTGCAAAACGCTTTCCTCGGGCAGACCCTTGGGCCCCGGACTTGTGTTCCGGGGCCCAGCCCATCCTGCAAAACGCCTTCCTCGGGCAAGGGGCAAAGCCCCGCGACCCGAGGACCCAAGTTGATGGACCCTCGGGTCAAGCCCGAGGGAAACAGTCATATTTGAAACAGTCCCCCCTACCCTCACCCTTGTCATCCCCCGGGTTGATCGGGGGACCCAGTAGCCACCTGCGGCAAGTGAGGCGCGGGACTAGGCGAGTACGCTGTGATCGCCACTGTTATGTCAGGCTGGACTTATCAATCTCTTGTACGCGGCAATCTCAGCGCGTCTTCAATTGCCTCTCGAATAAGCCGCTGATACGGAATGTTACGTTGCTTGGCGCGCAGTTTCAGCGCATCGAGCAGCCCTTCGGGCACCCGGAGATTGACCTGCCTGGTCTTCTTCTCCATTTCAAACCGCATCGGCTTGAAGCCACTGAAATCATACTCGGACAAGTCCGCCTCATCGACAAAGCGTTCGGCTTCCTCATCAGTCTGAAAGACAGGAAACGGCTTGCCCGATCGGCCTTCAGCGTTGCTCATAACGTTTAATCTCCCTGGTGTGCATGTATCGCGCGCTGATTGGCCTAAGCCACAAGCTGCCGCCGAGCCGGCGGAAGGTAAACACCACGAACAGATGCCGGCCGTCCTCATTCCTGCCCACCGCATTGAAGCGGGCTTCATCCAGACCTTCCTGCCGGTCAGGCATTACGGCAGGATCATTCAAAAGCACATGTTCAATCTCTTGCCTCGAGACGCCGTGCTTCGCGCACTTGGGCCAATTGCCATCATCCCAGTCGAACCCGGCTAATGTCATCTACCAGCACCCTTGCGCCTACTAATGTATATACAAAATGCTACGCATTCAATGTCAGCGCATCGATTCTCCCCGATTCCACCCCACCCCACAACCCACGCTTGCATCCGCCACCCTCGCCCCACGCCCGGCGCACACCCGTTAACCTCCCGTTAACCAAAAAATGTGGGGTGCTTCAGCGCCTTGACCCCCCACATGTGGTGGTTTTAACCCGGTTGTAACGACCATGACGGGTGTGTGACGGCGCGTTGTCCCCGCTATCCCCAGGCCCAAGTGCGCAGAATTGTTGAGGTCTGCCGCCGAATCGTGGCTTGTTCAGGTTGTCCACAGGTGATGTCAAGCCTGTGGACACAATATCTAGTAGTAAGGGTTCGTTAACACACTAGGTATTGACGCGGCGCCCGCGTCAGACATACAGTCAGCGTCATGGGTAAGGGGCTAGGGACGGCCCGGAGTTGATGGCCTTCCCGGCGGCGACGACAGATTGCCGAACTCCAGAGCATAGCAAGCGGACAAGCCGGAAAATACCGGCTGTCCGGACAGGGAAGTCATGACTTTTTGCGTCAGGTGCCGCGCATGCGGTGCCGGTCTCAGGAAGCGGGCTTGCTTGTGACAATCGTTTGTGTGGCGCGTCAGCGGACAGGCAGCCGGAACCAACCGGCTACGGACACCAGATAACAATTCACAGCAGCGGCGTGGGGCCGCTGCCCAAAGGGGATAAAATGCGGGTAGATCGGCACTTCACGACACAGGGCAAGGGTCCATACGACGGTATCGCGTTTCGCAAGGCCACCAGCGAGATTCGCAATCCGGACGGATCCATTGTGTTCCAGCTCAAGGACATCGAGGTGCCGGCGGCGTGGAGCCAGGTCGCGTCCGACATCCTGGCGCAGAAGTATTTCCGCAAGGCCGGCGTGCCCGCGCGGCTGAAGAAGGTTGAAGAGACCTCGGTTCCCTCGTGGCTGTGGCGCTCCGTCGCCGACGAGGCGGCCCTTGCCGGCCTGCCCGAAGCCGAGCGCTACACCTCCGAAATGACCGCGCAGCAGGTGTTCAACCGGCTGGCCGGCACGTGGACCTACTGGGGCTGGAAGGGCGGCTACTTCGACGGCGAAGACGACGCGCTGGCCTTCTACGAAGAGCTCGTGCACATGCTCGCCACGCAGCGCTGCGCCCCCAACAGCCCGCAGTGGTTCAACACCGGCCTGCACTGGGCCTATGGCATCGACGGCCCCGGCCAGGGCCACTACTACGTGGACTTCGAGACCGGCGAGCTGACCCGCTCCACCTCGTCCTACGAGCACCCGCAGCCGCACGCCTGCTTCATCCAGTCGATCTCCGATGACCTCGTCAACGAAGGCGGCATCATGGACCTGTGGGTTCGTGAAGCACGGCTGTTCAAGTACGGCTCCGGCACCGGCTCCAACTTCTCGTTCATCCGCGGCGAGAACGAGCCGCTGTCGGGCGGCGGCAAGTCGTCCGGGCTGATGTCGTTCCTGAAGATCGGCGACCGGGCAGCCGGCGCCATCAAGTCGGGCGGCACCACGCGCCGCGCCGCCAAGATGGTCGTCGTCGACATCGACCACCCGGACATCGAGGCCTACATCGACTGGAAGGTGAAGGAAGAAGAGAAGGTCGCCGCCCTGGTCACCGGCTCGAAGACCGTGCAGAAGCACCTCAAGGTGATCATGAAGGCCTGCGTCAACTGCGACGGCCCGGCCAAGGACTGCTACGACCCGGCGAAGAACCCGGCCCTGAAGCGCGCCATCAAGGACGCCCGCAAGTCGTTCGTGCCGGACGCCTACATCAAGCGCGTGCTGCAGTTCGCCTCACAGGGCTTCACCGAGATCGAGTTCGACACCTACGACACCGACTGGGACGGCGAAGCCTACCGCACCGTGTCCGGCCAGAACTCCAACAACTCGGTGCGCGTCACCGACGACTTCCTGCGCGCCGTCGAGACCGGCTCGGCGTGGGACCTCAACTGGCGCATGCGCGAAGGCGTTGCCCGCACCGTCGATGCACGTGACCTGTGGGAGAAGGTCGGCAACGCTGCCTGGGCCTGCGCCGACCCCGGCATCCAGTTCCACACCACCATCAACGACTGGCACACCTGCCCGGCATCCGGCGCCATCCGCGCGTCCAACCCGTGCTCGGAGTACATGTTCCTCGACGACACCGCCTGCAACCTGGCCTCGCTGAACCTGCTCACCTTCCTGTCGAAGGGCGGCAACAAGTTCGACGTGCAGGGCTTTGAACACGGCGTCCGGCTGTGGACCATGGTGCTGGAAATCTCCGTCCTCATGGCGCAGTTCCCGTCCAAGGAAATCGCGCGGCTGTCCTACGAGTACCGCACGCTGGGCCTCGGCTTCGCCAACATCGGCGGCCTGCTGATGACCTCGGGCTTCTCGTACGACTCGGACGAAGGCCGCGCCATCTGCGGTGCCATCTCGGCCATCATGACCGGCGTGTCCTATGCCACCTCGGCTGAAATGGCGGCAGAGCTGGGTGCCTTCCCGGGCTACCCGCAGAACGCCGACCACATGAAGCGGGTGATGCGCAACCACCGGCGCGCGGCCCGTGGCGAGGCCACCGGCTACGAGACCCTGTCGATCGCGCCCGTGCCGCTCGACCACGCCAACTGCCCCGACAAGGAGCTGATCGCCCACGCCACGCAGGCCTGGGACAAGGCCGTGGAGCTGGGCGAGAAGCACGGCTACCGCAACGCCCAGTCCACCGTGATTGCGCCGACCGGCACCATCGGCCTCGTCATGGACTGCGACACCACCGGCATCGAGCCTGACTTCGCGCTGGTGAAGTTCAAGAAGCTGGCCGGCGGCGGCTACTTCAAGATCATCAACCGTGCGGTGCCCGCAGCGCTCACCACGCTGGGCTACACGGAACAGCAGATCGAGAAGATCATCAACTACGCCGTGGGCCACGGCACGCTGGCCGATGCGCCCGCCATCAACCACGACACGCTGAAGGGCCGCGGCTTCACCTCGAAGGAACTGCAGATCGTCGAGAACGGGCTGGCATCGGCCTTCGACATCAAGTTCGTGTTCAACAAGTGGACGCTGGGCGAGGAGTTCTGCACGCAGACCCTCGGCATCCCGGCCGAGCGGCTGGAAGACTTCGACTTCTGCCTGCTGTCGCACCTGGGCTTCAAGAAGAAGGACATCGAGGCCGCCAACATCTTCGTGTGCGGGGCGATGACGCTGGAAGGCGCACCGGGCCTGAAGGACGAGCACCTGCCCGTGTTCGACTGCGCCAACCCGTGCGGCCGGCTCGGCAAGCGCTACCTGTCGGTGGACAGCCACATCCGCATGATGGCCGCCTCGCAGCCGTTCATCTCGGGCGCCATCTCCAAGACCATCAACATGCCCAACGACGCCACGGTCGAGGACTGCCAGGCCGCCTACATGCTGTCCTGGAAGCTGGCGCTCAAGGCCAACGCGCTGTACCGCGACGGCTCCAAGCTGTCGCAGCCGCTGTCCGCCGCCCTCATCGAGGACGAGGAGGACGAGGGCGAGGAGTTCCTGGAACAGGTCGCCTCCAACCAGCCGGCCGTGCAGCGGGTGGAGAAGATCGTCGAGAAGTTCGTCGAGATCGCCATGAAGCAGGAGCGCGAGAAGCTGCCGCAGCGGCGCAAGGGCTACACCCAGAAGGCCATCGTCGGCGGCCACAAGGTGTACCTGCGCACCGGCGAGTATGACGACGGTCGCCTCGGCGAGATCTTCATCGACATGCACAAGGAAGGTGCCGCCTTCCGCGCGATGATGAACAACTTCGCCATCGCCGTGTCGCTGGGCCTGCAATACGGCGTGCCGCTGGACGAGTACGTGGAGGCCTTCACCTTCACCCGCTTCGAGCCCGCCGGCATGGTGCAGGGCAACGACGCCATCAAGAACGCCACGTCGATCCTCGACTACGTGTTCCGCGAACTCGCCGTGTCCTATCTCAGCCGCAACGACCTGGCCCACGTCGAGCCGCAGGACCTGCGCTTCGACACCATCGGCAAGGGCGAGAACGAAGGCAAGACGGGTGCGGCCCCCTGCCCGCCCGGCGGCCTGCCGGCAGCGGCAGTGGCGTCATCCGGCTACACCCGCCAGAAGCTGTCGGACAATGTGTTCGTCATCGGCGGCGCGGTCACGTCGGCTGCCAAGTGCGGCGGGCAACCCGGTGGCGGTGATGCAGTCGCGCGCCGAGGCGAGCTTCGTGTCGGACGGCACGGCGGCCCTGTCAGTGGGCTTATGCCGAGCAGCAGGTGGCCATCCTGGACATCGACAGCGACGGCAAGGTCAAGACCGACGCCGAACGCCGGGTCGAGGCGCGCATGAAGGGCTATGAGGGCGACTCGTGCGGCGAATGCGGCAACTTCACCCTGCTGCGCAACGGCACCTGCATGAAATGCGATACGTGTGGAAGCACGAGCGGGTGTTCATAACACCTGACTGCTGACGATTACCCGGCCCGGAGGGAAGCCTCCGGGTCGAAGCGTTTTGAAAAGAGTACTTCCTATCGAGTTATTAAAGAGCGTATCAGAAAGCAGAGAACCAAGATGAGCTCTGACGCTAGTCCGCAGCCAAGCCGCACACTATCCCAAATTTGGCACTGCCTAAAAACGGTACCCCAACTCTCGAGATGAGCTTTCGCAGACCGTGGATTATTCTGCGGCCTAGAATATTTCGCTGGTTAGAGAAAAAATATGTCGATCAATTTTTCGAAACTGGTGGACTGAGGCTGTCTACATTTGCGCAATTCTCAAAACATCCAGATGAACAAAGGAAAGATGAACAAGAGGGCCAAGGAATGGTTACCTCACAGATCAACGAGCAGATGTTTGTTGCATATACGTCACAAGGTTTGAATTGTTACGTTTTATGTGGAAGCACCTTCTTCAATCCAGGCTTTGCAGAAGATATCGATAGCTACAATGCGTGTTTTGTCATTGACGACGTTTCGGCATTTGCCAATGCAATCTCTACAAAACTGCCGTTCTTTAAGGCCGGGTATGAGGGATCCGTCATATATCAAGACAATGGCATTCTTGAACGCGACCCTAATGAAAAAATGGTATCTGACTTTGTAGATATAACAAGTACAGATAGTCCGTCACTCGATAAAATGATGGACCAAGCGGCAAAGTATCCGGTGTCGAGCAATTGTTCTTCAAGCGAAGCATATATGCATCGCAAGCTGAATATAGAATGCTTTGGGTGTCCGAAGTTCGGATGATGGTTACATTGATATAACAGTACCCGGAAGCTATCCAGTTTTGTCGCCGTGTCGTGTGATTTAAACTGGGTTGACAGCGTGGGGGTCCGCGCCCAGTACAGCGTGAGAAGATCCGTCATACCGCTCAAGCGATTTACCCTCACCCCGACCCCTCCCCACAGGGGGGAGGGGTGATGGGTAGGCATAACATGCAGCTCCCGTAGTGGCGTTGACTTCAACTTTGCATCACGTCAGCCTGTGTTTTCGTCTCGGGAGGCAAAATCATGTCGGCAGTGCTGGATAGACTTGGAAGCAAGTAGCGACCCGTTGGAGCGCGATATGGCTGAAACATTGAGGGAGTGGAGAGGGCGAAGGTTAAACGCGGCGGACAAGCCCGTCTTGGCTACGAGCCAAAATCCATCAATCTATTTGGTGTTGTCGAAGTCTATCGCAGACGAGTCGAGAAGGGGTCAAAAGGCTTTGGCGAAGTTGGGCCGGAACACAGCTACGAGAGGCTGGTCGTAGATATTCGGATCGCTTTCCATCCAACATTGTTTCAATTGCCCGAGACCGACTGGATAAGGCGGGCTGGAAAGCGATCTGACATGCGATACGCCGTCGTGATCGAGAAAGCAGAAGCCAACTGGTCGGCCTATGTGCCGGACCTGCCCGGCTGCGTGGCGACGGGTGCGACGGCGGGTGACGCCGAGGCGGAAATCCGCGAGGCATCCGCTTCCACATTGACGGCCTGAAGGAAGACGGCATTGCCGTGCCGCCGCCAGCCGCGCTGGCCGAGTACGTGGACGCCTGAGGCGTCACCGCCGCCCGGCTACCCGCCCCCACCTAACAACCCCCCATCCCCACCTTGCAACTCACCGCCCGATTGCGCATCGTCCGCAACCGATGACAACAGCAACGGTGCCCGCATGACCAGCCCCGCCCCCCACTACGATCTTGCCATTGCCGGCGCCGGCGCCGTCGGGCTGGCCACCGCCTTGTGGGCGCAAGGCTCCGGCCTTTCCGTGGCGTTGCTGGACAAGGGCGAGCCGGGGTCCGGCGCGTCGTTCGGCAATGCCGGCACCATCGCCACCTATGCCTGCACGCCGGTCAACAGCCCGTCGGTGTTTTCCAGCCTGCCCACCTTGCTGTTCAACCGCGACAGCCCGCTGCGCATCGACCCGGTGTATGGCGCGCGCCACCTGCCCTGGCTGCTTGCCTTCCTGCGCAATTGCACGCCCGCCCGCGTTGCCGCCATCACCGCCAGCCTGGCCGAGTTGCTGTCGCAGGCCGACGCCGGGCTGGACCCGCTGTTTGACCAGATCGAGACGGACGACCTGATCGTCAGCAATGGCTGCCTCTACCTCTATGCCACCGCGCAGGACTTTGACGCCGCCGCCGGCGACATTGCCGCGCGCCGCGCCAATGGCGTGGCGTTCGACATTCTCGACGAAGCCGCCGTCAAGGCGCTGGAGCCCGCCATCGCCATGCCGGTGCACAAGGCGCTGTACTTCACCGGCGCACGCCACATCTCGGATCCGGGCGAGCTGATGCGCCGCCTGCACGCGCGTTTCGTGGCGAGGGGCGGCCATTGGCTGCAAGCCGAGGTCACGTCCTGCGCGCCTGAAAGCGACGGCGTCACGGTCGCTGTTTCCGGCCATGACGCCATCCGCTGCGACCGCTTCGTGGTGTCGGCGGGGGCGCACTCGCGCACCATCGCCGGCAGCGGAGCCGAATCCCTGCCGCTGGATACCGAGCGCGGCTATCACCTGATGTTCGCGGATCGCGCGGGCCTGCTGTCGCGCCCGGTGGGCTGGACCAGGGCCGGGTTCTATGCCACCCCGATGACGAAAGGGTTGCGCATTGCCGGCACGGTGGAAATCGCCGGGTTGGACGCGCCGCCCATGCAAAGCCGCTTCGCCTATCTGCAGCGCATGGCCGAACAGATGCTGGGGCCGCTGGGCGAGCCGTCCTCGAACTGGCTGGGCTTCCGCCCCACCATGCCCGACGCCCTGCCCGTCATTGGCCCCTCGCCCGCCAGCGACCGGGTGCTGTTTGCCTTCGGGCACCAGCATGTCGGCCTCACCCTGTCGGGCATCACCGGCAAGATCATCGCCGACATTGCCAGCGGCCAGCGCACCAACCGCGACCTGTCAGCCTGGTCGCCCAACCGCTTCGGCTGAGCGGTCGCAACCACTGGAGGAATTCACCGCCCCCGCTCCTGCAACACCGCCGGCACCTCGTCCCACGCCGGGGCCGCGTCGGCCGCGTAGCCTGCCGTCAGGCCGGTGGCGAAGTTGTCGAAATCGCGCGCGGCCTGCCGTGCGCGCCCTGGTAGAGGAACCGCTTCATGGCGCGTTCGCTCTGCCACAGGCTGACCGTGTAGAACATGCCGCCGATGAACCGCGCCCCGGCCATCTCGCAGCCTTCCGCCGCGCGGGCTTGCCGCATCGAGCGGCTGGCGTGCCAGGCAAAGCGCGGCCAGTGCCGCCAGCTGTTGAGCCGCAGGCCGGTGATCGAAACGTATCGCGCCGTCTGTGTCATGACCGGCAGCATGCCACCGCCCCGGCTTGCGCCGAAATGGTACATCGCGCCACGGCTGCACGTTGCCTCTTGACAATTTATTCCTATAGGACTATTATCCCCTCACCTGCTCCGGCGGAAGGGATGGCATGCGTTTCCATCTCCGGGGTTCAGGCGGTGTGCGCCTCTCGCATACGGTGAAGTAACGCCACCGGACGGCGAGAGGGGTGAAACCGGAATGTGCCGGTGCCACAGTTGGCACCAGCGGCGGCTCTGCATCGCGTGGTGACACGGATCGCGGTTTGCCGAGGGACACTGCGTTCCCGTACCGTGGGGGTGAAGACAACTCAGTACCCTGGGCCTTCCGGATAAGCTTGAAACCGCGCACTGGACGGGCTGCCTGGACGAGCGCCTTTCCCTTTCTACCAACCCGGTGCAAGTCCGGGCGGCCCGTGTTTCCGGCCCACAGCCGGCCAATACCGTCGATCCCGCCCTCGGGATGCGCGACCCCTGCGCCGTGCCTTCACAAAAATTTGCGCATGCTGACATGTGATCGTCGTCACATCGCCCCACCCCCGCCCCGGTCTATGGCTACTACCTGCACCAGAAGAAAAGGGAGACGGACCCATGACAACACTCACCAAGAAGATCAGCAAGCTGACATTTTCGGCACGCCTGTTCGCTGCCGCGCTGCTGTTGTCGCTGGCCATCGGCGTCATCGGCGCGGCAACCTCCGGCGCCCAGGAAGACCGCAGCCATCACGTGACGGCGCCTGCTGCGCCCGTCTTCGTCACCTCGCACGCAAGCCCCGCCCAGCCGCACGGCTGAGCGCGGGCAACGCCACCCGTTAACCGCCGTTAACCGGAATGTGACCATCAGCACATCCCGCCTCCCCGTCCCCTGTCATCCTCATCTGCATCAAAGGGCGCCTTCGCATTCCGCGCCCATCGCACGAGCCGGGCCTCGCCCCGGCCAAAGAGGAGACTGACCCCATGAACAACAAACTCATCTTCGTTGCCGTTGCGCTGGCGCTTGGCGTCGCGGCGGCATCATCCACGGCACAGGCCGGTGGCCCCGGCGGCTTCGCCCCCGGTGGCGGCGGCGGCGGTGGCCCCGGCCCCGGCAACTGGGGCGGCCCCGGCGGCTTCGCGCCCGGCGGCAATGGCCCCGGCGGCGGCGGTGGCAATGGCGGCTGGGGCGGCGGCTGGGGCGGCGGCTTCGGCATCGTCATCAACCCGGGCTACCATGGCGGCTATGCCCGCCGGGATGACCGGATCTCGTGCCGCACCGGCCAGCGCATCGTGGACCGCTCCGGCTTCAACCGCGTCCGCGTCGTCGAATGCCGCGGTGGCACCTACACCTACAAGGCCAAGCGCGGCGGCAACCACTACCGCGTCAGCGTCGATGCGTTCGATGGTGCAATCGTGGGCCGCAGCCGCCTGTAGCGGCAGGCTCGCCCAGTAGCGGGCCGCAACAGAAATGCCTCCCTCTCCGCATGCCGGAGGGGGAGATTTGCGTTGCGTCTCAGCCCGGTGGCTCTCGACCCTAGTTGATCAGCGCCTGGGTCTTGCGGCCGTGGGCGCAGCCGGAGCCGGACCCGCCGAATGCCGAGTAGTCCAGCATGTCGCTGGCGCCCTGCTCGGACGTTGCGCCCGGAACCGGCGTGGACTGGGCAGCGGCCTGCGGTGCTGTGGCGACCGTTGCGGCAGCCGAGGTCGAGCCATTGCCCGGCAACGGGGTGATCGTCACCTTGTTCGGGGTGGCCGAACCGCCGGCCAGCGCGGGCAGCGCCAGAACCGTCAGGAACGCGGGAACGAGGAAAAGCTTCTTCATCAGACATGACCTCCGTTTGCCATCACGTCAGGATGTTAACCCGGATTCATGACAAAGGCGATTCCTTTGGCGGCTCAGCCGATCACTTCTGCCTCGGCGCGGCTTGGCACCTTCACCAGCGCCTCGCCCTCCAGCACCAGCGTGCCGTTCACCTCGCAGGTGCAGTGCAGCCTGGCGCGGTGGCCGCGTTCGGTCAGCTCGACCACCTCGACGCGCGCCACCACCGTGTCGCCGATGCGCACCGGTGCCTTGAAGTTGAGGGTCTGCTGCATGTAGATCGCGCCCGGCCCCGGCAGCCGCGTGCCGATGACGGCGGAGATCAGGCTGGCGGTGTACAGCCCGTGCGCGATGCGGCCCTTGAACGGGGTACGCGCGGCGAAGTGCTCCGACAGGTGGATCGGGTTGCGGTCGCCCGAGATCTCGGCAAAGCCGATCACGTCCGACGACTTCACTTCCTTGGAGTAGGTCTCCGACTGGCCAAGGCTGAGATCGTCGAAGTAGAGGGTCTGGGTGGCTGGCAGCATGGCGGTGTTCCGGCGCTGTGGATCGGCAATGTTGCGCTGCAACTTAACGATTTTGCCGGTGGTGTCCATCACTCGGACGGGTGGATAGCGCCTGCCTCTGTGGGCGGCGGCAAATAAAAACCCCGGGATGCGATGAGCCCCCTCGTGCATCCCGGGGTTAGGGACCCCCCTAGGCTCCCCTGCATATTCAGCTTGTGGTGTGCGTGGCCTAGCGGCGCACGATCACCGTCGCGCCCACCTTGGCGCGCTGGTAAAGGTCGATGATGTCGGTATTGGTCAGCCGGATGCAGCCCGAGGACACCGCGCCGCCGATGGAGGCCGGGTTGTTGGTGCCATGCAGGCGGTAGAGCGTGCCGGAAATGTACAGCGCGCGTGCGCCAAGCGGGTTGTTGGGGCCGCCGGGCATATGCGCGGGCAGGATGACGCCCTTCTTCTTCTCGCGTTCAATCATGGTTTTCGGCGGGGTCCAGCCCGGCCATTCAGCCTTGCGGCCGATGCGCGAGGTGCCAGACCACTGGAAGCCGTCACGGCCCACGCCGACGCGGTACTTGTATGCCTTGCCGCCACCCTGCACCAGGTACAGGTTGCGCTCGGAGGTATCGACGATGATGGTGCCGGGCTTGTGGTTGCCGGAGAAGGAGATCAACTGGCGCGTGCTGGGGCCATGATTGCCGCCACCGCTGCCGAAGGTTCCACCGCTCGAGCGGTTGCTGCGATCGCTGTTCTGGTTGAGGCCGCCGAACAGGCATTCAAGGAAGTTGCCACACTGCTGGCCGGCCCGCGAGGCTGCGTCAGCGACGGCTGCCGATCCGCCAATGAGTGCAACGGACATGGCGAGAGCAAGGAATGGTTTTGTGGCGCGCCGCATGGAGCCTCCGTGTTTGCACTTGTCAGGGTCAACCCGGCTGGCGGATTGACAAGACCTTATGCACCGCACGGCCCATGGTTCAAGGACAGTTAATGGTTTGGATGCGTTATTTCCGGAAGTGTTGCAAATCGGCAACGGTATGGCGGCGGGCAGGATCAGCCCTGCGCGCGCGCCTTTGCGGTGGCCGTGGCCACGATGTCGCCGATGAACTTCGGCAGTGCAAATGCCGCCTTGTGCACTGCGGGAGTATAGTAGCGGCAGTCCAGCCCGGCCTCAGCGTAACGTGTTGAAAGCGTTTCCTCTTTCACGCCGCGCAACGAGGCATTGTCGCTGCCCCAGCCCAGCGCCATGAAGCCGCCCGAATAGGTTGGCACCACGGTCACGTAGCAGCCGGCATCAACAAACAGGCCGGCAAAGTTGAACATCGTGTTGGCCAGTTCATCGGGCTGGAACCACGTCACGCCGTTCTGGGTCACCAGCACGCCGCCGTCCGTCAGCATGCGCTTGCAGTCGGTGTAGAACGAGCGCGTGAACAGCACTTCGCCCGGACCAACCGGGTCGGTCGAATCAACAATGATGACGTCGAACCGGTCCTTGCAGGTGGCGGCGAAGTCCTTGCCGTCGGCGATCACCAGCTCAAAGCGCGGGTCGTCGAAGCAGCCCTTGTTGATCGAGGCGAGGTGTTCCCTGGCGAAGTCGATCACGCCGGGGTCGATCTCGACCATGACGAGCCGCTTGACGCGCTTGTGCTTGAGCACTTCCTCGGCCATGCCGCCGTCGCCGCCGCCGATGATCAGCACGCTGTCCACCGCGCCGTGGGCGAGGATGGGCACGTGCGCCAGCATCTCGTGATAGCAGAACTCGTCGCGCTCGGTGACCTGGGTCACGCCGTCCAGCCACACCACGTTGCCGAACGCGGCGGTCTTGCCGACCACGAGGCGCTGGTGCGGGGTGTTGCTGTCAAACAGCGTCTGTTCGATGCGGTAGGTGGTGCCGTAGCCGGTGTGGAGGCGTTCGTGCATCCACACCGTGCGGTCGGCTTCAGTCTTCAGGCTCACAGATCCGAGCCCCGCAGCAGTTCGCTGACGCGGACCTCGCCGGCGTTGAAGCGGCGGCGCAGAACCTCGACGCACTTTTCCGGCTGGGCATCGCCGCACATGAACACGTCAAGTGCTGCAAAGCGGCGCTCGGGCCAGGTGTGGATCGAGATATGGCTTTCCGCCAGCACCGCCACGCCGGACACGCCGGCCACGCCTTCAGGCGTGAACGGGTGCAGGTGGATGTGCAGCAGCGTGGCACCGGCTTCGCTGACGCATTCGCGCATGGCAGCGTCGATCAGGTCCACGTCGGCCAGGCCGTCAGCGTCCACCAGGTCGATGATCAGGTGGGTGCCGGCGCATGCCACGCCGTTCCTGACGATGAAATGATCAGCGGGAAGCACATCGGCGCTACCTGCGATGACAGGTTCGTCCCGGTTGAAAGGCACCACGTTGCCGGTGTTGTCGTTGTAGTCTTCCGCACGGGTGGTGCCTGGAGCATCCAGGTCCATCCCCAGTTGGAAGAGGGCGGTATTGTCAGTCATCAGGGTCCCTCCCCAGCCAGTAGATGATCCAGCCCTGACGCCCGAAAACGGACCTCAAGACGCACAAAAGCCGGCGCATGGTCGCCACCCCAGCTTGCCAACCCCGGGCTGCCCCGGGACCTGTCACTGCGCCAACCGCAGCAATGGCTCTCCACGCGATAGTGGAGAATGACAAGCCGGTGTCTGAACATGTTGCCGGCTTGTGTGAGTGGGGAGATAGGGATTCACGCTGTCATATGCAAGGGGAAAAGTGGGGCAACCCCCTACTCTCACTTTTGTGCGGCCTTCGACTTTCTCGTGCGATCCTTCTTCGGAACTAGGGGAGGCTTCCCTGCCCTTCTTGCAGTGCCGCTGCACATCTTTGCCTTTGCCAATTCTTTGGCTTCCTCAGAGGCATTATGAAAAATCTTCAATGCCTTTGGAATAATTCGTCTAATTCTCAGAGAAGTTAGCCCTTTTGTCTCCCGCGCCCGCCTTTCAAGTTCGACAAAGACGTTTACCGCCCAGCCTCTCTCTGGCTCCAATTCTGCACGCATTTGCCCTTCTGAATAGCGATTGTCCAAGGCATACTTAACCTTTCGCCACGAATCTCTTGGCGAATTTAGCCACGCATCGACAAAAACTTTCGCCGACATCAAGTGGAAGACTGGCAGTCCAGCATATTTATTATCTCCACTACTCGTATAAGAAACTAATTCCAAAAATCGCTGAGTATCCGTTTTTATAAGTTCGATGAGCTGTGTCAAAATATCTGGCACCGTCCTGTCAAACGCTAATTGCTGCGCTTTAAACAAGTGGGAACGCACATCCTCATGATGTGAACGTGTAGTATCAGTCACCCAATATGCATATCCGTTATGAGCATCGTCGTACTCGCGATACCAGCGATAGTCTGTATGGCGAGCCGGAAGCGAATTTGAAGCGAGCAAATCATCAATGTAGGTCTTGCACTGGGCGGTGACTTCACTCAAAGACTCTGAGAATTCACTGTTTTCCGCCATAAGCATCATTAGTGAAAATACGTGAAGCATCTCTCCCGGATCTGTGACCGCTCGATCTTCAAACTGACGCCTCATGCGAGCTTTGCCTGACTCCACAGTATCGTCATCAAGTTCGTCGAAGTTAATCACAACTCGCCAAGGAGGCGCTTCGGCTGGCTTCAAGAAATGAACTGAGTTGTTAAGACATTCCTGTATTTTTTCGGGAGGATAGCGACCTTCAATAAGCGTCGCAATCAAGACATCATCGCTCAGAATCCTACCCTCAAGATCTACACTAGGATAGCGGTTGTTGGCAGCTAGCAGCGGTGGCTCGGAAACTTCGTCACCTTCGCCGCCCCCTCGCGACAGCGCGCGAACCATATGATGCGTGGCAACACCGTTTCGGTCTCGCAGCGTGTCCGCGTTCAATCGACCTTCTCTAACTTCAATATTCAACGCTGAGTAGAAACGCACGAGCTCGCTCATTGCGTTTGAATTGCATAAATGCTCCGCATTCAAGCACTCTGAGAGGCGAACCAAATCCTCGATCACGTGTCTCAGTATTCTTAGGGACATCACCTCTGACTGTTTAAATGTTTCAATTATTTCTGGCCGATATAATAGGAGAAATCCCCTTGCTGATGACGCCAAATCGGGGCTCACAAAAGATTCAAAGGCATCATCGATATGCGGTTCGACACGAATTGTCTGCCCAAATGTCTTTTCCTTCATCTTGATAAAAGAGTCCGCAAGTTGCTCGTCGTGGGCAATAACGACGACGCGGAAGCCTCTCTGCTCGATATAAAAATTTATTGCACCTAGTAAGTCTTTCAGACTGAGTTCGGATCGCTCCAAATCATCAAAGACCAAAATGCGATCTGGCTTAAGCTCTCGCCGCATAACAGCTATTGCAACGTCGGGAACAATCCCGAAAATTGAAGCAAACCCGCCGAGATTCTTTATTCTTTGACCCGCGTCCGCAGCGAAATCTCGACCCTTTGTTAGCCATGGCGCAGCGATCGCCAACACTTCGGAGTGCAAATGGTCAACCGACTGCACTCCGAACAAACTGATGTAGTAACGTTGATCCTCTTTCAAATGTTTGAGAACTTGAAATGTTTTGCCAGTCCCCCACGCGCCCGTCACCAGAACTGCGTATCCAGGTTTCTCAAGTCTCGAGTAATATGTAAGGTACTCTTCAAGATGGCTCACTGTCGATCCGTCCTCCAAAAGAATATGATCTCGCTTTACCACCGATTGAAACCAACATTTCAATTTCAAAAACATTCTGATGCAAACCCTCAATGTCAGACAGTGCTGATGCGTATAAATGGGTATAGAAGCTTGAGGGTCAACTGGTTCCGCCAGGCAATCGACTGGAGGCACTGCGAGGAGATCGGGAAGGCCAACATAGCATCAGGATCAACGGTCAGTGGCGTATCTGTTTTGTCTGGAGAGACAATCATGCGCATGAAGTCGAGATTGTGGACTACCACTAGAAGGAACCGAACCTATGGCAAAACTTGACCCGATCGCTCCAGGCGAAATTC
The DNA here is from genome assembly GCA_963700735.1 of uncultured Alphaproteobacteria bacterium. Taxonomy (GTDB): domain Bacteria; phylum Pseudomonadota; class Alphaproteobacteria; order Rhizobiales; family Aestuariivirgaceae; genus Anderseniella. The sequence goes on from CAVOYR010000005.1 coordinate 385,111, forward strand.
TGCTCACCGAGTTCATGGAGCCCATGGGGGTGAGCCGAAACGGCCTCGCAAAGGCAACCGGCATGCCGTTGAGCGCAATCAGCAAGATCGTGGCTGGCACCCGCGCGATTACGGCTGAAAGCGCCGTACGATTGGGCGCAGCATTCGGAACGTCAGAGGCGTTCTGGATGAACCTGCAGTCAGACTATGACCTGCGCCGGGTCGACCACGCCGCCATTCAGAAAGAAGTGACTCCGGTAAAGGCCGCCGGATAGATACTCGCCATTGTGATGGCAGAACGCACCAGAAGGCCCGTTTCCCCTTAACAAATCGCGCCCTGCATGGCAGAAGTTGAACCCTGATCACCAGTGCACGCGAGGGAGACACGGCATGCGGACGTTGACGGGGATTTTCAGGGCGGGAGCCATGGCGCTGGTGCTGACGGCAGCGATTGGCGTTGCGCCAGCGATGGCCGTGACGTGTGGCAACACCGGTGCGGGCTATGATGCGTGGAAGCAGCAGTTCGCCGCCGAAGCCAAGGCCAACGGCATCAACAACAAGGCCATCTCGGCGCTGATGAACACCAGCTACGCCACCAAGACAATTCACGCCGACCGCAACCAGAAAAGCTTCAAGCTATCGTATGAGAAGTTCAAGCAGGTGCGCGGCACGGCGACCATCGTGAAGATGGGCCGCGGGCTGAAGCAAAAGAATGCAGCATTGTTCAGGAACATTGAGGCAAAGTACGGCGTTCCGGCCGGCCCGCTGATTGCCATCTGGGGCATGGAAACGGCGTTCGGCAAGTTCACCGGCAACCAGAACGTTCTGTCTGCCGTGGCGACGCTGGCCTATGACTGCCGCCGCAGCGAGTTCTTCACCGAGCATCTCTACCACATGCTGAAGCTGGTGGGGTCGGGCAAGGTATCGGCCAGCGCCAAGGGCGCCATGCATGGCGAACTGGGCCAGACGCAGTTCATGCCGAAGGCCATCGCGCTCTATGCCGTGGGCGACCTGAACTCGCGCGAGGGGGCCCTGGCGTCTACCGCCAACTTCCTCAAGGCGCATGGCTGGCGCCGCGGTGCCGGGTACCTGCCGGGACAGCCGAATTTCGCTGCCATCCAGGGCTGGAACGCGGCGAGCGTATATCAGCGGGCAATCGCCGAAATGGGCGCAGCCATCGACCAGTAAGTCAGCGCGGCCGCCGGGAGGGCTTCTTCTTGCGGCCGTACAGCTCCAGCCGGTGGTGCACGATCTCGTACCCCAGCTCGCGGGCGATTTCTTCCTGCAGCCGCTCGATCTTTTCCGAGTGGAACTCGATGACATCGCCCGTATCCATGTCGATCAGGTGATCATGATGTTCGCCGTCGGCCGGTTCGTAACGTGAGCGGCCATCGGAAAATGCGTGCCGCTGGATTGCGCCCTGCTCTTCCAGTACCTTCAGCGTGCGATAGACGGTGGGCAGCGAAATGCGACTGTCCTCGCGCACCGCGCGGCGGAAAATGTCCATGGCATCGGGGTGCTGGCCGCCCTTCTCCGCGAGGATCTTGACGATCACCCGGCGCGGCTTGGTGATGCGCGCACCCGACGCCTTCAGCAGGCCGAGCAGGTGATCGCTGTCATGGTCCGTGGTCATCAAGCCCCTCCCTGTCGTCACGATGCCGGACGGGACAGACCGGCAACGGATCTCATCCTGCATTGCTTCAGATGATAATCAATTGCAACTGATAATCGAAAAACGTTCTTATTGCAAATAGTTTGCATTTGCATAAACTGGCGCGCATGGTCAACAACATGGAGTCCATTGGCGTCATGCATCGCCGTCAGTTCGTGTGGCTTGCCGCCGCGCCCGTTGCGCTGGCAGCGTTCGGCATGCCGGTGCTTGCAGCGGACAAGCTGAAGGTCGTCACCACGTTCACGGTGCTGGCCGACATGGCGCAGAACGTGGGCGGCGAGCATGCCGAGGTGGTGTCGATCACCAAGCCCGGCGCGGAGATCCATCAATACCAGCCAACGCCGAGGGACATCGTGCGCGCCAAGGGTGCCACGGTGATCCTGCGCAACGGGCTGAACCTGGAACTATGGTTCGAGAAGTTCCTCGCCAACATCGACAATGCCACCGCCGTCACCCTCAGCGATGGCGTGGAGCCGATGGGCATCAGCGATGGCCCCTACGCCGGCAAGCCCAACCCGCATGCCTGGATGAGCCCGTCCGCCGGCAAGATCTATGTCGACAATATCGCAGCCGCCTTTGCCGCAGCCGACCCCGCCAATGCCGAAAGCTACAAGGCCAACGCCGAACGCTACAAGGCCGAGATCGATGCGGTGATCGCGCCGATCATGGAGTCGCTGTCATCCATCCCCGAGGACAAGCGCTGGCTGGTCACGAGCGAAGGCGCGTTCTCGTACCTGGCGCGCGACTTCAACCTGAAGCCGTTGTACCTGTGGCCGATCAACGCCGACCAGCAGGGTACGCCACAACAGGTCAGGCACGTCATCGACAAGGTGCGCGAACACAGCATCCCGGCAGTGTTTTCCGAAAGCACGGTGCCGTCGGGTCCGGCTGAACAGGTCGCGCGGGAAACCGGCGCGAAATATGGCGGTGTGCTTTACGTCGACTCGCTGAAGCACGCCGGATGGCCCGGTTCCGACCTATATCGACCTGCTCAAGGTCACCTCTGCCACCATCGCGGCGGGGTTGAAGTGATGCTTCAGGTGGCCACCAGCTTGCCCGGTGACGGCCTGTCGGTGCGCGATGTAACCGTCAGCTACCGCAACGGACAGACCGCCTTGTGGGATGCCAGCATCGAACTTCCGGCCGGGTCGATCACGGCGCTGGTCGGTGTGAACGGGTCGGGCAAGTCGACCCTGTTCAAGGCGATCATGGGGTTCGTGCCGCTGGCCAAAGGCACTGTCGACATTCTCGGCCGGCCCGCCCGCGATGCGCTGAAGGCCAACGATGTGGCCTATGTGCCGCAAGCCGAGGAGGTTGACTGGAACTTCCCCGTGCTGGTGGAAGACGTGGTGATGATGGGCCGCTACGGCCACATGAACTGGCTGCGCATCGCCTCGGCCAATGACCGCGACATCGTCTCGGCCTCGCTGCGGCGCGTGGGCATGGAGGAGTATCGCAAGCGCCAGATCGGCGAGTTGTCGGGCGGCCAGAAGAAGCGCGTGTTCCTGGCCCGTGCGCTGGCCCAGCAGGCCCGCGTCATCCTGCTCGACGAACCGTTCACCGGCGTCGACGTGAAGACCGAGACCGCCATCATCGAGCTGCTTGAGGACCTTCGCAGCGAGGGCCGCATCCTGCTGGTCTCGACCCACAATCTCGGCTCGGTGCCGCAGTTCTGCGACCGCGCCGTGCTGATCAAGGGCACCGTGCTGGCGCAAGGTCCGACGGCAGACGTGTTCACCCGGGAAAACCTGGAACATGCCTTCGGCGGCGTGTTGCGCCAGTTCACCCTCGGCGGGTCCGAACTGCACGATGACGACGATGCGCGCGCGGTCACGGTGCTGACCGACGACGAACGCCCGTTCGTGATCTACGGCAACGACGGCAAGCCCGAATGATCGACCGGCTGCTGGAACCGTTCACCTACGGGTACATGGTCAACGCCATGTGGGCCTGCGCCATGGTGGGCGCGGTATGCGGCTTCCTGTCGGCCTACCTGATGCTGAAGGGCTGGTCGCTGATTGGCGATGCGCTGTCCCACGCCATCGTGCCGGGCGTCGCGGGGGCCTACATGCTGGGCCTGCCATTCTCCATCGGCGCGTTCTTCTCCGGCGGGCTGGCGGCGGCGGCGATGCTGTTCATCAACCAGCGCACGAAGCTGCGCGAGGACGCCATCATCGGGCTGATCTTCTCGTCGTTCTTCGCGCTCGGGCTATTCATGGTATCGCTCAGCCCTACCTCGGTGGACGTGCAGAAGATCGTGCTCGGCAACATCCTTGCAGTGTCGCCCGATGACCTTACGCAGCTTGCCATCATCTGCGGGGTGTCGATGGCAATCCTGCTGGCCAGGTGGAAGGACCTGATGGCCACCTTCTTCGACGAACCGCATGCACGCTCGATCGGCATCAACACGGCATTGCTGCGGGTGGTGTTTTTCGCGCTGCTGGCGGCATGCACCGTTGCGGCGCTGCAGACCGTTGGCGCATTTCTCGTTATCGCGGTGGTGGTCACGCCGGGGGCGACCGCCTACCTGCTGACCGACCGGTTCGGCGTGCTGATCGTGCTGTCGGTGATCATCGGTTCCGTCACCTCGCTGGCCGGTGCCTACCTCAGCTATTTTCTCAACGGCGCGACCGGCGGCATCATCGTGCTGCTGATGGCAGCGGTGTTCATGACCGCATTCGTGTTTGCCCCCCGACACGGCATGCTGGCCTCACGCGCCAAAGCGCGGGCCGCACTGGCTGAACGGGTGCGCCCATGAGCGCCCGGCTCGACTGGCTGGCAGAGCCGTTCATCCATTCGTTCATGCAACAGGCGATGCTGATTGCCGTGCTGCTGGCGATCCCGATGGCCATCCTGTCCTGCCTGCTGGTACTGAAGGGCTGGTCGCTGATGGGCGACGCGGTTGCGCATGCGGTGCTGCCGGGCGTGGTGCTGGCCTACATCGTCGGACTGCCGCTGGCAGTGGGGGCCTTCGTGGCGGGCATGGCCTGCGCCATGGCCACCGGCTACCTTGCCCGCAATTCACGCGTCAAGCAGGACACGGTGATGGGCATCGTGTTCTCGGCCATGTTTGCGGCAGGCCTGGTGATGTACGTTGCCATCCAGACCGACGTGCACCTCGACCACATCCTGTTCGGCAATATCCTGGGTATCTCGGCAGCGGACATCTGGCAGACTGCCATCATCGCCGGTGTCTGCACGGCCGGGCTGATGATCTGGCGCAAGGACCTGCTGGTCCATGCGTTTGATCCGCAGCACGCGCGCGCCATCGGCCTGCCGGTGGGCTTGCTGCATTACGGTTTGCTGGCCGTGCTGTCGCTGACCATTGTCGGGGCGCTGAAGGCTGCAGGCCTCATCCTGGCGATTGCCTTCCTGATCGCGCCGGGCGCGACGGCCTTCCTGGTGACGCGGCAGTTCGGCTCCATGGTGGCGGTTGCGGTGGCGGTGGCAACGGGGTCGAGCCTCGCCGGCGTCTACCTGAGCTATCACCTTGATTCAGCCCCTGCCCCCACCATCGTGCTGGTGATGACAGCGCTGTTCATTGCTGCCTTCGCACGGCAGGCGCTGGCCCGGCCACACACCACCCCAACCTGACAGTTTGCTGACAGCATACGTCAGCGGCTTGCCAAGCAGCGTGTGCCAGAAAAACCATGTCGATAACCCAAACAGAGGACATGGTTATGGAAGACATGACACGCAGACTTGCAGTTCGGCTTCTTGCGCTGGGCACACTTTCCGCCGCAGCGGCCGGCGCAGCCTTCGCCAAGGATGGTGGCGGCGACAGCGGCGGTGATGGCGGTGGTGGTAACGGCGGCGACGGCGGGCATGGTCGCGGCGGTGATGATGGCGGTGGCGATGACAGTGGTGGCCGCGGGCGTGGCGGCGATGACGGCCCGGGTGACGATGGTGGTGGACGCGGCCGCGGGCGCGGTGCCGATGATGGCCCGGGGGACGACAATGGCGGCGCACGTGGCGGCCGTGGTCGCGGTGCCGACGATGGCCCGGGCGACGACAATGGTGGCGCGCGTGGCGGCCGTGGACGCGGTGCCGACGATGGCCCGGGCGACGACAATGACGGGCGCGGAGGCCGCTGATCGCTGATCACTGACCCCGATCATTGACCGCACCTGAGTTTGGCGCCACGATCTCGCTGACCGAAGACTGCGGAACATGACACTGGCCGCTGCACGACCCCCTCGTGGCAGCGGCTGGTTGTATTTGCTGGTAGTTATGTCAAGACGGCACCATGACCGACAACCCGAACCGAAGAACCGCCCTGTTGCTGGCAGCAGCCTGGCTTGCAAGCCTGGCAGCCGGACCTGCTTGCGCGAAGGACGGTGGAGGTGACAGCGGCGGGGACAGTGGCGGCGGCGGTGACGATGGTGACAGCGGCGGTGATGACGGTGACAGTGGTGGACATGGGGGCGACGACGGTGGGGGCCGTGGCAGAGGCCGGGGCCGTGGTGGTGATGACAACGACGGTGGCCGGGGAAAGGGAGGCCAGCGTGGCAAGTCCGACAAGGCAGCAAGAGACGGTGGTGCTGGCCTGCAGAACGCCCTGCGCAATGTCCGCGCCCGGATATCCGGCCGCATCATCGAGATAGAAGTCGACCGCTATCGGGGACGCCGCATCTACGAGATCAAGGTTCTCGACAATCGCGGGCGCCTTTTCGAGATCTATTGCGATGCCACCGATGGCCGCATCCTCAAGGTGGAGCGCGACTGATGCGGATACTGGTGGTCGAGGACGAGGAACGCGTTGCCGCCGACATTGCAGCCGGGTTGGACAGTCTCGGTTTCCTGGCCGAGGTGGTGCATGATGGCGACGAGGCCTGGGAGCGCGGCGGCACGGAAGCCTACAGCACCATCGTGCTTGACCTGGGCCTGCCCGGACTCGACGGCCTGACCCTGCTGCGCCGCTGGCGCGAGGAAGGAGTGACCACGCCGGTGCTGATCCTGACCGCGCGCGGCAGCTGGCCCGAACGGGTGCTTGGCATCGACAGCGGTGCCGATGACTACCTGGCCAAGCCGTTCCAGATGGAAGAGCTGCTGGCGCGTGTGCGCGCCTTGGTGCGGCGCAACTCAGGCGCAACCGGCACCGCCTTCACCCATGAGAACGTCAGCCTCGACATGCGGCAGATGCGGGTCAGCGTGGACGGCAAGCCCATCAACCTCACGCCGCTCGAGTTCAGGCTGGTGTCGCACCTGTTTCACTATCGGGGCAAGACACTGTCGCAGTCCGACCTTGCAGATGCGATCTACGGCATCAACAACGACCACGACCCGAACGCTGTCGAGGCAGTGGTGGCACGCATTCGCCGCAAACTCGGTACAAGCTGCATCCAGACCAAGCGCGGCTTCGGCTACATGATCCCGGCGGGCGAAGATGAAAGCTAACGGATCGATCAAGTTCAGGCTGTATGCGACCGCCGCCATTGCCATCACGCTGGCGCTGGGCATCGCGGCAGTGGCGCTGACCAGCATCTTCCATCAGCAGGTTCAATTGCGCATTCGGGGTGAATTGGGCAACCACATGCTGCAGCTGATCTCCAAGCTGGACCTGACGGGTGCCGATGCGCTGATGAGCGACGAGGACATGGCGGACCCGCGCTTCGACAAACCGTACAGCGGGCTGTACTGGAGCGTGCAGGCAGACGGCATGGCACCGGTCAACTCGCGCTCGCTGTGGGACCAGACACTGGCTACTGATCAACCGCAATCAGCCCCCGGCCGGCCAGCCTATTTCGAGATCCCCGGCCCTGATGGCCAGTTGCTCTACGTGGTGCAGGAGACAGTGATTGCCGCAACGGCGAAGGGCGACCGCAAGGTGGTGCTCAACGTCGCCATCGACCATGACGAGCTGGACCAGGCGGTGGCCAGCTTCCAGCGCGACCTGTTCATGTACCTCGGGATCATCGCGGCGCTTCTGTTGGCAGCAACGTGGGTGCAGGTGGGCATCGGGCTATCGCCCCTGCGCGCCGTACGTGACCGCATCAGCGCCATTCGCAGCGGCGAGTTGCGCCATATGGGCGATGCATTCCCCGGCGAGGTGCGGCCGCTGGTGGACGAGATCAACGAGCTTGTGATGGCGCGCGATGCCAGCCTGTCACGTGCGCGGGCGCGGGCCGGAGACCTGGCGCACGCGCTGCGCACGCCGTTGACGGTTATGGGGTCGCTGGCCAGCGAGATCGAGCGCGGTGGCAAGCCGGACATGGCAGCGGCCATTCGCGAGCAGACCGAGGTGATGCGCCGCAGCGTCGAGCGTGAGCTTGCCCGCGCGCGCATGGCCAGCGGCCGGTCGACCGCGTTGTTTGCGCCGCGCACCGCCATCGAGCGCACCGCGCAGGCGATGCGCCGGATGCCGAGAGGCGACCGGATCGACTGGCAGTTGAGCGGGCTGCCGCACGACCTTGTGGCCGTTGATGGCGATGACCTGCTGGAGCTGTTCGGCAACCTGCTCGACAATGCGCGCAAGTGGGCAGCCAGGACCGTCCGGGTTTCCATGCACAACAATGGAAAGACCGTGATGGTGGTGATCGAGGATGATGGCCCCGGCGTGGCAGACGACAAGCTCGCCACCATTGCCGAGCGCGGGCAACGGCTTGACGAAAGCCGCCAGGGATCGGGCCTCGGGCTGGCCATCGTCGATGACCTGGCCAACGCCTACGGGTTGACCGTCAGTTACGCGCGATCTGTACTGGGTGGTCTGGCGGCGACTGTCAGCTTCCCCGGAACGGGGATCGCTGGCCCGGAGGCTGACACCAGCACGGCTGCTGCAGACTCAGCTGCCCGCCCCCGACAGGTTGTTGAAGTGGTCGATGCGAGCCTGCACCTCCACCGCCGCGACCGCTGACACATTGACCACCGAACGGGTGGTGGCTGCCGGCACAAGCACGTGCGCGGTCATGGCGGCGCCCACCAGGATCGGACCGATCGGGGTGCCCTCGCCCAGTTCCATGACCAGCTGGTAGGCCAGGTTGGCGGCATCCGAGTTCGGGAAGATGAACACGTTGGCCTCGCCCTTCAGCGTCGAACCGGGGAACAGCCGCTGGCGCAGCACTTCGTTGAGCGCGGTGTTGCCATGCATTTCGCCGTCGAACTCGAAGTCGGTTCCTTCGGTGTGCAGCAGGCTTGCGGTGTCGCGCATCAGCTGGATTGACGGGCTTTCCGCCGACCCGAACGACGAGTTGGCCAGCAGCGCCACCTTGGGCGCAAGACCGAACCGCTTGACGATGCCGGCGACCCGGCGTGTCAGTTGCGCCATGTGCTCGGGGCTGCGCTGGACGTTGCCGTAGGTGTCGGCAAAGAAGTACGTGCCACGATCGAGGATGCAGCCGGAAATGGTGGCAAACTCCTGGGTGCGTGGCCCCACGCCAATGATGCGGCGGATATGGTCGAGGTGGTTGTAGAAGCGCCCTTCAAGGCCACAGATCATGGCGTCTGCATCGCCACGCTTGACGGCCAGCGCCGCGATCACCGTGGAGTTGGTGCGCACCAGCGTGCGCGCGGCATTGAGCGGCACGCCCTTGCGTCCCGCAATCTCGACCAGCGTGTTGACGTAGTCGTGGTAGCGGTCATCCTGCTGCGGATTGATGACTTCAACGTCCCTGCCGGCCTTGATGCTGAGGCCGAACTCGGCGGCGCGATGCTCGATCACGTCGGGCCGGCCAATGAGGATCGGCGTGGCCCAACCGTCTGCGATGGCCAGCGAGGCGGCGCGCAACACGCGTTCGTCCTCGCCCTCGGCATAGATGATCCGCTTGAGGTTCTGGCGGGCGGCGGCAAAAACCGGCCGCATGATCATCCCTGAGCGGAACACGAAGCGCGTCAGGTCCTCGATGTAGGCGTCGAAGTTGGTGATCGGGCGTGCGGCCACGCCTGTTTCCATGGCGGCCTTCGCCACCGCAGGGGCGATGCGCAGGATGAGGCGCTGGTCGAACGGGTTGGGGATCAGGCTTTCCGCACCGAACGACGACACACCGCCCTCGTAGGCCTGGGCGGCGGTTTCCGAGGTCGGCTCGTGCGCCAGTGCGGCGATGGCCATGGTGGCCGCAATCTTCATTTCCTCGTTGATCGCGGTTGCCCCGCAATCCAGCGCACCGCGGAAGATGTAGGGAAAGCACAGCACGTTGTTGACCTGGTTGGGATAGTCCGACCGGCCGGTGCAGATCATCGCGTCGGGGCGTGCCTCGCGGGCCTCTGCCGGGTGGATTTCCGGGTTCGGGTTGGCCAGCGCCATGATCAGCGGCTTGTCGCCCATGCGGTTGACCATGTCGGGCTTCAGCACGCCACCGGCTGACAGCCCGAGGAACACATCCGCCCCCTCGATGACCTCGCCAAGCGTGCGCGCATCGGTGTCCTTGGCGTAGGGCGCCATGTACTGGTTGACGTTGTCGCGGCCAGTGTGGGCCACGCCGTCAATGTCGGTCAGCCAGACGTTGTCCGGCTTCACGCCCATGCCGCACAGCAGGTTGATGCAGGCAAGCGCTGCCGCGCCCGCCCCCGAGGTGACGACCTTGATGTCGGAGAGCTTCTTGCCGGCCACTTCCATGCCGTTCACCACGGCTGCGGCCACGATGATGGCGGTGCCGTGCTGGTCGTCGTGGAACACCGGAATGTTCATGCGCGACTTCAGCTCGTCCTCGATGATGAAGCACTCGGGCGACTTGATGTCTTCCAGATTTATGCCGCCGAACGTCGGCCCCAGCGTCTCGACCACCTCGATGAAGCGCTGCGGGTCCTTGGTGTCGACTTCGAGGTCGAACACGTCGATGTCGGCAAACTTCTTGAACAGGACGGCCTTGCCCTCCATCACCGGCTTCGATGCACCGGGGCCGATGTCGCCCAGGCCCAGCACGGCGGTGCCGTTGGTGATCACCGCCACCAGGTTGGCGCGCGCGGTCAGCGTGAACGACTCTTCCGGATGCTCGGCGATCTCGAGGCACGCCGATGCCACGCCGGGCGTGTAGGCCAGCATCAGGTCGCGCTGGTTGGACAGCGGCTTGGTGGCCTTGATCTCGAGTTTGCCGGGCTTGGGATAGCGGTGATAGAACAGGGCGTTCTCACGCAATTCATCGGTGACAATGCGGGGCATAGGCGGCGCTTCTTCCGGTGGATGGTCTTGTTGTGAGGCGGGTTGTATAGCGCAAGCCTACAGGAGCATGAAACGCCATTCCACCTGTTAAGAGCAGCAGGCGGGTGCAGGTGTGCGTGACTGCAAAGTGGCCTCGCAAATTTGCGGATTTCATGAATTGGCACTTGCGCACTACACTTGCCGGCAGCGGGGCTGACAACCAATTGCACAACAGGGAAGAAACAAGCCATGAAACGCACCCTACTCATTGCCTCACTCCTCACCGCCACCACCGTGCTGGCCGCCCCTGCCGTGGCGCAGGACACGAAGGCGATGGGGTTCTTCGTCACAAGCATCGGCTCCGGCAAGGGCGGAGACCTGGGCGGGCTTGACGGCGCCGATGCACATTGCGCCAAGCTTGCCGAAGCAGCCGGCTCCACGGGCCGCACCTGGCGCGCCTACCTGTCGACCTGGGAAGGCAGCGAGAAGCGCGGCATCTCTGCGCGTGACCGGATCGGCAAGGGCCCATGGTACAACGCCAAGGGCGAACTCATTGCCGAGGACCTCGACCAGCTTCACATCATGCCGAACCTGGTCAAGAAGACCGCGCTCGACGAGAAGGGCAACGAGGTCAAGGGCCGTGGCGACCAGCCCAACGAGCACGACATGCTGACCGGTTCCAAGGACGACGGCACCGCCTTCTTCCCGTGGGAGGACGGCAGCGACAAGACCTGCAAGAACTGGACGTCAGGCTCCGACGAGGACAAGGCAACCGTTGGCCATCATGACCGGCACGGCGGCGGCAACGTGTCGTGGAACAATGCGCATATCTCGCGCGGCTGCAGCCCCGATGCGCTCAAGTCGAGCGGCGGCGCGGGCCTGTTCTACTGCTTCGCAGCGGATTGAGGTTGGATGGTCTGTGTCCCGCACTTGTTGCGGGACCCAGTCTGGGCCCCGGAACAAGGTCCGGGGCACAGGAAGACACCCCTACTCCTTCGGCAGGTTGAGGCGCATGTGAAGTTCACGCAACTGCTTCGGCTCGGCTTCGGACGGTGCGCCCATCAGCAGGTCGGCCGCCTGCTGGTTCATCGGGAACAGCGTGATCTCGCGCAGGTTGCGGGTGCCGCACAGCAGCATCACCACGCGGTCCACACCGGCTGCCATGCCGCCGTGGGGCGGTGCGCCATACTGGAATGCGCGGTACAGCCCGCCGAAGCGTTCCTCGACCACGTCCTTCGGCAGCCCGGCAATCTCGAACGCCTTGACCATGGTCTCGGGCTTGTGGTTGCGGATGCCCCCCGAGGCTATCTCGAAGCCGTTGCAGACGAGGTCGTACTGGAACGCCTTGATGGTCAGCGGGTCCTGGGTTTGCAGCGCCTCCATCTCGCCCTGGGGCATGGAGAACGGGTTGTGCGAGAAGTCGACCTTCTTGTCTTCCTCGTTCCATTCGTAGAACGGGAAGTCGACGATCCAGCACAGCGCGAAGCGGTTCTCGTCGACGAGGCCCTGCTCTGCCCCTGCCCGGTCACGCGCGGCACCGGCAAACGAGGCGAACTTTTCCGGCCGTCCCGCCACGAAGAAGCAGGCGTCACCGGCATTCAGTTCCATCTGGGTGCGGATGGCTTCGGTGCGCTCGGGACCGATGTTCTTGCCAATGGGGCCTGCGCCTTCGATGGCGTCACCCTCGGTGCGCCAGAACACGTAGCCAAGGCCTGGCTGGCCTTCGCCTTGGGCCCATGAGTTCATGCGGTCGCAGAAGGCGCGGCTGCCACCGCCCTTGACCGGGATCGCCCATACCTCGACCTTGGGGTCGGCCGCGATCATGCCGGCGAACACCTTGAAGCCGGAGCCTGCAAAATGTTCGGTCACGGCCTGCATCTCGATGGGGTTGCGCAGGTCGGGCTTGTCGGAGCCGTACTTGCGGATGGCGTCGGCATAGGCGATGCGCGGGAACTGCTGCGTCACCGGCTTGTCACCGGCAAACGCCTCGAACACGCTGCGCATCACCGGTTCCATGGTGCCCAGCACGTCGTCCTGGGTAACGAAGCTCATCTCCAGGTCGAGCTGGTAGAACTCGCCCGGCAAGCGGTCGGCGCGCGGGTCTTCATCACGGAAGCACGGCGCAATCTGGAAATAGCGGTCGAAGCCCGACACCATCAGCAGCTGCTTGTACTGCTGCGGTGCCTGCGGCAGCGCATAGAACTTGCCCGGATGGATGCGGCTCGGCACCAGGAAGTCGCGCGCACCTTCCGGCGACGAGGCAGTCAGGATGGGCGTCGAGAACTCGGTGAAACCGGACTTGCCCATTTCCTCGCGCATCTTCGCGATGATGCGCGTGCGCTTCATGATGTTGGCATGCAGCGTCTCGCGGCGAAGGTCGAGGAAGCGGTACTTGAGCCGGATGTCTTCCGGATAGTCGGGCTCGCCGAACACCGGCAGCGGCAATTCACCTGCCTTCGACAGCACCTCGATTTCGGTGGCGAACATCTCGATGCCACCGGTGGGCAGGTTCTTGTTGATGGTCTCTTCCGAGCGCGCCTTCACCTTGCCGTCAACGCGGATGACCCATTCGCCGCGCACGGTTTCCGCGGTCTTGAAGGCAGGCGAGTCCGGGTCCGCCACGATCTGCGTCATGCCATAGTGATCGCGCAGGTCGATGAACAGCAGCCCGCCATGGTCGCGAACCCTGTGCACCCAGCCGGACAGGCGGGCGGTTTCACCGACGTTGGACGTGTTGAGCTCAGCACAAGTGTGGCTGCGGTAGGCGTGCATCGGAAATCCTCACAAAGGGCCTTGGACTCGATCAGGTGGCGCGGGAATGGCGCGGCGGAAAAGCGCACGGGAGCCACGCTTTGTCAAGGTTTTGGCTTGAGGCGCAGGTGCAACGGGCGTACGACGGGACGGTGCCCCTGGCAACCGGGACAAAGGCCCGCAACCCCCCTCCACCATGAATTCGCTGAGATCGCTTTCACCCCTGCTCGCCGCCGCCGCCATATTGCTGGCCGGCAATGGCCTGCAAGGCACGCTCATCACGCTGCGTGCGGGCATGGAGGGTTTCGATGCCGTACTTATCGGGCTGATGGGGGCGGGCTATTATGGCGGGTTCCTGCTGTCGTGCCTGTTCACTGCAAGGTTGATCCGCGCGGTCGGCCACATCCGCGTGTTTGCAGGGTTTGCCGCCATTGCAGCGTCCGTGTCGCTGACCATGGTACTGTGGATCGAACCGGTCACCTGGATCGTGCTGCGGTTCCTGGCCGGATACTGCTTTGCCGGGCTGTTCATGGTGATCGACAGCTGGATCAATGCATCCGTGTCCAACGAGGCGCGCGCGCGCACGCTGTCGGTCTACCGCATGCTCGACCTTGCCGCCGTGACGGGGTCACAGTTCCTGTTGCCGGTGTTCGGGGCGGGTGGCTTCTCGATCTTCGCGATCATGGCCATCCTTACCTGCCTGTCGCTGGTGCCGGTGTCGCTGATGGACAGGTCGTCGCCTGCCCTGCCCGATGAAACGAAGTTCTCGATCAAGGGGGTGTGGGCGATCTCGCCATTGGCCTGCATCGGCTGCATCACCATCGGGCTGACCAACTCCACCTTCCGGCTGATGGGGCCGCTCTATGCCAGCGAGATCGGCTTCGACACGACCGGCGTTGCCACCTTCATGGCCGCCGGCATCATTGGCGGGGCGGCGCTGCAACTGCCGCTCGGGTGGCTGTCCGACCGGTTCGACCGGCGCTGGATCCTGGTTGTCGCCACCTCAGGTGCTGCCGCCTCGGGCCTGCTTCTGTCCTACTATGGCGGGCAGTCGCAATTTCTTGCGATGGCGGGGATCTTCCTGTTCGGGGCGTTTGCGCTACCGCTTTATTCGTTGTCGGCGGCCCATGCCAACGACCGGGCCAAGCCTGGCCAGTACGTGATCCTGGCGGCGGGGCTGAGCTTCTTCTTCTCGATCGGGGCGATGGCCGGACCAGTCATTGCGGCGCAGGTGCTGAAACTGTTCGGCACACAATTCTTCTTTACCTATACCAGCCTCGTTCACCTGGTGTTCGTGGCCGTCACGCTGTGGCGCATGGCGGTGCGCGCCACACCGGACATGAAGGCCAAGAAACGTTACGCCAACCTGCTTCGCACCTCGCCGTTCATGTACAAGCTGGCGCACCAGCGCTCGTCCGGCCGTACTGGAAAGAAGCCGGACTGACCGCTGGGTCAGGACACGGGTCAACCCTGCAGTCACGATTGTCGCGGCTGCAGGGTTGGATCAGTGGTTATCGCGCGCCGGTTACTGTGCCGGAGCAGGTGCCGGTGCGGGTTCAGTACCCGGTGCCGGCTCTGTGCCAGGTGCGGGCTCTGTGCCAGGTGCCGGGTCAGTACCGGGAACCGGGGTTGCTTCCGGTGCCGGCGTGGCGTCCTGGGCAGGAGCAGCATTGTCCGGCGCGGGCACAGGCTCAGGCTCTGTCGTGCCGGAGGTTGTCGGCGTTGCCGGATCAGCCGGCTGGGTCACTGCCGGCTCGTTGGTGGCTGGCACGGTGGCTGTGTCGTTGTTGTCAGTCATGACGTAATACGCGATGATTGCCAGGGCGACGGCGATCACCGCAATAACGATCCAGCCCGTTCCGCCGGCTCTGGAGTCAACGCGGGGATCTGCGAGCCGTTCGCGTTCTGTGTGTGTTTCGATCTTTCTATCGGCCATTTTCATCACTGCCTTTCCTGATTACGTTGCATGTAAACGGCTCAGGGCCGGGCCGGTTCCATCTTGCCGGACAGGTCAGACTTGAAATAATGACCGCACTGGTGTCTTTAGCCTCCCATCATGCAAATAATCACCACCACACCCGCCCTGGAAAACCTGTGTTCGCGCCTCGCTGGCGACAGGTATGTCACTGTCGATACGGAGTTCATGCGCGAGCATACCTTCTGGCCAATCCTGTGCCTGATCCAGATTGCCGGCGCTGACGAAGAAGCCATCATCGACCCGATGGCCGACGGCCTGGACCTTTCTGCGTTCTACAAGCTGATGGCTGACGAGAACGTGCTGAAGGTGTTTCACGCCGCGCGCCAGGACGTCGAGATTTTCGTGGCCGCGACCGGCCAGACGCCGAAGCCGCTGTTCGATACGCAGGTTGCTGCCATGGTGTGCGGGTTCGGCGACCAGGTCGGGTACGAGGCGCTGGTGCGCAAGCTGGCCGGTGAAGAGGTCGACAAGTCATCAAGGTTCACCGACTGGTCGCACCGTCCGCTGAGTGAAAAGCAGCTGAAGTATGCCCTGTCCGACGTGACGCACCTGCGTGTGGTCTACGAAAAGCTGCACGACATGCTGGAAGAAAACGGCCGGCTGCCTTGGCTGAGCGAGGAGATGGCGGTCATCAGTTCGGCCGATACCTATATCTCCAACCCGGACGATGCCTGGAAGCGGCTGAAATTCCGGCCCCGCAATGACCGCCAGCTGGGCATTGCCGTGTCGGTGTCGCGGTGGCGCGAAGAGCGCGCCCAGTCGAGGAACATGCCGCGCCAGCGCATCATCAAGGACGACGCCATCGCCGAGATCGCCCAGCAGATGCCGAAGGACAAGCAGGCCCTGTCCAAGCTGCGTGCCCTGCCCCGCGGTCTCGCCGATGGCGGGCTGGGCGACGAAATCCTCGCCGCCATCCGGCGTGGCATCGAGATGAAACCGGAGGACCTGCCCGAGCAGGAGCCGCATCGCGGACCCCAGCCGGAAGGCGCCTCTGCCATCGCCGACATCCTCAAGCTTGGCCTGAAGGTGGTGGCCGAGCGCGAGAACATCGCGCCCCGCCTGATTGCCAATGCCTCCGACATTGAGGACATGGCCGGCAATGGCGGCGATCACCTTTCGATCATGCAGGGTTGGCGGCGTGAACTGTTTGGCGACATTGCCATGGGGCTGAAGAAGGGCGAACTGGCCATCGGCATCCGCAACGGCCGGCCAGACATCTTCAAGGCGTAGACGTCAGCGCCGGATCTCCGCGACCAGCCCCATTACCCCGGCGAGCTGGGTGAACCGCTTCTGCACGGACTCCCCGTAAAGATCAGCCAGCTTCTTCGGCAATTGCAGCACCAGCGTCTTTTCCTCGACGAACAGCGGTATGTTCGGCAGCAGGCCGGTCATCGCGCCGGTGAGCACATAGGCCAGCCGCATGGCACCGGCCAGGATGCGGGCGCGCTCCAGTGCGTCTTCGCTGATCATGTCGGTGAACTCGCGCGGCGCATTGCGGGCGTTGACGCCCTGGTAGCGGAAGTACACCGCCAGCGCCAGGAATATGCGGCCCGGATGGTCCACGCCCACCATGGAGGCTTGCGAGATGATGGTCAGCGCGCGGCCCGAGCGGTAGTCGGGGTTTGCCCGCCAGGAAATGTCGGCCAGCATGCACGCAGCATGGCGCAACCGCACGTCTGCCGGAGCCTCAACCATGCGGCTGCGGTTGAACAGCCCGTCGGTCCAGCTGCACAGCTCCAGCTCGTGGTTAGGCGAGCGGGCATAGCGGCGGGCGAAATCCCAGCAGGCATTGAGCAGCGGGTCGCTGTCGCGGACACGCTTTTTCAGTTCGGCAAACAGCAGGCCTTCGCGCACGCCATAGACGGACGTTGTCACCTGCCGGGGCTGGCTGCGGGCGAGGATGCGCTCCAGCACCAGCGCTGCCATCGGCATGGTTTCAGCACGGCTGCGGGAGACGGACTCGATGCCCTTCAACGTATCCGGCGCAAGTTGCGACACGAAATCTGCCAGCGACAGCGCGGTGGACCGGTCAAGCGTGTAGCCCTGCACGATGGTCAGCGGATAATGCGTCTGCGCCATGTGCAGGCGCGCAAGGTTACGCCAGGCACCGCCAACGCCATAGAACGTGCGACCCGAGAGGTTGGCCAGCAAGGGCGCCTTGTCGAGCTGGACGTCAATGTAGTCGCGTGCGGCCTGCTGGTCACCGGAGCCGACCTCACCGGCGATGCGCAACGGGCCGAGCGGCAGCGTCACGCCATCGCGCAGCTTGCCGGCCTTCACATCCACCAGTTCGAGGCTGCCGCCACCAAGGTCGCCAACGATGCCATCTGCGTCCGGAATACCTGACAGCACGCCGAATGCCGCGTGCCGGGCCTCCTGCTTGCCCGTCAGCACCGCGACATCGGTCTTCAGCAGTTGCTCTGCCCTGGTGATGAAGGCCTTGCCGTTGCTGGCCTCGCGCACGGCGGCGGTGGCGACGGCAAACACCCGCTCCACCTGCATCTGCACGATGAGCGCCCGAAACCTGCGCAGTGCCAGCAGCGCACGGTCTGCTGCGGCCGGATCCAGCGCACCGGTCTCGGCAACGCCGCGGCCAAGCCCGCACAACACCTTTTCATTGAACATCGGCGATGGTGCCCGGCGCAGGCCGTCATACACCACCATTCGGACCGAGTTCGATCCGATGTCGACAACAGCCACTGGTTTGGCGCCAGTGATCTTGTCCAGTCTTCTGGCCGGATTTAACAGTGGTAGCCCGCCTTCGTCATTCATTCATTCCGGGAATTGCCGTCTAACCCTTCCCGGCCGTCTTTCTCTTTTGTCCCGCAATAGCAGGCGGAAGGCTTTCTTTCAAAGAACTTCCGCGTCCAGACAGCGATGGGTTGTTCATAAAGTAGTCGTGGGCGTTGAATGGCTCTTCGTCGGGGCGCACCGCGACGCGTTGCGAGGTGCCATCCGGCATCAGCATCCAGCTTTGCTGGTTGTCCTTCAGGTTGGCGACCATGATCTGGAACAGCACCTGTTGATGGACCGTTGGGGTATCAACCGGAATCAGCTGCTCGACGCGGCGATGCAGGTTGCGTGGCATCCAGTCGGCAGAGGATATGTAGACCCGCGCCTTCTTGCTGGGCAGGCCCTCGCCATTGCCGAAGCACACGATGCGCGAATGCTCCAGGAACCGGCCGATGATGGACCGGACCCGGATATTGTCCGACAGGCCCGGCACGCCGGGGCGCAGGCAGCAGATGCCGCGTATGACCAGGTCGATCTGCACCCCTGCCCGGCTCGCCTCGTACAGCGCATCGATGATTTCGGGGTCGACCAGCGAATTCAGCTTGGCCCAGATCGCAGCCGGCCGGCCGGCGCGGGCATGTTCGATCTCCTCGTTGACATGCCGGATGATGCGCTTGGACAGGTTGAGCGGCGACAACGCAATGCGTTCCAGTTCGGCAGGTTCCGCATAGCTGGACACATAGTTGAACAGCCTTGCCGCGTCGCGGCACAACGCCGGGTCACAGGTGAAGAACGACAGGTCGGTATAGATGCGCGCGGTAATCGGGTGATAGTTGCCGGTGCCGTAGTGCACGTAGGTGCGCAGGTGCCCGCCTTCGCGGCGCACCACCATCGATGCCTTGGCATGGGTTTTCAGCTCGACGAAGCCGAACACCACCTGCACGCCGGCGCGTTCGAGGTTGCGCGCCCACTGGATGTTCTTTTCCTCGTCGAAGCGGGCCTTCAGTTCCACCACCGCCATGACAGACTTGCCGGCCTCGGCCGCCATGATCAGGGCTTCCACGATGGGGCTCTGGTTGGAGGTACGGTAGAGGGTCTGCTTGATGGCGACGACGTCAGGGTCCTTGGCGGCCTGACGCACGAACTGCACCACCACATCGAACGATTCGTAGGGGTGATGGACGATGATGTCCTTCTGGCGGATGGCGGCAAAGCAGTCGCCGCCATGATCGCGGATGCGCTCGGGAAAGCGCGGATTGTAGGGCGGGAATTTAAGATCCGGCCGCTCATCGATGATCATCTGCGAGGTATCGGCATAGCCAACAACACCGTTGCAGCGCACCACGCTTTCATCGTCGGCGCCGGTTTCGCGGGCGATGAAATTGAGCAGCTCCTCAGGGCATTCACCATCGACCTCGAGCCTGACCACGGTGCCCCGGCGGCGGCGCTTCAGGGCGCGCTCGAAATAGCGCATCAGGTCTTCGGCTTCTTCCTCGACCTCGATATCGCTGTCGCGCAGCACCCGGAACACCCCACGGCCTTCCTTGACATAGCCCGGAAACATCCGCGGCACGAAGTGCGCGATCATGTCCTCGATCTTGATGAAGCGGGCAGTCGGGGTCGCTCCCTCGGTGCCGTCCGGCAACCGGGTAAAGCGCTCGATCTGCTGCGGCACCTGCACGATGGCGTTCATGCGCTCGCCATCGCCCTTGCGGGTCAGCTGCAGGGCCACCATCAGGCCGCGGTTGGGCACGAACGGGAACGGGTGGGCCGGGTCGATGGCCATCGGCGTCAGCACCAGCAGCACCTGTTCGTGGAAGCGTTCGTCCAGCCAGACACAATCGGTTTCACTGAGGGCGGAATTGGGGACCAGCTCGACGCCGTTGTCCTTGAGTTCCTGCAACAGTGCCAGCCAGCGCTGGTCCTGCTCGCCCATCAGGTCGTGCGCGGCCTTGCGCACGCTGGCAAGCTGCTCGGGCGCCGTCAGGCCGTCCTGCGAAATACCGGACACGTGCTCGCGGATCTGCGCTGCCAGGCCGGCCACGCGAACCATGAAGAATTCATCGAGGTTGTTGCCAGAGATGGACAGGAACCGCAGCCGTTCAAACAGCGGATGGTTGGTGTTCCGCGCCTCCATCAGCACCCGGTAGTTGAAGCCGAGCCAGCTCAGTTCGCGGTTGAAGAAGCGCTTGGGCGAAGTGGCCAGTGCTGCACCGTCCAAATGGTCTTCAGCCTCGCTCATGGCGCGTGCCAGCTCGGCATTTGACGTCGTCTCGATGTTCAACTAGGCCGCTCCCGTTCAGGTGAGATTTGGCGACAAGTGCCAATTAAAACATGCTTTTGGCGGTGCAACATAACATAACTATGACAACGTCCCAAAGTGTGGCGGGGCCTTGCGCATGGTCAGTCGCCGTCGAACAGGCCTGGCTCCGATTGCTGCTGCATGATGCGCGCCACGAACGCGCGGTTGATGTCGGCCCGTTGCGCAAGGGCTGCGTCATCGATGAGGGCCACCAGCGAGCGCGCCGCATCGAGCGAGCGTTCCATGCGCATGATCATGTACGAGATCACCGCCTCGCCCACCTGCAGCTGCCGGTCGGCGAACAGCTTCACCAGGACGCCGCGCAACAGTGCATCATCGGGGTCGCCCAGTTCAGCCACCTGCGCGGCCTTCAGCCGTGAGACCAGGTCGGGCAGTTCCACTCCCCACTGTGCTGGAAACCGGTGCGAGGTGATGAGGATGCTGCCACCGCCTTCGCGCGCCATGTTGATCAGGTGGAACAGCGCCACCTCGTCCAGCGCGGCACCCGGTGCATCCTCGACCACCACGGCACCTGCCTGCATCAGCACCGGCACGGCATCACGCGTCAGGGTCGCGGCCGTGGTGATGGCAGCACCGGAGCGGCCGCGCCAGACATCAGCCAGATGGCTTTTGCCGGTGCCAGGCGCGCCCACCAGCACCAGCACCGGAGACTGCCATTCAGGCCACCGGTCGACGGCGGCCACGGCGGCCTCGTTGGCGGTCGAGACGAGAAAATCCTCGCGGCCCGTTGCGACGCGGTGCGGCAGGTCGAGGGCAAGCTGGCGTTCGGACCCCTGGTTCATTGATCAGGCGGCCGGGCCATCGGTGGGGCCGGCGGGCTTTTTGGCATGGGGGCGATACAGCGACGAGTTAAGATACTGGTTGAGCAGGAACCGCGACAACACCCCGATGGCGGCGGCCATCGGCACCGCCAGCAGGATGCCGGCAAAGCCGAACAGGTAACCGAAGGCCAGTAGCGCAAACATCAGCCATACCGGATGCACGCCAATGGACCCGCCAACCAGCTTGGGCTGCAGGAAATTGCCCTCCACGAACTGGCCCGCAGCAAAGATGGCCGCGATGATCAGGATCTGCACCCAGTCCGGCCAGAACTGCACCGTCGCAGTGGAGATGGCCAGGATGCCGCCCACCGCTGCGCCGAAATAGGGCACGAACGACAACAGGCCCGCCGTCAGCCCGATGATCAGGCCGAAGTTCAGCCCTGCCGCGATCAGCGCCACCGCATAGAACGTGCCCAGGATCAGGCACAAGGTGCCCTGCCCGCGAATGAAGCCTGCCATGGCCGCGTCGATGTCGCGCGCGATGGAACGCACGGTGTCTACGTGGTCGCGCGGGATCCAGCCATCGATCCGCGCGATCATCTTGTCCCAGTCGTTGAGCATGTAGAACGTGACCAGCGGCGTGATGACCAGCAGCGACAGGGTGTTGAACAGCACGTTGGCACCGCTCATCAGCGACTGGAAAATGTTTCCGCCCCATTCAAGCGCCTTGCTGGCAATCTCGCCGGTCGACTGGGGCAAGGCCGATTCCGTCTGCATCACAGCCTTCTTGAGCCATGACGGCGCATTCTCGTTGAACAGGTTCGCCAGCGTGGTGAGGTCCTTCGGAAGGCGGGCAACGTAGCTGCCCAACTGGTCGGACAGCAGCGGCACCAGCAGGATGAAAGCCAGGATGACCACCAGCAGGCTGGTCAGCACGATGATCAGCGTGGCGGCCAGCCGCGGCAGTCCACGCCGCTCCAGCCAGTCAGCTACGGGATCGAGAAAGTATGCCAGCACGATGCCGGCGATGAACGGCAGCATGATGCCGGAGAACAGCCACATGAAGCCGATGATGAAGGCCAGCACGGCAAGCCAGCTCAGTATCTGCCGTTGAATGCTCATCGATGCGTGTTCCAGTTCAGTTGCCCTGGTCCGGCTTGCGGCCGCCAGGGGCGCTACCGCCACCAGTCGTGTGGTTCATGTGTTGTAGCCAGTCGCGCAGATAGACCGCAAGGGACAGCGCCGTCAGCACACCGGTCAGAACCACCGCCACGGCCAGCAGGTAGTCCGGTATGATGTGGAACGCCAGCTCTGCCAGCACAAGGCAGACCAGGATGATCTGCATGACCGTGTTGGCCTTGGACACGATGTGCGGCACCATTTCCACCGGCCGGCCGAGCAGCCACGACAGCAGCACCGCCCCCACGATGGCAACATCGCGGCTCACCACGGCAATCACCAGCCAGATCGGCAAGTGCTCGAAGATACCCAGCACCACATAGATCGCCACAAGCATCACCTTGTCGGCCAGCGGATCGAGATAGGCGCCCAGTTCGGAACGCAGGCCGAACTGCTTGGCCACGAAACCGTCCAGCGCATCCGACAGCCCCGCCAGCACGAACAGCACCAGTGCGGGTCCGTAGGCCTGCTTGAACAGCAGCCACACGATGGCCGGCACCATGAAGATGCGCGCGATGGTGATGAAGTTCGGCAGCGTCATGGCGCAGCCCCTGCACCCTTTGCCTGCCGTGCCTTGAAGCCGGCGTTCACTAGTTGGTTTGCAAAACCCATGTCCCGCCAACATTCTGCAGCGCCAGACCGCTTTGCCAGAGAGACTGGCGCAACTGCTCGAACGCACTCACAAAGGAGAGCTGCACGATAGCCCCTCCTTGCGAAATGGTCGAGATGTCAACGCCGGTGACGCCGGGGGTGGACAGGATGCGGCTGCGCAGCGCTGCCCACTCGTCGTTGCTGTAGAAGGTGACGGCCACCGGCAAGGTTGAAATCGGCAAGGCCCGGGTGATGGGCCGGGCCTCGTTCATCTTCTTCCAGCGCTGTTCCATGACCTGGTGGAAGCGGCTTGCGGCAAGGCCTGCCGCCTCGGGTACGCCTCCGCCATTTTCAGCTGCATAGGACTTGTCGAAGCCCAGCTTACCGACCGGGCTGTCGCCGGTCATGACAGCTTGCACCGAATCCTCGCCAAGTGGTTGCGCCATGGCGATCAGGATGGCATCGGCCTCGTAGCGCAGCCTGAGCGCTTCGAGCGAACCCTGGTCGCCCGCGGCTGCCTGCTCGGCGCTCAGCAGGCCGGTATCGGTCAGATCACCCAGCGGCACGATGACAGGCACCATCGAATTTTCCGCGCGCAGGTCCAGCCACGCCTGGCGCCACGGGTTTTCCTCCCACAACTGCCAGGTGCCGTCAGGCGCCTTCCACAGCGGGATCACCACCGACTTCCGCGCCAGCTTTTCGGAGTACTGCAGGCCTAGCCGGTTGAGCAGGTCCTTGGCCTTCGCCGGCAGGAACCGTACGGTCAGCTTGGCGATGTAGCGGCCCGGCCCCGTGCGTTCTTCCTCGATGGACAGCGAATTGAGCATGGCGTTGATGTGCCTGGCTTCAATTTTCGCGATCTCGCCAAGCGTTGCCTCGTCCGCGCCGACCCGCTGGGCGAGTAGCGAGAACGCCTTCACGTTGGCGTCTGTTATGGCCTGCTTCTTGGCATCGGCTGCGGTTTCAGCGGACACGTCCACGGCAACGCCGGGAATGGTGTAGAGCGGGTTTTCCCGGGCATCGAGCGGCCCGGCTTGCATGCTCAAAAGCACCAGCACGAGCCCTGCCGCCATTGCGCGCGCAAGCATCATCGCCGTGTGCCGCGCAGATTTGAGTTTTGCCACCAAAGACGCCATTCCCCCGGGGTTGCCCGCAATCGGCAGGCTTCACCTTACGGACAAAGCCTTATCGTGGACAAACCCCGGCATCAACCGAGGATTTTCCTTGCGTCCATGCCCGTCGTTAAACCAATAAGTACGGCAACCAGATGGCAGGACACGATCATGGCGAAAAGCGGCAACGGACTGACCTACTCCCAGGCGGGCGTCGACATCGATGCAGGCAATGCGCTTGTCGATGCCATCAAGCCGCTGGCCGCGTCTACGCGCCGCAAGGGGTCCAGCCCGTCGCTGGGCGGGTTTGGCGGGCTGTTCGACCTGAAGAAATGCGGCTTCAAGGACCCGGTGCTGGTGGCCGCAAATGACGGCGTTGGCACCAAGCTGCGGGTCGCCATCGAAACCGGCATCCATACAGGCGTCGGCATCGACCTCGTTGCCATGTCGGTCAACGACCTGGTGGTGCAAGGTGCCGAACCGCTGTTCTTCCTCGACTACTATGCCACCGGCAAGCTGGACGTGGGCGTGGCGCGCGACGTGATTGCCGGTATCGCAGACGGCTGCCGCCAGGCAGGCTGTGCGCTGATCGGCGGCGAGACAGCAGAAATGCCGGGCATGTATCACGGCGAGGACTATGACCTTGCGGGCTTTGCCGTCGGTGCCGTGGAACGCCGGTCCATCCTGCCGAAAAAGACCATCAAGCCGGGCGATGTGATCCTCGGGCTGGCCTCGTCCGGGCCGCACTCCAACGGCTATTCGCTGATCCGCAAGATCGTCGAGGTATCGGGGGTCAGCTACAGCGACAAGGCACCGTTCGACAGCTCGCGCACGCTGGGCGAGGCGCTGATCACGCCCACCCGCATCTACGTGAAATCCGTGCTGGCTGCCATTCGCGCGCACAAGGGCGTCAAGGCGCTCGCCCACATCACCGGCGGCGGCTTCACCGAGAACATTCCGCGGGTGTTGCCGGACGGCTGTGCCGCGGCCATCGACCTTGCCACCTACGAAGCTCCTGCCGTGTTCGGCTGGCTGGCGGCCGAGGGGGGCATCGACCACAAGGAAATGCTGCGCACCTTCAACTGCGGCATTGGCATGATCGTGGTGGCGGAAGCTGCCCAGGCAGACGACATCATGCTGACGCTGGCCGGCGAAGGAGAGGAAGTGGTGCGGCTGGGCGAGATCATCGAACGCTCTGGCCGGCAGGCGCGGGTGAAGTACTCCGGCAAGCTGCGCTATGGCAGTGCCGCCTGACATGGCACGCAAGCGCGCCGGCATCCTGATTTCGGGCCGCGGCTCCAACATGGCCTCGCTGATTGCCCACGCCTCCACGGCCGGATGCGCCTACGAGGTGGCTTGCGTCATCTCCAACCGGCCGGACGCCAGGGGGCTGGAAACCGCTGCGTCTCACGGCATTGCCACGGTGGCGCTCGATCACAAGCAGCTCGGCAGCCGCGAGGCGCTGGATGCCGCGATGCACGAAGCATTGATTGCGCATGGCTGCGACCTCGTCGCCTGCGCAGGCTTCATGCGCATCATGACGGGCGGGTTCATCGGCAAGTGGGCGGGCCGCATGGTCAACATCCACCCGTCGCTGCTGCCGCTGTTCAAGGGCGTCGACACCCACGAACAGGTCCTGCAGGCAGGCGTTCGCGTGCACGGCTGCTCGGTGCATTTCGTGTCGGAAGAGCTGGATGGCGGGGCAATCATCGCGCAAGGCGTGGTGCCGGTGCTGCCGGGCGACGATGCGGACAAGTTGGCAGCACGGGTACTGGCGGTCGAGCACCGGCTCTACCCCGCCGTGCTGCAGGCGCTGGCAGAAGGCCGCATTTCCATGAAGGACGGCCGCACCGTGTTTGCTGACGATGCAGCTGCGCGGCTGTCTCTTGCGGCATTCGACTGATCACGGTCACACTGCCGTCAACCGGGCATGAACATCTTGCGCCGGACTGGACATACACGCGAGGAGAAGGAGCAGCTCCATGTCTCTGGTACTTCATGTTTTCGGACCCGCCTTCGGCCTGCCGGACCCCAGCCCGTTTGCCATGAAGGGCGACATGCTGATGAAGCTGTCCGGTCTCGACTACCGGGCTGAGCCCGGCGACGTGACCAGGGCACCGAAGAAGAAGTTTCCGGTGCTGCTCGACAATGGCGAGGCAATCCCCGACTCGACCTTCATCCGCCGGCACCTCGAGCGAAAGTACGGCATCGACTTCGACGAGGGGCTCGACGCGCGCCAGCGCGGTATTGCCTTTGCGGTGGAGAAAATGCTGGAGGACAACCTCTACTGGGCCATCATGTACGAACGCTGGATGATAGCCGAGAACTTCGACCGCGGTCCGCGCGGGTTCTTTGATGCAATCCCCAAGCCTGTCAGGCTGGTGGCGGTGCCGATGATCCGGCGCGAGGTGAAGCGCAACCTGTGGGGCCACGGCATGGGCCGGCACAGCCGCGCCGAAATCTGCCAGCTTGGCGCCATGGCGCTCACGTCGCTGGCGGGTATACTGGGCAACAACAAATACCTGATGGGTGAACGTGCGTGCGGGGCCGATGCGACGGCGTTTGCCTTTGCAGCGCAGGCCATGTGCCCGGTGTTCGACAGTGAATTGCTTGCAAGTGCGCGCGCTCACCCCAACCTGGTTGCCTACAATCAGCGGATGATGGACGAATTCTACCCCGGCCTGGCCGGGACCGCGGCGGCGAGGTAAACCTAGCCAGCAAGCACCACGACCGGCACAGCCACACATGCCAGTGCCAGGCAGAACGCCATCAGCATCAGCCGGCCTGTAATCGAGCGGTTCATGGGACGGGTTTCCATGTTTGTTTCACACAACGCAGAAACGCAACTCACGGTGCCCTCAACGGCGAACGGCATCTTCGGTTGCATGGACATGGTGATTTAACGTCTCTGTTTCAAGATCTTGCGCCAGATTGACGCAAGAGCGCGACCGCTCAGATGCCAAATGATGTTGCGATTCTCCGAAACAGGAAACGATTCTTTTCAAGGGCTTGCGGACTCGTCCTGACAGGATGAGTCAACGCCAAACTGACTCAAGGTCACATGGCCACAATCACGCCGCCCTGATCCAGCAGTGGATGTCGTGGAAGCACCCGCCACCCACCGGTGCAGGCTGGTCTGCCCCCACCAGCGTGTTGATGCCGCAGCCATCCTCGAAGGCATGATTGGGGAAGATGCCTTCGGAAATCAGAACGCCGCGCTGCAGGCTGGCATTGGCGGTGACGTGCAGGCGCACCTGCCCCAGCTCATTGCCAATCACCACCTTCTGGCCCTCAGCCAGCGCATGAGCCTCCATGTCGCCGGGGTGCATCTGCACCTGCGGGCGGCCCTCGCGCTTCATCGACGACGGCGTTTCGTTGAACGACGAGTTGAGGAAGGTGCGCGCCGGGCTGGTTGCCAGCCGGAACGGGTGTGTCTCGTCTGCTTCCTGGATGACCGCCCAATGATCGGGGAAGGATGGCATGGCCTTGACCGGACCCATGGTGCCGGTATGCTTCTTGTGCTTCGCCTCGTGCCAGCGGGCTGCAAAGCGGTACTTGCCGTCCTTGTGGCCGAAGCCGCCGATGAAGTGCGAGTCCTCGAACGAGGGCTGCACGTCGATCCACTTGAGCTGCTCAAGCTCGGCAAGGCCGGCGCGGCCGGAGTTGACCATCGTCCAGTCGATCAGTTCGCGCGGGCTCATGCCGAAGCCCTCGTGCTGCGCGCCCACGCGCTTCGCCAGATCGCTGATCACGTCATGGTTGGACCGGCACTCGCCCGGTGCCTCAATCAGCTTCGGCCCCAGCATGATGTGCTGGTGGCCGCCACCCTGGTACAGGTCGTCATGTTCGAGAAACTGGGTGGCCGGCAGCACGATGTCGGCCAGCGCCGCCGTTTCGGTCATGAACTGCTCGTGCACACAGATGAACAGGTCGTCACGGGCAAAACCCTGTTTCACCCGGGTCTGGTCAGGGGCAACCGACACCGGGTTGGTGTTCTGGGTGAACAGTACCGTAACCGGCGGGCCGTCGCCCAGGTCGTACCTGTCACCGCACAACACCGCGCCGATTCGCGACTGGTCGAGCATCCGGACCTCTGGATCGAACACGTCGAGGCCCTCGATCATGGTCTTGTTCCAGCGATAGATGCCGGAATTGGAGTGCAACGCGCCACCGCCTTCGTGGCGCCAGTGGCCCATGACGGCGGGAATGGAGGTGACGGCGTGCATGTTGGCCGCGCCATTGCGCTGGCGGGCAAAGCCGTAACCCAGCCGGAAATAGGTGCGTTGCGTGGTGCCGATCAGCATTGCCAGATGCTCGATGCGCTCAACGGCCAGCCCGGTGATGGCACTGGCCCATTCGGGCGTGCGGTCCTTCAGGTGGGCTTCGAGACCTGCCGGATCATCAGTGAACCGGGACATGTATTCGCGGTCGGCGTGGCCATCACGAAACGCCACGTGCATGATGGCGCAGGCCAGCGCGCCGTCGGTGCCGGGGCGGATGATGTAGCCATGGTCGGCCTGCTTGACGGTGCCGGTTTCGTAGATGTCGATGACAGCCAGTTTGGCGCCGCGTTCCTTGCGGGCGGCGGTGGCGTGGGTCATCACGTTGACCTGCGTGTTGACCGGGTTGGTGCCCCAGATCACGATCAGGTCGGACATTCGCATCTCGCGCGGATCAACCCCGCCCAGCCGGCCGGTCCCGGCGAGGTAGCCGGTCCACGGCAGCGACACGCAGAACGTGTCATACATGCCGGAATAGCCCTTCACGTGGCGCAGCCGGTTGATGCCGTCGCGCATCACCAGCCCCATGGTGCCGGCGTAGTAATACGGCCACACGGCTTCAGGGCCATGGCGCTCTTCCGCCTTGAGCATGGCGCCGGCGAGTTCGTCCAGCGCGTCATCCCACGAGATCTGCTGCCACTCGCCGGACCCGCGCGAGCCCTTGCGCTTCAGCGGATGCAACAACCGGTCCGGGTGATGCACGCGCTCTGCATAGCGGCCCACCTTTTCGCAGATCACGCCGGCGGTGTAGCTGTTGTCCTTCGCACCGCGCACCCGGCCGATGGTGTAGGCGTCAAGCACCTCCACCTCCAGCGCGCATTGCGACGGGCAGTCATGCGGGCAGACCGAAAAACCGGTCTTGATGTTGGGGCGCAGGTTCATGGGAATGGACTGTAGCGCGGGACCCGCATTTGCGCCAATGCGTTTTGTCATCAGGAAGTATGCGCAGGCCGCCATCGTTACGAAAGCGTCATGTGCGAATCATATTCAGTCGATACCATATGTGACATTTGGCGAGGCAACCCCCATCTTTAATTCATTGATCCAGAAATGAAGCGGGCGACAGACAAGCAGATGCTGATCAAGCAGAACTGGCTGTTCAAGGTCATGCGCACGTTCAACGCGCGCAACGAGCTGTTGCAAGTGGCTGCCCTGCCCTGGCGCCTGCGCGAGGGCGATGTCGAGGTCTGCATGGTCACCTCGCGCGGCACCGGGCGCTGGATCCTGCCCAAGGGGTGGCCCGAAAAGAAACTCACTCACGCAGAGGCGGCTGCGCGCGAGGCATTCGAGGAGGCAGGCTTGCGTGGCACCATCAGCCCGCGCGCCTGCGGCAGCTTCATCGCGGCCAAGGGGGTCAAACCCGGGCTTGAACTGAGCGTGCGGCTAGAGGTGTTCCTGCTGAAAGATCCTGAACAGCTTGGCAAGTATCCGGAAAAGGGCAAGCGCAAGGTGCAATGGATGCCGCTTGCCGAGGCCATGGACAAGGCCAGCGAACCCGGTCTGAAGAAGCTGATCAGCCAGCTCGACGTTGAAGGCGCGTTCAGGGCCGACCCGAAATAGACGGGCATAAGTGCGCAGACCCGGGTGGTTTGCGGCACCCGGCATTGCGCTGGTTTTCCTCGCATGTACCGGCGTTCTCGCCGCCGCCTACACGGGCGGGAGCACCAGCGGTGCAACTCCTCAAGGCGGCGTGGATTATCACGGTGCCAGCGGCAGCTCTGCTGGCTCCTGTCATGTTCTGGCTGCTGACGCACCTGGCTTGAGCGGGCTAGATTCTTTCGCCCAGAGTACTTGCCATCTCCATCAGGCCGGCTTCACGCATCTGTCCGATGACCATGAAGCTGACGCCCTGTCGCGACCAATGCACGATGGGCAGCCCTTCACGACTCTCGGTCTCGAAACCCTGGTCAGGCGCACCGTCACGGATCATGCAAAACGCCACCGGCACCTGGTTGCCGTGCAGATATGCCAGCTGCACCAGCGGCTTCCCCTCAAAATCAAGCAACTGCCCGCGGCGGAACTCGGCCTGGGCGACTTGCAGGTCTTGCAAGCGAAGCGTCAGGCCAATTCGCTGGGAAATCCGCAGCAAGGTAGCGGCAACCTCGCCGTCTGCCGTCTGGTTCCAGGTCAGCGTTTCAGGCGCGTAAAGCACCTGATACTCGGCCACAGCCTGGCGCCACGACTTCTTCTTTGGAAGCAACAGCAAGCTTGCAGCACCACCGCCCGCGCCTACCATCATGCACGCAACACATGCCGCCATGATCATGCTGCGGCGCGTCGGCTGGCCTGCAGCCGAAATCTTGTCTGGCAATCCGGCTGGTGCAGCACCAGCACTGATGGCCTGTTTCAACACGTCAAGGGGAGCATCATCACTCAGCGCACGATAGCTGCTGCGCAGTTCTTTCAAGTCAAGCTGGAGGGCCGCCAACCGGGCGGCAAGACCTAAATCCTGGCGCAATCGCAAGCGCAGGGCATCGGCTTGCTGTCTGTCCAGCTCGCCGTCAAGATAGGCTGTCAATATCTCGTCAGTCGTCATGCCTTGCGCTTTCCAATGCCGGAGGAACTCACCATTCAAGGTGGACAGCTTCTCGCGGGCTGCGGCCAACCGGCTCATGACGGTTCCGACCGGTATGCCCAGTGCGTCCGCTGCCTCCCGGTAGCTCCACCCTTCAAGATAGACCATCAGCACCGTCTCGCGCTGGGCCTCGGGAAGCTGCGCTACTGCATTCAACACTTGTGAGGCATAAATGTTCGTTTCGATCTGAGCCGCGCCATCAAGCACCAGAACATTTTCCGCATCAACCACGCCGGCCCCGGTGCGTACCCGCCGGGCCCGCAGGTCGTTGCGCCAGACATTCATCATCACGCTCATCAGCCAGCGGTCCAGCCGGGTGCCGGGCGCATACAGGTCAGATTTCTCCAGCGCCCGCACTGCGGTAGCCTGCACGAGCTCCTGGGCCAGATCACGATTGCGTGAAAGCACCACCGCAAAGCGCCAAAGTGCGGGCAATTGCGCCTCCAGTAGCGCGGAGAAACTCGTTTGGTCGTTCAATTTATTTCGCCCGCCACCGAATAAAACGCCGGCCCAGTGTGTTTATGATGTCAGTACCGTGTCTCAGGTACGTCCCAAGCACTGGAGGAAAATTATGAAGAACCTGATCGTCACTGCAACCCTTGGTCTCACAATTGTGTTCTCGGGCGATGCCATGGCGGGCGAAACACCAGCGCCCGAAGGTGCCGCCGTCTATTTCATCAACCTGAAGGATGGAGACACCGTTTCCAACCCTGTCAACATCAAGTTCGGCCTGAAGGGCATGGGCGTGGCACCGGCCGGCACTGAAGCCGAGCACACGGGCCACCACCACCTGATCATCAATGAAACCATCGAGGGCGAGGAACTGAACGAACCCATCCCTGCCGATGACCAGCATATTCACTTCGGCAAGGGACAGACCGAGATCACCAAGGAACTGCCCGCAGGCACCCATACCCTGCAACTGGTGCTGGGCGACTGGACACACATTCCGCACAACCCGCCCGTGATGTCCGAGAAGATCACCATCACAGTGAAGTAGGCTTCCAGACGTAGCCGGGGGAGAGTAAGGGCGCGTCAACCGTTGGTTGGCGCGCCTTTGGTTGTCTGGTGCCAGGTCACCAGCAACTGGCCGCTGGCAGAAACTGTTCATCAACAGTTTATACCAAGTCTCTGAGGTCCTGACTCGTTTGAGGGTTTTCAAATCAGCTGCAGCGTGATTCAGCATGGCAAACGAAGGAGGTTTGTCATGGCGATAGCTCTGCGTTCAGATTTTGATGCGACCAGATTGAGGGCGATTGCCCGACAGTCGAAAGATGCAGCCCAAACCCGGCGGCTGCTGGCATTGGCGGCGATCTATGATGGAGCAACACGGACACAGGCCGCTGAGCTTGGTGGCGTGACGCTGCAGATCGTGCGGGACTGGGTGGTGAGGTTCAATGCCGAGGGGCCGGATGGACTGGTCAACCGCAAGGCGCCTGGCCAGCCCTCGAAGCTTGGCGACAGGCAGCGGGCTGCGCTGGTGCAGATGCTGGAGAGCGGGCCGGTTCCGGCAGCCCATGGGGTGGTACGCTGGCGCCTGGTCGACCTGTGTCAGTGGATCTGGGAAGAGTTCCGGATCAGCATTGCCAAGCAGACCTTGAGCCGGGAGCTTCGCGCGATGGGGTATCGCAAGCTGTCGGCCCGGCCGCGCCATCATGCCCAGGCTGAGGGATCCATTGAGGATTTTAAAAAAGTTTCCCCTCGCGCCTGGCGGCGATCGCCAAAGATAAGGGCATCCACCGGGACAAGCTAGAGATCTGGTTCGCCGACG
The DNA here is from genome assembly GCA_963700735.1 of uncultured Alphaproteobacteria bacterium. GTDB lineage: Bacteria > Pseudomonadota > Alphaproteobacteria > Rhizobiales > Aestuariivirgaceae > Anderseniella. Next base: position 417,889 of record CAVOYR010000005.1, read on the forward strand.
AGGCCCGCATCGGCCAGAAGAACAAGATCACCAGGCGTTGGGCCAGGCGTGGCACGAGACCGTCAGCCCCACAGGACCAGCGCACGACCTCGACCTATATCTTCGGGGCGATCTGCCCGAAGCGGGGCAAAGGAGCTGCCCTGGTCCTGCCGGCCTGCAACACCGAGGCCATGAACCTGCATCTCGCCGAGATCTCTGGCGAAGTCAGCCCTGGCGCTCATGCCGTCGTTATCCTCGACCAGGCCGGCTGGCACCTGTCGAAGCGCCTCAAGGTTCCTGCCAACATTACCCTGCTCCCGCTCCCACCCAAATGCCCTGAACTGAACCCGGTAGAGAACATCTGGCAGTTCATGCGCGACAACTGGCTGTCCAACCTGGTGTTCACGTCCTACGACAACCTGGTCGATCACTGCTGCCATGCTTGGAACAGCCTCATCGACCAGCCCTGGCGCATCATGTCCATCGGCCTGCGTGACTGGGCTCACAGGTTCTGATCAATGGGATTTGGTATTAGCAGCCTTCAACGAGCCGGGGCGGCATTGAGTCCAGTTGGCGTTTTTCGCTCCACAACAGTCGCAGCCACCCTTGCGGGACGGACGCCAGACAGGTTCAATCCAGCTCAACAGTCCTGAGCGGTTTCGAAGGGGTTTGAGCAATGAAATCATCGGCACGCGTGGTCATTGTCGGCGGCGGCATCATGGGGGTGGGCCTGTTGTACCACCTCGTCCAGGAAGGCTGGACGGACGTCGTGCTGGTCGAGAAGGGCGAACTGACCTCCGGCTCCACATGGCACGCAGCCGGTCAGTGCCCGCACTTCGTCGGCTCGCTGAACCTCGCCAGGATCCACCATGAAGGCACCCTGCTCTACCCCAAGCTGGAAGAGCTGACCGGCGAGGCAGTGTCGTGGCACGGGTGCGGCGGCATTCGCCTTGCGATAACCGACGAGGAAGTCGAGTGGTTCAAGCGCGTTTATGGCGTGTCGAAGTTGATCGGCTATGAGGCCCACCTGATCGGGCCGGACGAAATCCGCGAACATCATCCCTACCTCGACACCTTCGGCGTCAAGATGGGCTACATGACCGTCACCGATGGCCACGTCGCACCTGCTGACGTGACCAACGCCATGGCAGCCGGTGCGCGCAAGGGCGGCGCCGAGATCTACCGCCGCACGCTGGTCACCAACATCGAACTTCTGCCCACCGGCGAGTGGAAGGTGGTCACCGACAAGGGCAACATCGTGTGCCAGCACGTGGTCAACGCGGCCGGTTCCTATGCCGACGTGGTGGGCGCGTGGACCGGCCACAACGTGCCGATCTGCAACATGCTGCACCACTACATCATCACCGAGCCGCTGCAGGAGCTGATCGACCTGCCGAAGGAACTGCCCGTGGTGCGCGACCCCTACTCGCACGCCTACCTGCGCGAGGAGACCAACGGCGTGCTGGTTGGCCCTTACGAAACCGAGGGCGCGCACGTATGCTGGGACGGCATGCCGCCCGCCTGGGACTTCGAAAGCGAGCTGATCACGCCCGAGCTTGACCGGCTGATGCCGTGGCTGGAAAAGGCCACCGAGCGCATGCCGCTGTTTGGCAAGGCCGGCATCAAGTCGGTCATCTCCGGCGCCATCACCCACACGCCGGACGCCAACTTCCTGCTCGGCCCCGCACCCGGTCCCGCCAACTACTGGATGGCCAACGGCGCCTCCATCGGCATCTGCCAGGGCGCAGGTGCGGGCAAGTATCTGGCGCAGTGGATGGTGCACGGTGCCACAGACATCAACATGGCCGAGTTCGACCCGCGCCGCTTCGGCAACTGGGCCGACAAGGACTATGTGGCCACCCTGTCGGTGGTCGACTACCAGCACATGTACTACTGCTACCGCCCCGGCGAGCAGCACATGGACAAGCGTCCGCTTCGTACTTCCACCCTGTATGACCGGCTGAAGGACCGTGGTGCACAGTTCCAGGCGGTGTTCGGCTGGGAGCGCGCCCGCTGGTTCGACAATTCCGGCAAGGGCGAGGAATACTCGTTCCGCCGTTCCAACTGGTTTGACGCCGTAGCGCAGGAATGCAAGGCGGTGCGCGAGGCAGCGGGCCTGATGGACCTGTCGACATTTGCCAAGTTCGACGTGAAGGGCAAGGATGCGCTGTTCTTCCTCGAGCGCATCTGCGCCAACAAGGTGCCGGGCAAGGATGGCGGCGTAGTGCTGACCCACCTGCTCAAGGACAATGGCCGCATCGAGAGCGAAATCACCATCACCCGGCTGGCGCAGGATCATTTCTACGTGCTGTCCGCTGCCACCGCCCAGCTGCACGACATGGACGCGCTGCGCTGGCGCCGCCACAAGGATGAAGTGGTGACGATCACCGACATTACCGACGACTATGGCGTGCTGGTGCTGTCCGGCCCGAAGGCGCGCGAGGTGCTTCAGCCGCACACCCCGCAGGACCTGTCCAACGACGGGCTCCGCTGGCTTCGCGGCACCGTCACCACCATCGCCGGGGTGAAGGACGTGCGGCTGCTGCGGGTGTCCTATGTGGGTGAGCTGGGCTGGGAAATCCACGCGCCGATGGCGGGCCTGCCGGCCATCTACGACGCCCTCATGGCAACCGGCGAGCCGCTGGGGCTGAAGCTGTTCGGCACCTACGCCATGAACTCGCTTCGCATGGAAAAGGCCTATCGCGGCTGGGGCTCGGAGCTGACCCAGGAGATCACCATGATCGAGGCCGACATGGAGCGCTTCTGCCGCTTCGACAAGGAGTTCACCGGCAAGGCCGCCACGCTAGCCTCGAAGCAGCAGGGCGCGCGCATCCAGCTCGTGTACATGGAAATGGACGCAACCGACGCTGACTGCGCAGGCAATGAGCCGATTTACCAGGACGGCGAGATTATCGGCCTGACCACCGGCGGCGCCTATGGCCATGCGGTGAAGAAGTCGCTGACGTTTGCCTATCTGGACCCGAAGAAGGTCAACATGGACGGCGCGTTCGAAATTCTCGTCTACAACGAAAAGCACCCTGCCCGCATCATCGCGCAGCCTGCCTGGGACCCGGAGAACGAACGGCTGCGGGCCTGACTTTCAACACATGCAGCGCACCAAACCAGTGTCATCCCCGGCCTTGTGCCGGGGATCCACAACTGACTGGATCCCCGCCTTCGCAGGGATGACATTGCAATTGGAACTCAAAAGGTCTTCGGCAACCCGATTGGTTATGCCCCGGACCCGTTCCGGGGCCCAGACTAGGTCCCGGCACCATGGCCGGGACACATGAAGGCAAACACCGACTTTGCCCCAGGCCGCCACGGATTGTGCATTCGATCACAGAAGCGTGATGGCCGCGTGCCGTATTGTCAACTCATCGCAAGCAGCCTCGTTGAAAGGAGGTGAGTTGAATGACCTACGACATGAAACTGATGTGCCTGCTGACCACGCTGGGCTGCATGTCTTACCTGTGCAGCCTCGTGCTCGCCTGAGCCCTCCGGCAGTATGGCGCGCTGCCTAGCCGGTGACCGGCAACTGCACGATGACGAGATCGGCATTCGACCGTGCAGGCTGTGTCGCCCACGCGAACACGATCAGGACAGCGGCCAGAATGGCCCATGCCTTAAGGTTCATCGATCAAACCTCCCTGGTGCCGCGTCCCGTGTTTCAGGAAGGGCAAGGATGGTCCCAGTATGGTTAATGAAAGGTTAAGGCCCCGGATCAGGCCGCCGCCGATACCCGCCGCTCGAGTGCTGCGCGCAGCATGCCGTACGGTGCCAGCAGCACCAGCGCCATGGTGACCTTGACCACCAGGTCGCCCAATGCCCACGACACCCAGCGCGGAGCCTCCATCGCCAGCACGCCCAGCAGCGGCGCAGGCTGCACGGCGAAGTCCAGCCCCGCCCCGAGGAACGACAGGCTGCCGGCGAACGCCAGCGAGAAGAAGATGAAGGTGTCGATGACCGCGCCGAGAACCGACGACACCAGCGGCGCGCGCCACCACAGACCGGCCCGCAGCCGGTCAAAGATCGACACGTCCAGCAATTGCGAAATCAGGAACGCCGCGCCCGAGGCAATGGCGATGCGCGGGCTGGCAAGCAGTATCGACATCAGCACAGCAATGGCAAAACCCACATACACCACCTTGCGCGCTGCGCCTGCACCAAACAGCTTGTTGGTGAGGTCCGTGACCAGGAACGCGACGGGGAAGGTGAACGCCGCATAGGTCAGCAGGTCAGCCAGGTTGAGCGCGCCAATCGTGGCGTGCACCGGAAACTGCACCAGGTAGTTTGAGCCTGCAATGATGACGGCCATGGCCGCCACGGCGATGAGGAAGTGAGCTGTTTTCATGATGGGCCGAGCGTTTGACAGGAAACGCTGCCGATTGCAAGACGGTTGCTCAGTTCATGCCGCGCCGCAACGCCGCCCTCAGGATGGAGTGCAGGTCAGCGGTTGCTGACGTGTCGCCGCTGCCTGCTTCATCCAGCCCAAGCAGCGGCTCCAGGTTGCAGGTGATGCCAAGCCCCGCCTCGTCCAGTGCCAGGCACAGGCTTGTCATCGCATCGGCGAATTCGTCCATGTTGGTCTCCATGGTTGGGCTGAGTTGCATCATGACAGCGAGCGCCTGGTTGCGCAGGCCGCGTTGCGTCAGGCCAATCGCTGCGAGGGTCAGCGTCTCGAACCGGTTGGCCAGCCGGCACGCGATGGGCCAGGTCACCTCACCGGTCAGGCCGGCATCGCGCACCGCAAAGCACAGCCGCTCCAGCCCGGTGAACACGCTGCGTGCATGCTGCGGCGGCAACTCGTTCGACAGCACGCTCCAGCCTGCCTCCCAGCAACTGGCGTCTTCGTAGTGGATGCCGGCAATCCAGCTGCGCAGGCCCGCCAGCACCAGCCGGTCGCCCACCGTGCGCATCGGGTACATGACAGTCGAGGTATAGGCCTGGTTTGACATCTGCCGCAGCCTTCAGTTATTTCCGAGTGATTTACTCGGTAATATAGAGAGGCTATCGCTGTCAATCGTGAAAGTGATTTTAATGCAACAAATTCAATAGTTTGGAACTATTCCAATTCCAATTATGCGCGCCTGGACAAACAGAAAGGGCGGCCCGATGGACCGCCCTTCGCAAAAATCCGGCAATGAAACCAGGCCGTCAGCCGACGATTTCAGCGGCTGTGAAGTTCTGGCCGATCTCGATCGCTGCATTCTCTTCGCTGTCGGAACCGTGCACCGAGTTGGCCTCGATGGACTCGGCGTGTTCCTTGCGGATGGTGCCGGCATCGGCATTGGCCGGGTTGGTTGCGCCCATCACCTTGCGATAGGCGGCAACGGCGTCTTCGCCTTCCAGAACCTGCACGACGATCGGGCCGGAGATCATGAAGTTGACCAGTTCCATGTAGAACGGGCGTTCCTTGTGGACCGCGTAGAATTCCTTGGCCTGGGCCTCGGACCAGTGCACCCGCTTCTGGGCAATGATGCGCAGGCCGGCGTCTTCGATCATGGCGTTGATCTTGCCGGTGATGTTGCGCCGGGTGGCGTCGGGCTTGATGATGGAGAAAGTGCGCTGGACGGCCATCGGTCGTTCCTTCTTGTGCGGTTGGGTGGGAAGTTGGTCGGGTTGGCGCGCTTATAGCCGCGCGGGCTTGCGACTTCAAGCCGTGCAGACGGGTACGCGGTGCCCCGCGACAACAGGGCACCGCGCATGGTGACTACGGCAAGTCAGGCTTACTGGCGGGCCAGCAGCGGGGTGATGCGGCGGATCGAGACGCGGCGGTTTTCCGCCTCGGCTGCTTCCGTCGGGATCTTCGGGTACAACTCGCCCCGGCCAACCGTGGCCAGGTTTTCATCGGAGATGCTGAAGTACTCCATCAGCGACTGCTTCACCGCATCGGCGCGCTCCTGCGACAGCTTCATGTTGGCTGCTTCAGTACCCACGGCATCGGTATGCCCCTCGATCAGGAACACCTCATCCGGGCTGCCTGCCACGATGCGTTCGATGGTGCTGCCGAGGCGTTCAAGCTGCGGCAGTTCCTCTTCGCGAATGAATGCCTCGCCAAAGCCGAAACTCACCGTATCCAGTTCAATGCCCGGCACCGAATAGCGAAGCCGCGGGCGTTCCCGGAACTGCTCGACCGTGTAGCGCCGGTCAGACTCCACCAGCGGCGGTGCCGTCAGCCAGTCTTCCAGCTCCTCATCATAGGCTTCCGCCGCCGCAATGTTCGGACGGCTGCGGATGGCCGCACTGGCAATCGCGCCTGCAGCAATGGCCAGCGCAAAGGCCGGATCGTTCAGCCTGTCACGACGGCGGTCGCGGCGATTGCCATAACGGTCACGCAATGCCTGACGGTCGTCCCGGATGCGGTTGGTGATGCGCTCGCGCTGGCGATCATTCAGGCTGTCGATGCGCAATGCGCGGCGGTTGGCCTCGATGCGCCGCTCAAGTGCGCGTGCGGTCAGGTCATCAGCTGCCCGCTGGTCTTCCATAAGATCGCGCAGCGTCAGCTGGTCACCGCGCATCGGCAGGTCATTGGAGCGGCGGCGGTCATCGCCATCGCCATCACGATCAGCATTGCGGCCGTCGCGGCGCTGCTCGTTGCCGCGGGTGGCGACCCGCGAACGGATTTCGCGGCGGTCGGCCTGCAAGATGCCGGTCAGCTGCTTGCGTTGCTGGTCATCCAGCCCTTCAGTGGCCAGCAAGCCACGGGTTTCCTGGATACGGTTGCGCAATTCATCGTCCGTCATCTGGCCGGCGTCACGATTGTCGCTCGTCACCTCGTTGACCTTGGCGGACACGTCCATGTTGCCCACGCTGACGCCGGTGCTGGCGGCGATTCGGGCATTCAGTTCCTGCTGGTCGGCCTGCATCTTCTGCTGCAGGTCGCGCCGCTGCCTGCGCGGCGTCTGGTCATTGGCTGACAGTTCTTCAGCCGCTCGGATGCGATCACGCAGCGCAGAGTTTGTCAGCTCTGCCGGTGGGCGATCATCACCGAGAACGGTATCTGCGGTGAACTGCGGTGTGGGATCCTGCTCAACCTGCTGGGCCTGAGCGGGCGTGCCTTCCTCCGTTTGAGGCTGGGCGGGCGCGGCTTCCCCGGTAGCGGCCGGAGCCTGTTCACCGGTTGCGGGCGCCTGCTCTGTCACGGCCGGGGCCTGTTCACCGGCAGCCGGAGCCTGTTCACCCGTAGCTGGCGCCTGCTCGGTTACGGCGGGGGCCTGTTCGGTCGCTGCGGGTTGTTCTTCAGCGGCCTTCTTTTTCTTGCGGTCCTTCTTGGCGGGCTGCTCGGCCTGCTGGTCGGTGGCAGCAGGAGCCTGCTCAGGTGCAGGTGCAGCCTCTTCGGTTGCAGGAGCTTGTTCAGGTGCGGGAGCGGCCTCCTCGGTTGCAGCAGGAGCCTGTTCAGGTGCGGGAGCGGCTTCCTCGGTGGCAGCAGGAGCCTGCTCAGGTGCAGGTGCAGCCTCCTCGGTGGCAGCCGGAGCCTGCTCGGGCGCGGGCGCAGCTTCCTCGGTTGCAGCTGGAGCCTGCTCGGGCGCGGGCGCAGCTTCCTCGGTGGCAGCTGGAGCCTGCTCAGGGGCGGGAGCGGCCTCCTCGGTTTCAGCCGGAGCCTGCTCGGGCGCGGGCGCAGCTTCCTCGGTGGCAGCAGGAGCCTGCTCGGTTGCAGGAGCCTGTTCTTCCGTCGGTTGCGTCTGTGCGAATGCCGGTTGATGCGCAGCAACCATGATTGCGACTGCGGCAGCACCTGCCATGAGATGATGAGCAAATTTCATAGATGTTCCTCGGTTTCAGTCAGCCAGTGGTCAGCCACAGACCATCCACGCCCCTACACGCTGGTTTTCCAAACGCGCCAGCGGCAAAAACGTTGCAAGAATTCTCCCGGCAACGAGGCGTTGCCGGGACGTGTTTGAATGTGACGCGATCAGTTGCCCGCCAGCATCGGGGTGATGCGGCGGATGGTGACGCGGCGGTTCTCGGGTTCTTCGAGATCGGTCTCGATCTTCAGGAACTCCTCGCCGTAGCCGACCGTCTCGATGTTGCCCGCCTCGATATTGAAGTACTGCAACATCGCTTCACGCACCGCGTTTGCCCGCTTGGTCGACAGATCCAGGTTGTAGGATGCAGACCCCACCGCGTCGGTGTGGCCTTCGATCAGGAACACCTCGTCGGGGTTGGCCGACACGATGCGCTCGATTATCTGGCCGATGCGCTCAAGCTGCGGGATTTCCTCTTCCCGCACGAAGGCCTCGTTGAAGCCGAAGCGGATGGTGTCCACCTCGATGGCTGGCATGAAATCCCGGATCCGCGGATTGGTGCGGAATTCCGACCGGTTGTAACGCCGCTCGATGCGCCGCGTCGGAGGCGCGGTAAGCTGGTTCTGCAGCAGCTCATCATCGGCTTCCGCCGCCGCGATGTCGTCGCGGGCGCGGAAGTCACGGCCCGTTGGAATGCGGATCACGGTGGTGCGGTCACGCAGCCGGTCGCGGCGTTCACTTCGCCCGGCGATCAGGCGGTCACGCTTCTCACGCCGCGCCTCACGCAGGATATTGCGGACCTGCTGTTCCACATCCGGGCGCAGTCCCCTTGCATCAAGCAGCGCTTGCGCGGAGATGATGCGCTGCTGCAACTGCCTGTCGTTGAGCCTGGAAGCCGGACGGCGATCCCCCAGCAGTTCGCGCGCATCCTGGCGGGCCTCGCGGCGCTCCTCGCGGTTCTCGCTGCGCTGCGCCACACGGGTGCGCAGTTCATCGGCATCCTGACGCGCCATCCGGCGGATTTGCCTGAACAGGTCGCGATCAAGGTCCCGGTTGCCCATCAGCGAGCGGCCCAACTCCAGCCGGTTGCGCAGTTCACGATTGTCAAGCGCCGACGCATTGCGGTTATCACGCAACAACTGCCGGGCCTGGCGGTTCACGTTGCCACCGCCCGCACCTGCATTGTTGTCAGGCTGCTGAGGCTGGCCCGCGTTCTGGCGGCGCTGGCGTTCATTCGCGGCCTGCTGCACACGCTCCCGCACCCGGTTCTGGATGTTGCCGCGCAAGCCCTGCTGCAACAATTCCCTGCCCTGCTGGATGGCACGGCCAAGCTGCCGGTCGTTCAACTGACCGAGATTGTCCGTCGAACGCAGGTACTGCCGTGCCGCCTGGTTGGCATTGCCGCCATCATCAGCGGGTTGCTGTACCTGTGGCTGCTGCGGCTGTTGAGGCTGGCCCGCGTTCTGGCGGCGCTGGCGTTCATTGGCGGCCTGCTGCACACGCTCCTGCACCCGGTTCTGGATGTTGCCGCGCAAGCCCTGCTGCAACAGCTCCTGGCCCTGCTGGATGGCCCGGCCAAGCTGGCGGTCGTTCAACTGACCGAGATTGTCCGTCGAACGCAGGTACTGCCGCGCCGCCTGGTTGGCATTGCCGCCATCATTAGCGGGTTGCTGAACCTGTGGCTGCTGCGGCTGTTGAGGCTGCTGGGTGGCATTCTGGCGGCGCTGGCGTTCATTGGCGGCCTGCTGCACTCGATCCTGAACGCGGTTCTGGATGTTGCCGCGCAAGCCCTGCTGCAACAATTCCCTGCCCTGCTGGATGGCGCGGCCAAGCTGGCGGTCGTTCAACTGGCCGAGATTGTCCGTCGAGCGCAGGTACTGCCGCGCCGCCTGATTGGCATTGCCGCCATCATCGGCGGGTTGCTGAACCTGTGGCTGCTGCTGTTGCTGCTGAGGCTGCGCCTGTTGCTGTTGTTGCTGGCCACTGCGGCGGGCAGCGAGCTCGCGCTGGATCTGCTGGATGCGGCGCGCCGTCAGTGCTTCGGACAGGGTGCTGTTGCCGCCCTGAAGCTGCTGCAGCATCTGCTCAAGCTGCTGGTCGCTCATGTTGCTGAACCGGCCCTGGGCCTCGCCCGTCACCGGCAGCGCCATTGTGCCTGCAAGCATCGTCATCGCGGTAAACGCAAACAGCCGTTGGCGAAGCGTCATGTAGTATCCTCCTGGAATCAGCCTGCCATCGTTGCAGGCTTGTTGCTCATAATGACACCCATCGTGGCAAAACGGAGATGAACCCACCATGAACCCGATTGAATATGCCGATGCATCACCGGAAGTTCGCGCAACGTATGATGACATCATGACGACGCGCGGCGTGAAGGACGTGAACAACTTCTGGAAACATCTCGCCAACGAACCGCGCATGCTTGCCCACGTGTGGCAGTCGCTGAAGGACATCATGGGCAACGGCGCGCTCGACCCGCTGACCAAGGAACTGGTCTACGTGGCCATCTCGATGACCAACAACTGCGAGTACTGCATGGCCAGCCACGGCGCTGCGGCCCGCGCAAAGGGGGCAAGTGAGGCCATGATGAACGAGTTGATCGCCGTCGTGGGCCTTGCCAACATGACCAACCGGCTGGCCAACGCCTACAAGGTGCCGGTGGACGACGCGTTCAGGTGACGTTCAGGAACCCTGCTGCAAGTTCCGTCATGCCTCTCACGGCAGCACATTTGCAAAAAGGACTGGAACAATGACCACTCTGACTTTGGTTCGGCAGGCCACTGCCGCAGTCGCAATCACAGCGGCGCTCACGCTGCCCGCTGTGACGGCCCACGCCCAGGAGGCCGTGTTCGGCCGTGGCGTCTACTGGTTCCACAACGACTCGGCAATGACCATCCTGCGCGACGGCCGCTCGCTGCAGATCCGCTATGCCGACCCGCGAAGCGGTCTTGGCAGGCACGGCATTCGCCGCGGCACGGTTCTGTTCAGGGGCCAAATCACCGGCCGCCGGATCAGGGGCACTGCCTACACCTTCAAGCGCGGCTGCCAGCCCGCCTCCTACAATGTTTCCGGCAGGCTGGTCAGCGAGGGCTACGGCGTGAATACCATCGTGCTGAACGGTGCAGCGCCGGTTCGCGAGGGCTGCGAGGTTGTCGGCTACACCCGCAACAGCTCCAACGCGCGGCTGGAATTCGGCTACGGCGGCACCGGCGACTGACCCGGTCACCTTGTCACGAGCGCGGCAGGACTGCCTCGATTGCCGCCTTGACTTCGGCCGACTCTGGTTCGACCCGGCTCGGGAAGGTTGAGGCAATGCGCCCATCCGGTGCCAGCAGTATCTTGTGGAAGTTCCAGCGCGGCACAGCCGCCGCACCACCACTTTCCCTGGCCCAGCGGTAAAAATCGTGGGCCTTGCTGCCTGACACCGTGGTCCGGTCGGCCAGCGGAAAGGTGACGCCATAGTTGAGCTGGCAAAAATTCCTGATTTCCTCGCCCTTCAGCGGTTCCTGCCCGCCAAAGTCGTTCGACGGCACGCCGACAATCGTCAGCCCATTCTCGCGATATTGCGCCCAGATCTTTTCCAGGCCCGCATACTGGCCGGTATAGCCGCATTCGCTGGCCGTGTTGACGACCAGCATGGCCCGGCCGGCAAACTGGCCGAGCGGCAGGGGCTTGCCGTCGAACCCGTCAAACGTGAACGCGAAACCGTTGCTGCCCGCTGCAAACGCTGCGCCAACGCTTGAAAGCGCACCTGCGGATGTGGCAAGGGTCAGCGTGAACTGGCGGCGTGTCATCATGTGGATCGATCCTCATTGCGGGCAATGCCGTACCAACGCAGTTTCAGGACCGCAAGTTTCATGTCCAGTAAAGTTTCCGCCACTCAACAGGTCGTGGTCGCCGCGCTATACAAGTTCGCCCGCTTCGATGACCCGGCCGCGCTGCAGAAGCCGCTGGCCGCACTTTGTTGCAGTCAACGCGTCAAGGGCACCCTGCTGCTGGCGCCCGAAGGCATCAACGGCACCATCGCCGGCAGCCGCGGCGGCATCGATGCAGCACTCGCCCATATCCGCACCCTGCCCGGCTGTGCAGACCTGGAGCACAAGGAAGCACTGACAGACGAAATGCCGTTTCACCGCATGAAGGTGCGGCTGAAGCGCGAGATCGTGACCATGGGCGTGGAAGACATCGACCCCAACCATATCGTTGGCACCTATGTCGACCCGCAGGACTGGAACGCGCTGATATCCGATCCGGACACCATCGTCATCGACACCCGCAACGACTACGAGGTGGCCATCGGCACGTTTGAAGGCGCCATCGACCCCGATACGAAGAGCTTCAGCGAGTTTCCCGGCTGGTTCCGCTCCAGGCACAACGAGTTTGCCGGCAAGAAGATCGCCATGTTCTGCACAGGTGGCATCCGCTGCGAGAAATCCACCGCCTTTGCGAAACAGACCGGCGTGGACGAGGTCTATCACCTCAAGGGCGGTATCCTGAAGTACCTCGAACTGATCCCGCGCGAGGACAGCAAGTGGCACGGCGGCTGCTTCGTATTCGACGAGCGCGTGTCGGTGGGGCACGGGCTGGAACCGGATGGCCATGTGCTGTGCCGGGCCTGCCGCATGCCGCTGAAGCCTGAAGACCTTGCCTCACCGCTTTATGAGGAAGGCGTGTCGTGCAGCCATTGCCATGACACCCGCACCGAGGAAGACCGCGCCCGCTATCGCGAGCGCCACCGGCAGGTGAAGCTGGCCGAGGCGCGCGGGGCCCGGCACGTGGGCAGTTAGCGCAGCAGCAACACCGGCACCTTGCAGGAGCGCACCAGTTCCGTCGTCGTCGAGCCAATAATCAGGGTGCGGATGCGGCTATGGCCATAGGCACCCATCACCAGCAGGCCGAACCCTTCATCCTCCACCAACTTTCCGAGCACCGCCTCGGGCTGTCCGGCAAGCAACCGGGTTTCAACCTGCAGCCCGGCGGCCTTGATCAGGGCCGCGGCATCAGCAAGGCTCTTGTGCGATGCAGGGCTCTGCGCGCCGACGGTGACGATGGTCACCGGCAGGTCAATGAACAGGCGATTGCGGGCAATGTGATCCACCGCCTTCATGGCCGACACGCCGCCGTCATAGGCGACCAGCACCTTGCTTGCCGGCTTGAACGCGCGTGCCGCAACCAGCACCGGCTTGTGCGCGGCCCGTACAATTCTTTCCAGGTTGGAGCCAAGGTGGCCCTTGGCGAAGTCGGCTGCCTCGCCCCGCTTGCCAACCACAATCATCACGGCATCGCGCTCAAGCTCTGCAAGTGTATCTACGACATCGCCATGGCGCATGCGCGTGGAAACATCGGATATCCCCGCATCCTCGACAATCTTCTGGGCGTCCTCGAGGATTGCGCGCCCGCGCTGGCCAATCAGCCTTGCGCGCTGTGCATCCAGTTCCGCCAGTTCCTCCAGCAGGGCGCTGCGGGCGCCGAGCTTGATTGAACCAGACAAGTCCTGCGTCTCGGGTGCTTCACGTCGTCCAAGCACGTGAACCAACTCAAGCGAAGCGTCGGTCTTTGCGGCCACCCAGGCCGCATGTTCACATACCGAAGCCGAATAGATGGAGCCATCCACCAGCGCAATTATGTTCGCCGTCATGATCCTGTTCCCTTCAATGCCCCATCAACTTGTCCATGGCGCCGGGCTTGTCGTGAATGGCAAGCCGATCGACGATGGTTTCTGTGGCTTCGTTCATGCCGGCAACCTCGACCTCCGCCCCATCGCGGCGGAACTTCAGGATGGCCATGTCCAGCGCCTGCACCGACGAAATATCCCAGATGTGGGCCTGGCTCACGTCGATGATCACCCGGTCGAGTGCCTCGCTGAAGTCGAACGATTTCATGAACTCTTCAACCGACGCATAGAAAAGCTGACCCTCGACGCGGTAGGTGCGCACCCGGCCATCCCTGGAGATGGAGGACGTGACCCGGAACAGCTGGGCGATCTTGGCGGCAAAGAAAATGCCGGACAGCAGCACGCCGGCCAGCACCCCGATTGCGAGATTGTGTGTATAGACCACCGCGATGACGGTTGCCGCCATGACAATGGATGATGAGCGCGGATGTGTCCGGAGGTTCTTCAGCGACGACCACGAGAAGGTGCCGATGGAAACCATGATCATGATGGCGACCAGCGCCGCCATCGGAATACGGCTGACCAGATCTCCGAGGAAAACCACAAGGATCAACAGAACAAGACCAGCCGTGAAGGTCGACAGTCGCCCGCGCCCACCCGATTTGACGTTGATGATCGACTGCCCAATCATCGCACAGCCCGCCATGCCGCCAATAAAGCCCGTAGCGGTGTTGGCAAGGCCTTGGCCAATGCATTCCTGGTTGCGGTTCGACCTGGTGTCGGTCAGATCATCGACGATGTTCTGCGTCATCAGGCTTTCAAGCAAGCCGACGATTGCCACCGCCACCGAGTACGGCAGGATGATCAGCAGGGTTTCCAGTGTGAGTGGAATATCGGGCAACAGGAACACCGGCAGCGTATCCGGAAGCGCGCCCATGTCGCCTACAGTGCGCACGTCCCATCCGAACCAGACTGCAAGCGCCGTCAGCAGGACAATTGTTACCAGGGGCGAAGGTATGGACCTGGTCAAAAGCGGAAACAGATAGATGATGGCAAGGCCCGCCGCGACCAGCACATACGTCAGCCAGGTCACCGTTCTGGGGTCGAGTTCGGGCAACTGGGCCATGAAGATCAGTATGGCCAGCGCATTGACGAAGCCGGTCATGACCGACGTTGAAACATAACGCATCACGAAGCCGAGCTTCAGCAGACCGGCAACAATCTGCAACAGGCCGGCGAGTATGCTGGCGGCCAGCAGGTATTGCAGGCCATGATCCTTGACCAGCGTCACCATCAGGACGGCAGTTGCGGCCGTTGCTGCCGAAATCATGCCGGGGCGGCCGCCGGTGATGGCGGTTATGACGGCTATGGAGAAGCTGGCATACAGCCCGACCTTGGGGTCAACTCCCGCAATGATCGAAAACGCAATCGCCTCCGGAATGAGCGCCAGCGCCACGACAAGTCCTGCAAGCAGGTCGCCGCGCACGTTACCCAGCCACTGACGCCGGTAAACATCGAGCAAGTTCATGAAAATTCCGCGCACTCTCCGGCATGAAATCCGGGAGAACCTGTGATTGGTGAGAAATCGGATTGTCCGGCGGATAAGCGGCCGGAATAGCCAGCCGACGTAAACTGCGGCTCCTGATGAAGCCGACGCGGTACACCATTGACCCGGCAAAGCCAAGGGAAGATGGATGCCGCAATTGACGCATACGACAACTTCCACCGCCCTGACCCTGGCGCTCACAACGAAGCTTGCGCCCCTGTTTCCAATGTCAGGCCCGGGGGGAACCTTTCATCGGCAACTGGAGCGCAAGCAACCGTGGAGCCTTGTTTCCAGACCATTGGTCCTGTGGGGCGGACAGGACCGGCTGGCATGCTCCTTGTGGTCCGGCGTGTGGTTTTTTGGTGAAGCCGCGTGTCCCGTTTCGTTTGCAGGGGAAATTGGGGGGCAGACCGCTCGTCTTCTTCGTTCTTGTTCAACGCCTTGTTGTTGATCCAGACATTACGCGCCAGATCACCCGGCAGATGTGCAATCAGTCACATTGCTGCCCCGTGACGATAAATCCTGCACATGGGCGCTTTACGGGCCTCGCAATCGGCGGCGGATTTCGCTAAACAGCGGCCATGCTGCACATCAACGACCTGACATACCGCGTCGAGGGACGCCTGCTGATCGAACACGCCACCGTGGCGCTGCCGGAAGGCCACAAGGTGGGCTTCGTGGGGCGCAACGGCACCGGCAAGTCGACGCTGCTGCGGCTGATCCTTGGCGAGATGATGCCGGAGACCGGCTCTTGCACGGTGCCCAAGAACGCGCGCATCGGCACCGTCGCGCAGGAGGCGCCCGGCGGGCCTGAAACGCTGCTCGAGGTGGTGCTGGCCGCTGACACCGAGCGCGCCAGCCTGCTGGCCGAGGCCGAGACCGCCACCGACCCTGAACGCATTGCCAACATCCAGACCCGGCTGGCCGACATCGATGCCCATGCCGCGCCGGCGCGTGCGGCCATCATCCTGGCGGGGCTTGGCTTTTCCGATGCACAGCAGCAAATGCCCTGCTCGGCGTTTTCCGGCGGCTGGCGCATGCGCGTGGCACTGGCGGCGGCGCTGTTCGCCGAGCCGGACGTGCTGCTGCTCGATGAACCGACCAACTACCTCGACCTTGAAGGCGTGATCTGGCTCAAGTCCTACATCCGCACCTACCGGCACACCGTGCTGATCGTCAGCCACGACAAGGACCTGCTCAACGAGGCGGTCAACTCGATCCTGCACCTCGACCAGCAGAAGCTGACCCTGTACCAGGGCAATTACGACACCTTCGACCGCATCCGCCGTGAAAAGGCGCTGCTGCAGTTGAAGATGAAGAAGAAGCAGGACGACGCCCGCGCCCACATGCAGGCATTCGTCGACCGGTTCCGGGCCAAGGCGTCCAAGGCGCGCCAGGCCCAGTCGCGGCTGAAGGCGCTGGAAAAGATGCAGCCCATGGCCGACATCCTGGAAGACCGGGTGGCGCCGTTCCTGTTTGCGCCGCCGCACCGGCCGATCAACCCGCCGCTGGTGCGGTTCGAGAAGGCGTCCGTTGGCTACACCGAGGGCAAGCCGGTGCTGCGCAACATCGACCTGCGCATCGATGGCGACGACCGCATTGCGCTGCTGGGATCGAACGGCAACGGCAAGTCCACCTTCGCCAAGCTGCTGTGTGGCAGGCTGCCGGTGATGGATGGCCACATGCGCCACCACAAGAAGCTGGACGTGGCCTACTTCGCGCAACACCAGCTCGACGAGTTGACCGCCGGCGACACGCCATACGACCATTTCCGCGAACTGATGCCCGATGCCACCGAGGCAGCCCGGCGCGCCAAGCTGGGCGCGCATGGCTTTGGCGTGCAACTGGCCAACAACAAGGTCGAGACGCTGTCGGGCGGCGAGAAGGCGCGGCTGCTGTTTGCGCTGGCGGCGTTCCACGGGCCCAACATCCTGGTGCTCGACGAGCCGACCAACCACCTCGACATCGCCGCGCGCGAGGCGCTGGTGCATGCACTGAACGACTATGAAGGCGCGGTGATCCTGATCAGCCACGACCGGCACCTGATCGAGGCCAGCGTTGACCGGCTGTGGCTGGTCGATGACGGCACGGTAAAGCCATACGATGGCGACCTGGACAGCTACGCGCAGCTGGTGCTGGACAAGGCCCGCTCGGCACGCCGCCAGGCCAAGGCGGAAGCACGCGGCGGCAACGGGTCAAAACCGGCAAAGGCGGTCGAAGAGAAGCCGAAGATCAACCTGGTGCAACTGAAGAAACAGATCCAGCAGTCAGATCACAAGATGCTGGAGCTGCAGCAGAAGATCAACATTCTCGACAAGGCGCTGGCCGACCAGCACATCTATGTCACCGAGCCCAAGAAGGCAGCCGACTATGCCAGGCTGCGCGCCAAGCTGGCGGCTGATCTCGATGCCACCGAGATCGAATGGCTGAAGGCCACCGAAACCTATGACGAGATGACCGCCAGCGCCTGATGATGCGTCAGTCGAGGTAGTACACAAACACGTAGAGCGTCAGCAGGATCATCACGTAGAGCGCGCCAAGGCCCGTGGCCGACGTAGCGCGCAGGATGAAGCCGTCGCGCTCGGACAGGTCCTCAAGGCCCTCTTCCCTCGACTTGAGGAAACCGACGACGGTCTTTTCGAAGCCGGTGCGCACCTTGGTCGCCGTGTCGTAGACCTTGTTGCCGGCGTTGAAGATCGCCACCCGCCAGAACCAGTCAAGGTCGAGCGTGATGGTGTTGGTGCGCTTCATCCAGTCAAGCAGCAGGAAGAACGCGAGTCCCGAAAACAGCAGCAGTTGCAGGTAGAACACCAGCTTCTCGGGCTTGTACACCGGCACGATCGCATCGTTCGGCAGCATGGCATAGAGCGGATCAGGGTAGACACCCAGCGCCACGCACAGGAACGCGAAGAAGATCATGGCTGCCGCCATGTTCCACGGGGCGTCCTTGGGGCGAAGGCCTGAATCCTTCTGGAAGAAAACGAACCAGGGGAACTTGATGCCGGCGTGCAGGAACACGCCTGCCGAGGCCGCTGCCAGCATGTACCACACGAACACCAGGTGCTCCTGCTCGGCCGCAACGGAAATCATGGTCTTGGTGGTGTAGCCGGAGGTCAGCGGGAACGACGAGATCGCCAGCGCGCCGATGATGCCGCAGACGGTGGTCACCGGCATGGTGCGGAACAGCCCGCCAAGGTCAGTGCAGCGGCGAAGCCCGGTGCGGTACATCACGACGCCGGCCGACATCAGCAGCAGCGCCTTGTAGATGATGTGGGCGAAGGCATGCAGCGCTGCGCCATTCAGCGCCAGCTCGGTGCCGATACCCACCGCGCACACCATGAAGCCGACCTGGTTGATGATCGAGTAGGCGAGAATGCGCCGGGCATCGTTTTCCAGCAGCGCCATGATGATGCCGTAGAACACCATGTACAGCCCGACCCAGATCAGCACCTGCTGGCCGGGGAACAGCAGGATGAGGGCCAGCACCGCCGTCTTGGTGGTGAAGGCCGACAGGAACACAGCCCCCGTCGGGCTGGCTTCCGGATAGGCATCGGGCAGCCAGGCCGAGAACGGCGGGGCAGCCGCGTTGATCAGGATGCCTGCCAGGATTAGCCAGACGTCGATGTCGTTCGACTGCAGCGCGAAGATGTTCAGGTTGAGCGACTGCAGCACCACGATGTCGAGCGAGCCGGTGTGGACGTAGACACCCTCGATGCCAATCTTGAGCAGGATGCCGGACAGGATGTGCATCATGGCATAGCGGATGCCGGCCCGGCGCGAGGCCTCGGTGCCGCCGCACCACACGACGATGGTGGAGAAGATGGCCATCATCTCCCACCAGATGAACAGCGTGATCAGGTCACCGGCGAACGACACGCCCACCGCCCCGGACGCATAGGCCGTCGCCGCACCAAGTTCTGCGGTCTTGCCGGTCTTGAACGAGAACAGCACACCTGCAAACACCATGATGGTGAACACGGTGGCGAACATGCGCCTGATCGGCGACACTTCCAGCGGTTCGATGTTGTATCCCAGGAAGCGTGTGGTCAGCAGCACGCCGTCCGGCAGCGTCCAGATTGCCCACAGGGTGATCAGCGGTGCAGCCAGCAGGATGATGACACGCGCATTGGGCCGCGAGATCACCGCCAGGAAGGCAGCGGCCAGAAGGATCAGGGCGGGCGGGAAGAACTCAAAGATCATAGTAGTCGTCCTTCCGCTTCAGGACCATGCCGAGCAGCTTGGCGCCAAACACCATGGCGCAGCACGACAGGAAGCCGAAGATGGCGGGGAAGGCAAACCACTCGTCGGCCCCGCCAAGGTGGCCGGCAGAGCCGGTCAGCAGCTCAGCGGCCACGGTCAGCCCGAGAATGACAAACGACCAGATCCACATCTTGCGGATGTTTTCCGGGCGCACCAGCCAGTGATCGTGGCCGGGAGCCTGCTTTGCTTCTTCGGGTTTCTTGGCCATGACGCTACTTCACCAATATCTGTGCTTCGAGGTCGGCAATCGGCTGGTGGAACAGGAAGAAGCCGAACGTCAGCAGCGCCGTCGTGGTCAGCGCAACCACCATCGGCCAGGGTGCCTCGCCATGCTCCTTCTTCGGCTTCACGTTCTCTTCGTACAGGAACGCGGCAAAGATGAACGGCAGGAAATAGGCCGCGTTCAGCAATGTCGTCGCCACCAGCGTTGCCAGCGCCAGGTAGTTGTCGTCCTGGATCGCGCCACCGAGAATGTACCACTTGGAGATGAAGCCGGCCGTGGGCGGCATGCCGATCATCGACAGTGCACCGATCGAAAATGCCGCCATGGTCCACGGCATGCGCCGGCCGATGCCGCGCATTTCGGTGATGTCGGTTTTCTTCGATGCTACGTAGATCGCACCGGCGGCGAAGAACAGCGTGATCTTGCCGAAGGCGTGCGCCATCATGTGCATCGAGGCACCCACTTCCGACAGCGGCTTCAGGATCGCGGCCGCCAGCACCACGTAGCTCAGCTGGCCAATGGTGGAGTAAGCCAGCAACCGCTTCAGGTTGGTCTGGCGCAACGCGATGAAGCTCGACACCACGATGGTAAAGCAGGCGATGTAGATGACCAGCTTGTGGCTCGGCTGTGCAAACAGGAAGTCGATGCCGAAGATGTAGACGAACACCTTGGTGATGGTGAACACGCCCGCCTTCACCACGGCCACGGCATGCAGCAGCGCCGACACGGGCGTGGGAGCGACCATGGCCGCAGGCAGCCAGCGGTGGATCGGCATCAGCGCGGCCTTACCCACACCGTAGGTGTACATCAGCAACAGCAGCCCGAGCAGCGGTTCGGCGATCTTGCCCTCGAGAATGCCGCCTGGGGTGAAGTCCAGCGTGCCGGCGACCGCATAGGTCCAGATCATCGCGGGCAGCAGCAGGCCGATGGAGGTGCCCAGCAGGATGCCCATGTAGACGCGTGCCGACTTGACAGTGGCCTCGTCGCCCTTGTGCGCCACCAGCGGGTAGGTCGAGATGGTCAGCACTTCGTAGAAGATGAACAGCGTCAGCATGTTGGCCGAGAACGCCACGCCCATCGCTGCCATCAGCGCAATGGCGAAACAGATATAGAAGCGGGTCTGGTTGGACTCGTTGTTGCCGCGCATGTAGCCGATGGAATAGACCGAGTTGACGATCCAGAGCCCCGATGCGAGCGCCGCAAACAGCATGCCAAGCGGTTCGACCTTGAAGGCGATCGGCAGGCCCGGCAGCATTTCCACAAGCACCAGTTCGGGCCGGCCACCGGCCTGCAGCACGGGGATCAGGCTCCACACGTTGGCGGCAAGCAATACCGCTGTCGTCAACGTCACGGTTTCGCGCAGGTTCGGCCAGCGGCCCGCAAGCGCGATGCCCAACGCCCCGGCAAGGGGAATGACGAACGACAGCAGGATGGTTTGTGAGTCGGTAAACATCGCCTAGCGCACTCCCAGCAGCGTTTCAGCGCCAAGCCGCGCCAGCGTTACCGGAACGGTGCTGTCGATGGCCACCCACACGCCGGTCAGCACGACGATCCAGGTCGGGATCAGCATGGACAGCGGTGCCTCGCCGGTAATCGGGACCGCGTTGGCCCGCGGCTCCCTGAAGTAGGCCACCTCGATGACCTTCCACACGTAGATGACGGCCAGCAGCGACGATAGCAGGATGATGACCACCAGGAACGCACCGAGACCACCCTTCTCCATCGCCCCGAGCACCAGGTACCATTTGGAGATGAAACCGGGGGTCAACGGCACGCCGATCAGGCCCAGCCCGCCAATCACGAAGGCTGCCATGGTCCACGGCATCGCCCTGCCCGCGCCCGCAAGGTTGGCAATGTTCACCGAGCGATAGCGCAGCGCCAGGCAGGCGACTGCCATGAACATGCCGCCCTTGATCAGGCCATGGTTGAACATGTGTGTGATTGCGGCGGTCAACCCGGCCACCGAGGCCATCGAGATGCCCAGCACGATATAGCCAACCTGCGCGACCGACGAGTACGCCAACAGCCGCTTCAGGTTCTTTTCATAGATCGCAAGCATCGACCCCACGATCAGCGCCAGCACGCCCATCGGCACCAGCAGCAGGGCCAGCTGCAGTTCATGGTTGGGGATGTTCTTGTAGAAGATCGCATAGTCGATGCGCATCAGCACGTAGAGCGAGACCTTGGCCGACACCGCCGCGATGAACACCGTCACCACGTTGGGGGCAAAGGTGTAGGCATTGGGCATCCACGAATGCAGTGGGAACACCGCTGCCTTCAGTGCCAGCCCCACGGTGATGAAGCCTGCTGCCACCAGCAAAAGGCGCACGTCGGTCACGTCGGCCAGCCGGGCCGCAATGTCTACCGTGTTGAGCGACCCGGTCGCCATGTACAGGAAGCCGACGCCGATCAGGTAGAACGTGGCGCCAATGGTGCCCATGATGATGTAGCGGTAGGTGGCAACCAGCGCGCGCCGGTCCGGCCCTGCAGACACAAGGATGTAGGTCGACAGCGACGAGATTTCCATGAACACGAAGATGTTGAACGCATCACCGGTGTACACCATGCCGGTCAACCCGGCCGTACACAGTATCCAGGCGGCAAAGAAGGCCGGCGCGATCTCCTCGCCCACTTCGTCAGCCAGGCTTTTCTTGCCAAAGATCAGGGCTGCGGAAGACGCGCCGGTCACCAGCATGGCGATCAGCGCCGACAATGCATCGATGTGCAGCACGATGCCATAAGGTGCAGGCCAGCCGCCCATTTCGTAGACGATGCTCTCGCCGCCAAACACCGTTGCGGCGATCAGACACGACATGATGAACGCGGTCACCGTGGCCGCCGTCGCGGCTGCCCAGGGCAGGCCACGGGCGCGCAACAGGTAGGCAATAGGCGCGCTGAACAGCAGCACCGCGACAGGCAGGGCCGGAAGCTGGTCGTAGATGGTCACTGTTCGCGGTCCATTTCCTGGATTTTGTCTTCTTCGATGGTGCCGTAGGCCTCGCGGATGCGAACGGCGACGGCAAGCCCGAGTGCCGTGGTGGAAATACCAACCACGATGGCCGTCAGGATGAGCACTTGCGGCAACGGGTTTGCGTAGATGGTACCGTCAGGTGCACCGGGCTGGATGATGGGTGCGGTGCCGCCATCCACCTTGTCCATCGAGATGTAGAGCAGGAACACCGCCGACTGGAACATCGACAGGCCGATCAGCGACTTGATGATGTTGGTGCGTGCCAGGATGCAGTACAGCCCAATCATCAGCAGCGCAGCGAACACGAAATAATTGTACAGTCCGAGAAGTTGCATCATCGCAGCCCCCGGCGCGCGAACGCATGGAAAATGGTGATCATGACGCCGGCAACCGTCATGCCCACGCCAAGTTCGACCAGCAAAATACCGACGTGCTGGCCCTTGATCGGGTCTTCGAAGAGAACCGAATAATTGAGGAAGTGGCCGCCCTTGACCATGCAGGCAATGCCGACGGCGGCGTACAGCATGGCGCCCAGGGCCACGAGCAGGCTGGAGAACCATTCCGGCACCAGTTCACGTCCGCGGTGGTCGCCTTCCAGCAGCGAATACAGGATCACGCCCGCCGCAATGAGGCCACCGGCCTGGAAGC
This sequence comes from uncultured Alphaproteobacteria bacterium, assembly GCA_963700735.1. Classification (GTDB taxonomy): domain Bacteria; phylum Pseudomonadota; class Alphaproteobacteria; order Rhizobiales; family Aestuariivirgaceae; genus Anderseniella. The sequence goes on from CAVOYR010000005.1 coordinate 440,878, forward strand.
CGCCGCCGGGACCGAAGTCGCCGTGGAACTGCACGTACAGGCCGAACAGCACGATGAACGGCACCAGCATCTTGCCGACGATGCGCGGAATGAGGTGATGGCGCAGGTTGCGGCTGCGCAATTCGTAGTCGGTCTGCTTGATCGAATCGCGGTTCGGGCGCACCCGGCCCAGCAGCGACATCACCCCCATGCACGCGATGAATACCACGAACACCTCGCCCAGCGTATCGTAGCCGCGGAACGAGGCCAGCACGGCAGTGACCACGTTGGGCACATCGATCAGTTCCGGCGTCTTTTCGAGGTACCAGGGTGCCACGTGCTTGTGAACGACGGCAGTGGGGTCACCCAGCCTCGGGGCCTGCAGCACGGCATAGCCGATCACGGCACCCAGCGCAGTTGAGGTGATCAGTGGCACCCACGACTTCAAGGGTGGCGATCGATCCTTCTCGGTCGTCAGCGCCAGCGCACCGAGGAACAGGACGGTCGATATACCTGCCCCGATCACGGCCTCGGTGAGCGATACGTCGGCGGCATCCAGCACGAAGAAGTTGGCCGCCATCAGCAACGAGAAGATGCCGGACAGCATCACGGCGGTGAACAGGTTGTCGGTTCGCAACACGGCGACGGCCACCAGCAACAACATGGTCAGAAGGAACAGCGAGAAGACGATGGTCATGATGGTTTCCTCGCCGTCTTCCGTGCTGCAGCCTTCCTGGCCGGAGCCTTCTTCGCTGCAGCTTTCTTCGCCGGAGCTTTCTTCGCCGGAGCTTTCTCGGTCGAAGTTTTGGTTTCGCCCGGCGTCGCGCTGGCAGCAGAGGACTTGGATCTGGGAGGAATAGCGTGCCGCATCAATGGCACCGCGCCATCAGGCAGATCGATGCCCGTCTCGTTGCGGGCATTCGGCTTGAGGCCCGCCAGCAGGGCCGCGTTGGCCAGTGCATAGGATGCTGTGGGCGATGTGAGAAACAGGAACAGGAAGATTGCCGCCAGCTTCAGCGGCGCAAGCGTCAGCCCGGCCTGCAGCATCAACCCGGCGATGATCAGCACCGCGCCCCCGGTGTCGGTCAGGGAGGCTGCGTGCATGCGGGTGTAGAAGTCAGGCATGCGCATGACGCCCACGCCACCGGCGAACACCAGGAACGTACCAGCCGCCAGCAGGATGGTGGTGGCAATGTCGAGCACGAGGTCCATCACTCGCCGCCCTGCTTTTCGCTTTCGGCGGCGCGGCGCACCTCGCGCGACTGGAAGAACAGCAGCACCGCCAGCACCCCGATGAAGTTTATCAACGCGTACGCCAGCGCCAGGTCGAGAAAGTCAGGCCGGCCGGACAGGTACGACACCACGGCGAGGAACAGCACCGTCTTGGTGCCGAACATGTTGACGGCAAGCACCCGGTCAAAGATCGACGGGCCCATCAGGCCGCGCGCCACTGCCAGCGTCATGGTGACGAGAATGCCGACGCAACTGCCGAAATAGATCCATTCCATGGCCATCGCGCGCTACCTCTCCAGCGCCGTGACGCGGCGATCCATGTCGCCGCTGCGCACGCCGTCTGCACCGGCCTGCGTCAGCGCGTGAACCATCAGCTGGTCGCCTTCCATGTCGACGGTAATGGTGCCCGGCGTCAGCGTGATGGAGTTGCCATAGATGACGCGGCCCATGCCCGTCTGCTGGGTGGAGGTCACGTTGATCATCACCGGGTCGAGATCGATCTTCCGGGCCAGCACGATCTTTGCCACGTCGATGTTGGATTTAGCGACCTCGACCAGCAGCCACGGCCAGTAGGTGGCAAGCTGGTGAATGTGATCGAGGATGGAGAATCCTGCGCCCTCGCCATCGGTGCGGCGCATGCGCCACGCCAGGTAGGCGCAGGTCAGAACCGACACAACGCCGAAACCCAGCAGCAGCGGCTTGAAATAGCCGGACCACAGGATCCAGGCTAGCGCAAGCGCGGCAATCAACCCAATCTTCTGCAGCATGAACGCCCCTTTGCCCGTCGTGCGGTCTGATTTAGCGGCTGCCGCGCGTCCGTACAATGCCCCGAACGGCGTTTTGAACCAAAACCCAAAGCCGTCAACAGATTTCTGGCATGTGGTATACCAGTTTTGCAAGCAATTTGACGAGCCTGCGCGCGTCTGGCGAGGCAGCCTTCCGTCCTGTGAGACGGCCCCCGCTCCGGCAAACAAAACCCCGCAAATTTGAATGACCCGCTTAAACGCACGGTCATCCGCATACCCTAGCATCCGGTGTTCAGGGATGACCCAACATACCATTGCAAAGGGAGAGGCATGGATATTCTTGGACCCAATGGCGAACGCCGGGACGTGGCGCGCAGCGGCGGCATGAAAAGCGGATTTGCCGTATCGCATGACGGCCAGTCGCGCGAGGCGTGTGTCGTTTCCAACCTGTCGGCAGGCGGTGCGCTTCTGCTGGTGGAGAACCCGCGGCTGATTGACCGCGAGCTTATCCTGAAGATCGATGGCGAGCAGGTTCGCCGCCCCGCCCGCGTGGTGTGGCGCACCGATGCCGCAGTTGCCATCAGCTTCCTGACCGGCGCGGCCGACGCCAGCGTGTCAGATGGCTGGGTGTTTGCCCCCAACCAATCCACCCCGGCCTGAGCGGCAAAGGACCACGAGACATGGCAATGTTTGGCGATCAGAAAGCGGCACAGCAGAAGCGGGCGGCAAAGCGCTACGACTGCAAGCAGTTCGGTACGCTCATCAGCCCGTGCGGCAACTTCACCGAGCCTTGCCTGGTGCTCAACCAGTCACGCACCGGTGCGCTGCTGGAGGTGGAATGGGCCGACGACATCGGCGATGACCTGCTGCTGGTGGTCGATGGCGACAACTACCGCCGTCCGGCCCGCGTGGCCTGGCGCGACACGTTCCGCCTCGGCATCGAGTTCATCCTGCAGACAGACGCACCCGAGAACCGGGCCAACTGGATCCTGCCGCTGCCGGTGAAGGAATCGCTGCCGGACGACTACTTCGACTGACGCGCGTCTCCCCGCGCGCCGTCAGAAGTTTTCCAGCCACGGCCGCAGTTCGCTCTCGAATGTCCAGGCCGAGCGGTGCTGCGTCGCCAGGTGCCAGTAGTGACCGGCAATCGCATCGGCACTCAGCATGCTGTCCGGCTTGTCTGACGGGGATACCCTGCCATCGCGCGCCGGGTTTTCAATGCCGCCATCGATGTTCACGTGCGCCACGTGCACGCCCTTGGGCTGCATCTCACGCGCCAACGATTGCGCCAGTCCGCGCAAGGCAAACTTGCCCATCGCGAACGGTGCCGACATGGCGTAGCCCTTGATCGACGCCGACGCGCCGGTGAAGATGATCACGCCCCTGCCCGCCGCCGACATGCGCCGCGCCGCGGCCCGCGCCACCAGGAAGCCGCCGAACGCCGTCACCATAAGCGCCTGCTGAACGTCGGCCGGGTTCAGCTCGATGATCGACCCGCGCACCCGTGCCGACGGGTTGTAGACCACCACGTCAGGCGCGCCTGCCCCGGCCTTGTCGAGATTGGCAAACAGCACGTCGACCTGGTCGGCCTGCGAGGCATCACAGGCGTAGACATCGGCGTTCACCTCGTCCGCCAGACCTTTCAGCTTGGCCGTGTCACGCGCGGCCAGCGACACTGCCAGCCCTTCCGCCGCAAAGCGCCGGGCGATGGCGGCGGACAGGCCGGCCCCCGCACCGACAACCAGCACATGCTTCAGTCCCTGGGCGGCGGCGGATGTCATGGGCTGGCCTCGTTCGTGATGGTGTTTGTACCAAGTGAACATCATAGCGCGAACGATCAGTGGCAGGGCAAGGCCTTCCACCCTCTCCCGCACTCTACCCTGTCATCCCCCGGCTTGACCGGGGGACCCAATGCTCTTGCCAAACGCGCGGCGGGAGGGTGATGGCATCGAATCAAAAATGCTTGACTTCTTCTCTAAATTCCTATACATATATTCCCATCTTCCCCGGCAGGAAGGATTGGCTAGCGTCCCAGTCCCGGGTGGAGGCATGTGCGCCTGTCGCGCGGTGGTGAAGTAACGCACACTGCCCGCGAGAGGGGCGAAACCGGGATGTGCCGGTGCCACAGTTGGCACCAGCGGCAGCAGCCTGTCGTGCGGTGACGCGCGGCTAGGGAAAATGGGCTGCCGTGGGGGTGAAGACAGCTTAGTACCCCAGGCCGTCCGGATAAGCACAAACCGTACATGGCGGGCCGCTTCAGCAAGCGCCTACAAAAACTACAAAACACCGGTGCGACCTGAAGTGGCCCGTGGTTCCTGAACTTGAGCAAAACGCCGGTCCACAAGGATGCGCGGCCGTTTTCCTGTGCCCCGGATTCATTCCGGGGCCCAGTCTGGATCCCGGCACCAGGCCGTCACACAAAAACTGCCAGCGCCTTGAACCACGCACCCCCACCCTCGCCCGCTATTCCCCATCCCCCGCCCGACCTGCTACTCATTGCCGGACCAGCAACAACACCAACCAAGGTGACACATGGCCCAGTGCCGCACGATCAACCTGCCGAAGTACGCCGTCGGCAGCCAGCACAGCCTGAAGGCTTGGCACTTCGGCACACCCGGCACGCGCCCCAAGGTCTACATTCAGGCCGGCATCCACGCCGACGAACTGCCGGCAAACCTGGTCGCTGCACGGTTGCTGCCGCTGCTGCAACAGGCTGATGCGGAAGGCAAGATTGCCGGCGAGGTCATCCTTGTGCCGGTCGCCAACCCGATCGGCTTCAACAACGTGGGCCTGCGTGCCCACAACGGCCGCTACCACCTGCCGTCGGGCGAAAACTACAATCGCGGTTTTCCCGATGTCAGCGAGGCGGTGCTGGCCGACATCGACGGCCGCATGGCAAACGGCCGCGCGGCAGACCTTGCCACGGTGCGCGCCGCCGTCGCCAAGGCCCTCGACAACGTCGCGCCGTCGAACGAAGCGCAGGCACTGCGGCTGGAACTGATGAGGATGGCGTGCGACGCCGACATCGTGCTGGACCTGCACACCGACAGCGATGCCGAGATGCACCTCTACCTCGACGAGGATCACTGGCCGGAAGCTGCCGACCTCGCCGCCCTGCTGGATGCAAGGGTCGTGATGTTCGCCCGCGCGTCCGGCGGCGGCCCGTTCGAGGAAACCATCGCCTGGCCATACGTGAAGGTGCGCGAGATCTACGGCGCGGACGCCATCGACCTTCCGCTCACCGTCGTGGTGGAACTGCGCGGCGAGCACGACACCAGCCACCCGCTGGCACAGCAGGATGCCAATGCCCTGCTCGCCTTCCTGCAGGCCCGTGGCGTCATTGAGGGCAAGGCAGACGTACCCGTTTTCACCGGCATGGCAGGTCCGTTCTCGGCAACGCAGACGCTGCGCTGCCCGGCCGCCGGCATCATCGTCTTTACCGCCAATCTTGGCGACATGGTCGATGCGGACCAGGTTCTGGCAGAGATCATCGACCCGCTGGCTGACCCGCAAGACGCCGTTGCCGGGCAGATTCGCGCAGCAGCCAAGGGCCGGTTCTTTGCCCACTCGAACCAGCGCCTTGCCTGGCCGGGAGAGGTCATCGGCAAGGTGCAGTGCACAGGCCCATTGCCCGAGCGCAAGGGAAAGCTGCTGTATGACTAGACCGCTGATCGCAGCCGCCCTTGTTGTCGCGCTGATCGGACCTGCGCTGGCCGCTGAACCCGGCAAGCCGCGGTTCACCGCGCTGGTGCTGTCAAAGTTCTGCAACTCCGCCCACGGCGGCGGCTATGATGACGGCATCTGCGCAGGCTTCATCACCGGCGTGGCCGACGCCATGCTGCTCGAAGCGGGCATGGACGCCAGGCTGTGCATGCCACGCAACCTGTCCACGGTGGACTTTTCAAAGCTCGTCACCGGCCATCTGGCGCGCCGGCCCGAACTGCAACAGCAGCCAGCGGCCCCGGTGGTTCGAGACGCGCTGCTGGCGGCGTTTGCATGCTGACAAGTTGAGTCAGGCCGGTTGGGCAAGTGTCTGGAAACAGTGGCTATTTCTGCTTCAGCACAATCGCCTGGGCAACGACGCAATGCTCGCCGTTGTGGGTGATTGACGGAGAGCCGTGCAGTTCGTAACCATCGTCCAGCGCCGCCGAAACGCGCTCGCAGAACGCGCGGTCGTCCTTGCCGGTCAGGAGGCGGTATCGCAGTTTGTCGCTCATGCTGTCAGGTCCGTGTTGGTTGGTGTCAGTCGCGCGAGAATACCGCGCGCACGTGGGGGATTTCCCGGTCGCCATCGCGCACGAGGATCGACTGGAATGTGCGCGGGGTCAGCCCGAGCGAGGCAAATGTCATCACCTGCGACCGCGTCAGCGGCCACGGCGGGCCGGTCACGTCGCTACCTTCCTCGCGCGACCGGCAGATCACCAGCAGCTTGCCGCCCGGCGCCACCAGGCTGGCAAGTGCCGGAAACGCCTCGGCCTGCTGGGCCTGCTTCAATGCCTGCAGCGTGTAGGTCTCGTGCACCAGGTCAAACGCCCCGAGCCAGTCGTCCGGCAGGTCAAACAGCGATGCCGCCAGGTAGTTTACCCGGGTGTGCGGGTGGCGCTTCCTTGCCCACTCGATTGCGGCGGGCGACAGGTCGAACGCCGTCACATCATAGCCCGTCGCAGACAGCGCCTCGGCGTTGTCGCCCAGCCCGCAGCCAACATCGAGACAGCGGCCCTCGTGGATTTCGCCGGACCGGGCAATCCATTCCGCCAGCACCGGGTGCGGTTCCTCGTCGGCCCAAGGCACCTGGGCCGGATCGCCGGCAGCTTGCTGATACACCTCGTCGAACCACGCCAACGGGTCGCCGCGCGCCTCCGCTTGCGCCTGCAGGCTGCCGGTACGCTGGCGGGCCTGGGCGCGGCGTTGCGAAAAGTCATCCGGGTTGCTCATGCGTCTTGCGTCCCTGCGTCCGTTGCGGCGCTTGTGCCGCCGCCTTCTGCCTGCTTCACCCAGCGGCCATCATTGCCCTGGCGCCAGTAGAATGCTTTCAGGCCGGGCGTTGCCACAACCTCCTTCCACAGCGCGCGGGCCTGGTTGACTGCCACCTCGTCCGCGCCGTCGAACAGCACCATCAGTTTTTCGAGGCCGGTCGGGTCCGCACACCTTGCGCCATCGAGCAGGAAGCGCACCTTGGCCCCGTTGGGTGCATCATCACCGCTGGTCAGCCAGACCGGCTGGTCTCCGGCAAAGCCGTCTGCTTCGGTCCCGTGTGGAATGAACGCCTCGTCGCGCCAGTCCCAGATCGCCTTCGACACCTCGTCCAGCCGCTCCGGCCGGGCGCACTGCACCACCGCCCGCCAGCCACGCTGCAGTGTCTTTTGCAGGAGCTCGGGCAGCAGCTCTTCGCAGCGCGCCCGCTCAAGGTGATAGAAAAGGACTTCGGTCATGGTGTCTTCCGGCGGACAAGCCTCGCACGATTGCTGTGGTCAAGCACAATTGGACTGTTCAAAGCCTGTCCGGGCATGGTTAACCTGCACGTCGCTGTTGGGGTCTAACAAGTTTTGGGGTCTGGGATGACGACACTATCGTGGAAACCGGTTCTCGCAGCAATGACATTGCTGGCCGCGTCCGCTTTGCCTGGTACAGCCGCAGGCGTCTGCAATTGCTGCGGCCCGTCTGTCGAGGAACTGTGCAAGAGCGCGTGCTCTGCCACCAACCCCGAGGGCCAGGCCTGCCGCCCCGCCCCGTGGTATGGCGATGCATTGCTGATTGGCGGTGAAAAGCCGCTTAACGGGTTCAGCTACAAGGGTCTCAGCCTTGATCACGCCAGCCGCCAGGAGCTCGAGGCCATCCGCGTTTGGGTCGAGCGCGAACGCCGCGCAGCCGAGAAGCGTGCCCGGGATGTCCGCCGGGACGCCCGGCGGGGACGCGCCGGCAAGGACGAGTTCAACGCCGCTGAAGCCGAACGGCTCGAAGCCGTCGTCAACTACCAGCACACCATACAGGCCTACGTGGCGGCGCTGCGCAAATAGCCCCGGTGAATTGTTTACGTTGACGCAAGAGTCAACCTTCGTACTTGTCGCGCACGAGCTGATCGAGCAGGCGCACGCCCCAACCGCTGCCCCATGACTGGCTGATCGGGGTTTTCTTGCAGTCCATCGCCATGCCGGCCACATCAAGGTGCGCCCATGGCACGTTGTTGACGAATTTCTGCAGGAACTGCGCAGCAGTGATCGAGCCTGCGTGGCGGCCACCGATGTTCTTCATGTCGGCGATGTCGCTGTCGATCAGCTTGTCGTATTCCGGGGTGAGCGGCAGGCGCCACACCTTCTCCTGTGTGGTCTCGCCGGCACTCGACAATTGAGCGGACAGCTTGTCGTCGTTGGAGAACAGGCCGGCGTGCTCCTTGCCAAGCGCAATCAGGATGGCGCCGGTCAGCGTGGCCAGGTTGACCATGAACTTCGGCTTGAAGCGGTCCTGTGTGTACCAGAGTGCATCAGCCAGCACGAGGCGGCCTTCGGCATCGGTGTTGAGCACGGCGATGGTCTGGCCAGACATCGAGGTAACCACGTCGCCCGGCCGCTGCGCCATGCCATCCGGCATGTTCTCGACCAGCCCCACGACGCCGACCGCATTCAGTTTTGCCTTGCGCCCGGCAAGTGCTGCCATCAGGCCGGTCACGCACGCAGCGCCACCCATGTCGCCCTTCATGTCTTCCATGCCACCGGCCGGCTTGATCGAGATGCCACCCGTATCGAAGGTCACGCCCTTGCCGATGAAGGCCACCGGCTGGTCGCCCTTGGTACCGCCACCCCAGGTCATCACGGCAAGGAACGGCTTGTTCGGCGAGCCTTGCGCAACACCCAGCAGCGCGCCCATGCCAAGCTTCTTCATCTGCTTCTCGTCAAGCAGTTCGACCTTGACACCAAGTTTGGTCAGTTTCTTGATTTCATTAGCAAAATCTTGCGGTGTCAGGTGATTTGCAGGCTCGTTCACGAGGTCGCGCGCGATGTGCACACCGGTGGCCACAGCGTCGTATTCAGCATAGCGGGCACGGGCATCGGCGGCCTTGTCGCACAGCACCTTCAGCGTGCTGAGAGGTTTGGACGGGGTAGCCTTCTTGGTCTTGTATTTCTCGAATGCATAGACGCGAAGCCGGACGCCGGAGGCGATGCGCGCAGCGACTTCGGAGGCTTCGATCTTGCCGGAGGCAGGCAGGCTTGCGACCACGGTAACCGACGTCAGGCCTGCAGATTGCAGCGCACCGGCCAGCGCTCCACCAGCGTACTCCAGCCGAGTTCGCATCAAGCTCGCCCGGCTTGCCGGTTCCGGCCAGGATCACGCGGTCAATCCTGCTTCCGGCTGGCGTGATGATGTCCAGCGTCTTCTCGTTCTCGCCCTTGAACCCTGCCACCTTGATCGCGTTGGCAATGGCCCCACCGAGCGCCTCGTCCACGGCCCGGGCGTCGTCGGAGAGCTTGCCGCCCTCACCGACCAGGACTGCCACGGCATCGGCTTTCGGCAAGGCGAACGAAGAAAACGAAACTTTCATGTAAACTTCCTTTTGCAACTGGATGTCCAGGATGACAGGTCAATCGCGCTGCTGCGTTGCAAACCAGCCCGAAACGACATTGCGAGCACACCTGAGGGATTGCCCATTAGTAACGGGCCAAACCGGCCGTTGCAATGGCCTCGCTACCCGCGTTGACACGGCTGCGAAAGGCTGTTGCTGCCATGCTGGCGCAGCTGGTTCACGAGTGGTTAACTGTCGGATGAATTGCCGTGAATCAGCGCCTTGAAAAACTTAAAAAAGTCTTGTCAAGGCCTTCTCTTGAGCACGCAAAACAGGCTACAAGACCACATGGCTGGAAAGCTTGTCCGCATGGTAAACCGATGCGGGCGGTTTTTCGTTGCCGGTGGAACCTCAACGAGGTGATTTCACCCGGCAAGGCTTGCCTGCTCTTGCAGGGATTTGGCTGGCTGGAAGTACGCGCGGTTGAGGGGCCGCAATCCAGCCTTGAACACAGGGGAAACGGCATAGCGAAAGCGCCGAAATACGCAAGGGCGAGCGGTTTTCCGCGTCACGCGCGCGCGCGTACACACGTGAGCGTGTGGGCGGCTGCACGCGTGAGCGCGGTTGCGCTGGTGGCTGGCCTCGTGTTCGTGCTCCTGGGTGCCGTTGCGGCGCAGGCAGCCAAGTCGGATTTCGAGAAGGGCTTCGCCTATGACAAGCCCGATTTCCTTGACCTGGCCCCCGCCCCTGATTCCTCGACCCCGGCACAGGACAAGACACCACCACGTGGAACCCGTGTCGACGTGGATGCCGACCAGATCGTTTTCGATGATCGCGCCAACACGGCTGTCGCCACCGGCAACGTTGTGATGACCTACGGCAAGTACGTGCTCATTGCGCGGCGCGTGACCTACAACCAGGACACCGACACGATGCGTGCCGAGGGCGAGATCCGGTTGCGTGAACCGGGCGGCAACATCCTCGAAGCCGACATCCTCGAATTGCAGAACCGGTTCCGCGACGGCTTTGCACAACACCTGCGGCTGCTGCTGACCAACGAGGCCGTGGTGACGGCCAGTTACGCCAAGCGCCGCGACGGCTACCTGACGGTTTACGAACGCACGACCTATACCCGCTGCAGAACCTGCGTGACGGATGCCGGCACGCCCGCCTGGCAGCTGGTTGCATCGGAAACCACCCACGACGAAAAAGAGCGCACGCTGTACCACCGCAATGCGCGCCTGGAACTGCTCGGTGTGCCTGTTTTCTACTGGCCCTACCTGTCGCATCCCGACCCGACGGTGAACCGCCGGACTGGTTTCCTGATCCCGCGGTTCAGCCACTCGTCGGTATTTGGCTACGGCTACGAACAGCCCTACTTCGTCAACCTCGCGCCGAACATGGACCTGACGCTGATGCCCAAGTGGACCACCGAGCAAGGTCCGCTGGTTCGCGCAGAGTTCCGTCATCGCCTGGCCAACGGGTATTACAACGTCCAGGGAGCCGGCGCCTACCAGCTCAACCCGGACCAGCGGCCCTCCCCCGGCGACGAGGACTGGCGCGGCTGGTTGCGCACGCAAGGCAAGTTCAACATAAACCGCTGGTGGCAGTGGGGCTGGGACGGCACCATCGTTTCCGATGATACATTCGGCCGCGAGTACGACTTCGACGAGCGCACCGAGATTGCCAGCTATATCTACCTGGATGGCATTCACGACCGCAATTACACGACCGTGCGGGCCTACAATTTCCAGGGCCTGTTGCAGACAGACGACCAGGATACGTTCCCGACGGCAGCCCCGTACTTCCGGCACGACTACACCTTCGACTTCCCCGTGCTGGGCGGCGAACTGGGCATCAACACCGACATGTACGCGTTGATGCGCAACACCGCATGGGTGCCCTACGACACCAATCCGCAAACCTTCGACGTGGTGCAGGGCACGCGGCAAATGCGGGCCACGACACAGTTGCACTGGCGCAAGGAGATTGTCACCGACCCCGGCGTCATCATCACGCCGTTTGCCCGGGTGCGCGGCGACCTGCTGGTGTCCGACAATGTGCCGACCCAGCGGATCGACAATTCCGTACCACTGACCTTGCAGGGCCAGCAGACCGATGGGCGGCTGCTGCCGTCTGGCGGAGTGGACATCCGCATGCCGTTTGCCAAGTCCGACAGCCTTGGCACGCATGTGCTGACGCCGATTGCCCAGATCATCACCTCGAAGAACGAAGGCGACACGACCAAGTGGGGCAACGAGGACGCCATTTCGCTGAACTACACGTCAACCAACCTGTTCCTCGAAAACCGTTTCAGCGGCAATGACCGCTACGAGGGTGGTACCCGCATCAATGCAGGTTTCCTGTACACGGTCGGCTTCCCCGAAGGCGGGTCGTTCAACGCCAGCTTCGGCCAGTCCTATCACATTGCCGGGCAGAACAGCTTCGTGGCGGGGTCCGGCCTCGATGAAGCGAACTCCGATCTCGTCGGTGCCGTCTGGTTCCAGCCGGACGCAAACTGGAAGGTCAGCTACCAGGCCCGCTTCGACCCGGACAGCCTGTCCATGCGGGAACAGGACATTGGTGTCGCAGCCACCTTCGACCGCCTTAAAACTGCCCTCAACTACGTGAAGGTTGAAGAGGCGGTGGCCTATGGCCGTCCGAATAACCAGGAACAGATCTGGGGTTATGCCGAAGTCGGCATCGGTGGCGGTATCAGTGTGTTTGGCGGGGCCCGCTATGACATCATTGCTGATGAGTTCATCGACCGCGAGGCGGGGATTGCCTTTGCTTGCGACTGCATGAACTTGCGCTTCAGGTACAAGGAAGACTTCCTGACTGACCGCAATGACAGCCGCAACCGGTCGTTCCTGCTGGATATCGAACTTGTTACGCTTGGCAGCTCGTCCATTGGCTCCAGCGTGTCTGGAAACTGATCATGCGCGACTTGACTGCAAAGCTGATTGCCCACCCTGTCTGGATGCGACCGGACAGCCGTACCGGCATGCGCGCCGTTTTGGTGCTGGCAGTGGCATGCCTGGTCGCCGGGTGCAGCGGCGGCAAGACCGACCTTTACGACTATCTGAGCAGCGACAGCCCGTCGCCAAGTTCCAACGCACCTGCCACGGCAGGCGGGACGCTGGCGGCACCGCCGGACAATGGCTCTGCGCAACCGGCCAATGCCTCGGCCAATGCAGGCGGACTGGACAATGCTGAAGAGGCGCTGGCAGCCGCCCGCCCCAGCAACGGTATCGAGAAGGTCAGCCTGAAGAACGCACAAGGTGTGGCCGTCACGGTCGATGACCTGCCAATCACCAACTTCGACGTGTCGCAGCGCATCAATCTTGAAAACGCGCTTGGCGGCAATGTCGGCACCGACTTCGAAACCCGCAAGCGGGTACTTGGCACGCTGGTCAACGAGAAGGTGGCCAAGTCGAAGGCCGCCAAGATGAACTTCTCGATCAGCGACCGGCAACTCGAAGAGCGCATCGACGGCATGGTCACCCGCATGAAGGTGTCGCGGGACGACCTCAGGAAGCAGCTCGCCCAGAAGGGCGTGGATGAATCCGCGTTGAAGACGCAGATCGAAGGCTCGCTGTACATTCGCTGGGTCATGTCGCAGCAGCAGGTGGACACGGATGTGAAGGTCGACCAGGCCAAGGTTGACGCGAAATTGCGCGAGATCATGAACGACCCGCGCATGAAGCCGGTAACGGTGGTCACGGTGCAACAGGTCGACCTGCCGGTGGAGGACCCCAATTCGGCGATGGGCCAGCAACTGATGTATGCCCGCGCCGTCGAAGCCCGGCAGATCATGGAACGCTACAAGGGTTGCAAGTCCCTCAAGAGCGCCAGTGCCGACATCTTCAACGTCCGGGTGGCAAAGCCGGTCGAGGCAGACATGTCGAGACTGCCGAAGGAACTGCAAGGTGCCCTGCGCAAGGCTGGTACCAAACAGTTGATCGGCCCGATTCCGGGTCCGGGCGGCATCAAGCTGTTTGCCAATTGCGGTACCCGAAACATCCAGCCGCCGGCACCCGACCGGTCGCAGATCGAGGCATCCGTGCGCAACCAGCAGTTCGAGGAACTGATTGCTACGGCGATGACGGAAGCCCGCAAGGACGCCTTCGTCGACTACAAGGATCCTGCGTTCAGGCCGTGACCCGGACGCGAAGGCGGCAACGGCGCGGCGCGACATGAACCTGCATCTTCCACTTGTCGCCAGCATGGGCGAGCCTGCCGGCATTGGACCCGACATCGCCTTGCTGGCGCGTGCTGCGGCATCGGACGGCGACATCCCGGTGTTCGCCGTGGTGGGTTGCGCACGGACTCTGCGAGATCGCACGGCGAGCCTTCCCGCAGCGTTGCGCGTGAATATCCTCCCGATAAGTAGCATGGCCGAGGCCGCGACGGCGTTCGCGCAAGGCCTGCCGGTTATCGATCGCCCTGCCACTGCAGCGGTCACGGCGGGCATGCCATCGCAAGCCAATGCGGGTGCCGTTATCAACTGGATCGATGAGGCTGTGGCGCTGGTGCTTTCGGGTGATGCCCGCGGACTGGTCACCTGCCCCATCCAGAAGGAAACGCTGTATGGCGCAGGCTTTGCACACCAGGGCCACACAGACTATCTCGCCCATCTCGCCCACGCCGCCGGGCACGCCGCAGAACCTGTCATGATGCTGTCGGCTGGAGAGTTCCGCACGGTGCCGCTGACGGTTCATGTCAGGCTGGCGGACGTGCCGGGCCTTGTCACCGCAGATGCCATCATTGCGCAAGCGCAGATCATTGATCGGGACCTGAAACAGTTCTTCGGGCTGGCCCGTCCGCGCATTGCCGTGGCCGGGCTGAACCCGCATGCAGGCGAAGGCGGCAGCATCGGCACCGAGGATCGCGACGTGGTGGCGCCTGCCATCGCTGCCCTGCGCGGCGACGGGATCGATGCGTTCGGACCGCTGCCCGCCGACACGATGTTCCACGAGGAAGCGCGCGCGGGCTATGACGTGGCGCTGTGCATGTATCATGACCAGGCGCTGATCCCGATCAAGACGGTGGGGTTCCATATCGGGGTCAACACCACGCTGGGATTGCCGTTCGTGCGCACGTCACCCGATCACGGCACGGCGCTCAGCCTTGCCGGTACTGGCGCGGCAAATCCGTCCAGCTTCATCGCGGCCTTGCAGATGGCGCGCACCATGGCCGGGCGCACCCCGGCATGAGCGGCGCAACTGACGACGGCTTGCCGCCGCTGCGCGAGGTAATCGAGCGGCACGGGCTGTCGGCGCGAAAGTCGCTGGGCCAGAACTTCCTGTTCGACCTCAACCTCACCCGCCGCATTGCCCGAACCGCCGGGCCACTTGAGGGTGTGACGGTGCTGGAGGTCGGACCCGGTCCTGGCGGACTGACCCGGGCACTGCTGATGGAAGGCGCGGCTAAGGTGGTCGCGGTCGAGCGCGACGATCGCACGCGGCCCGTTCTGGCCGAAATCGCGGCGGCCTATCCGGGCCGGCTCGAGGTGATCGAGGCGGATGCGCTGAAGGTGAACTGGACCGAGATCGCTGCGTCCATCGGCGGCCCGGTGAAGATTGTCGCCAACCTGCCCTACAACATTGCAACGCCGCTGCTGACGGGCTGGCTGCTGGCTGATCCATGGCCGCCCTACTGGCAGTCGCTGACGCTGATGTTCCAGAAGGAAGTGGCACAACGGATAGAGGCCGAGGCGGGCAGCGACGCCTATGGCCGTCTGGCGATCATCTCGCAATGGCGGGCGCAGGCGACGCGGATGTTCGACATTTCACCGCGCGCTTTCACGCCGCCGCCGAAGGTCACGTCGTCGGTCGTACACATCACGCCGCTCGACCATGCCCCGGTGCCGTGCAACGTGGCGGTGCTGGAAAAGGTGACGGCTGCCGCCTTCGGTCAACGGCGCAAGATGTTGCGGTCCAGCCTGAAGCCTTTGGGCGGAGATACCGAGGCGATCATCCGGGCCGCCGGCCTGGACCCGCAAACGCGGGCCGAGCAGGTTGACGTGGCCGGGTTCTGCCGGCTTGCACAAGGCTACGCGACGGCCTGAGGCGGCATGCTGGTTACAGGTGCCTGCGCAGTTTCTTGACGAACGTATCCAGACCAATGCGGCGATAGCGGCGCAGCCGCTCGGCGTGCAGGATCGAGGTGATGTCACGATCGCAGCGGTCGATATCGTCGTTGATCAGCACGTAGTCGTACTCGGCCCAGTGGCTGATCTCGTTGGAAGCTTCCGCCATGCGCTTGGCGACGACGGACGTCGAAATCCTGGGCGCGGCGCACCAGCCGGTCACGCAGTTCCTCTGCCGACGGGGGCAGGATGAAGATGCGCACAAGGTCGTCGTGCATGCGGGCGTGGATCTGCTGCGTGCCCTGCCAGTCGATGTCGAACAGCACGTCCCTGCCCGACGACAACCAGTTCAGCACCGGCTCGAGCGGCGTGCCATAGCCGTTGCCGAACACCTCGGCGTACTCCAGCAGTTCACCGTTTGCAGCCATGCCATCGAATTGCTCACGGCTGATGAAGTGGTAGTCCTTGCCATCGACCTCACCGGGGCGCGGCTTGCGCGTGGTGACGGACACCGACATTACCAGGTCGTCCTCGCGCTCCAGCAACCGCCGGGACAGCGTGGTCTTGCCCGCGCCGGACGGAGATGACAGCACCAGCAGAAGCCCGCGCCGGGCAATGGCGGATGAGGGATTGTCCTTACTCAATGTTCTGAACCTGCTCGCGAAGTTGGTCGATGGTATTCTTCAGGTCGAGGCCGGTGCGGGTCAGTGCGCTGTCGCCGGACTTGGAGCACAGCGTGTTCGCCTCGCGGTTGAATTCCTGGGCGAGGAAGTCGAACTTGCGGCCAACCGGACCGCCGCCTGCCAGCAGGTCCCGGGCGGCCGCAACGTGGGCCACCAGCCGATCGATCTCTTCCTGGATGTCGGCCTTGACGGCGAGCAGCATGGCTTCCTGGTGCAGCCGCTCAGGGTCGAGCGCGGGCGAACTGCCGGTCAGCCGCGTCACCTGCACGGCGAGATGTGCACGAATTGCCTCGGGCGTGCGTGACGGGTTGGCTGCTGCCTCGGCGGTGAGGTGTTCAATGCGGTCCAGTTGGGCAGCCACGATGCCAGCCAGCCGTTCACCCTCCTCGGCGCGATTGGCGGCGAGGGCCGCGAAGGCAACGTTGGCACTTTCGACAAGCGCCGCATCGCGCGCAGCAGTGGCGTCGGGGTCGGTTTCGGCGGACACCGCCTCTACTACACCGCGCATGGCGAGAATGGCATCTGCCGATGCCGGCGCGCCGCCGAGCGCCTGGCTCACTTCGCGCGCGGCAGCGACCGCTGCCATCAGCGCCGGCTGGTTGATGCGCAGGGCCGCGACTGGCTCATCACAATCCAGCTTCAGCGACACCTGGACATTGCCGCGGCTGAGGTACTTGCCCGCGAGGGCTCGTACCTTCTGTTCAACGTCGTCCATGCCACCGGGCAAGCGCAGGCGCACGTCGAGGCCCTTGCCGTTGACGGCGCGCACTTCCCACAGATAGGTCCACGCGCCCGACGTGCCAGCGGCGCGGCCAAAGCCGGTCATGCTCGAGATGGTCATGTGGGCAGCGCCCCCCAATGTGGCGTGGACGGGAATCACCGTCCGGTGGCGGAAGTTTACCGGGCCTTCCCGGCAGATGCCATCATTGCCGCACGGGCTTGGCCACAGGAATGGGGACTGAGCGGCCATCGAACTCGGACCACCCGGAACTGCGATTGGGGTGCAGCGGCCGCGCCTTCAGGACTGGCAGGCGTAGCAGGCTTGTCAGCCTCCGGCGCTGCTTCGGTTGCCGGGGCAGTCTCGGCGCCAGACGGCAAGGGGGCTGGCTGGGCGATCGCCGGATCAACGGCATCGGCACCGGGCCGCAGCGCCAACTCTGCTTCCGCCTCAGCCTGTGCCTCGGCTGCAACCGCATCATCGGTGGGCTGCTCCTTGGAGTCTGCCTCACGCTGATCCTTGAGCCATGTCCGCCATTGCCTGACGTTTGCATTGTGCTCTTCCAGCGTCACCGCGAAGGCATGGCCGCCGGACCCATCTGCCACGAAGTACACATAGTCGGTATCGACCGGATTGAGCACAGCCTCCAGCGAGGCGCGCCCGGGATTGGCGATGGGCGTCGGAGGCAGGCCGTCGATCTGGTAAGTGTTGTAGTCGGTCTTCTTGCGGATGTCGCTGCGGTACAGCGGCCGGTCCAGCTTGCCCTGCCCCAGCGTGATGCCATAGATGATCGTCGGATCGGACTGCAACCGCATGCCCTTGCGCAACCGGTTGGCAAACACGCCGGCAACCTTTGCCCGCTCATCGGCCTTGCCGGTTTCCTTTTCCACCAGCGACGCAAGCGTAACGGCTTCCTCGGGGGTCTTGACCTGCAGGTCAGGCTTGCGGCTTTCCCACAATTGTTCCAGCAGGCGGGTCTGGGCTGCCTTCATCTGGTCGATGATGCTCTGCCGGGTCCGGCCACGGGTGAACACATAGGTGTCGGGCAGCAGTTCACCCTCTTTCGGCACATCGGTGATTTCGCCGGTGAGCACCTCGTTGGCCTTCAACCGTTCGATGACCTGCCAGGTGGTAAAACCTTCAGGGATGCTGACCTTGTAGGTGACGATGTTGCCGCGGCGAAGCTGGCGCAACACATCGAGCAGCGGCGCGCGGGCCTCGAAGGCGTACTCCCCGGCCTTGGGCTCGATTTTCATGACCTGCCGAAGCGCCGAAATGCCAAGCATGGTGAGAGGTGCGGAATCTACCACGCCCTCGCGTTCCAGCGTGCTGGCGATCTCTTGCGAGGTGCTGCCAGCGGGAATGTTGACGACCCGGTCTTCCGGCAGCGGACCATCTGACGTCGCCCACAGCCACAGCGCGCCACCGGCCACGCCCACGATGACCACCAGTGCCACCAGCGTCGTCAGCAGCCGGGCGATGACGGTGCCGAACGAACTGGTCGACTTGCGTGCGGTGCGATCTCGGCGGGGAAGGCTCATGCGTGGTGTCTGGTCCGGTGCTGGAGTGCGTCAGGCATACCCTGCCATTGGCAGCATCCGGGCTCAGGCGCCAACCCGCCGGAACACCAGTGATGCGTTGGTTCCACCAAAACCAAATGAATTGGACAGAACTGTGTTGATCTCTTTCTTGCGAGGCTTGTGCGGCACAAGGTCGATGGCTGTTTCGACGGACGGATTGTCGAGATTGAGCGTTGGCGGCGCCACGTTGTCGCGCATGGCAAGCACGGCGAAGATGGCCTCGATGGCACCGGCTGCCCCGAGCAGGTGGCCGGTGGCAGACTTGGTGGACGACATGGTGAGCTTGTCGGCCTGGTTGCCCATCAGCCGCTCCACGGCGCGCAGCTCGATCTCGTCGCCCATGGGCGTGGACGTGCCATGCGCGTTGACATAGTCGATTTCGGATGGCTGCAACCCGGCCCGCTTCAACGCGGCGGACATGCAACGGAATGCGCCATCGCCATCGGCTGCCGGTGCGGTGATGTGATAGGCATCGCCGGACATGCCGTAGCCGACGACTTCGGCATAGATCTTTGCGCCGCGCGCCTTGGCGTGTTCGTACTCTTCCAGCACGACGACGCCGGCGCCCTCACCCATGACGAAGCCGTCGCGGTCGCTGTCATAGGGACGCGAGCCTTTTTCGGGCGTGTCATTGAAGTTGGTCGACAGTGCCTTGCACGCCAGGAACCCGGCATAGCCGATGCGGCTGATGGCAGCTTCCGCACCACCGGCCACCATCACGTCGGCATCATCCAGCGCAACCAGGCGCGCCGCGTCGCCGATGGCGTGGGCCCCGGTCGAGCAGGCCGTTACCACGGCATGGTTGGGGCCCTTGAAGCCATGCTCGATGGAGACCATGCCCGAGACGAGGTTGATCAGGGAGCCGGGAATGAAGAACGGGCTGACCCGGCGCGGACCCTTTTCGGCCAGCAGCAGGGTTGTGGCCTCGATGGACGGCAGACCGCCGATGCCGGAGCCGATCAGCACGCCGGTGCGCCAGCGCTCCTCGTCGGTTGCGGGCTTCCAGCCGCTGTCGTCCACGGCCATCTTGGCCGCGGCCACGCCGAAGCGGATGAACAGGTCGCTGCGGCGCTGGTCCTTGGGGTCCATGTAGTGGTCGATGTTGAAGGTGCCGTTCGTGCCGTCGCCTTCCTTGACCTCGCAGCCGATCTGGCAGCCCATGTCCGATACGTCGGCCCGCGTCACCCGGCCCGCGCCGGACTTGGCGGCCAGAATGTTGGACCAGCTGTCATCGACGTTGGCACCTACCGGCGACACCATGCCCAGACCTGTAATGACGACCCTGCGCATCGAAACCTCCAAGGCGCTACATAAGATTTGCGGCGGCAGCGTTGTTACACACTGCCACCGCTACAAACTGTTCAATCCGGAAAGTCACGATCCGGAACGTTGCGGGCGTCCGGCCCACAAGGGGTGGACGGGGCGCAAGGCGCGTGGCCTCAGGCAGCGTTCTTCTCGATAAAACCGACTGCATCGCCAACGGTGGCAATGTTCTCGGCAGCATCATCCGGGATCTCGATGCCGAATTCTTCCTCGAACGCCATGACCAACTCGACGGTGTCCAGGCTGTCTGCGCCGAGATCATCGATGAAGTGGGCTTCCTTGGTCACCTTGTCGGATTCGACCCCAAGATGCTCGACGACGATCTTCTTGACCCGCTCAGCAACATCACTCATTTCACTTATACCCTCGTTGGTTGGTCCGCATTCAATCCGTCCCGCACGGCTAAGGCGGTGCGAATCCACCGGCTGGTTGTTTTGCGGGCAAGACCTTAAAATTAAAGAGCTATCGGCCTCCGGGACCAGACACACCCCTGTTTTGACAACCGCCTATTATCACACATAAATGCTCAGGTCCAAGCCCGAAAACCACCATCTGCCAACTCGCCTGTGGACGAGATGGCGACGGTTCATATCATCGCCATGCCGCCGTTGACGTGCAGGGTCTGGCCGGTAACGTAGGCTGCCTCGTCGCTCGCAAGGTAAACCGCAGCCGCGGCAATCTCTTCCGCCTGGCCCAGGCGGCCTGCCGGCACAGAGGCGAGAATGGCTTCCTTCTGCTTGTCGTTCAGGTCATCGGTCATGGCGGTTTCGATGAAGCCCGGCGCAATGCAGTTGACGGTGATGTTGCGGGTGGCAAGCTCGTGGGCAAGCGACTTCGACATGCCGATCATGCCGGCCTTGGAGGCTGCATAGTTGGCCTGCCCCGGATTGCCGGTCACGCCCACCACGGAGGTGATGTTGATGACCCGGCCCCAGCGCGCCTTCATCATGCCGCGCATCGACGCCTTGGTGAGCGTGAAGGCAGCCGTCAGGTTGACGTCGAGCACGGCCTGCCAGTCTTCAGCCTTCATGCGCATGGCAAGGTTGTCGCGGGTGATGCCGGCATTGTTGACGAGGATATCAAGCCCGCCCATCGCCTCTTCGGCGGCGGGGATGAGCTTGTCCACGTCGGCGGGGTCCGACAGGTTGCAGGCAACCACAAAGGCGCGTTCGCCCAGCGACGCCTTCAGGTCTTCGAGCACGGCCGCGCGGGTGCCGGACAGACAGACGGTCGCGCCCTGCGCGTGCAGCGCCCGGGCGATTGCTGCGCCGATGCCACCGGTGGCACCTGTGACCAGCGCCCTTTTTCCAGTCAGATCAAACATGTGCCCTCACTTTCGGTGAAATTGAGTCAAGCCTTCAGGGTAGCTGCAAGGGTTTCAAGGTCTGCCACCGCGTTGCAGGCGATGCAGGTTGCCTCCGGTGCCATGCGCTTTGCCATGCCGGTCAGCACCTTGCCGGTGCCAATCTCGGCCATGACGGTGACGCCGTTGGCGGCCATCCACTCAACGCTCTCGCGCCAGCGTACCGTGCCGGTGACTTGCCTGACCAGAAGGTCGCGGATGGTGGCGGCATCGGACACAGGCGCAGCCTCCACGTTGGCGATGAGCGGCACGGCAGGATCGGACATGGTGACTTCGGCAAGCGCTGCCTGCATCACGTTGGCGGCGGGCTGCATCAGCATGCAATGAAACGGGGCCGACACCGGCAGCAGCATGGCGCGGCGCGCGCCTGCGCCCTTGGCGATCTCGACGGCACGCTCGACTGCCGCCTTGTGGCCTGACACGACCACCTGGCCCGGCGCATTGTCGTTGGCAGCCTGGCAGATCTCGCCCTGCGATGCCTCGCGGGCAACCACGGCGGCGGCTTCATAGTCGAGGCCGAGCAATGCCGCCATGGCGCCGACGCCGACGGGCGTTGCCTTCTGCATGGCCTGCCCGCGCGTGCGCAGCAGCCGCGCCGTGTCACTCAGCGAGAACGATCCGGCAGCGGCAAGGGCGGAGTATTCGCCGAGCGAGTGGCCGGCGACGTAGCTTGCGTGTTGCCTGACGGTGATGCCGAACTCGGTCTCCAGCACGCGCATGGTGGCCATGGATACGGCCATCAGCGCAGGCTGGGCGTTCTGGGTCAGGGTCAGGTCCTCGATGGGGCCGTCCCACATGATGGCGGACAGCTTCTGGCCGAGCGCCTCGTCCACCTCGTCGAACACGGCGCGCGCGGCTGCGAACTGGTCAGCCAGGTCACGGCCCATGCCGACCGCCTGCGAGCCCTGCCCCGGAAATGTGAATGCTGCCGTCATGCTGTGCGCCGCCTCCCAAGCTGGCTTGTTATACTTGCGGCTTCGAGCATGGCCGGACCATTATTGTCAAGCAGTGCCGCGCGTGCCACGTTGGCACCCACCATGCAGTTCTCGACCGATGACATCTCCCGCGCCAAGGACATCGTATACGCCACGCTGCCAGCCACGCCGCAGCGGGTTTGGCCGTTTCTGGCCGGCGAGCTTGGCCAGGAAGTGTGGATCAAGCACGAGAACCTCACACCGCTGGGCGCGTTCAAGGTACGCGGCGGTCTGGTGCACATGCGGATGCGCCAGGAGCGCGGCCAGACCGGCGGGGTGATTACCGCGTCGACCGGCAACCATGGCCAGTCGATCCCGTTTGCCGCGCGCCATGTAGGTGTGACGGCGGTGATCGTGGTGCCGGAAAACAACTCGGCCGAGAAGAACGCCGCCATGCGGGCGCTGGGCGCAGAACTGGTCGAGACCGGCCATGACTTCAACGCCGCCAAGCAAGCGATGGAGGCGATGGCCGTGGAGCGCGGGCTCGACATCGTACCGTCGTTCCACCGGGAGCTGGTGCTGGGCGTGTCGACCTATGCGCACGAACTGTTCGACGAGGCGGGCGAGCTGGATGCGGTCTATGTGCCGATCGGCATGGGGTCGGGCTGCTGCGGTGTCATCTCGGCACGCGATGCGCTGGGGCTGAAGACCGAGGTGATCGGCGTTGTCTCCACCGAGGCCAATGCCTATGCGCGCTCGTTTGCGTCCGGCAAGGCGGAAGCCACCAACTCGGCGCGCACGTTCGCCGAAGGCATGGCGGTGCGCATTGCCCATCCGGACGCAGTGGCAATGATCAACAAGGGATGCGCGCGCATCGTCGAGGTCAGCGATGACGAGATTGCCGCCGCCATGCGGCTCGCCTTCCGCACCACGCGCACGGTGGCGGAAGGCGCAGGTGCGGCGGCGCTGGCGGCCCTGATGCAGGAGCGGTCAAGCATGGCCGGCAAGCGTGTGGGCGTGGTTCTGTCCGGCGGCAATATCGATGCTGCGCGCTTTGCCAGCGTGATCCAGGGCAACACGCCAAGGGTGTAACTGCCGCGAATTCACACATTGAGTCGCAAAACGACCCTTGTACACCGCTCAACACATGTTGAATTTTTCTGCAAGGTTGTAGCGATTTTGTCATGCTCGCCTATACTGCGGGCATCCAAGAACCTCACAGATGCAGGCGATAACCTGCACGCCCCTGTCATGCAGGAGGGTAAAAACCCATGACAGACGCCACAGAAGCCGTGGTCCCCACGGCGCCCCATCCGATTGAAACCGACTATGAACTGGGCCAGGACAACATCCGGCCGTTCGGACTGGACATCCACAACCCGGTGTTTCTCGTGTCCGGCATTTCGATTGTCGCATTCGTCATACTGACGCTGATGTTCCAGACGCAGGCGAGTGAGTTCTTCACCAACCTGCGCGACCTGCTGACCTCATCGCTGGACTGGTTCTTCCTGTCGGCAGCCAACATTTTCGTGATTTTCTGTATTGTGCTCATGGTAACGCCGCTTGGCCGGATCAGGCTCGGCGGCAAGGAAGCCACGCCCGACTATTCCTACATGGGCTGGTTTGCGATGCTGTTTGCCGCCGGCATGGGCATCGGGCTGATGTTCTTCGGCGTCTCCGAACCCATGTCGCACTATGCCTCGGCGATGGGCGGCACCACGCTGGAGAACGGCGTTCGCACCGACTGGGCTCCACTTGGTGGTGCTGCAGGTGATGCCGATGCCGCGCGCAATCTCGGCATGGCCGCCACGATCTTCCACTGGGCACTGCATCCGTGGGCGATCTACGCGGTCGTGGCACTGGCGCTGGCGTTCTTCAGCTTCAACCGGGGCCTGCCGCTGACATTGCGCTCGGCGTTCTACCCGCTGCTCGGTGAGCGCGTGTGGGGATGGTGGGGTCACATCATCGACATCCTCGCCGTGTTTGCCACGCTGTTCGGCCTGGCCACATCGCTCGGCTTTGGCACTGAGCAGGCGCTTGCCGGGATGAACTACCTGTTCGGCACGTCGACCGGTCCAGGTGCCAAGGTGCTGCTGATCGGTGCCATCACGGCGCTGGCACTGATATCGGTGCTGCGCGGGCTTGATGGCGGGGTCAAGGTGCTGTCGGAGATCAACATCGCGCTGGCGGCGCTGCTGCTGCTGTTCGTCATCATTGTTGGCCCAACGGCGGCGATCTTCGAATCGATCTTTTCCGGCGGTGCTGCCTACATCAAGAACCTGATCCCGCTGTCCATGCCGTTCGGCCGGGAAGACGCCAACTTCAGCCAGGGCTGGACGGCGTTCTACTGGGCGTGGTGGATCTCGTGGTCACCGTTCGTGGGCATGTTCATCGCCCGGGTGTCACGCGGGCGTACCGTGCGCGAGTTCTTGTTCTGCGTGATAATCATCCCGACGCTGGTGAGCGTCATGTGGATGGGTGCCTTTGGCGGCACGGCGATTGCGCAGGTGGTTGCCGATGCAACCGCACCGGTGAAGGACGCAGCACTTGAACTCAAGTTGTTCGAAATGCTGAAGCCGTTGCCACTGACAGGCATCTCGTCGTTCCTCGGCATCGTGCTGGTGCTGGTGTTCTTCGTGACGTCGTCGGACTCCGGTTCGCTGGTGATCGACACCATTACGGCAGGTGGCAAGACCGAAGCACCGGTGGCCCAGCGCGTGTTCTGGTGCACCTTCGAAGGCGTTGTTGCAGCCACGCTGCTGCTGGTGGGCGGTGCAACAGCACTTACCGCGCTGCAGGCCATGGCCGTCTCCACAGGGTTCCCGTTCACCATCGTGCTGCTGGCCATGTGCGTCAGCCTGTTCATGGGACTGCGTGACACCTACAACACGAACTACCGGTAACGGCCCCACACCAGCGTCTCCCGTGCATGGCCACCGCGCCGCACGGGAGACCGTTTTGCCGCAACCGAATGCTTGCTGCATTCAGGTTTTGCATCAAGCAGGTGCTTGATGCTTGCAAAGTGCCGGGTTTCGCGTATAACCCGCCCCGTTCTTGAGCGGTTTTTCCGGTCGGGGGCTGAAGGGAAGGTCGTCTGGTTCCTCAGATGACAGGGCGCATTGCCCGGCTTCCTGTGTCCCTGCTCTTTCGAGGAACCGGTTCTCGAGCCTTTCTACCAGAGGCTCGAGAGAGGCTATGCGCCGGATCAATCGCGATCAGGAACCTGAGACAGAAGAAAGAAAGGCTGATCCCATGCCATTATATGAGCATGTGTTCATGGCGCGTCAGGATATTTCCACCGCGCAGATGGACACACTTACCGAGCAGTTCAAGACGATTGTCACCGACAATGGCGGCTCGATTGGACGTTGCGAATACTGGGGCCTGAAGCCCCTCACCTACCGCATCCGCAAGAACCGCAAGGCTCACTACGCGCTGATGAACATTGACGCGCCGCATGCTGCGGTTGCTGAAATGGAACGCCAGATGGGTCTCAATGAAGACGTCATCCGCTTCATGACCATCCGCGTCGAAGAGCACGAGGAAGAACCGTCGGTCCAGATGCGTGCCGGCCGTGAACGTGGCGACCGCCCGGAGCGTGGCGACCGTCCTGACCGTGGCGACCGTCCTGATCGCGGCGACCGTGGTGATCGTGGTGATCGTGGCGACCGCCCGCGTGGTCCGCGCTTCTCGCGTGATGACAATTCTTCAGTTGAAGGAGCCGCATGATGTCCGGTGCACGTAGACCCTTCTTCCGCCGCCGCAAGAGCTGCCCGTTCACTGGCGACAACGCGCCAAAGATCGACTACAAGGACGCCCGCCTGCTGTCGCGCTACATCTCCGAGCGTGGCAAGATCGTGCCGAGCCGCATCACCGCCGTTTCTGCAAAGAAGCAGCGTGAGCTGGCAAAGGCCATCAAGCGGTCACGCTTCCTTGGTCTGCTGCCTTACGTGGTAAAGTAAGCCGATCTGCAATGATTGCTCGCGGGCCGCTTTGGCGGTCCGCAGGCACCAACCCATTTGGTTCTGGTTGGGACAGGCATCGTGACCTGCCTCTAACCCTTCGCAAGAAGCGGGACAGCCCACAGGCATGAATAACTGGATCATCATAGGCATTCTGGCCGGTATCGCCTCGGGCGTGCTGTATGCCAGCGCAAGCGCAGGCAACTTTGCCGGCATGATGCTTGCCAGCCTTGCTTCATTTCCCTTGTTTGTCGCAGGCCTCGGCTGGGGCGCGGCGACCGTATTGCTTGGCGTTATCGTGCTGGGCGTGGGCTACATTGCCGTGCTCGGGCCGTCGAGCGGCGTCGGGGCAGCGCTGGCCATCGGTGCTGCGCCGTTGATGGTAACCTGGCTTGCACTGCAAAGCCGGCCTGCTGCTGCGGCCACCTCCGCCGAGGGCGAAGTGGCTGATGCGGGCCTCGAGTGGTATCCGGAAGGCCGGCTTGTGGTGTGGATGGCCCTGCTGGCAGGTACCGGCGTCAGCCTGTTCGTGCTGCTCAACAGCTTTGGCGAGGGCGGCTTTTCCCAGACCATAGCAAGCCAGCTTGAACCGCTGTTCAAGGCACTTGCCGAGCAGCCCAATGCGCCGCCTGCTGAACAGATGGAAGCCTTCCGCACCATGCTGATTGCAGCCTTGCCCGCCGGCATGAGCATCGTGTCGGTGCTGTCGATGGTGCTGAGCCTTGCGCTGGCCATTGCCGTGATCAAGCGTTCCGGCATGAGCCTGCGTCCCTGGGCACCGTTCAGCGAACTGCGGTTCCCGCGCTGGGCAGTGTGGGTGTTGTCAGCCGCCGCCATCGCGACATTCTTGCCGGGCCTTACGGGAACGCTGGGCTGGGTGTTTGCTGCGGCCCTGTTCGCCGCCTTCGTGGTGCTGGGCGTTGCGGTAATGCACGGCCTGACAGCAGGCAACCCGATGCAACCGATGCTGCTGGGCGCGCTCTACTTCCTGATCATCTTCTTCAACGTGATCGTGTGCCTGCCACTGATCATTCTGGCGATGACCGACCAGGCGTTCAACCTGCGCGGCCGCAACCAGCCGAAACCACCGCCATCCACCTGATTTTCAACACACCTCAACCAACCGCATACACGACAAACCAGGAGTACTACCAATGCAAGTCATTCTGCTTGAACGCGTCGAGAAGCTGGGCGCAATGGGCGACACCGTCAACGTGAAGGCCGGCTATGCCCGCAACTTCCTGCTGCCTCGCGGCAAGGCACTGCGCGCCAATGCCGAGAACATGAAGAAGTTCGAAGCACAGCGCGCCGAACTGGAAGCCCGCAACGCGGCAGCCGTGGCACTGGCCAAAACCGACGCCGAGAAGCTCGACGGCACATCATACGTGCTGATCCGCCAGGCTGGCGAATCCGGCCAGCTGTACGGCTCTGTCTCCACCCGCGACATCGCATCGGCTGCGTCGGAAAGCGGCGTGACAGTCAACCGCAACCAGGTTGTCCTGTCCGATCCGATCAAGACCATCGGCCTGTACAATGTGAAGCTGTCACTGCATGGCGAAGTGGCCTGCACCGTGCAGATCAACGTTGCCCGTACGCCGGATGAAGCCCAGGCGCAGGCCCGCGGTGAAGACCTGACCGGCAACAACGACGAACGCGAAGAAACCCGCCGCGCTGCCGAAGAACTGTTCGAGCAGGCACAGGCTGACGCAGCCGCCGAAGAAGAAGGCGAAGGCCGCCGCGACAACAATCGCTCAGACGACGACTGATCGGGCCTGCCGCTGCCGCCGCAGGCGGCTGCGAAACCTCGAAGATCAAGCGGGCTGCCGGCATCCGGTGGCCCGTTTTTCTTTCCAGATCTTGCGATGCGCCAGTTGCAGGTCTGCCAAGACTTGCATTCAAGCCGTTCACTGACGATACTGTCGCGACTGTCCGACGAGGATCAGCCAGATGCAGAAGTTGCTGAAACTGCTGTTGTCTCATGTCGTCCTGCATGGCGACCTTGTTGTCACCATGCCCGATGGCGAGGTCTGTGCGTTCGGCGACGGCACTGGCCGCAAGGTTGGTTTCGCCGTGAGCGACACTGCCACCGCCTTGCAACTTTCCATCGACCCTGACCGGTATTTCGGTGAAGCCTACATGGACGGCACCATCGAGGTGACGCATGGCAGCATCCACGATGTGCTCAAGGTGATTTTCCAAAACAGTGATGCAGCGGCATCGCAAATGTCCGTCGATGTGCCGTACGCCATCAGGCGGCGCATCAAGCATCTGCAACAGTCGAACCCGATCAGCAAGGCGCGCGAGAACGTGGCGCACCACTATGACCTGTCGGGCGTGCTGTACGACCTGTTCCTCGACAAGGACCGGCAGTATTCATGCGCCTACTACGAGCACCCCGGCCAGCGGCTGGAGGCGGCGCAGCTTGCCAAGAAGCGCCACATCGCGGCGAAGCTGCTGATCGAGCCGGGCATGAAGGTGCTGGACATCGGTTCGGGCTGGGGCGGGCTCGGGCTGTACCTGACCGAGGTGTGCGGGGCGCAGGTGACCGGCGTGACCTTGTCGGAAGAGCAGTTCGTGATGTCCAACCGGCGCGCGGCGGAGGCAGGCCTGCAGGACCGGGTGCAGTTCCTGCTGAAGGACTATCGCGAGCTGACGGGCGAGTTTGACCGCATCGTGTCGGTCGGCATGTTCGAGCATGTGGGTGTCGGTCACTACCGGGAAATGTTCGGCAAGGTGCGCGAGCTGCTGGTCAAGGATGGCGTGCTGGTGTTGCACTCGATCGGACGTTCGGACGGGCCGGGCGCAACAAGCGCCTGGATTGCCCGCTACATCTTCCCCGGCGGGTATGCCCCTGCCCTGTCGGAGGTTCTGCCCGCGGTCGAGAGGTCCGGCCTCTATACCACCGACATCGAGATACTGCGGCTGCACTACGCCCGCACGCTGGCCGAATGGCGCAAGCGCTTTGCCGCGCGCCGGGACGAAGCCGTGGCGCTGTACGACGAGCGGTTTGCGCGGATGTGGGAATTCTACCTGTCCGCCTCGGAGCTGAGCTTCCGCTATCTCGGGCTGAACAACTTCCAGCTGCAGGCGGCGGGCCACCAGCACGCCTTGCCGTTTACCCGCGACTACATCGCGCGTGAAGAAGCGCGACTCAAGTCGCTCGAAAAGGGAGTCAAACGGCAATCTCCAGCCCGGCGGCAGCCCACGCCCGGCGAATCAGTGCATTATCCACAGCTTTAAACACAGTAGTGGAAAGAGGTGAACCGGGCGCAGTTCCTGCTTCGCCTGCGCCACCGGCACGGGTATCAGCTATGGTGATGGAGAGCGCACTCAAATTGCATACTGCCGCCAGCAATGGTGATGCAGACGAAGCTTACCGGCTTGCCCCGCACAACCTGGAGGCCGAGCAGGCCCTGCTGGGCGCCATCCTGGTCAACAACGAGGCCTGCGACCGGGTATCGAACTTCCTGATGCCGGAGCACTTCTACGAAGGCGTGCATGCGCGCATCTATGAAGCAGCGTCCACCCGCATCCGGGCTGGCCAGCTTGCCTCGCCGGTCACGCTGAAGACCTATTTCGAGCAGGACGAAACGCTGCGCGAGATCGGCGGCGTTGCCTATCTTGCGCGGCTGGCGGCATCGGCGACCACCATCATCAACGCCGAAGACTATGGCCGCACCATCCATGAACTGGCGCAGCGGCGCGCGCTGATCTCGATCGGCTCGGACATCGTCAACGACAGCTACGACACGCCGGTCGACAAGAACTCGCGCAGCCTGATCGAGGAAGCCGAGCAGAAGCTCTACCAGATTGCCGAGAGCGAGAAGTACGGCCAGGGCTTCCAGCCGTTCGGCACTGCCCTGACCGAGGCCATCGACATGGCCGCAGCCGCTTACCAGCGCGATGGCGGGCTGTCGGGCATTTCCACCGGCCTCAAGGACCTCGACGACAAGCTGGGCGGCCTGCAATCGTCGGACCTCATCATCCTTGCCGGCCGTCCCGCCATGGGCAAGACGTCGCTGGCCACCAACCTCGCCTACAACGTGGCTGCCGCCTACAAGGCAGAACACAACCCCGACGGCACCATGAAGGTGAAGAACGGCGGCATCGTTGCGTTCTTCTCGCTGGAAATGTCGGGCGAGCAGCTGGCGACGCGTATCGTCTCGGAGCAGGCGCAGATTTCGTCGGAACGCATAAGGCGTGGCAAGATCACGCCGGACGAGTTTGACCGGCTGGTCGAGGTGAGCGGCAGGCTGGCGGCCATGCCGCTGTACATCGATGCGACGGGCGGCCTGACCATCGCGCAGGTTGCGGCCCGCGCGCGGCGGCTGAAGCGGCAGCGCGGCACGCTGGGCCTGATTGTGGTCGACTACCTGCAACTGCTGGCAGGCTCGGCGCGGCGCGCCTCTGAAAGCCGGGTGCAGGAAGTGACCGAGATCACCACCGGCCTCAAGGCGCTGGCCAAGGAACTGCAGGTGCCGATCATCGCGCTGTCGCAGCTGTCGCGCCAGGTTGAAAACCGCGAGGACAAGCGGCCGCAGCTGGCGGACCTGCGTGAATCAGGCTCCATCGAGCAGGACGCCGACGTGGTGATGTTCATCTACCGCGAGGAATATTACCTCGGCCGCGAGGAACCGAAGCCCAACACGGACGAGCACCTGCAATGGCAGGAGCGCATGGACGGGGTGACGGGCGTGGCCGACGTGATCATCGGCAAGCAGCGCCATGGCCCCACGGGCACGGTGTCGCTGCACTTCGACGCCAGCCTGACCAAGTTCACCAACCTCGTGCGCCCCGGATATACGCCGGACTTCCGCGACTGATCGCAAAGGCGGCGCATCCCCCATGAACACTCCGCCGGAGCTTGCAGGCGCGACGCTGTGCATTGACCTTGCCGCCCTGGCGGACAACTGGCGCATGGTGCGCGACCGGGTGTCCCCGGCAGAGTGTGGCGCCACCATCAAGGCAGACGGCTATGGCTGCGGTGCAGCCGCCGTGGCGCAAGCGCTGTGGCAGGCCGGATGCGAGACGTTCTTCGTGGCGCTGCCGATGGAGGGCATCGAGGTGCGAGCGGCTGTGCCCGGCGCCGTGATCTACATCCTCGACGGGCTGTTCGCCAATCAGGCAACATTCTACATCGAACACAGCCTGCGTCCCTGCCTTGCCAGCCTTGAAGAAGTGACCGAGTGGGCAAGTGCCACGGACGGCGCGCATCCGGCGGCGCTGCACGTGGACACTGGCATCAACCGCCTCGGGCTGACGCATGCGCAGGCCGAACGGCTTGCCGGTGACAAGGCACTGGTTGCGAAGGCGGGCTTGTGCCTGGTGATGAGCCACCTGCAATCAGCCGATGATGCTGCCGATCCGATGAACAAGGCGCAGCTTGAGCGGTTCAACGCAATCAAGGCGCTGTTCAACCCACTGCCCGGCTCGCTGGCAAACTCACCCGGTGCGTTTGCGGGCGACGGGTTTGCCCTGGACATGGCGCGTCCCGGCGTGGCGCTGTACGGCGGCAATCCGTTTGACGGCAAGGCCAACCCGTTCAGACAAGTGGTGCGGCTGACTGCGCCCGTGTTGCAGGTGCGCGACGTGGCACAAGGCGAAGGCGTGGGTTACGGTGCGACGTGGCAGGCGCAACGGCCTTCGCGCATTGCCATCATCGGGGCAGGCTATGCCGACGGCCTGATGCGGCACCTGTCCTGGCCCGCCAATGATGGCCCGGCTCAAGTCATCATTGCCGGCCAGCGTGCACCCATCGTCGGGCGGGTGTCGATGGACATGATTACCGTTGACGTCACCGGCATTGCCCCCGGTGACGTTGCTCGCGGCACGCAAGCCGTGCTGCTTGGCGATGACATTACCGTAGACGACTGGGCGCGATGGGCCGGCACCATCCCCTACGAAATCCTCACATCCCTTGGCAGACGCTATGCAAAAGTGTACTCGTCTTGACCTACGGCAAGGCCAGCTCAGGCCCTGGCCGGACGCGAAGAACTGACGGCATCTTGAAGGGCAGCGTTTCCCGGTGACTTTTCTGGCCACACTTGGCAGCTTTGTCCTGTCGATGTTTGCGGAAGTTGGACGGCTCAGCCTGTTCACCCGTGACGCGATACTGCGTGGCCTGCTGCCGCCCTGGTACTTCCGGCAGGTGCTGGAGCAGATCCTGCGCATTGGCTACTTCTCGCTGCCCGTGGTAGGGCTGACGGCATTCTTCACCGGCGGCGCGCTGGCGCTGCAAATCTATATCGGCGGCACCCGCTACAACGCGGAAAACCTCGTTTCACAAATCGTGGCGCTGGGCATTACCCGCGAACTGGGTCCGGTGATGGCGGGGCTGATGGTCACGGGCCGGGTGGCTGCAGCCATTGCGGCCGAGCTTGGCACCATGCGCGTGACCGAGCAGATCGACGCGCTGACCACGCTGTCCACCAATCCGTTCAAGTATCTCGTGGGCCCGCGCATTGTTGCCGCCGTGCTGACCATGCCGATCCTGGTGGGCATTGCCGACATCATCGGCATCATGGGCGGCTATGTCGTCGGCACCACGTCGCTTGGCTTCAACTCGGCGGCCTACATCAAGAACACCACCGACTTCGTCGAGTTCTCGGACGTTACGTCGGGCCTGATCAAGGCGGCCGTGTTCGGTTTCATCATCGCGCTGATGGGGTGCTACCACGGCTTCAATTCCAAGGGCGGTGCGCAAGGGGTGGGCCGGGCCACGACGAACGCCGTGGTGTCGGGCTCCATCCTGATCCTTGCGGCCAACTACGTCCTGACATCGCTCCTGTTCAAGACCTGAGGCGGGCGGCCATGGCTGAACCGCAAATCGTCCTCGACAACGTCCACAAGTCTTTCGGCCCCAAGCACGTGTTGCGCGGGGTCAACGCGAGCGTGGACAAGGGCCGGTCGCTGGTCATCATCGGCGGGTCAGGCTCGGGCAAGTCCGTCACGCTGAAATGCATTCTCGGCCTGATGACCCCCGAACAGGGCGAGATTCGCGTCGGCGGCACCAATATCGTCGGCCTGACCGGAACGGCGCGCGACGACATGATCTCGCAGTTCGGCATGGTGTTCCAGAACGCCGCGCTGTTCGACAGCCTCAACGTCTGGCGCAACGTGGCCTTCGGGCTGATGCACGGTCACCGCAAGATGGCAGCCCGCGAGGCCCGCGTCATTGCCATCGACAAGCTGGCGCAGGTGGGGCTGGGGCCGGAACTGGCAGATGCCCGGCCTGCCGAACTGTCGGGCGGCATGAGGAAGCGCGTGGGACTTGCCCGCGCCATTGCGCCGGAACCCGAGATCATCTTCTTCGACGAACCGACCACGGGCCTCGACCCGATCATGGGTGACGTGATCAACAACCTGATCGTGGACTGCACGAGGCGGCTGGGCGCAACCACAATCACCATCACCCACGACATGGCATCCGCGCGCAAGATCGGCGACGAGATCGCCATGATCTACAAGGGAAAGATCGTCTGGCAGGGACCGGCAGACGAGATCGACTGCTCCAACAATGCCTATGTCGACCAGTTCATCCACGGGCGCGCCGAAGGCCCGATCGAGGTCGATCTGTGATTTTCGCATAGCTCAACCAGAGCCGCAAATCTGGCTACTTTTCGCCAGAATCCCGGCGCTTCAATCCCGACCGCGCCCGCTCATGGGCCGGAGTTCACAACATCTTGCTCCATACATTCGATGCTGCCGACGCCATCGTCACCGGGATGCTGGCCATTGTCGCCGTGATAATCATTGCCCTGCAGTTCGCCGCAAAGGCACCTGCACCGCCACCCGATGCCCCATAGCCATCAGAGCGGCAGTGTCTGGGCATAGATGTAGGCCGCGTAAGCTGCCAGCAGCGCCAGGCCGATATATCGTCCGATCTGCTTGACGGTGAACAGCAGCAGCACCAGCACGCCTGCCACTGCCAGCATGACGGGACCGTCGAAGGTTGCGAACCGGCTCGCCACCGGCACCGGCGAGACCAGCGCAGTCACGCCGAGAATGGCGAGAATGTTGAAGATGTTGCTGCCGACGATGTTGGCGAGCGCCACATCCGCATGCCTGCGCCAGGCAGCGATCACCGATGTGGCCAGTTCCGGCAGAGAGGTACCGACAGCCACGATGGTCAGGCCGATGACCGCTTCGGACACGCCGAACTCTCGCGCGATGCCCGTGCCGCCATCCACCAGCAGGCGTGCGCCCAGCAGCAGCATGGCGAGGCCTGCCACCACTGCAGTCAAGGCCCAGGGCGTCGACATGGTATCGGGAATTTCGTTCGCCTCGTGGGCGAAGGCCGAGTCGCGGCGGCGGCTCTCGATCCGGTAGGTGACAAACAGGTAGGCGGCAAGCAGCGCCAGCATCACCACGCCTGCGGCACGGCCAATCATGCCAGTCATCAGCAATGGCACCAGCGCCATCGACACGGCGAGCATGACAAGGCCTTCGCGCCGCATCGACGTGTTGGAATTGGCGATGGGCCAGATCAGGGCAGCAACCCCGATAATCAGCAGGATATTGGCGATGTTGGAGCCGACGACATTGCCAATGGCAATCTCCGGGGAACCGCCCAACGCAGCCTGCAGCGAAACCAGCAGTTCGGGCGTGGACGTGCCGAAGCCGACGATCACCATGCCGACGACCAGCCTAGATATCCGCATCCGGCTGGCAATCGACACACTGCCGCGCACCAGGCCCTCGCCGCCGAAAAACAACAGAACGAGGCCTGCCGCCACAAACGCCAGATCAGTGTACAAGATTTTTCTCCCGGAACCGCCGCGGCCTCACCGGCCACTGTGGCGTTACCGGCATGTCAGCATGCGGAGGTGCCGTTTCAAGTGACCGGCAAAAAGAAACCCGGCGCTGCGAGAGCGCCGGGCAAGCCATGGAATGCCAAATGGCATTACTTCGGCATGATTACCGTGTCGATGACGTGGATGACGCCATTGTCGGCGGCCACGTCAGCCTGGGTCACCTTGGCGCCGTCGATCATCACGCCTTCACCGGTGGCGTTGATGGTGGCCTCGGAGCCCTGTACGGTCTTCGCCATGGTTTCCTTGCCGGCGATGTCTGCTGCCATCACCTTGCCGGGGACGACGTGGTAGGTCAGCACCGATACCAGCTTGTCCTTGTTCTCGGGCTTCAGCAGGTCGTCAACGGTACCGGCGGGCAGCTTTGCGAAAGCTTCGTCGGTCGGCGCGAAAACGGTGAACGGGCCTTCACCCTTCAGGGTATCAACCAGGCCTGCCGCCTTCACGGCCGCGACCAGGGTGTTGAACGAACCGGCCGCCACGGCGGTGTCAACAATGTCGGCAGCCTTTGCCGACACGGAGCCCATCGCAACTGCGGCGGTTACGGCGGTAGCGGCGAAAAGAGTACGTATACGGGTCATTGGCAATTCCTTCGGTTGGTGTGAATGCGAGGTTTTGTCCTCGGGCCAACAACAACTGGGGTCGCGCAACGTTGCATCAATCGCCGTGCACGTTGTTGTCAGAATTCTGAACGGACTTTAATGCGCTGCAACATTCCGATGCACACTCTGGACGAAGTTCCTTGTTTGTTCTATAAGGCGCGCATGGGAAAGATCACGCTGAGATTCGCCTGCCAGAGCTGCGGGGCGATCTATACAAAATGGGCCGGGCGCTGCGAGGCATGCGGCGAATGGAACTCGCTGGCCGAGGAAAGCGCCATCGAGGCGCCGGTCACCGGGGCCAAGGGCGCCTCCATGCCCAAAGGCCGCGCAACGCGCCTGGTGGGCCTTGAAGGCGAGACGCCGGCACCTGAACGCATCCTGACCGGCATCGGCGAACTGGACCGGGTGGCGGGTGGCGGTTTCGTTCCCGGTTCGGGCATCCTGATCGGTGGCGACCCCGGTATCGGCAAGTCAACCCTGCTCACCCAGGCGCTGGCCAGCGTGGCCAACAGCGGCAAGAAGGCTGTCTACATTTCAGGTGAAGAGGCAATCGACCAGGTGCGGCTACGCGCACGGCGGCTGGGCCTGGGCAAGTCGCCCGTGCTGCTGGCGGCCGAGACCAACGTGTCCGACATTCTCGCCACCCTGTCGGAGGGCGAACCGCCTGCCGTGGTGGTGATCGATTCGATCCAGACGCTCTGGTCGCCCGTCATCGAGAGCGCGCCCGGCACCGTGACCCAGCTTCGCGCCGGGGCCGAGGCACTGATCCGGTTTGCCAAGCAGCGCGGCTGCGCGGTGCTGCTGGTGGGCCACGTCACCAAGGACGGCCAGATTGCCGGCCCCAAGGTCGTCGAGCACATGGTCGACACGGTGCTGTATTTCGAGGGCGACCGGGGCCACCAGTTCCGCATCCTGCGGGCGGTCAAGAACCGGTTCGGCCCGACCGACGAGATCGGCGTGTTCGAGATGTCCGATGCCGGGCTTCGCGAGGTGGAAAACCCGTCGCGGCTGTTCATGGGCTCGGGAGAGACGCCGACACCCGGTTCTGCCATTTTTGCCGGCATGGAAGGCACCCGGCCGCTGCTGATGGAAGTGCAGGCGCTGGTGTCGCCGTCTGCGCTGGGCACGCCGCGCCGGGCGGTGGTGGGCTGGGACCAGAACCGGCTGGCCATGGTGCTGGCAGTGCTGGAGGCCCACGCCGGCGTCAACATCGGCCAGCAGGACGTCTACCTCAACGTGGCCGGCGGATTGCGCGTCAAGGAACCGGCAGCAGACATGGCGGTTGCAGCAGCCCTCGTATCATCGCTGACGGGGGCCATCATTCCACCCAGCGTGGCGCTGTTCGGCGAGATTGCCCTGTCGGGTGCGCTGCGCCCGGTGGGCCAGGCAGACCAGCGCGCGCGCGAGGCCGCAAAGCTGGGACTGGAGACGGCGGTGGTTGCATCCGGCGGGCAAATGAAGCAATCGCCGAACTCGCCCCGGCTGCGGCAAATGGCCAACGTCGCTGACCTGGTTGCCTATATCGCCGGCCTGCCAAAGGGATAACCGGGCTTTTCGTGAACGGTTTGTCCGGCGCGGGTAACGGTGGGTTCACGTGCACCGCCGCAAGAGTCGCGTTGATTTTACACCCTGCCCGTGCGACATAGGCCCGGATTCGCCTGGACACCGGGGACGATACGGATTGGGGCAGCCAGGCCATGGCCCCGGTCCCGGAGATTGATGAGATGCCCTTGACTTGGCCGGATATTGCCCTGCTGGCAGTAATGCTGATTTCCGGACTGATGGCGATCATGCGCGGATTCTCGCGCGAGGTGCTGTCGTTGCTGGCATGGGGCGTGGCAGCAGTTGCAGCGTTCTATGCCATCCTGTCGGAACCCGTGCGCGCACAGGCCTCGGCCTTCCTGACACCCTATGTCGGTGACAACGACATCATCGTGACGATCGCGGTGGCAGGCCTGACCTTCCTGGTCGTGCTGATTGTGCTGTCGATAATCGGGGCGCGGATCTCCGATGCCCTGCTGGAAACCGGCGCCGGCCCGATCGACCGCACGGTCGGATTCTTCTACGGATTGCTGCGTGGCCTGATACTGATGATGGCCGTGTTCATCTTCTACGTGTGGCTGGTGCCGCGCGACAAGATTGACAGCGCCGTTCGCGATGCCATGCTGTTGCCCATGATGACCTCGGCTTCGAGCTTCACCGTGAACACCCTGCTGACCGTCGGGCTGATGACGCCGGACCTCGCCGATGACCTGCAGTCGAAGATCGGCAATCCGTCGACGCTGAGTTCGCGCGGCGATGCCGAGGCAGGCCCGCTCAGCGACCAGACCAACCAGTCAGACACCGACACCGGCTACCGGTCGAACCAGCGAAACACACTGGACCAGATCATTGAAAGCACGCAAGGCACACAGTAAATAACGGCCCTTGGCGGGGTGCAACATGGACAGGCGCTGATGCAACATACAACGACTTCCGACTTCGACCTGGACATGGACGGCGACACGCTGCACGAGGAGTGCGGCGTGTTCGGCGTTTTCGGGCATGACGATGCAGCCGCGCTGACCGCGCTCGGCCTGCACGCGTTGCAGCACCGTGGCCAGGAAGCCTGCGGAATCGTGTCGTTCGACGGCAAGCGGTTCCAGTCGGAGCGGCGCATCGGGCTGGTAGGCGACGCCTTCTCCAAGACCTCGACAATGGAGCGGCTGCGCGGCCGTTCAGCGGTGGGGCACACCCGCTATTCCACCACCGGCGAACAGATGATCCGCAACGTCCAGCCGATGTTTGCCGAACTGTCTACCGGCGGCTTTGCCGTGGCGCACAATGGCAACATCACCAACGGTCTTGCCCTGCGCAAGAAACTGGTGGCCGAAGGCGCCATCTGCCAGTCCACCTCCGATACCGAAGCGGTGCTGCACCTTGTCTCGCGGTCACGCCAGCGGCAACTGGTTGACCGGTTCATCGACGCCATCAAGGCGCTCGAAGGGGCCTACTCGCTGGTCTGCCTGACCGCCAAGAAGATGATCGGTGCGCGCGACCCGCTGGGCATCCGGCCGCTGGTGCTGGGTGAACTGAATGGCAGCTACATCCTGTCGAGCGAAACCTGCGCACTGGACATCATCGGGGCACGCTTCGTGCGCGAGATCGAGAACGGCGAAGTGGTCGTGATCACCGAAAAGGGCGTGGAGTCCATCAAGCCGTTTCCGGCCTGCAGGGCACGGCCCTGCATTTTCGAATATATCTACTTCTCGCGGCCGGACAGCATCATTGGCGGGCGGTCCGTCTACCAGGTCCGCAAGGAGATGGGACGGCAACTGGCGCACGAGGCAACGGCGGACGTTGACGTTGTGATCCCGGTGCCGGACTCAGGTGTACCGGCGGCCCTTGGCTTCTCCCAGGAAGCGGGCGTTCCGTTCGAACTGGGCATCATCCG
Source organism: uncultured Alphaproteobacteria bacterium (assembly GCA_963700735.1). Lineage (GTDB taxonomy): Bacteria > Pseudomonadota > Alphaproteobacteria > Rhizobiales > Aestuariivirgaceae > Anderseniella. The sequence goes on from CAVOYR010000005.1 coordinate 479,813, forward strand.
CAACCATTATGTCGGGCGCACATTCATCGAACCGACCCAGCAGATCCGGGCCCTCGGCGTGAAGCTGAAGCACAATGCCAACCGCGCCGTCATCGACGGCAAACGCATCATGCTGGTGGATGACTCGATCGTGCGCGGCACCACGTCGGTGAAGATCGTGCAGATGATGTATGAGGCCGGAGCGAAGGAAGTGCACATGGCCATTGCCTCGCCGCCGATCACCCACCCGGACTTCTACGGCATCGATACGCCGGAACAGAAGGCCTTGCTGGCCGCCACCCACACGCTGGAAGAGATGACCGCCTATATCGGCGTGAAGTCACTGACCTTCCTGTCTGTTGACGGCATCTATCGGGCGGCGGGCTACGACGGCCGTGACAATGCCAATCCGCAGTTCACCGACCATTGCTTTACCGGTGACTATCCGACGCCGCTGACCGACTACAGCGAAGGCGGAAACCCGCACCAGCTTTCCCTGCTGGCCGAAGCAAGCTGACCCTGACACCCGTGCGGGCCTGCAGCGGGCCTGCCCTGCCTGGAACCGTTTCCTGATGACAAAGAACCTTGACGGACGAGTGGCGCTGGTCACCGGCGCGTCCCGCGGCATCGGCCGTGCCATGGCGCTGGCGCTGGCTGGCGAAGGCGCACATGTGATTGCGGTTGCGCGCACCACCGGCGCGCTGGAAGAACTAGACGACGAGATCAAGGCGGCGGGCGGCTCGGCCACGCTGGTGCCGCTGGACCTGAAGGATTTCGCTGCCATCGACCGGATGGGTTCGCCACTGGCAGAGCGCTGGGGCAAGCTGGACATGCTGTTTGCCAATGCTGGCATGCTTGGATCGCTGACGCCGCTGGTCAACCTGAAGCCCAGTACCTTCGAGGATGTGATGGCGGTCAACGTGACGGCGAATTACCGGCTGATCCGCTCGCTGGAACCGTTGCTGAAATCCGCCGAGCATGGCCGGGCCGTCGTCGTCAGTTCCGGTGTTGCCCACAGGCCGCGCGCCTACTGGGGGGCATATGCGGTGTCCAAGGCGGCCGTCGAGATGCTGGCACTGACATGGGCCTGCGAGGCGGCAACCACGCCCCTGCGGGTGAACGTGCTCAACCCCGGCCCCATCGCCACGCGGATGCGCCGCCAGGCCATGCCGGGTGAGGACCAGGCCACGTTGCCCACCCCCGGCGAAGCGGCACAGGCGGCCCTGCCCCTGTTCAGCGAGCAGACGGACAGCAACGGTGAAGTTTATGATTTCCGCGACGGACGGCTGACGCCAAGGGGACTTGCACAATGAGCAACAGCATTGCCCGGATCATTGCCGATGCGCGCACCAAGGGGGCAAAGCTCGCCGACTATCCCGGCGCTGCCCCGGCAGATGACCGCGCCGCATTTGCCCTCCAGTGCGAGGCAGCCCGGCTGACGGGCTGGCACCAGACCGGCTGGAAGATCGGCTGCACCAGCGAGATGGCGAAGAAGATGCTCAACACCAGCAGCCCGTTCCCGGGCCCGGTCTATGCCGAGCGCACGGTGGAGAACGGCGGCACGGTGAGGGTCAGCGCGGCTGCACTGCGGCTGGTCGAGCCGGAGATCGCCTTCACCATGGCGCGGGACCTGCCGGCACGCGGGCGCGAGTGGACCTGCGAAGAGGTGATTGCCGCTGCCGCCAGCGTCCACCTGTCGCTGGAGCTGGTCAACAGGCGCCTGCCGGGTGGCCTTGAAGACGGCAATACGTGGAACATCGCTGATGGCGGCTGCAACGATGCCTTTGTGCTCGGCCCCGCCAATGACGTGCTGCCGGCGGGCCGCTATGCGAGCCTTGAACTGAGCGTGCTGAAGAACAACGACGTGGCCTCGACAGGCATCGGCGCAAATGCGCTGGGCGGGCCGGACATCGCGCTGACCTGGCTTGCCAACTATCTCAACGCCAACAGCCAGATGCTGAAGGCGGGCGACGTGGTGACCACGGGCGTCGTCACGGGGCTGGTCTACGTGGAAGCGGGTGACGAGATCATTTCCAGTTGCGCCGAGCTGGGCGAAGTCAGCGCCACCTACGCAGACTGACCAGCGGCGCTATTTCTTTTTGGCCTTGCCGGCGTAAGGGTTCTTGCCCTGGCGCAGGTTGATGCGCACGGGAACGCCCCACAGGCCGAAATCCTCGCGCAGGCCGTTGACCAAGTATCGCTTGTAGCTGTCCGGCATGTCGGTTGCGTTGGAGCAGAACACCACGAAGGTGGGCGGGCGCGCATTGGCCTGCGTGATGTAGCGCAACCTGATGCGGCGGCCACCGGGTGCCGGTGGTGGATGGCGCTGGGTCTGCACGTCCAGCCAGCCATTGAGCCGGTTGGTCGGCACGCGATAGTTCCACAGCTTGTAGGTTTCCATCACGGCGGGCATCAGCTTCTCGACGCCCTTGCCCGACAGCCCCGACATGGTGACGGTTGCAATGCCGGAGATCTGCGGCAGCAGGCGCGTTACCTCAAGCTCGATCTCCTTGCGAACCGCGTTCTTGTCCTCGACCAGGTCCCACTTGTTGATGGCGATGACCATGGCCCTGCCCTCGCGCGCGACGAGGCTGGCCAGTTGCAGGTCCTGCTTTTCCAGCGGTTGGGTGGCGTCGATCAGCAGCACCACGACCTCGGCGAACTTCACTGCGCGCAAGGCGTCGGCCACCGACAGCTTCTCCAGCTTGTCGTTGACGCGGGCCTTCTTGCGGATACCTGCGGTGTCCCACAACTTGATCCGGTGGCCGTTCCAGGTCCAGTCCAGGCCAATGGCGTCACGGGTGATGCCGGCCTCAGGCCCGGTGAGCATGCGGTCTTCACCGAACAACCGGTTGATGAGGGTGGACTTTCCTGCATTCGGGCGGCCCATGATGGCGAGGCGCAAGGGCCGGTCCGGCGTCAGGGCGCCGTCGTCCTCATCGCCGTCATCGCGGTCTTCATCCTCGTCATCATACGTAATGACGCTGTCGTCCAGCACGCCGTCGTCATCATCGAGCCCGTCATCTTCATCGTGTTCGGGCTCGACGGGGGCGTCATCGCGAACATGGGTGTCAAAGGCTTCTTCCAGCGCGTCATGCAATTCGCCAAGGCCCTGGCCATGCTCGGCAGACACCGAGATCGGTTCGCCAAGGCCGAGCACATAGGCCTCCAGCCGGCCGTCCTCGCCCTTGCCGCCTTCCGCCTTGTTGGCAACGAGGATCACCGGCTTGCCGGTTCGCCGGACGATCTCGGCAAAGTGCCGGTCAGCCGGGGTGACACCGGCGCGGGCATCGATCATGAACATGCAGATGTCGGCCGCGGCAATGGCCTTCTGGCTCTGCTCGGTCATGCGCCGCGCCAGCGTGTCGGTGGCGGCATCTTCAAGGCCGGCGGTATCGACGATCATGAAGCGGAGCGCAGCGATGCGGGCTTCGCCCTCGCGCCTGTCACGGGTCACGCCGGGGCGGTCATCGACCAGCGCGAGGCGCTTGCCGGTGAGCCGGTTGAACAGCGTCGACTTGCCGACGTTGGGCCTGCCGACGATCGCGACAACAGGCAATCGTCTTGCAGGCTTGCGGGGGGATGCCATGGTGGGGGTGTTGCCTAATTGGCTGGCTGCGCGAGCAGCGGTTCAAGGTGTGCCGCGACCAGCTGCACGCGCGCGCGCATGCCGGCAGGCGTTGCCGGGTCGGCCAGGATTTCGGCTGCGAGGTCTGAAGCCGGCTTGTAGTTGCCTTCACGATAATTGGCCAGCGCCAGCACCTCACGCGCGCCATGACGCCATGGCGACGTGGTCGCCGTCATGCCGTCGAGGCGCTTTGTCAGGTCTGCCACGCTGGCAGTGTCGACCAGCAGGTAGGCGGCGCGCACGCGGGCGAGTTCGCGCAAAGGGGCATCGGCAGCGCTGTCGGCAATGACCTGGTCATACAGGGCCACGGCTTCATCGCGCTTGCCGTCATGGCCCAGTTCCGACGCCTGCGACAGGCGCGCCAGCACGGCGTAACCCTTGTGACCGGTGTCGGCAATGGCGTTGAAGGCGGCGTCTGCCTCGGCGTCCTTGCCCTGTTCGGCAAGGCGCACGGCTTCATACCAGCGCAAGCCGTCTGCCTCGGCCTTCTGTGCCTGCCAGTACTGCCACGCCTTGTACCCGCCAACGCCTACGACCACGAGCAGCGATACCACGACAATCAGGTTGCCGAAGCGGTTCCAGACACTGACGATCTTGTCGCGCCGTACGTCTTCGTCGACTTCACGAAACAGGCTGTCATCGCTCATGATTCATTCCAGTGTAGCGGCGTGTCGCATTTGGCGGTCATGCCAGCGGTAGCCTGCGGTTTCATGGGTTGCGCCCTGCCTAAACGACGGCGCGCGAGCGATCAAGGTCATTCGCCATATGGGGACGTCAGATCGCGACTTCCAGCCACGTCATCATGCCGGTCTCCTGATGCTCCAGCATGTGGCAATGCAGCATCCACTTGCCCGGATTGTCGGCAACAAACGCCACCTTGATGCGCTGCTGGGCGTCCATGACGAGGGTGTCGCGCCAGGCCAGCCCCGGCGTGGGCTTGCCGTCGATTTCAACGGGCAGCATGTGGTGACCATGCAGGTGCATGGAATGGGGCCAGTTCGTGTTGTTGACGAACTCCAGCACCGCCGTGTCGCCCAGCTTGTAGGAAACGAGCGGCTCCTCGGTCATGCCGGCAACACCGTTGAACGACCACACCATGCCGTTCTGGACCAGCTCGCGCATGGTCATGTCCTTGCCGCGCAGCTTTGCACCGGTCATGCCACCCATGGCGCCACCTTCCATGACCAGCCTGACCGGCTCGACTTTCTCGTGGCCGTCGGGCATTGCAAGGCCGTTGGAGGGCAAGGCCGCAATGTCTGCGGTATCAGCCTCGCCTGCCTCGCCTGACCGTTCGATGTAGGCGACCTCCAGCACCTCCCTGCCACTGGTGTTGGCCAGGATGATGGTATCGCTGCCACGGCGAACGATCAGGTCGGCCCGGCCGCCCGGACCCAGCGCCAGCGTCTCCCCGCTGAGCACCACAGGGGCCGCAAGCGGCTGGCCGTCAACCGCGACGAGCACGGGATCAGCGCCCTTGATCTGCGGGTACATGATGCGCGCGTTGGAGGTGTTGATCAGCCGCAGCCTCAACCGGCTGCCAGCCTGTGCGCGCAGCGTGGGGCGTGAACTGCCATTGACGGTGAACCAGTTGCCCAGCCGGCCGCCATGAGCCGCCATGCCGATGTTGCCGAAAGCCTCCTGGTTGAGGGTGCCGTTATCGTTGATCAGCCAGTCATCCAGCACGAGTGTCAGGTCTTCGACGCCGTCGGGCGGGGTTTCTTCCTCAACGATCAGGGCACCATACAGGCCGTGCTCGACCTGGCGCGACGAGTCGAGATGCGGGTGATACCAGTATGTGCCGGCATCAGGCACGGCAAACTGGTAGTCGAACGTCTCACCCGGCTGTACCGGGTTCTGCGTCAGGTGCGAGCCATCCATCGCGTTGTCGATGCGGATGCCATGCCAGTGCAGCATGGTCGGTTCCTGCAGGCCATTGATCAGGCGCACCTTCACGGTGTCATGGCGGCGATAGCGCAAAACAGGACCGGGACACTCGCCGTTGTAGGCCCACAACTCCGCCTCTTCGCCGCCTTCCATCAGACGCTTGTGCAGCTTCTCGATCTTCAGCTCAACAAAGCCATCGTCGGCGGCATGGGCATGCATGTGGAATGGAGACTGCCGCATCGACCCGGCGGCAACCAGCGCCGTTGCTCCACCTGCCGTTGCGAGTAACCGGCGCCTGTTGATGGACATGACCGCTAGTCCTTTACGTCATAGGTGTTTTCAGGTGCCGGAAATGTACGGCTATGAACGTCATCTGCATACATTTTGATTGCACGTTCGATTGCCTTGCCCACCTCGCCGAACTCCTTGACGAACTTTGGCACGCGCGGGCTCAGGCCCAGCATGTCTTCCATGACGAGGATCTGCCCGTCGCAGGCTGCCGACGCACCGATGCCGATGGTGGGGATCGGTACGGCCCGGGTAATCTGGGCGGCGAGCGGTTCGGCCATGGCCTCCAGCACGATGGAGAACGCGCCTGCATCCGATACGGCCCTGGCGTCTTCCTCGATGGCAGCCCACTGGTCGCGCTGGCGGCCTTGCGTCTTGAAGCCGCCAAGGGTGTTGATGGACTGCGGTGTCAGGCCGATGTGGGCCATCACCGGGATGCCACGCTGCACGAGGTAGTCGATGGTTTCGGCCATGCGGCGGCCACCTTCCAGCTTGATCGCGCCGCAATCGGTTTCCTTCATCACGCGGGCTGCATTGCGGAACGCCACGGACGGGCTTTCCTCGTAGGTGCCGAACGGCATGTCGACGACGACGAGCGCCTTCGATGAGCCGCGCACCACGGCCTTGCCATGCATGATCATCAACTCCAGCGGCACCGGCACGGTGGATTCGAACCCGTGCATGACCATGCCCAGCGAGTCGCCGACCAGCAGGAAGTCGCAGTACTTGTCGGCAATTGCTGCCGTGTGCGCATGATAGGCGGTGAGCGACACCACCGGGTCGGCTCCCTTGCGGGCGGTGATGTCGGGAGCGGTGAGGCGGCGGCCCTGCTTCTGGACGGACATGGATTGGTCTCCTTCTTCGTGGAACCTCGATCAGCGGGCCAGGATGGACAGGTCGTTGATAGAAAACAACGCAATGCCAAACAGATGGGCGTGCAACTGGATCAGCACGCCATACAGCGCAACGCCGGTGAGCAGCGATATCGCGTCATGGCCCTGACGCACCTCGGGCGACGGACGCACACCGTTGACCAGTCCCAGCAGCAGGTGCGCCACTCCGTACAGCAGGAATCCACCGAACAGTATGACGGCAGCACCGTCGCCGTTGGCCAGCAAGTGTGCCGTCGCCCAAAGCATGACAGCCAAAGCCAGCGGAAACCGGCTGATCTGGCGCAAACGGCCACGGAACACAAAGATGCCCACGAACAGGCTGGCCAGAAAGTTGAGAGCAAGGGCAGCCCTGAATCCCCAGCCGGGTGGATCATAGACCGCCGGGCGGTCTGCCGACTGCCAGGCCAGCACGACCAGCACCAGCGATATGAGGGAGCTGATGCCGAACACCGGCCCATATGCCTTGCCCAGCCGGCCTTGCAAGGCCGCCTTCAGGGGCGGCACAGCCGCGATCAGGTGCAGCCCGGCAAACAGGGCCACTGCGAATGCCAGAAACATTGTTGAACCCCGCTACATTGGCGAGACGCCGAACAGCCAGAAGTGTGATTTCAGGATGATGAAGTAGACAACCACGCCACCGACGACGGCCATCACGTCATACTTCACCTGAGGCTGATAGGTTGGCACCTTGCCGCGCACCGTATTGACGATGATGTCGAGCAGCGACAGCGCCAGGAAACCACCGAAGATCAGCAGGTCGGAAAACTTGTCGTTGACCAGCAGGTGACCGAACGCCCACAGCGCCACGCCCAACGACATGGGGTGGCGGACGATCTTGCGGATGTAACCGCGCATGTGCGCAGACGCCAGCAGGATCATGGCCAGCAGCACAAGCAACATGGTGATGTGGCGGCCTTGCGGATAGAATTCGTAATAAGGGAAAGCCGCAGGTCCGGACAGGCTGAGATTGTAGCCCCAGATCATCAGGCCGAGGCCCACCATTGCGACCACCGAGTAGATACCCTTGTAGGGCCCCTCGCCCAAGGCGCCCTTGACAGGTGCGCGCAGTGGCGTGAGTGACAACAGGTGAACGCCGAAGAACATCGCCAGTCCCAGATACAGAATTGTCATGTTAACCCCTGGTGTGAACAAGCCGGTTGAAATTGCGGTACGCGGCAAGATTCGCTTCCGACATACCCTAACTCCTGCCGCAATGATTGACCATGACCGGGTTGTTGTGCATCAAGTTGCGTACGCATACGACAAGATGCCGCTGCACTTCACCAATCCTGCAGCCGGCGCGATCCAGGAGAATGTATCTTGCAAAACAGCTTCAAGCTCGTCGCAGCCCTGGCTGCCACAGTCATGTTCAGCATGCCGGTACAGGCCGCCGAAATGTGCGGTGCTGAGACCACGATCGAGGGCAACATCTCGACAACGAAGTTTGGTGACCTGAAGGCATCTTGCAAATCCGGCAGCGTTTGCTCGGTCGTGCTGGCATCGGGCAACGAACTGGCCGTTGCCATCGAGCGCGCGTCCGTTGACGGCTCCTGGCTGGTCAAGTTCGCCGGCACATCGAGCATCGACACCGGTGCCGGCGTAGACCTGGTGTTCGACGGTACGGATGAAACGCGGGTGGCGCCTGAGTTCCTGATCGCGTCGGAAGACAAGAACACGGTCCGGGTCGATGACGACGTGTCGCAGATCATGGTCTCCACGCTCGCCGAAGCAAAGTCGATGACCAGCATCGTGCACTTTGTTGGCGGCAAGAACATCACCATCGACGCAGACGTCGCCAGCCTGCCCAAGGCCATGGAGTGGGTCGACTGCGCGCAGGCAAAGCAGTAAGCCAGCATTCCAGACGACATGCCAAGTGCCCGCAGACGTTCAGGTCCCGAGGTAGCCCCCTGCCGTAAACAACGCCGGAACTTGCGGCCAGTACTGAAGCTGGCGGCGACCGGCTTGGTTGTCGCACTACTTGCAAGCCCGGCCAATGCAGAGACCATCTGCGCGCGCGAAGTGGTGCGGACCTTCAACGAGGTGCGCATCTACAGCCGTGAATTCACGGCGGCGTGCCGGCTTGGCGCCGAGTGCAGCATCACCACGCACCAGCGCGACGACAGCGCGACCCTCGGGTTCAGCCATTCGGTTTCGTTCGTGCGGGCAGACCCGGATGCCGCATGGCGCCTGGTACTTGTGGACGAGACCGATGCGCTGGATGTGGCGCAACCCGTCACCTTGGACATAGACGACAACGCGTCGATCACGGCGCCCGCCGGCAGCATGACCGGCGATCTGCAAGCCAGGCGGTATGAACTGGTAGAACCGGACAGCGCCGCTGTGCTCGAGCAGGCGAAGCCCGGCAATGTGATGAAGATCTCCTACAGGACACCGACGGGTGCGGACAGGTCGGCCACGGTCTCGCTGATCGGACTGGGCGACGCGCTGACATGGACCAGCTGCGCCCAGGGTGAGCTCAAATCCGGCAAGGCCGATGCCGCCATGCCGGGTGCCGGCCAGCCGGAGTTCTCCGGCCCGGAACCGGGCGTGCCGATCGACCCCGATGGCCGCGAGACCGGTGAGGTTGATGAGTGAGGAACAGTCCCCGGACGGCCCGGGCGTCGAACAGACTGTATTCCCGCAAGACGGACACCGCCAAGCCGCCAGCAGATATTTCTGATCACTCACATGACTGAAAAGATTCACTGGTAGCAATTGCGGAAACGTTTCCACAGGCCCGGTCGCACAGTGAACCCAAACGCCCCATAAAGGATGTTGCCCGCAAGGCCGGATGCAGCGTTGCGACAGCCAGCCGGGTGTTGAACAATTCAGGTCCGGCAAGCGCAGAAGTCCGGGAGAAGGTCTCGATCAACAGTCAGAAATGAAATTCCAAGCCCGGGTCACTCCCACTCGATGGTGCCGGGCGGTTTCGATGTCACGTCGTAGACCACGCGGTTGATGCCGCGCACCTCGTTGATGATGCGGGTGGCGGCGCGGCCCAGGAACTCCATCGAGTACGGGTAGAAATCCGCCGTCATGCCGTCGACCGAGGTGACGGCGCGCAGGGCGCAGACAAACTCGTAGGTACGCCCGTCGCCCATCACGCCGACGGTCTGCACCGGTAACAGCACGGCAAAGGCCTGCCAGATCTCGTCGTAGAGGCCCGCCTTCCTGATCTCGTCGAGGTAGATCGCGTCGGCTTCCTGCAGGATCTTCAGCTTGTCGCGGGTGACGCCGCCGGGACAGCGGATGGCAAGGCCCGGACCGGGGAACGGATGGCGGCCAATGAAGCTTTCCGGCAGGCCAAGCTCGCGGCCCAGCGCCCTCACCTCGTCCTTGAACAGTTCGCGCAACGGCTCGACCAGTTGCATGTTCATGCGTTCTGGCAAGCCGCCCACATTGTGGTGCGACTTGATGGTGACGGACGGGCCGCCGGAGAACGACACGCTTTCGATGACATCCGGATATAGTGTGCCCTGGGCGAGGAAGTCTGCCCCGCCAACCTTCTTTGCTTCCTGCTCGAACACCTCGATGAACAGCCGGCCAATGGTCTTGCGCTTCTTCTCCGGGTCGCTCTCGCCTTCCAGCGCATCGATGAATGTGTCGGCAGCATCGACCAGCACCAGGGGGATGTTGTAGTGCTCGCGGAACATGGTGACGACCTGGGCGGCCTCGTCCTTGCGCATCAGGCCGTGGTCGACAAGGATGCAGGTCAGCTGGTCGCCAATCGCCTCGTGGATCAGCACGGCCGCGACAGATGAATCCACCCCGCCCGACAGCCCGCAGATGACCCGGCCCGAGCCAACTTGCGCGCGAATGGCGGCAATGGCCTCGTCCTTGTAGGCGGCCATGGTCCAGTCGCCGGTGAAGCCTGCCTGCCGGACGAAATTGGCATACAGCGTCTTGCCGTGTGGGGTGTGGTGCACTTCCGGGTGAAACTGCACCGCGTAGAAATTGCGAGAGGCATCAGCCGTGATGGCGAAGGGCGCATTCGGCGAGGTGCCATAGACCTCGAAGCCCGGTGCTATGCGCGACACGTGATCGCCATGGCTCATCCACACCTGCTCGTCGCCATCCACGAACCAGCCGTCCAGCAGGCCGAGCGGCTTGCCGGTCGAGGTCACGTAAGCCCGGCCGAATTCGGCGGTGCCGTGACCACGTTCCACATGGCCGCCGAGGCAATGCATCATGACCTGCTGGCCATAGCAGATGCCGAGGATCGGCACGCCCATGTCGAACACCGAGGCTGGCGGCATCGGCGCGCCGTCATCGAATACCGAGGCAGGCCCGCCGGAGAAGATCACTGCCTTGGGCGCGAACGCAGCCAGGAAGGCATCGGTGACTTTCTGGAACGGGTGGATTTCGCAATAGACGTTCAACTCGCGCAGGCGCCTTGCGATGAGCTGGGTGACCTGGGAGCCGAAGTCGATGATGAGGAGCTTGTCTGTCATGTCGAGCGAATACAGAACCGCGCGCGAATCCGCAAGCCGGTGCGTCCTTCAATCCCCCGTTACTTAACCTGCGCCGCCGGATGTGCTACTGTCCGAATTGGCTGGAGGGCAACTTTTCTGTCTCGGAAAGGAGGCCGATCCGATGGACGCTGTAAAGATTGCGGAACACGCCCGCGCCTTGCTGGATGCCTATGGTGACAAGGCCGAAGTACACGCGGCGAAGAAGGCGAGTGAATTGCGTGCCGCGGGTGAGACCGCGCACGCCGACCAGTGGGTGCGGGTGCGCAACATGATCTCGGAAATGCGCGGCAGCCACGTGAGCTGACCGGGCTGGTGCGGTCACCGGGCGGTCTGTCTCGTTACCCGTCGTTGCGCTGCATCACCGCAACGAAAAATCCGTCACTGCCGTGGTTGGCCGGGGTGAGGGTCAGCGTGTTAGTTGAGCCCTCTGCCGACACCGGCGGTTCGCTGAGCGAGGCCGTGCGCCACACCTCGGCATAGGGCACCAGCCGAAACTCCGGGTGATCGGCGAGGAAGGCTGCAACCTGTTCGCTATTCTCCTGCGGCAGCACCGAGCAAGTGACGTAAATGACCCTGCCACCGGCAGGTTTCGCCAGCCGGGCCGCGCGCTCCAGTACGGCACGCTGGTCGTTGCGGCGGTTCTCCAGGCTTTCCGGCGTGAAGCGCCACTTGGCATCGGGCTTGCGCCGCCACGAGCCGGACCCGGAACACGGTGCATCCACCAGCACACGGTCGAAGCGGCCTGCCAGCATGTCCAGCTTCTCCGGCTCGTCTGCCGGTATGACCTGGATGTTGCGCACCCCCGCCCGGGTGATGCGGGCAAAGATGGGTTTCAGGCGTTGCCGGTCGGCATCCCAGGCGTGAAGCTGGCCCTTGTTGGCCATGTGGGCGGCGAGCGCCAGCGTCTTGCCGCCGGCACCGGCGCAGATGTCAGCCACCTGCATGCCCGGTTGCGCATCCACCAGCAGGCTGGCGGCTTGCGAGGCGGCATCCTGCACCTCGAAGGCGCCACGCTGGAATGCGGGCTCGGCTTCAAGGTTGGGCGTGCGCTTCAACCCGTCCGGCACCTCGATGCGGATGCAGTCCGGCGTCAGCGGCCCGGCCTTTGCATCGAACTTCGCCAACTGGTTGAGCAGCTTGTCGCGGGTGGTCTTGAGCGTGTTTGCACGCAGGTCCACCGGTGCGCGCTCTGCCAGTGCAGCGCCTTGTTCGATGGCCTTGTCACCGAACGCCTGCACGAACGACGGCCACAGCCATTCGGCCACATTGCCCGCCACATGCGCAGGGGCAGGCTCAGGCGGGGTGGTGAGTCGCGCGGTTTCATCCGGCGTCAACGCGCCCGGACCATGCGGCTGGTCACACAGGGCTGCAATCTCTTCAACGCTTGCGCCATACACCTCGAGCGCCCAGGCCAGTACCAGCGCGCGGGATGTGTCTGCGCCCATGCGCCAGCCAAATGACGCGCGCTTGCGCATCACGTCGAAGGCGATGTTGCCAATTGCCGACCTGTCACCCGAGCCTGCGAAGCGGTGCGCCCTGCCCCAGTCGGCCAGCGCCAACGGCACGGGACGGTGCCGGGCGGCAACGTCGTCCAGAATCTCGATGGCTGCGGCCAGTCTTCCCGAAAGATGCATCAGATACCCACAAGCAAGCGCCAGGAAATCAGGGCCCACATGCAGGTCACGCTGACAACACTGATCATGAAAGTCACAAAGCGCGGCGCAAGCATGTTCGGCCAGCAATGGACGACGAAATGGACGATACGTGCGGCCACGAAAATCCACGCCATCCAGACAAACGACGTAGCCGTAATCCCGGTTGCCATCGCAATGGCAATGGCGGCGTAAAACAGCACCGGCAGCTCGAACTGGTTCTTGTAGTTGTTCGAGACCTTGATCACGCCATCGGGCCACGAGCGGTCATTGACGATGGCATCCTCGCCCACCTGACCGGCATGAAACGCCTGGTAGCGGCGCCAGCCCAGCAATGACAGCACGGCGATGGTGAGAAGCGCCTGCGCACAGGCGGCAAGGCCGAGCCACTGGAAATTCGCCATCCCGTCAGCCTGACCGCTGGTAATTGGGGGCTTCACGGGTGATCTGCACGTCGTGCACATGGCTTTCGCGCAGGCCTGCCCCGGAGATGCGGATGAACTCGGCGCGCTCGCGCAGTTCCTCGAGGTTGGCGCTGCCGGTGTAGCCCATGGCAGCGCGCAGGCCACCTGCCAGCTGGTGCAGGACCGCGCTGGCCGGGCCCTTGTACGGCACCTGGCCTTCAATGCCTTCCGGCACCAGCTTCAGCTGGTCGCGCACGTCGGCCTGGAAGTAGCGGTCAGCCGAGCCACGCGCCATGGCGCCGACCGAGCCCATACCGCGGTACGACTTGTAGGAGCGGCCCTGGTACAGGTAAACCTCGCCGGGGCTTTCATCGGTGCCCGCCAGCAGGTTGCCGACCATGGCGCACCCCGCACCGGCTGCCAGTGCCTTGGCAAGGTCGCCGGAGAACTTGATACCGCCATCGGCAATCACGGGTACGCCCGCCTTGCGGGCTGCATCGGCGCAATCCATGATCGCCGTCAGCTGAGGAACACCGACACCGGCCACGATGCGCGTGGTGCAGATGGACCCGGGGCCAATGCCAACCTTGATCGCGTCCGCACCGGCATCGATCAGGGCCAGCGTTGCATCGCCCGTGGCGACGTTGCCGGCAATGACCTGCACCTTGTTGGACAGCTTCTTGATGCGGCGGACCTGCTCCAGCACGAAGGCAGAGTGGCCATGCGCGGTATCCACCACAACGAGGTCGACCTCGGCATCGATCAGCATTTCCGCGCGCAGGAAATTACCCTCGCCCGTGCCGGTTGCCGCGGCAACGCGCAGGCGGCCCTGCTCATCCTTGACGGCGTTGGGGTGCAGCGCTGCCTTGTCCATGTCATTGACGGTGATCAGCCCGGTGCACTTGTAGTCATCATCGACCACGATGAGCTTCTCGATGCGGTGCTCGTGCAGCAGCTTGCGCGCTTCAGCCTGGCTGACGCCTTCCTTCACGGTGACCAGCTTGCGGGTCATCAGGTCGCCGACCTTGCGGTTGAGGTCGTCTTCAAACCGCACATCGCGGTTGGTGATGATGCCGACCAGCCTGCCCGTGCCATCCACCACCGGAATGCCGGAAATGCGATGCTTGGCCTTGATTTCCTTGAGGTCGCCGAGTGTTGCTTCCGGCGAGATGGTGATCGGGTTGACCACCATGCCGCTTTCAAACTTCTTGACCTGGCGCACGGCTGCTGCCTGCACGTCGGGATCCATGTTGCGATGGATGACGCCCATGCCGCCGGCCTGCGCCATGGCGATGGCCATGTTGCCCTCGGTCACGGTGTCCATTGCAGCCGACAGGATCGGCAGGGCCAGCTCGATATCGCGGGTCAGATGCGTCCGGACGCTGACTTCGGCAGGCAGCACCGAGGAGGCGGCCGGCTTCAGCAACACGTCATCGAACGTGAGGTACTCCTGGATGGAGTCGGAACGGAGTTTTGAGGACATCGTCAACCCTTGTCGAATGGCCAGCCGTCCTGCCCGCTGTGCGGATCCGGCGGGGACGACTCGCAACCAGATTGACGACTGTCTGTAACACCCGATTGAAGCAGGCGGCAAGCTGCGTTTGCTGATTATGCCTGTGGCAAAATGGGTGCAGTGTCTGGAGAGGTCGCCAAGCTCTTTCCGCCCCTGAAGCCAAGCGCCACCAGGAACAGCTCGGCGGAATCATCGCGGCTGGCTTCCGGCTTGAAGTGGTTCACGTGGCGGAAGTCGTGCTTGAGCTGGCGCAGCAACTCGTTCTCTGCACCACCGCGCAGCACCTTGCAGATGAAGGTACCGCCCGGCTGCAAAACCTCGCGGGCAAACGCCAGTGCAGCCTCGGCCAGCGCCATGATCTTGAGGTGGTCGGTCTGCTTGTGGCCGGTGGCATGGGCTGCCATGTCCGACATCACGATGTCGGCCTTGTCACCGCCCAATGCCCTGACCAGCGCTTGCGGGGCACCTTCATCGAGGAAATCCTGTTTCAGGATGGTGACACCGGCAATCGGTTCGACGCCGTGCATGTCGATGGCGACAACCTTGCCCTCGCCCGCATCGGCACGGGTGCGCTGTGCGGCCACCTGCGACCAGCCGCCCGGTGCCGCGCCAAGGTCCACCACCCGCCCGCCCGGCTTCAGCAGCCGAAACTCGTCGTCGATGCCAATCAGCTTGAAGGCGGACCGGGAGCGGTAGCCCTCGAGCTTGGCTCGCGACACGAACGGATCATTGAGCTGGCGTTCCAGCCAGCGCGTGGACGAGATGCGGCGGCCCTTGGCCGTCTTCACCCGCTGCGACAGCTTCTTGGGATCGCGCCCGGACGATGTCGTCGAGCGCGGCTTCTTGCCGGGTGGCCTACGCGGTCCGGTCATAGTGACCATCCTCCATCATCAGTGATGTCAGGATACCTTCGCGCAAGCCACGGTCTGCAACGCGAATGCGGTCCGCCGGCCACAGGGCGCGGATTTCTTCAAGGATGGCGCATCCGGCCAGCACAAGGTCGGCCCGTTCCGGACCGATGCAGGGGCTGGCGGCGCGCTCTTCGTAGCTCATCGAGAGAAGGTCGCTGGTAACGCGCTCCACGTCCGCGCCAAGTATCCATGAGCCGTCCACGCGGGAGCGGTCATAGCGGCGCAGGTTCAGGTGGATGCCACACACGGTGGTCACCGTGCCGGAGGTACCGAGCAGATGATCCGGCACCGATGGTGTGCCCGAGCCGTTGCGCAGCCGCTGGGCAAATGGCTGGGCCAGGCCGTTGACGTGGGCGCGCATGGAGGCAAACGATTCAGCCGAAACGGCCTTGCCGCCAAACCGTTCTGCAACCGTCACCACGCCGGCGGGAATGGACGTCCAGTCACAGATGCGATAGCGGCCCTGGTCAACCGCAAGCCACAGGATCTCCGTCGAGCCGCCACCGATGTCGAACACCAGCACGGAGCGCGCCTCGCCGCAGATCAGCGGTGATGCACCCGCAGCGGCAAGGCCCGCTTCGGTTTCGCGGTCGATGATTTCGAGATCGATGCCGATTTCTTCGCGCACGCGGCTGATGAATCGCTCGCCGTTTTCGGCAATTCGGCAGGCCTCCGTTGCAATGAGGCGGCAGCGCTCGACGTTCCACCACTTCAGCTTGTTTGAGCAGACCCGCAGCGCCTTGATGGTGCGATCGATGGCGTCTTCCGACAGGTTGCCGGTGTGCAGCACGCCTTCACCCAGCCGGACGATGCGCGAATAGGCATCGACCACCTCGAACCCGGTGGGAGTGCGAGCAGGCCGGGCCAGCAACAGGCGGCAGTTGTTGGTGCCCAGATCGAGCGCACCGTAGACGCCTTCGCGGAGAAATTCGCGTGGCTGGGCCTGCGGGCCGGCCGCATCATGCGCCGGCGCGGATGCACCCGTGCCATCACCTTGCTGGCGTGGCGGCCGCCTGAGCGGCCACCCGTGCCGCCGGCGAGCCTTATCCGGCTTCTTGCCGGATTTGCCCTCAGCGCCCAATTCATCACCTTGCCAGAATGCAACGGGTTGCGCCCGCACCCCGGTCATCCGCAAGGCGGATTTCCAGGGGGGCGCAGATGACCCGCATTCTGCCTCATACGTTGCGTTGACCTCACTGTAGCACCTTTGCATCACAGGTAAAGCAAGCTCGCTGTGGCATCCGGCTATCACATCTGCGGCACATTACCGTCACATTAACGCCTGATTAGCCCTTCGCCGCTAATGTCGTCAGGCAATTGGGGCGCAAGAATGAGAGATTTTGGCAAGAGCTGGTTTCCGCACGGTTCGCTGATTGGCGAGTTCTCCGAGCAGATACAACTGTCGCAGCAGCAGGCGCGGTCCGCCGTGGCCGTGCAGGCAGCGCGCGTCGAAGCCGAACTTGCGTCCAAGGCCAAGTCCGAGTTCATCGCATCGATGAGCCATGAACTGCGCACGCCCCTCAATGCCATCATCGGCTTCTCCGACATGCTGCAAATGCAGAAGAAGCTGAAGGAAGAGCAGATCCAGCAGTATGCCGGGTACATCCACGAGGCAGCCCAGCATTTGCTCGAACTGATCAACGAGATTCTCGACGTGTCGAAAATCCAGGCCGGCAAGCTGACCGTCGACCTGCAGATGGTTGACGTCAGGCCGCTGTTGTCGAGCTGCATCCACTTCATCGAACCGCGCGCCGCCACCAATGGCATTTCCATCCAGCGCGACGTGCCGGACGATCTGCCGGACGTCTATGCAGATCCGCTCCGGTTGAAGCAGGTACTGCTCAACCTGCTCAGCAATGCCGTGAAGTTCACGGGCATCAACGGCATGGTGTCCATCGAGATCAGGCCTACGGGTGACGGCTATCTCCGGTTCTCGGTCGCAGACAGCGGCAAGGGAATGACGCAGGAAGAATTGCACATGGCCACGCAGCCTTTCGGCCAGGTCCGCAACGGCCACGGCGATGCCAATGAAGGTACCGGACTGGGCCTGCCCATCTCGGTGGCGCTGATCAAGGCTCATCGCGGCCGTTTCAGCCTCGAGAGCCAGAAAGGCCAGGGAACGGTTGCCAGCTTCACGATCCCGGTCAGCAAGGGCAAGAATTTACGGGACGAGGCAGACGAAATGCCCGCATCCGCTACTACCGGCCTGCTTGAGCAGACCGTGATTTCGCATTGACAAGGCTACGCAAATGACAAGCCAACCACATGCTCCATCCCCTGCTGCCAGCCGCAAGATGAACACGGCGAGTGAACGAATTGGCCGTATCGTGGCGGTCACTGGCGCACACGCCATCATTCTGCTGGATGCCGAGGACCCGTTCTCCGCCGCACCCGAGTCGTCTCCTGAAATCGGCACCCTGCTGAAGGTTGACACCGCATCGACGGTGACGCTGGCGTTGGTGTCTGCGCTGAGTTCGCCGACCCCGT
The DNA here is from genome assembly GCA_963700735.1 of uncultured Alphaproteobacteria bacterium. Classification (GTDB taxonomy): domain Bacteria; phylum Pseudomonadota; class Alphaproteobacteria; order Rhizobiales; family Aestuariivirgaceae; genus Anderseniella. Next base: position 497,924 of record CAVOYR010000005.1, read on the forward strand.
CGCATGAGAACCAGCATACGGAAATGCGTATCGTCGAGGTTGAGTTCATCGGCGAACTGCCGCGTGACGAGGAAGGCAATCCAAAAAGCTTCCGGCGCGGCGTGTCGTCCTATCCAGGCCTTGGCAACGTGGTGTCGCGCGCGACGCAGCACGAACTGTCGATGGCCTATGCAGCCGATCAGGACACCTCCATCCGCATTGGTCATATCCAGCAGGACCCCAGCATTCCGGCCATGGTCAAGATCGATGACCTGCTCGGCAAGCACTTCGCCGTACTTGGCACCACCGGTACCGGCAAGTCGTGTTCGGTTGCCCTCATCCTGCGGCGCATCCTGGAGAAGAACCCGAAGGCCCACATCCTGCTGCTGGACATGCACCGCGAGTACGCGGCCTCGTTCCCGGAGTATGCCGAAGTCATCCAGCCGCAGAACATGAGCTTGCCGTTCTGGCTGCTCAACTTCGAGGAAATCGTCGAGATCATCATCGGCAGCCAGCCGAACCGCGAACAGGACATCGAGATCCTGCGCGACCTTATCCCGATGGCAAAACAGCGCTATGCCACCAGCTCGCGCCGCGACCGGTCGCCGACGCTGCGCAACAAGGAAGCGGTCGAGATCTCGGCCATCGGCGTCGATACGCCAGTGCCGTACCGGGCGTCAGACCTGATTGGCCTGCTGGACGAGAGCCTCGGCAAGCTGGACCTGAAGGGGGAACTCGCCCCGTTCAAGCGGCTGAAGGCGCGCATCGACGCGATCGTTCGCGACCCTCGCTATTCGTTCATGTTCGGGCACATGACGATTTCGGACAACATGGCCGAAGTGGTCGGGCGGATTTTCCGCATTCCGGTGAATGACCGGCCAATCACCGTGCTGGAACTGGGTGGCCTGCCGTCTGAAGTCATCAACGTGTGCGTGTCCGTGCTGGCGCGCATGGCATTCGACTTCGGCCTGTGGAGCCAGGGCCGCGTGCCGATCACCTTCGTGTGCGAAGAAGCGCACCGCTACGTCCCGATCGACAAGAGCAGCGGTTTCGAACCCACCAAGCGGGCCATCTCGCGCATCGCCAAGGAAGGCCGCAAGTACGGCGTGTCGCTGGCGATCATCTCGCAGCGCCCGGCAGAACTGGACCCGACCATCCTGTCGCAGTGCAACACCGTGTTCTCGATGCGCCTGACCAACGAGCGCGACCAGGAGATTCTGAAAGCCGGCATCTCTGACGCTGCAGCATCGCTGCTGGAGTTCATGCCGACCATGGGCACGGGCGAGGCGGTGACCTTCGGTGAAGGCGTTTCGCTGCCCACCCGCATCAAGTTCGACCTGTTGCCAAGCCACGCCTTGCCGAAAAGCTCGACCGCCTCGTTCACCCGCAACTGGGCCATCGATGTACCCGAAGACGGCTTCCTCGACGCCATCGTGGCGCGCTGGCGGATGCAGTCGTACGCGGTGGAATATGCAGACATGGCCGGATCAACTGCCCAGGTACACCTGGAGCCTGCCATCGGGTCGCAAGGCAATGCCACCGGGCGGCCGGCACCCGATACAGCTGCCGTCGCAGTTGCCCATGCTCCCGCCCAGCCAGCCATAGAAACGCAGGCCCAGCCACAGGCCCAGTTGCACGGTCAACAGCACGCAACGTTCGGTCAACACCCTGCCGCCCCTGCCACAGCTCCGGAACCGGTCAGGGCGGGTATCAGTTCCACACTGCTGAAGAAGCCACTGGACGCATCAAGCCTCAATATCGGCTCGGGCGCACAAGCACCCGCTCCGGGTCAGGCAACCCCTGCCCCTGCGGCCAGCGGTGGAGGCGATGCCCGGCTTAGCTCGTTGCTGCAAAAGCTGCGCGGCTAGGACAACTGACCGGATGATGATGGACGTGTGACAGTACAAGGCTTGACACTGCTCATGCGAATTGGCTAAGCCACCCCCGCATGCTCATGCATGGCTGACCGGTGGGGAATAGGTTAACGGTAGACCCACGGACTCTGACTCCGTTAGTCCTGGTTCGAATCCAGGTTCCCCAGCCAGCCACTAGGCGCAAACTTCCCCTGACATCTTAACCTCGGAATTCGCCCGTCATTCCCAGCGGTTAGCGGGATATCGTCTCTGGAGAGACCCAAGATTGAGCCGAATATCACGCCAAATGGGAGGCCGGTCTCGGTTTGCCGTTCAGACGCTAGCAGTCTTGGTTTTGGGTGATTGGTTGGATCAACGTTATACCAAATCCCATTGATCAGAACCTGTGAGCCCAGTCACGCAGGCCGATGGACATGATGCGCCAGGGCTGGTCGATGAGGCTGTTCCAAGCATGGCAGCAGTGATCGACCAGGTTGTCGTAGGACGTGAACACCAGGTTGGACAGCCAGTTGTCGCGCATGAACTGCCAGATGTTCTCTACCGGGTTCAGTTCAGGGCATTTGGGTGGGAGCGGGAGCAGGGTAATGTTGGCAGGAACCTTGAGGCGCTTCGACAGGTGCCAGCCGGCCTGGTCGAGGATAACGACGGCATGAGCGCCAGGGCTGACTTCGCCAGAGATCTCGGCGAGATGCAGGTTCATGGCCTCGGTGTTGCAGGCCGGCAGGACCAGGGCAGCTCCTTTGCCCCGCTTCGGGCAGATCGCCCCGAAGATATAGGTCGAGGTCGTGCGCTGGTCCTGTGGGGCTGACGGTCTCGTGCCACGCCTGGCCCAACGCCTGGTGATCTTGTTCTTCTGGCCGATGCGGGCCTCGTCGGCGAACCAGATCTCTAGCTTGTCCCGGTGGATGCCCTTATCTTTGGCGATCGCCGCCAGGCGCGAGGGGAAACTTTTTTAAAATCCTCAATGGATCCCTCAGCCTGGGCATGATGGCGCGGCCGGGCCGACAGCTTGCGATACCCCATCGCGCGAAGCTCCCGGCTCAAGGTCTGCTTGGCAATGCTGATCCGGAACTCTTCCCAGATCCACTGACACAGGTCGACCAGGCGCCAGCGTACCACCCCATGGGCTGCCGGAACCGGCCCGCTCTCCAGCATCTGCACCAGCGCAGCCCGCTGCCTGTCGCCAAGCTTCGAGGGCTGGCCAGGCGCCTTGCGGTTGACCAGTCCATCCGGCCCCTCGGCATTGAACCTCACCACCCAGTCCCGCACGATCTGCAGCGTCACGCCACCAAGCTCAGCGGCCTGTGTCCGTGTTGCTCCATCATAGATCGCCGCCAATGCCAGCAGCCGCCGGGTTTGGGCTGCATCTTTCGACTGTCGGGCAATCGCCCTCAATCTGGTCGCATCAAAATCTGAACGCAGAGCTATCGCCATGACAAACCTCCTTCGTTTGCCATGCTGAATCACGCTGCAGCTGATTTGAAAACCCTCAAACGAGTCAGGACCTCAGAGACTTGGTATTAGTCGTTGAGTGCCGCGAACAACTGGCGCTGTTCAGCCCAGTTTTCCGGGATTTCCGATCGCTGGAGGTGTTCAGTAGTGAGCCCTGACGGCTGCTTTCCAGCGATGATCGATCTGGTAATGTCGGGCGTAAGGAAGGCGTGATCCATCAGCTGCTGGATACGCCTCACCGAGAGCTTCTCTTGCTCGGCGATCTCAGCGAACGATAGTCCCTGCTTCAGTTTTTCGAACCAGCGATGCGCCTTGGCAACATTACGCAGCAGCACCGTGTCGATGTTGGAGGCTTCCTTGCCCGTGTCGAACTTTGCCTCCACGCCCTTTCTGCGAATGCGGAAGGGGATGGTGAGGTACAGTGCATCAGTGCTGATGCGTTCCTCCTTGATATGGAGAGCTGAGGCCAACGCTGCGTGCGACAACCGGATCTCCATCTGACCAGGCCTGATGTCGGCCCTGTCAACGAGCTGGAGCATTTGCTGAAGATCGGTATCATCGGTTGTTTTGGTAACAAGCTGGTCCAGCCGGTCCGTGAGTTCGGCAAACTCTGCAGCAGTCGGCTGCTCGATCAGGGCAGCAGCCGTTGCGGTCTGGAGATGGTCCGCGACTGCATCGCTGATGGTCTTTTCCAGCCCGGGAGCCGGCAAGCGCCAGCCATCGGATGCCCAGCGCTTCGGCATCTTGAGCAAACGGTTGGAGACATAGTATCGGTAGCGCGCACCCTGCTTGTTGGCATGGCTGGGTGTCAGGCGATCACCGCTCTCGTCGAACAGTTTTCCGATGAGGGGCGACCGATGCTTTGCAATGCGTTTACGGACCGAGCCATTCCAAGCCTTGCCTTCCAGCAGTTGCTGAACTCTGGTCCATGTTTCCTCGTCGATAATGGCCTCGTGCTGCCCATCATAGACCTTGTCCTTGTGCCTGGTCCTGCCAGCATAGACGGGGTTGGAGAGGATATAGTGCAGGTGGCCGATGCCGAACGGCAGGCCGCCTGATTTCCTCCCTGTGCTTGCAGTTCTTATGGGCGTCTTCAGTCCTCGCTGGTCCAGTTCCCGCTTCACGGCGCGGACGGGGCCTCGCTGCAGGTACAGGTCATAGATCAGCCGGATGATCCTTGCTTCCTCATCGTTGATCTTCAGGGTCCGACCATTTGCCTCGTAGCCCAGCGGGACATTGCCGCCCATCCAGAGACCCTTCTTCTTCGATGCAGCGATCTTGTCCCGGATACGCTCGGCCGTCACCTCGCGCTCGAACTGGGCAAAGCTCAACAACACGTTCAGCGTCAGCCTGCCCATGCTGGTAGCGGTGTTGAAGGACTGCGTGACAGAGACGAACGAGGCCCCTGCCCGGTCCAGACGTTCCACCAGCTTGGCAAAGTCTGCAAGTGACCGCGTCAGGCGATCGACCTTGTAGACGATAACCTGGTCAACACGTCCCTCGTCCACGTCGATGAGCAGCCGTTGCAGGGCTGGCCGTTCCAGCGTTCCACCGGAAATGCCACCGTCATCATACTGACCCGGTAGCAGTATCCAGCCTTCTCCCTTCTGGCTGGCAACGTAGGCGGCACAGGCCTCGCGCTGGGCATGGAGCGAGTTGAACTCCTGCTCCAGCCCGTCCTCAGACGACTTTCGGGTATAGATGGCACAGCGGATGTTGCGCCTGGTCATGGCCGGGGGCTCCCTGCATCAGCAGGACCCGAGCCGGTCAGTCCGGCCCGAGCCGATCCAGAAATGCCTGAGTTATCTGAATCGGTTAGACCGAGTTCTGGAGGTAGAGAGTCAACCAACTCCGGCGGTGGAACATCACTGTCCCTCTGCTCGCCGGCCCGATCCGCTGGAGGCAGTAGCTTGTCACCATCCTGCTGCCTGTTACTCCGGTCCACCAACCCGAAGAACCGCGGGCCGGACCAGTTGGCCCCGGTAATGCGCTTGGCAATGGCTGTCAGTGATTTGTAGGTCTTGCCGTCCATCACGTAACTCGACTTCGTAACCTCGACCTGGTAGGTCCGGCCGTTCCACTCCCGCACCAAATGCGTGCCCTCAGACAGCACTGGCGCCGCACGAACAACTGATTTTTTCCCGCCGGCAATGGAACGCAGCGCCCGGACATCGGCTGCGGGGAGACCGCCAAGCAACCGGCATTGGGCTTCGTGGGCAAGCGCCTTGCGCATGAAAACAGCGGACAGGTACCGCGGCGCCTCGCAACCGAACCAGGCCTGCCAAAGCTCGAGGCATCCTGCCCTGTCCAGCACAGCGAGCCGCACCAGTTCCTGCGCGACACGCTCCTGCTTGCTATTGGCCGAGCCGGTCATCTGGCTGCCGGCTCAATCGATTGGGAATGACTGACGATTTGGTAGCAGGTTCCGCTACCGTCGGACCCTCTGGTGCTGTCGACAACAAAACCGGCCTTGCGGAGACCAGTGATTGCAGCCCTCACCGTGTGCGGTTGCCAGTCGAATGTCCTGCTCACCTTCTCTGCTGTTACCGGCTTCGCCCCAGACAACAGGTCGATCAGCTGCTGCTTCTTGGTGGCAGACCTCGCCTCTCTGAGCGGGCGCTTGATGCCGGCGATCGGCTTGTTGTGGACGCGCTGGGGTGACTTCGATGTTCCTGGCTGCTTCTTGCTTCGCATGACTGCCTCCCGTGACTTGCGGGACTGGCCATTCCGGTCCCAGTACTGCCACGAGCCCGCACTCAAGCGGCGGGCAGCATGCAGGCATCTGGATCAAGCGCCTCAGCAGGGACACTGACGCTCGATACGACAGCGAAGTCCAGTCGGAAATCTATGTGTCTCAGGTGATTTGACCCCAACGGCGTTCAGCAAAACGGTGCACAGCAACTACCGCAAAGGGCGCGAAGCAGCCATCTGTCGCGCTGGCGCGACAACGTCCGCTTTCGCGGTTACAACAGACACTTTTCGGGAAACCGAAAACCGGCCGGAGTTGACCCGACTCGGACTTTCACGAAAATTAGCGACCGGCGGCGGGGAGCGTCTCTACATCGGCCACCGACATATGGATGTTCACCGTCAAATGATGGCGATTATCCGCGAACCAACGCATTCCCGGGATCGTACTGGCACGGCTCGCAGACAACGGCTGCCACGGGTTCACCAATGACCTCCACCTCAATCCGCGTCCCGATGTCAGCGAAGCCTGGATCGACAAACCCCATGGCGAGGTTCCTGCCCAACCTGTAGCCCCATCCCGCAGACGTGATGCTACCGATTACCTTCCCACCAGCCACGATGCTGTCGCCCGGGTGCGTTGGGGCATGGTTTGCATCGACCAACAGAGATACGAACCGTTTGCGAAGACCCTTGGCAAGCTGCCGCTCGACCCCCGCCTTTCCGTGGAAGTTCTTGTTCTGACTCACGAAACGCTCCAGACCTGATTCAACCGGATTGAACTCGGTAATCAGGTCTGCCTTCCAGTGCCGGTAGCCTTTTTCAAGCCGCATCGACTCGGTTGCGTACAGTCCGAAGTGCGTGAGGTCAAAAGCGTTTCCCGCTTTCATCAGCGCCTGGTAGACGCCAATCAGCGATCCGTTAGGCACGTGCAGTTCCCACGCCAGTTCGCCAGAGAAACTGACCTACATGGCAATGACGGCATGATGCCCGATATGTACCTTGCGCACGCTTAGCCAAGGGAAACTCTCCCTCGACCAGTCGTCGCGCGGCGCCACTTGGGCGAGCAGGTCACGGGACTTCGGTCCCGCCACCACGAGGATCGTGTGCGTGGCCGTCAGGCTCTCGATCCGGACCGAGCCATCGTCCGGCAGCCGCGCCCGCAGCCAGTCCATGTCATGTTGTTCGGCAGCCGCGGCCGAGCCGTACCAGACCTTGTAGTCTGACAGGTTCGCCAGTGTCGCCTCACCCTTCACGTTGCCATCATCGTTGAGGAAGTAGCACAGCCCCACCTTGCCCGGCCTGCGCGGAACGCGTGAACACATGACGCCGTCGAGCCAGTCATGCACGCCCTCGCCGGTAATCTCGAACCGGTTGAAGCCCGAAACCTCCATCAGACCTACCCGTTCCTGCACTGCCTTCACTTCCGCCGCAATCACATCAAACGTGTTGTTGAAGCGGAACGAGTGCACCTCGTGGAAATCCGGATCATGTATTACGGGTCTCGAGCCTCATGGAATTCTGCGTGACAGGCATATGTTTGAAACGCTGCAAAACCTGCTCGCATTTCATGGATCACAATCGAAAGCCGTTATCTGGGCCCATAATTCACACATAGGCGATGCATCTGCGACCGAGATGTCAGCGCGCGGAGAACATAATATCGGTGAGCTTTGCCGCAAGGGTTTCCCTGGCCAGAGTTACCATATCGGGTTTGGCACGGATCACGGGACTGTCGCAGCCGCATCCAGCTGGAACGGGCCGATGGAGGTCAAGGCCGTGCAACCGTCACACCCACAAAGTTATGAGCGGCAGTTTCACCTTACCAACACACCCGGACTCATTCTCCCGATGCGCACAGGACATGAACTCGATGTGGTGACAGAACTTGCAAACCCGAGACTGGAACGGGCGATCGGGGTGATCTACCGGCCGGAAACAGAGCTTGCCAGCCACTATTTCGAAGCCGTGCTGCCGAAGCAGTTTGACGAGTATATCTGGATCGACAAGACCAGTGCCGTGACGCCCCTGCCCGCGGGCCAAACCAAGGGTATGCCAGACACATATCCGTTTGGAGTGTGAGTGGTTTCAGGATGTGGGCTGGGCGTGAAACTGGCCGGATTCTCTCTCCCTGCCACGCACGACCCGCATGCCTCGCAGAGGGCCAAAGTGCTCGGTCACAACGGTATACTGGCCCTCAGGCTCGCTATCGGTATGAAAATAGATCACGACCCAATCGCGCGTTCGGCCCAATTCGTGGGCTCGTGGCGTGTTTGAATACAACGCCGTAATACCAAGTCTCTGAGGTCCTGACTCGTTTGAGGGTTTTCAAATCAGCTGCAGCGTGATTCAGCATGGCAAACGAAGGAGGTTTGTCATGGCGATAGCTCTGCGTTCAGATTTTGATGCGACCAGATTGAGGGCGATTGCCCGACAGTCGAAAGATGCAGCCCAAACCCGGCGGCTGCTGGCATTGGCGGCGATCTATGATGGAGCAACACGGACACAGGCCGCTGAGCTTGGTGGCGTGACGCTGCAGATCGTGCGGGACTGGGTGGTGAGGTTCAATGCCGAGGGGCCGGATGGACTGGTCAACCGCAAGGCGCCTGGCCAGCCCTCGAAGCTTGGCGACAGGCAGCGGGCTGCGCTGGTGCAGATGCTGGAGAGCGGGCCGGTTCCGGCAGCCCATGGGGTGGTACGCTGGCGCCTGGTCGACCTGTGTCAGTGGATCTGGGAAGAGTTCCGGATCAGCATTGCCAAGCAGACCTTGAGCCGGGAGCTTCGCGCGATGGGGTATCGCAAGCTGTCGGCCCGGCCGCGCCATCATGCCCAGGCTGAGGGATCCATTGAGGATTTTAAAAAAGTTTCCCCTCGCGCCTGGCGGCGATCGCCAAAGATAAGGGCATCCACCGGGACAAGCTAGAGATCTGGTTCGCCGACGAGGCCCGCATCGGCCAGAAGAACAAGATCACCAGGCGTTGGGCCAGGCGTGGCACGAGACCGTCAGCCCCACAGGACCAGCGCACGACCTCGACCTATATCTTCGGGGCGATCTGCCCGAAGCGGGGCAAAGGAGCTGCCCTGGTCCTGCCGGCCTGCAACACCGAGGCCATGAACCTGCATCTCGCCGAGATCTCTGGCGAAGTCAGCCCTGGCGCTCATGCCGTCGTTATCCTCGACCAGGCCGGCTGGCACCTGTCGAAGCGCCTCAAGGTTCCTGCCAACATTACCCTGCTCCCGCTCCCACCCAAATGCCCTGAACTGAACCCGGTAGAGAACATCTGGCAGTTCATGCGCGACAACTGGCTGTCCAACCTGGTGTTCACGTCCTACGACAACCTGGTCGATCACTGCTGCCATGCTTGGAACAGCCTCATCGACCAGCCCTGGCGCATCATGTCCATCGGCCTGCGTGACTGGGCTCACAGGTTCTGATCAATGGGATTTGGTATAAAGTGCCAATTGTCGCGCTGTGTATGGAGGATTGGCAAAGACGTCCCTTCGTCGGATGCAAATCGCCGAGGCTGGCCTCGGTATCACACCACGGCATCACCAGGCCGGCCCCCTTGCCCCTGGCCGGGCAGATGGCCCCGAAGATATAGGCTGATGAAGTGCGCTGGTCCTGCGGGGCTGATGGCCTGGTGCCACGTCTGGCCCAGCGCCGGGTGATCTTGTTCTTTTGCCCGATACGGGCCTCATCCTGCCACCACAGCGCCACCACAGCTCTATCGCGGTGTCGGCCGGCAGACCACACTGGATGGCGTCGATCTGTTCCGGGAAGCTTTTTTTTAAAATGCTCTGCCTGCAGCTCGTTCTGGGCATGATGGTGGGGCCGGGCCGACAGCTTGCGATAGCCCATCGCCTTCAGCATCCGCCCCAAGGTGCTTTCATCGATCGAGATGCGGTATTCTCAGGTCACACCCACTGGACCAGGTCCTTCAGGCGCCAGCGCACCACCTCGTCAATCGCCGGGATCGGTCCACGCTCAATCAGCTCAACCAGCGCCTGCCGCTGTGCCTCGTTCAGCTTCGGCACCCGCCCGGGCGCCTTGCCATCCAGCAGGCCATCGGGACCTCTGGCGTTGAACCGCACCACCCAGTCACGGATGATCTGCGCCGTGACGCCGCCAACCTCGGCGGCAGCCCGGCGTGAGCCGCCATCATAAATACTCGCCAAGGCCAACAGACGCCGGGTCTGGTTGGCATCCTTCGATGCCCGGGCCAGAACCCTCATATCCGTGGCAGAGAAGTCAGAGCGAAGGGGTGTCGCAGCAACCATGGCAAACCTCCTGTTTGCCACATCGAGTCAGACAATCGCTGATTTGCCTACCCACTTGAGTCAGCCACTACGCCGGTTGGTATGACTTGTGAACACTCCTGCCAGCAAAATGATCGTCGCGGCAATCCGACGGAAGCTAGCAAAACCTATCATTGGATGATCCTCTGTTGCGGGCATTCAATCAGCGCGCTGACGACCGTTCGGTCAAATACCCATAAAGAGCCACATATCATGCTAAACATTCGACATGTCTGTCATGGACAAAAGTGAGGAGTGTTCAAGTGTTCTGATGGACGGTCAAACTTTCGATCTTCTTGAGTGCAATAAAGCGCTGCTTCTCGGGTCGCGATGAAACTATCTGTTTGAGCTTCTTTCAGGGTGTATTTGTGGCGTGCCGTTGCAGATGAAGGCGAGGTTCCAGAAGTCGTGGTTCAATCACGCAGAAACAAGAAGGCCGGGCTTAAAATTCACATCAGCCTGTTCGACGACGTGAACGAAAGATGCAATGGTTCAAGTCAGCCGGTTCGGCACAACGTTTTCTCTCAGTTCATTCCTCAATTTACATTCTGTTCAATTGTCAACGCCACCTGATCTCGCGCAATACAATTTGCCCTAAAAGCCTAAAACTTTAAAGCCTACTTGAACTGACCAATCAGCAGGCCGGTCAGGACCAAACAGAACACCCGGCTTCACGAATATCTGACTTTGGCCGCCAAACAATTTTCCAGTCAGCATCCCCATGGTCAACTGAAAGCTCCCGAACGTAGTGTCAGCTTCCCAGTCATGCACAACAGCAGGATCCAAAGTCATAAAGAACTGGGGATTTGGCAACTTGGGAACATAATAGAAGTCAAAAGTGGTTTGGCTTACACGGTTCCGTCCAACATCGACGTCACCCAATGTGAATTGGTGGACAACGGCCGGAGCAAAGATTGCACCATTGTCCAGAAACCACGCATAGAGCGCAGTGGCCTCTAACCGATTTTGCCCACTCCCTGTATCAGGCCGCTCAGCAGTATCGAAAAAAAACTCCAACGTATACGCAGCCCCGTTTTTGGCCGTAACATAGGGTACGTGCAGCCACCTCAGGCTGACATCACTCAAATCCAACGTGTTATCGATTGGACCAGAGGCAAATGGAACATTTACCTCAATAGCAAATTGGTTTGAATCGCCAAATGGCATGGTGTAGATATTCTCAAGCAATCCAACATAAAAACCGCTTCCTAAATCAGTATATTCATACTGATGTGTAAGTTTTGTTGTTAGCAACGTTGGGTTGGTTCCATTGTTTACTTCTTCAGCCAGAGACGGTGTCGCGCAGAGCAAAGTCGCACCTAGTAGTGTCAAATGTAGCTTTTTCATTGCGCTAAAATCCTTATGAAACAGCCAAAATACCCATGATAAAAGATGTTTTATAGGTGATCCGCAGGCATGGCTTGGCATTACTTTGTTTCGTCTTTCTCCGCGAGATACTTTGCTGCCCGGCGTAGATAGCCGGGCACCTTGTCTTCACCATAGGGCGGGATGTAGCCATTCGTGGAAAAGTAAAAGCCAACGAAATCTCGTTCAGGGTCGATTTAAATGCCCTGAGAACCGACGTCAAGAGAGAGTATTGAACACGCATAATCCGGCATTCCCCATTTGACCGGTCTCCTGTGAGGTTGCGACGGCCCGAAGCGACTTTGCAAGCATTTTCTGTCTCGGTTGGTTGTCGGGTTGTAGGAGCCGGGCCTGACGAGCGACCAAAAAAGTCCGTGCCGGACGATGTTGGCATCGTTTCGCCGGTTGGCAGACGCAGCTGTCCCGCTGCCGGTGATGGACATTACGGGACTTGAGCGGCCGATGGTGACGCGAAGCGTGATTGAAAATAACGATCAGATATTGGAATTGGGCAAGCGCTTTTCCACGCCACGCAGTCGCAAGCCGAGCCAGATCAGGATCGCACCGGTGGTGATCGAGGCCAACCCGATCAGCCAGGCGATCGTGACCACACCGGCCCACCAGTAGTAAGAAATAGCCAAGCCGAACAGGATTGAAATGACACCCCAGAAGGCCTGCATACCGGTGTCGTCCAATTCCTTGCGCATGGCGATTGCAGTCAGTATCTGGAGCAAGCCGAGGTAAATGTTCCAGAGACCAATCATCAGGATCAGGTAGCCGATGAAGGCTGCCGGCGTGATAAGTGCCGTCAACCCGATGGCAATGCTCAGCAGCCCCCCAAAAATCGAAAATGTCCTGCCCTGCTCCTTGCTGGCAAGCGCACTCCAGACAGACACGGCCCCGTCGATCAACAGGTAAACGCCGAATACCATCGACAGGACGGCCATGAAGTTGCCAGGCCAGGCAAATGCGCAGATGCCAAAGATGATACTCAGCACGCCTCGCACGATCAGGGTGTACCACAATCCAGCAAGGAAACTTTGCATCGCCTTTTCCTCTGGGTCGACTATCTCGACCGATCAAGTGTTTGATTGAACCGTAAACGTCACTTGCCGTTGATCAGCCCAAAATTCAGAGCCAAAGACTAATGTCTCGCGCACAACGTGGCCAAGACAATTTACGTAATGCTATTTTCCAGGTTCCCATTAGCGGAGCGGCAGAGCCAATATGTGGACCTCCCGTAGCGCGCGACGTCGTGCCTGATCAATCTCTCCAAAACCACCATGAACTGGGACAGCGCTCTGTCGTGACGCTCGTAGAGGCGGCGCAGGTGCGAACCGGGGTTGCCCATCAGTGAACCCGCAGAGCGTGTATCGAGGGGAAACCATGACAGCGCTTCAGTTTGGGCAAGACGCCAGGCGCGATCAGCGTCAAGATACTTGCGAAACAAGACAACGAGTACACGGCGGTGGAAATTGAGGTCCGGTATCATGGCGACTTTCCATTTAACAGTGGTCGAAGCCTACGCGCAACTTTACTCCTGCTGGTAGGAAAACGGAAATCTGCTAGTGGGCCTCATTATGCAGCTCTGCTGCCACCATCGTGATCGTCAGCAATTCGTGCTGACCTGACAGGTGATTTTGCCCCGGCACAAAAGCGGCGCATCCGACAGGTTTCGACCCTGTGACGTCTGCCTCAGCAGACAAAGCGATGAACAAGGATCAATTTCGTGATCATCGACCAGTTACTAAAGCACGAACACGCCCAACACGACTGCGCAAACATCCTCGCCGGATCAACTCGTTATGACAGATCAAGTTTGGAGCGTTGCGGCTAGTTAAGATCGACAACACCCTGAGCTTCCTGCACACTTGTTGATCAGAAACTACAAAATGGCGTGGCGCATCGTGAGAAGCAGGCGAGCGAAAAAGCCGGGACGACTCCGAACGGTGCTGCGCTCGCTCGTGATGATGACGTTGGGCGCCCTGGCGGCCTTCATGGTCGTTGCTGTGTACTTACTCAACGCCAAACCTGAACTTAGCATCTGGCACCGAGCCGACCTTACCGAGGAGTTCTCCGTCAGTTCACCGGTTCACACGCTTGACGACTACTTGGCGCTCGAAGACAGGTTGTTTTCAGAGCTAAGGGGCAAGGTCTACGATCGAATTGCGTCGACCGAGCGGACAAGGGTCAATCGCTACAATACAGGGAGTTTATCTGATCCCGACACTTGGCCCCAGAATTGGAACCGCACGTTCGAATTGACCGCCGCGGATCCCAGTTTCGCAGCGCTGCTGTTGCACGGCTATTCCGACAGCCCCTATAGTCTTAGAAGTCTGGGGCTGATGCTCAATGCAGAAGGCGGCCACGTGCTGGGCTTGCGCCTGCCCGGTCATGGAACGGCGCCGAGTGGGCTCAAGTTCACCAGCTGGCAGGACATGGCTGCCGCATTACGCCTCGCGATGGCCGATCTGGCCAGCCGCTTCCCGGGCAAGCCGATAGTCGTGGCCGGTTACTCCAATGGAGGCGCGCTGGCTGTGCAATACGCTTTGGAGGCACTAGCCGACGAGGATCTGCCGCGCCCGGCTGGTTTGATCCTAATCTCAGCTGAGATTGGCCTCACCCCGGCAGCAGCGCTGGCCGGCTGGCAGTCTGCATTCGGTCACATCCTCGGGCTCGACAAGCTGGCCTGGAATTCAGTCCAGCCCGAATATAATCCATTCAAGTATAATTCCTTCGCCGTTAATGCGGCCGTGCAGGCCCATCGCATCACCGGTCACATCCAGAAACAAATGGATCGGCTCGATGCAAACGGTCTGCTTGGCAAGATGCCCCCCGTCCTTGCCTTCCAGTCTGCCGTTGATGCTACGGTTACAGCGCGTGCCCTTTTATCCGGTCTGTTTGATCGCCTCAAACCGGGTGGTCACCGTCTGGTCGTTTTCGACATCAACCGGATATTTGAAGCGCAAGGTCTGATCCGTCGCCCCCCGGAGCTTGATACGTTGTTAAACGGTCAGAGACGTCCTTATGGCGTTGCGATTATTGGCAATCTGCACCCAGATACGAAGGCCGTCGTTTTGCGCGAGAGACCGGTCGATGGCAACGATCTCACCCAACGCGATCTCCTCATGGCGTGGCCGCCGGAGGTCTATTCCCTGTCCCATATCGCACTACCCTTCCCGCCGGAAGACCCGCTCTATGGCAGCGATGACATGAACGAGAACCCAGGTTTAAAGCTTGGTCAACTTGCACTTCGCGGGGAAGTCCGTGTCACCGAAATCCCAACCTCGGCAATGACCAGGCTGCACTGGAACCCGTTCCATCGGGCTCTCATTGATGAGATCAAACGCTTCCTGTCAGCCCCCCTTGGGATCGCGACGGAGTGATCATACCAATACGACCAGAGCGCTCGACAGTTTTGTGCGGGCCAAACAGGCATCGAACTACATCACTTCCCGCCTGCAGCCATCGCGAGGAAGAAACAGGTCTAACACCAATCCGCCAAGAGCTTCAGACGCTGAAGAGCTGTACCGTTGAAGAAGCGGTGTAACCCCGTAATCGAGACCGACAGGCCAATGTCCGCCAGAGCCAGGCGCATTCAGACTAAAACGGGCACCCATAGGACCGAGGACGTCGTGAGGCTGGTGCATTCAACGTTGATGAAGTTCTAGCTGACGGTTGTGCAAGGTCTGTTGATGGCTGTGGATTCAATTGATCGCTGCAACACACTGGGCAAACTTCTCAGCTGGGGTTTGATATTGCAAGGTCCTGCGTGGTCGTTCGTTCAGCTGCCGCGCAATGGTACTCAGCTTGGCTTGAGAATGAACGGACAGGTCAGTTCCTCGGGGCAGATACTGCCGTAAAAGTCGGTTGGTATTTTCGTTCGACCCGCGTTGCCAGGGCGATTGAGGGTCGCAAAAATATACCTCGACATCCGTCGCCACTGTCAGACGCGAGTGATCAGCCAGCTCCTTGCCGCGATCCCATGTCAGGGATTTATAGAGCTCCCTGGGCAGCCGTCTGGATTGCTTGATCAGCGCCGAGATCACGCTTTCAGTGTCCTTGTTGGCGACCTTGACCAGCATCACATAGCGGGACTGCCGCTCAACCAGCGTGGCAACGTAGCTGTTCCTGGAGCCTCCTATAAGGTCGCCTTCCCAATGACCGGGTACCGCGCGCTCTTCAACAGACGGTGGCCTTTGCCTGATCGAGACTGCATTCTTGATCTGTCCCAGTCCATTGCGCTTGAGGCTGGCGTGCCTGGAGCGGCGGACAGTCCGCTTGGCCCGAAGATGCTGCAGAACTTCCTTCTTCAGCACGCCACGAGCCTGAATGTACAAGCTTCGATAGATCGTCTCATGTGACACTTGCTTGTGCGTCTCTCCCGGATAGGTGCGTTTGAGCCAGCCAGCGATTTGTTCCGGAGACCATTTGCGCCGCAGCTTCGCCGATACTGTGCGGGCCAGTGAGGAGTGACAAGCCAGCTTGCATGTCTTGGGCCGCAAAGCCCGGTTCCATGCGGCCTGATCAGACGCCGCTGCACGATATGCGGCACGCCCTCCATTGCGGCGGACTTCCCGACTGATGGTGGACGGTGCGCGGCCCAATTGACGGGCAATCGCGCGCAATGACAGCTTGATACTAACACCCCGGGATATCTCCTCACGCTCCCTCAGGCTCAAGGCTTGCCTGCCACGCCTACGCTCTGGCGGGCGGATGCCGCCAGTGGGAGAGATCACCGAAAACACCAGCGACGAATTCCGGTCAAACGCACGGCCAATCGAATTCATTGATTCCCCGCGCTGCCAGCGATCCCAGATCTCGGCGCGCTGTGCCGCCGTGTAATTGATGCGACGACGATGCTTCATGTCCAACACTCCATCTTTGTTCAAAGACTAAAGTGTTGCGGCCACCCGTTGAGTCCACCGCACATTCCGGACTCCCAAGGTCGTCCTAACGAACGGCTGCTATCCAGGGGTAGAGCGGACATGCTCAGCGACATTCAGTGCCTCCATGACAACGCCACGCAGGCCCGGTTCGGCTCCAGACTTCAGCCAGCCTGCGATCTGCTGCGGTGACCAGCCCTCGACAAGGCGTTGACATACAAACCCGGCAAGCTGCTCGTCACGTTCAATCACCGCCCGGCGCTGGCGACGCTGCAGGTAGGCGCCATCGGCCACCAGCGCCGAATATCGCCCACTAGGCAGGGCATTGCGCCGAAGCTCACGGCTGATGGTCGATCGGCACCGGCCAAGCTGGCGGGCAATCGAGGCGTTGCTGTGCCCGGCTGCCTGCAGAATTGCAATCTGCTCCCTGTCGTCACTGCTCAGGTGACAGTATGATCCCATGGCAACACTCCTTTCGGTCTTTCCAACCAGCTCGGTATTATACCAAGCGGGGAGTGTTGCTCTTCGTTTTGGAATTCACGATACTGCGGTCCTGTGCTCGTATCTGAAATCGGAAGGGAAGACTTCATGGCGATCAAGATAAAGGCAAGGCCAAGCGCGACCCTATCGCTTCCCGTGGCGACTGCCATAGTTGTTGCAACCTTCGCCACGGCTGCCAAGGCACAAGAAACCGACGACCTTGCCAAGCAGTTAGCCAACCCGATCGCCTCGTTGATCAGCGTGCCGATCCAGGGCAATTACGACACCAACATCGGACCGGGCGAAACCGGCGACCGGCTGCAGTTCAACGTGCAACCGGTCGTTCCGATTTCCCTCGGCGAAGACTGGAACATGATCTCGCGCACCATCCTGCCGATCGTTTACCAGGATGAAATCTTCCTTGGGGCCGGCGACCAGTTTGGCCTTGGCGATACTACACAGAGCATCTTCTTCTCGCCCAAGGAGATCGGACCCAGCGGAATCATCTGGGGCGTTGGCCCGGTGTTCCTGGCACCGACCGGCACCGATCCGCTCCTCAGTGCGGGCAAGTGGGGCGCCGGCCCCACCGGCGTTGTCCTGAAGCAGACAGGGCCCGTGACCGTCGGTGCATTGGCCAACCACATCTGGTCGTTTGCTGGCAGCGATCGTACGCAAGAGATCAGTACGACCTACATGCAGCCGTTCATTTCCTATACCCAGATGGGCTGGACGTTCTCGCTCAACACCGAGACCAGCTACAACTGGACCACGGACGAGTGGACTGTTCCGATCAACGCTGTTGTGAACAAGCTGTCGAGTATCGGCAACCAGCCGGTGCAGTACTTCATGGGCGGACGGTATTGGGCGGTCAGCCCTGATGCCAGCCCGCATGATTTCGGGTTCCGCTTCGGCGTCACCTTCCTCTTCCCCGCCGGTGCAAAGTGATCGATGTGCCCGTTAGCACAAACCTGTGGCGTGAGTTGTGGGCTCCATCTGATTCCAAAATTGAACTGGACGCTCTTCAGCTCTTGCAGACGTCGCTTCTGGCGTTGGCCCTAGGCCTGTGCCTTCTGGCAGGCACAGCAGTTGCACAGACCCCGGCTGGCAAGGCGGACACGAATGTCAGCCAATCGCCCAAGATCCAGCTGATGCTGGACCTGCTGGGTGATGAGGACGTCCAGTCGTGGGTGAAGCAGCAGCGCCAGCAAGCGGCGGACAAGCAGCCTGAGCCGGAGCTGCCGGCGGCAGGCATTACGCTGGTCAACCGTTTGGGGGCAATCCAGTCCCACGTCGTCGACATCGTCAGGACCGTGCCGCGTCTGCCGGGTGAGTTGGGCCGGGCGATGGACCGCTTCGCCGAGCGCGCGCCGGGGTACGGACCGGGCTGGCTGCTTGTGCTGGTTGCGGCCTTCTCGGCACTGGGGGCAGTGGCGGTCTGGATGTTCGACCGGCTGAGCGCGGCTGCTTGGCGCTCGCTCGATGTTGCCCGTCCGGCGGACCCGTCCGGCAGGTTCTGGCTCGTCGGACAGCACCTGGCCCTCCGGGCCGGCAGCATTGTGGCATTTGCGGTCGGCAGTGTCGTGCTGTTCGCCATCCTGACCTGGCCGCCCTTTCTGGAGGCGACGATCATTGCCCTGCTGCTGGTCGTGGTGGTGACATGGGCGGCGTGGAACCTGCTGCAGGTGCTGTTTGCACCCGGCCGAGAAGCCTTGCGCATTGTGCCGGTGGATGACGGACAGGCCGCACACATGGTCCGCCTAGCTACCCTGGCACTCGGCTGGTACGCCATTGGGTATGCAGTAGTCCTGTTGATCAGGACGCTCGGCATCGATTTCAAGGTGTCGCAGCTGTTCGCCTATGTGCTGGGCCTCGGTCTGTTGGCCATCGGCCTGCGTTTGCGAGCCGGCTGGGGCTACGCACTGGGTTTCTGCACGCTGTGGCTGCTGTGGGCGCTCAGCGCCATGAAGCTGTTCTGGCTGCTGGCCGTGGTGTTGGCATTGCCGCTTGCCGTGCGCTATGCGCGGCTGTCGGTTGAGGCGCTGTTCAGGCCCCGGATGCCCGTTGCCGCCATTGCAGATGCACACGTCGGCGATGCCGTTGCGGTTGAACAACCGGCCAGCGTGTGGGCAACGGTCGTGGAACGCGCGGCACGCGCCGCGCTGATATTCGGGGCCATCGTCGTTCTGGCCTGGGGCTGGAACCTGAGCCTCACCGGACTGGCCGACAACAAGGACATGTTGAGCCGGCTGGCGCGCAGCGGCATCAGCGTTCTCACGATTTTCCTGATCGGGGATCTTGCCTGGCAATTGATCAGGACGTTGATCGACTCCAAGCTGTCCAGCATGCCAGATCCTGGCGAATCCGGTCAGGCCGAGACCGTTCGCGCGGCAAAGCTGAGGACGCTGCTGCCGATCGTGCGCAATGGGGCGATGGTGTTCCTGCTGACGCTGACCGTCATCATGGGGTTGTCGGCAGTCGGCATAGAGATCGGCCCCTTGATCGCTAGCGCGGGCATTGTCGGCGTGGCCATCGGCTTTGGCGCACAGACACTGGTCAAGGACGTCATCAGCGGCATGTTTTACCTGTTCGACGATGCCTTCCGGGTTGGCGAGTACATCATAGCCGGCAGCTACAAGGGCACGGTGGAGTCATTCAGCCTGCGATCGGTCCGGCTGCGCCACCATCGCGGTCCGATCTACACCATCCCCTTCGGCGACTTGGGTGCTGTCCAGAACCTCAGCCGCGACTTCGTCATCGACAAACTGAGCTTCCAGGTCACCTATAACACCGACCTGGAGAAGGCCCGCAAGCTGATCAAGAAGGCTGGGCAGGAACTGGCCGCCGATCCAGAGATCGGTCCGAAGATCATCGAGCCCCTGAAGATGCAACGGGTCGAGAACTTCGGTGACTACGGCATCGAGTTGAAGACCAAGATGACTTGCGTGCCCGGCGGACAGTGGGAAGTGCGCAAGAAGATCTATCCGCTGATCAAGAAGCTGTTCGAGGAGAACGGCATCGAGTTTGCCAGGCCGACAGTGAACGTGGCAGGCGCAGGTAAGGGCACATCGGCAGCATCCAGTGCTGCCGCCCGCTCGGTCGTGGCCAAGAAGGCAAGTGGAGGGTCGGTCCCGAAGGGGAAGTAGGCTGCTCACCAATGGACATAAATCCGGCAAACGAAAGGAATGAACAGATGAAGAAGTCAGCGGTCCAAAGTTCAAGAGAGGTCCATCAGCGAGGCCGGTTGGTCAGGCAGTCGGCGCAGGCAGCCTTGGCTGCCATGCTCTGCCTGTTGCTGGCCGCAACGGCATCTGTGGCGCAAAACCGGGGGCCATTTGCCGCCCATGCGGGGCTGGAGGTGACGACGGCGTTCGAAAGCGGTTTCGGCCCTGATGCCGAGAGCACCACGGTGATGACGGGCGTTGATCCCGAGGGCGTAGAGCTTAGCTATACGAGTTCGCGAGGCGTTGTCTCGCAGCGGCGCGTGTTGCGCGGCGACATGATGGCGGCGCCCACCTTCGTTCTGGGCTATGCGAACAAGATGCCCCGGGTCATTCCCGGCTCGACCGCCATGGGGCTGTCCACCGCTGCGCTGGAGCAGCTGCGCTCAACCGGCAGTGTGCCATACTCGCTGATCTATGACGCCAACCTGTCGCGCGTCGATGGGCGGCTCGACCTGGTGAAGCAATTGCGCGTGTCAGTCCTCATAGAAGACCAACTGGTCAGTCTGCCAGCAGTGCTGGCCCGGGGCGTGTTCGGCAGGGGCAACAGGCGGGCAGAGGCCGAGTTCTACATCTACGACGACCGCGGCAACCCGATCATCCTGCAGTCCACCGTCAGCATCAGCGGCGAAGGCCGCGCGCGCACCGAGCGCATCGTCCGGGTCACGTCCGGCGCCTCGCAGCGCATGGCCATGCAGCAGACGCTCTCCACCATCCGCAGAATGGATCTGTACGGCATCCACTTCGACTTCGACAAGGCAACCATCCGCCCCGAGGCTGCCGACACGATTACGGATATTGCCGAGACCTTGCGGCTCAATCCCGGCTGGCGCCTGCTGATCAACGGTCACACCGACTCGATCGGCCGGGCCGGCTACAACGTGGAACTTTCCCAGCGGCGTGCCGATGCCGTGAAGGCAGCGCTGGTCAACCGCCACGGTATCTCGCCGGACCGGCTGGAAACGCAAGGGCTTGGCTCATCGCAGCCCAAGGGTCGCAATGATACCCTGCAGGGCCGCAAGCAGAACCGCCGCGTCGAACTTGTCAGGATTGATCGGTGAGTAATACCAATCGGCACAGATCAGAACCCATCAATCTCTCTTGGGAGCTCCATGAATGGCTGCGATCGAGCCTTGAGAAGATGGATCGTCTCGATTGAGCAAGCGTCCATGGGTACTGGTCAACATCGGTTGGTATAAGAGGCGATTTCGACAGGAGCAGAGATCAAATGCTGCCAACAAGTCAGAATAACATGCCGCTAGCCGGAGTACAATTGCAAGAGATAACCATGATGAAATTGATTGTCTTATTGACCGGCATCGCAGTGCCGTTGACTGGTACGCTTGTCGCAAGAGCCCACGCAGCTGAAAAACCCTGCCTCATTCTGCAAATCACGATCGATCAATTGCGCGGCGATCTGCCGACCCGCTATCGCGAGCGACTAACTTCCTAGGGCAACCACACTCTGTAGGGCAAAGGCTCAAGGTTCATCAACCTACATCACCCTGCCAAATTTGAAACTGTCCAGACGAACACTACAAAGTCTGACATAAGATCACTTTTTGTCCTGGGCCTTGTCATTGACAGACTGCGCCTCCCGCTCTGGCGACGACTGTTCGATCGTTTCACTCTGGTCTTCAACTGGTTCCGCTGACAGCTGCTCACCTCCCTCGCTGAGCTCTTCTTCCGTCGCCAAAAAGTCAGGCGACCCCCGTGGAGGATAGTGCAACGTATCCCGCAATTTCTCGAGCTTGGATGCCGCAAACTTGGGGAATGGATACTCCCTTCGCCGCCGCCAGCCCTTGACTTCGTCCTGCGCCTTGTCTCCCAGCTTCTCGTCGAGTCCACCGTCTTTGGCGACATAGACAGTCCGAGAAGGAAACGCGAAGCCAGTACCGGCTGACTTTACAATCTCGGCAATCCGCAACAGCACATCTTCCTTGATGGCATAGAAGTCATTCCACTCGCGGGTTTTGGCATAGACGCGCAAATCGATGTCCAACGATGAGGCACCATAGCCGGCGAAGCGCACCCGAATCGTATCCGGATCGATGCGTGGATGCGAATGAAACATTTCGCGGGTCTTGGCCAGAACATAACGCAACTGATCTGGCTCCGTCTCGTAGCGCAGGCCCAGCGTATGGCTGATCATCATCTGATCACAGCGCGCCCAGTTGATGAGCTGCATGTCAACGAACTGTGAATTCGGAATTGAGATCAGTGTGCGATCGAGCGCCCGGACCTGCGTCGAGCGCACGCCAATCTTTTCAACCGTGCCCTGCTTGTCACCGAAGGAACAATAGTCGCCAACTCGAACCGGCTTGTCGACAAACAGCACAAATCCGCCAATGAGATTTTCAAGTGTCGGGCGAATAGCCAGGGCAATAGCCAAGCCACCAATACCAAGACCTGCAATAAGGCTCAGGACGGGTACGCCCAGCGCTTGCAGACCATAGGCCGAAATCAGAAGCCCCCCGACAACAGCCAGGATGCGGGCAATGAGCCTGAACATGTGGGCATCCAAACTCTGATCCTGAAATCTGGGATCGACGACGAGTGCTTCAAAGATCGTAAGGACAAGATACCAGAAGGCCCAGGCCAAGGTGGCGTAGAACACCAAGGTAAAACTCAAGTCCAAGAACCGCTGCGCCCTGCCAGTCATCAACAATTGTTCCGCCAAGAAATAATCCAGCAATGAAAGCCCAGCCAGCACGGCTATCGGCGTTAACAAGTCGAGAATCAGACGCGTTGTTCTGTCTTCCGTCTCAACGCGTCGTAGCGTGCGGTCGCCATAGACAAGCAGCAAAACGGCGAGCCCCATCAGCATGCCCGCGGCCAAGAGCTTCCAAATCGGTGCGTCGAAAAACGTGCCTTTCAGGCTATTCGGGATCGATTGGGCAACGGATCGGGGGATAAGAGGTCCCGTCAGCTGAGGAATCGTCTCACCCCAGCTCTGGATACTCGACCGGGTTTGCAACGGGGATGCTTTCAGGTCATCGGAAAGTCTCTTGGCAATATCGTACGTTCGACTGCCAAACAGGTACTCGCCGCTGCGCTCGCCCGTATCAATGCGATAAATACGCAGTGGCGTGCCCGGAATTCTATAGCTGGATAGGGACTTTTCCGGGTCAGCAAACACATCCGGGACGTCCTCCGTAGCCGGAAGTTCGATGCGACTGAATATGTCCAGCAAGTACCCTATGGCGCCATTGCCAATATATCTGCGTGAGGCAGTGGGAACAGAGGAGAGATCTATGAGCGTCCTCAAGTCGTCCACCGCGCGATGAACCCGAGCTGCCGCTTCGAAACTCCATTCTACCCGATAGGCCAGAAGTGCTGTTTCGAGTTCTCGTGCCAGTCGGCCAAAAGTCTCAAGCGTTTGTCGAGGACTATCGGTTCGGTAACGTCCGACCTGTCGGCGCGCATCGGTTTGATCGTTTTGTTGCACGGATGTCTGGGCTGACTGGTCTTGTGCCGAAGCCGGTGTGATCTGCCACTTTGGCAACAGGCAACTCGCGATGAGCGCCAGAACCACCACCAGAACTGGAGCACTTCTGGCTGGCCACCGGGTGCGATGACGGGGTGCCGTCATGTCAAGCCCACCTCTGCATAGTCCTCTGTGTTGGCATCTTGTAGATAATCCACACTTGGTGATGGACTTGCAAAAGGTGATCTTCCACCACTTGGTCATGTTGCGAGATATCGGGTCACTTACAAATGATCCAGATCAGAGATCAAATGATGGAGACAACTCTGTCGATTGTCCAATAAGAAGTCAGGGGGTGAATTCAGACGTGAAGTGCAACACTGTTTGCGGATGTGATATCCGCTTGTCGTCCAACAAGAAAGCGATGTTGCCATGCCAGGAGATAACCACCTCGACCGATCCGAGAGAGACCAGATTGCCGAACTGAGGGCCCAGGGGCTCGGCGCCACGGCTATTGCCGAAGTTATCGGGCGCGACAAGTCCACCGTCAGCCGAGAGCTCGGGCGCAATGCTCATGGAGATGGGACGTACCGCCCGGTTTTTGCCGAAGGTTCATACCTGTTCCGCCGCCAACGCCAGGCCATCCTTGAAACCGACGTGGCCCTGCGCGGCTTCGTCATTGACCGGTTGGCCGAAGGCTGGGCGCCAGAGCAGATCGCCGGCTGGCTCCGCCGCGGGATCGAGATCGGCCTGCGGGCCGTCAGCATCGAGACGATCTACGCGTTCATCTTCCGATCGGCGCAGAAGGCCGAGAAGCT
This sequence comes from uncultured Alphaproteobacteria bacterium, assembly GCA_963700735.1. Classification (GTDB taxonomy): domain Bacteria; phylum Pseudomonadota; class Alphaproteobacteria; order Rhizobiales; family Aestuariivirgaceae; genus Anderseniella. The sequence goes on from CAVOYR010000005.1 coordinate 522,407, forward strand.
CTGGCGTTACCTCACCCGGCGCAAGGCCAGCCGCGGCCGGCGCGCCCATCGGTCGAGGGATCGGATTACAGGAAAAACTCATATATCGCAGCGCCCTGCAGCGGCCAATGACCGTACCGAGGTTGGGCACTGGGAAGCCGACCTGGTCATCTGCAAACGCTCAAGGCCACTTCTCGTCCTGCACGAGCGCAAGACCCGCCTGACCCTGATGACCCGACTTGCCAGCAAAACTGCTGCCGACACCGTCACCGCGATCACTGGCATCCTGGCAAAGCTCAGCCCGAAACTGCGCCAGACGATGACTTTTGACAACGGCGGTGAATTCGCTCGGCATTCCTTGCTCAAACACGCTTTTGCCATGGCCACCTACTTCTGCGATGCCTACGCGTCCTGGCAAAAGGGCGGCATCGAGAACATCAACGGCAGGATCAGACGCTGGCTCCCGCGCGCAACCAATCTCGACGACCTCAGTGACGAAGACATTCAGGACATCTCCATGACACTGAACCTCACGCCCAGAAAATGCCTCGGCTTCAAATCTCCCGCAGAGGCCTTCCTCAATGCTCTTGGAAAAGACCTGACAATCCGCTTCAATACCCCTGTTGCACTTCGCGGCTGAATCCACCTGGCTCCAACCAGATAGGCATTTGTCGTAGGGACCGGCAAAATAACCTTTGGCCGCATCCTTGATCAGCAACAGCAAACCCAACACGAAGCACAGGTGGTCAAAGCCGAGCAGGATGACCGGCTTCACCGATTTTCGTACCTCCTTGGCATTTAGCTGGGTCAAGGTCTTGTCGAAGGCCGGGCTCTGTTTCAGTTTCAACACACCTGCTTCAGCGTCTTGCGCCTGTCGACGTAAGCTGGCCGGTATGGTGATCCGCGGGTCAGGCCCAAATCTGATTTACGAGCTTTTGTTGCTCTCGACTCTCAACTGGTTGTCCCGATCCAGATCTGTTCGATCATTTTGCCCATTCGGGTCGTCGCCTTTTCACACCCCTTTCATCCGGCCTGTCTGGGATCGCCTGTATCAGGCAGCCATAAGGGGGGTCGGATCCTTGTAAGCCTCGTTTTTGGTCAGCATGGCCCAGATCTGTCGCGCCATCTTGTTGGCCAGTGCGATGGCGACCAGCATGCGCGGCTTGCGGGCCAGCATCCGCGCCAGCCAGGAGCCTTCCGGGATGGATTTGCGCCCCATCCAGTTCAACATGGACATGGCACCGAGGATCAGCATCTGCCGGATATCGGCCTGACCGGCCTTGGTGATCCGCCCGAGACGCTCTTTGCCACCGGATGAGAACTTTCTTGGCACCAGCCCAAGCCAGGCGGCAAAGTCGCGTCCACTGCGGAAGCTCTCCATGCCCGGCGCAAAGGTCTCGACAGCCATGGCGACTATCGGTCCAACGCCCGGCATGGTTTGCAAGCGTTGCGCCACTGGCGTGGCTGCGGCCAGTTCCTTGATCTTGGCCGTCCTCGCATCAACCAAGCCGTTGAGCGTCTTTATGTAATCGAGCATTGCGAGGCACTCCTCGCACATCAAGGCCGGCAGATCGCTGTTGGTCGCATCCAGTATCTCACGTATGCGGCCGATGTGTTGGATGCCCTGCGGGATAATATGGCCCCACTCATACAGCGCAGCCCGCAGAGCGTTCACAGTCTCTGTTCGCTGGCGCACAAGTCTCTGGCGTGAGCGATAGAGGATCGCAGCGCTCTGCTGTGCCTCGCTCTTTGGCTCAACAAAGCGCATCTCGGGGCGCTGGGCTGCTGTTACGATCGCCTCGGCATCTGCCGCGTCGTTCTTCTGCCGCTTCACGAACGGACGCACATACTGCGGCGCGATCAGTTGGACTTCGTGACCATAGGCGCTGAGCACGCGGGCCCAGTAATGAGCGCTGCCGCACGCTTCCAGCACCACTACGGCAGGTGGCTGATCAGCCATGAAGGTGCGAAATGCCGGCCGCGACAGCTTGCGCTGATACACAACCTTGCCGGTCATCGAGGCCCCGTGAACCTGGAAAACGGACTTTGCCAGGTCCACACCAATCATTGTATCCATACTCATGGTTGCCGTCCTTTCCGCTCGTGGCTTGAACCCCTACAAATTTGGCACATCGTGATACCATTAGGGAGGGCGGCAACCACCCCATCTGACTCGTTTGAGGATTTTCAAATCAGCTGCAGCGTGATTCAGCATGGCAAACGAAGGAGGTTTGCCATGGCGATAACGCTACGAGCGGATTTTGATGCGACCAGATTGCGGGCGATTGCCCGGCAGTCGAAGGATGCAGCCCAAACCCGGCGGCTGCTGGCATTGGCGGCGATCTATGATGGAGCAACACGGACACAGGCCGCTGAGCTTGGTGGCGTGACGCTGCAGATCGTGCGGGACTGGGTCGTGCGGTTCAATGCCGAGGGACCGGAAGGACTGGTCAACCGCAAGGCGCCTGGCCAACCCTCGAAGCTTGGCGACAGGCAGCGGGCTGCGCTGGTGCAGATGCTGGAGAGTGGACCGATCCCGGCAGCCCATGGGGCGGTACGCTGGCGCCTGGTCGACCTGTGTCAGTGGATCTGGGAAGAGTTCCGGATCAGCATTGCCAAGCAGACCTTGAGACCGGCTGAAGCAATCCGTCACCAGGCGCCAGTCGGCCATCACTGTCGCAGAAGAAAAACAGAACCCGGCCGCCACCAAAACAGGCGACCAGTCCGACGCTCCCCCGACCAATCCATAAACCCGCTGACAGACAGACAGCCCGACCCAGACGGCCGCTCGCTCGCTACAGCGCTATCGAAGGCGCGCTTCGCGAGCGGCCTGTGCCGAGCTCTAATGGCCTACTTTTACTCCGCCAAACTGGCCCAGAATTGCTCCGCCGTTGACAACGTTGACGTCATTATCACTTATTGCCTAGGCTCGACTTGGCGCAGAAGGCCTCGGCGTGGTTTTGGGCGAGTGAAATGGAGATGACGAATATGTTCGATGACGATGCGTCTAGCCTCGGGCGGCTGTGCGACACCGGCCTATCCCTAGACTCGCAGCGAGTCGCCCTCATCCAGGGCAAGCGGTCGATGACGTATGCAGAGCTCGAGCAGCGCATCAATCGGGTCGCCAATGGGCTGATCTCGCTTGGAGTCGAGCGGTTCGAGCGCGTCCTCGTCATCTTCGAGAACGACATCCGCTTCCCCGAAGTCCTGCTCGGTATCGTCAGGGCCGGCGCCGTAGCGGTCCCGGTCAACTTCAAGTTCCCGCCGCCGCAGCACATCGATCTGGCTCGAGATTGCGGGAGTCGCATTGTCTTCGGCAGTGCCGGGATGGCCGAATCCGTCGTCGCCTGCCTGGCCGACGGGGTTGCCGAGGTCGGTATCGTCGTCGATGCCGACCGGGGTCCGCTTCGAAGCTATGAGGACTGGCTGGCCTCAGCTTCGCCCGAACGCTGCGATCATGGGTCGGCCAGCAGCGACGTCTGCATCCAGGCGTACACCTCGGGCTCGACCGGACGGCCCAAGGGGGTTCTTCTCGCGCACCGTGGGCTACTGCGTAACGCTCAGCTCCTGGCGGAGTCCAACCGGATCGACGAGAACTCACGGGTCTTGTTGTCGACGCCGCTCTTCCACATGAACGCCACTGGCGCGGGGCTCCTCCCGTGCCTGAGCCAGGGCGGCTCGGTGGTCATTCTCAAGGAGTTCGACGCGGAGCGCGTGATCGATGCGATTGAGACGCACGGTTGCACCTACACCACAGGTGTACCGGCCACGTACAAGCTGATTCTGGATGCCGCACGGCAAAGAACGCACGTGGATGTCTCCAGCCTCGAGTTCATCGCAGTGGGGTCTGCTCCCATGACACGCGCGCTTCTGGATGAACTGGTCCAGACCTTGCCTGGTGTCGATGTGATCGAGGGGTACGGGCTGACGGAGTCTGGGCCCATCATCACCATGAACCCACGCGGCCGAAACAAACTGGGCACGATCGGTCCCGCTCTTCCCGGCTTCGAGTGCAAGGTCATCGACTCCGACGGGAACATTTTGCCACAGGGAGAGGCGGGGGAACTTGTCGTGCGGAGCGAGTGCAACGCCCTCGGCTATTACAACCGGCCGGACGCCCAAGCAGAGCGCTTCCGGGACGGCTGGGTCTATACCGGGGATATCGTGGCGTGCGACCCCGACGGCTGGTACACCTTCAGGGGGCGCGTCGATGACCAGATGCAAGTGGGAGGCGAGAACGTCTTCCCGGCCGAAGTCGAGAACATCCTCGCCACTCATCCGGAAGTGCGGGACGTCTGTGTCGTTCCCGTCCCCCACGAGGTGAAGGGCCAGGTTCCGGTGGCCTTCGTCGTGCGCAACGTCGGGTCGAAGCTCGGCGAGAAGGAACTCATTGACTACTACATGACACGCGGACCCGCGTATTCCCATCCGCGCCATATCTACTTCATCGACGAGATGCCGCTCTTGGGGACCGGGAAAACCGACCTGCAGGCTCTTGAAAGGCAGGCTCTTGAAAGGCAAGCTCGCGAGTCAGGCTCAGGAACGGGGCCCTCTTCCCCCGCCCGCTGACTTGCCATAGCGAGTGCTTATCGGACTTGGAGCCTGGGACGGGACTTGAATCGCCTAACCACGAAGATAATCGATCAGGACATCGGCACCATCACGAAGACCTTCTCGCTGACCCGGTTGGCTAGGTCAGGAAGATAATCGATCAGGACATCGACGTAGAAGGCCTGCCACATCTCGTGGACGCGCGTCGTCGGGTTCTGGACGCTTCCGAGGCCGACAGCAGGACGTAGGCAGGATTGGTGATGAGATCGGCGACCTTGAGCAGGCGGTAGACGCTCGATTCAGAGACAAAGTAGCGCCTCTCGTTCGTGAACCGGCAGGCGAGCTCGCGAGGTGAGAGGTCCGTTCGTTCGAGCGCTAGCTCGAGCACCTGGTCTTTGATCTTCTGCGGGATCCGGTTCCAGCCGGCTCTTCGAGCCGGCTTCTTGTCTTCGAGGCCATCGAAGCCGTGCTCGAGATACGGCTGATACCAGTCGTAGAACGTGCTCCGCGGAACTGAGCGTCACCTGCACGGGCAGATCCGTGCCGTCGACCAGACGGATGTCCGCGCATGATGATCTCGTAGTCGTAGATCAACACGGCGTTGATCGGCCTGGAGGTCATCTCCGTCTGCTGGTTGCCACGTTGCCGCAGGATGTCCAGGAACAGGATAGACCGTTGCCAAGTAGTCGGTGGCGTAGTCGATTGCGTCCTTTCCGCCAGAGCGCGAGAAATCAGCCGAAGGGACAGGCAGATCGAACAGCACGGGAAAAGTCTTGTTCAAAATCTGATCGGGAGACATGTTGCGCCTCATTGGTACTTGATTTGGCAAATCCTCGCCGCATCAGTGGTCGATTGCCCGGCAACCGACAGGGTGGCTTCGTTCAGGCACGTGAGCGGACCAATGCCAGCGCGTGACGTGCCATCATCAGTTCCTCATTGGTAGGGATGACATAGCAAGCAATCCGGCTCTGTGCGGCGGAGATCCGCGGGCCATGCCGGGCATTCGCGGCCGTGTCGATCTCGAGACCCAGCCACGCGAGCCTGGCCCCGATGGCACCGCGTATCGGCGCAGCGTGCTCGCCGACCCCTGCCGTGAACACCAGCCCGTCGATCCCTCCCATCACGGTCGCCAGCTCCGCGACTGCGCGGGCGCAACTCAGGCTGAAAAAGTCCAACGCCATCTGCGCGCGGGGATCGTCGCTCTCGAGGAGCGCGCGCACGTCGTTGCTGATCCCGGACAGGCCCTTCAGGCCGGAGTCCTTGTAGAGGAGGTCTTCCACGGCTTTCGCCGACATGCCTTTGACCTGAAACAGATAGAGCACGACGCCAGGATCGAGTCGACCGGGCCGCGTACCCATGGTCAGACCGTCCAGGGCGGAGAAGCTCATCGTGGTCTCGACGCTGCGCCCACCGACCAACGCGGCCATCGAGCAGCCGTTGCCGAGGTGCGCGACAACGACCCTCCCGTCGGCGATGTCGGGCGCGGCCGCGGGCAGGCGCTGTGCGATGTACTCGTAGGAGATGCCGTGGTAGCCGTAGCGGCGCAGGCCTTCCCGATAATACGCATCGGGCAGCGGCAGCCGCTCGAAGACCTCGTCGTGCCCCCGGTGAAAGCCGGTATCGAAGACCGCGACCTGCGGCAGATCGGGCAGACGCGCGCGAATTGTTTCGATCGGCGCCAGCTCGGGCGGCAGGTGCAGCGGCATCATCGGCACCAGCGCGCGCAGCTCGGCGAGCACCGCGTCGTCGATCCGGACGGGCGCAGCGTAACGCGTGCCGCCGAACACCACGCGATGGCCGATCACCACCGGCATGACACCGTTGAGCTGGTCGCGCAACCATTGCAGCAACATCGGCACCGCCGCGCCGGTGTCGGGCGCCTGCGCGGGGCTCAGTTGCCGGTCGGCAAGCGATCGAGCGACGCCGTCGGTCGCCTTCAGATGCGGCTTTACGCCGATACCGTCCAACTGACCCTCGATCGAGACCGACAGCCCGCCGTCGGCGAGTGCCTCGAACAGCTTGAATTTGAGGCTCGAGCTGCCGGCGTTGATGCAAAGAACGGTGTCCGTCATCGAGCTTTCCCTGCCTTCTCCTTTTGCTGCATCAAATAGTGGGCATAGAGGGTTCCCACTGCCGTCGATGCCAGGCGCGTGCGCACGCTGTCGGCGCGGCTCGTGAGGATGACGGGCACCGCGGCCCCGAGAACGATCCCCGCGGCATCGGCGTCGGCGAGGAAGATCAGGTTCTTCGCCAGCATGTTGCCCGCTTCGAGATCCGGCACCACCAGGATCTGGGCGCGGCCTGCCACCGGCGAAGAGATGCCCTTGATCTTCGCGGCCTCCAGGTTGATCGCGTTGTCCAGCGCAAGCGGGCCATCCAGAACGCCGCCCTTGATCTGGCCTCGGTCGGCCATCTTGCAGAGACTCGCCGCGTCGATGGTTCCCGGGATCTTCGGATTGACCACTTCCACCGCCGACAGGATCGCCACCCGCGGCTCGCCCAGCCCGAGGCCGATATGCAGGTCGATCGCGTTCTGCACGATGTCGCGCTTGCAATCGATGTCGGGAAAGATGTTGATCGCGGCGTCGGTGACGAACAGCACGTCGGGATAGGTCGGCACGTCGATCAAAAAGACATGGCTGATGCGCCGGCTGGTTCGCAGGCCGCCCTCCTTGGACACCACGGCATGCATCAAGATGTCGGTATGCAGGCTGCCCTTCATGATCCCGTGGGCCTTACCTTCCCGGACCAGGCTGACCGCGCCCGCCGCGGCCGACTCCTCGGTGGGAAAATCGACGATGTCGCAGCCGGCCAGGTCGAGGTTCGCCTTCCCGGCCACATCCCGGATGAGCGCTTCGCTGCCCACCAGTACGGGCTTGATGATCTTCTCCCGGGCGGCCTCGATCGACCCTTCGAGGGCGTGGACTTCGCAGGGCCAGGCGACCGCGGTCCGGATCGGCGGGACGCTCTTCGCCCGCGCGATCAGGCGCTCGTACTTCTCGTGCTTGCGCTCGGGGTGCGTGATGTGGGACTCGGCGGCGTCGTCGGTGAAGCCTGACGGGGTCGTGACGGTAGTCATGAAAAGGTTCCTCTAACGGTTCAGGGAAATCGTGGACGCGGAGTGCCGGGCGCCAAGCGCGATCGATGCGACTTCGTCGCCCCGGATCCTTCTAGGTCGGTCCTGATGCGACCACTCTGGTCGCGAGCGGCAGGCCTTTTTCGAAATCACTGAACGCCTGCAGCGTAGTCTGCGCAATATCGCTCAGCGCGTGATCGGTCAGGTACGCCATGTGCGACGTCACGATGACGTTGGGAAACGTCATCAGGCGACAGAACGCGTCGTCCTGCAGCACGTCGGCGGAACGGTCATTGTAGAAGATCGGCCCCTCGTCCTCGTAGACGTCGAACGCGGCGCCGCCGATTTGTCCGCTCTTGATGCCCTCGACAAGCGCCCGTGCGTCGATCAGCCCGCCGCGACCGGTATTGACGATCAGCGCGCCGCGTTTCATCCGAGGGATCGTTTCCGTGTTCACCATGTGTTGGGTTTCCTTGATCAGCGGCACGTTGAACACGACGATGTCACTGTCGCGGGCCAAGTCGGCGATCGAAACGAACTGCGCGATGCCTTTGAGATCGGCACGCTGTTGCATGTCGTGGTACACGAGCCTGCAGCCGAAACCCGCAAGTGCGTTGAGCACCAAGGTGCCAATCTGGCCGGCGCCGATCACGCCGATGGTCTTGTCCGACAGCCGGGTCCCCGACAACCCTGTCAGGTTGAAGTTGAACTCACGGCCCCTCAGATACGCGCGGTGAATCTTACGCGTGAGCGTGAGAACCAGGCCGACGTTGAATTCGGAGATCGAATTCGGGGAGTAATGCGGGACGCGCGCCACCGGAAGGGCGTTGCGTTTGGCCGCAGCGAGATCAATCTGGTTGAAGCCCATCGAGCGCGTCACGATCATACGACAGCCGTTCACCTTCAGCGACTCGATCACCGCCGCATCGGCGCGGTCGTTGACGTAGATGCAGACCCCTCCACTGCCCATCGCCAAGCGGACGCTGTCGGCGGTCAGCAACCCCTCGCGGTAGGCGATCTCGTGCCTGTGCTGCCGATTGACTTGGTCCAAACTTCCACGATGGTAGGATCGGGGACTGTATAGCGTGATTCGCACGTTCCTTGCACCTTTCTGTATGCGGGGTTATCGCCGCGCGGTGAAGTGACCCGCTGTCTGAATCTGGTAGTACTGCGCCCGCATGAACGCTGCGGGGTCGGCATGGCGGCGCGAGACCGCGAGCCGGCCCCTGAGCGCATCGATCGAACCGAAGCCGCGGCTGGCCATCCACTCTTGCAGACCGTTCGACAGCGTTTCGAAGTGACCGGGACCATGTTCGAGCAGCGACGAGGCCGTCGTCACGACGTCGGCCCCCACTAATAGGTACTTCACAACTTCTTCGTGAGTCGAGATGCCCGTGCCGGCGGCGAGCGACGCGTTCAGCTTTCCGGAAAGCAGGGCGGTCCACATGAGCGGAAGGCGCATTTCGTAGCGCGTGCTCGGCTCCAGATCGGACCTTGCCGTAAGCGTCGCGAGATCGACGTCGGGCTCGAAGAAGCGGCTGAACAGTACGAGGCCATCCGCACCGGCGTCGACCAGTTGCTTCGCCATGTTGCCCGGCGAGCTGAAGTAGGGGCCGAGCTTGACCGCCACAGGGATCTTCACGCGCGCCTTGACCGCGCGCAGGACGTCCACGTAGCTCTGCTCGACGGCTTGCCCGGTTTCCAGAGGGTCCGCCGGCACCCGGTAGACGTTGAGCTCGATGGCACTGGCGCCCGCCTGTTCCAGTTGAACCGCGAAGTCGACCCACCCTTCGCGCGATGAACCGTTGAGGCTAGCGATGATCGGCACGCCGACGTCGCCCGAAGCGTGGCGCAGCGTCTCGAGATGCGCTTCCAGGACGCCCCGGTCGTCGGGACTCTCGGGAAAATACGCCGTCGCCTCCGGCTGCGATTCGGCACCTTCTTCCAGCAGGGCCACGTGCCGCAACTCTTCGGCACGCACCTGCTCCTCGTACACGGATTCCATCACGATGGCGGCGGCACCCGCTTCAGCCAAGCGCCGGATGCCGTCAATGTTGCCGGTCAGTGGCAACGCCGCAGCGACGATCGGGTGCTTCAACTCGAGCCCGAGATAGCGTATGGTCAGATCCATAGCTGATCTCCATCATGCGGGTGGCAAGCGGACCGTGCCTTCATTGCGCGGCATCCTCCCAGTGCGGCAGGAAGCGGCTGCCGTCGCGGCCGGCCAGATCCTCGTACACTCGGTACTTCTCGTTGACCACGGCCTGGGCCTTCTTGAGCATCTCCGCGGCGCCTTCCGGGTTTCGTGCGCGTCAGGGTCTTGTAGCGCTGCTCTTGGTACACGTAATCCTCGAGCGGGATCCGAGGCCGCGGCGAGTCGATGCGGAATGGGTTCAATCCAGCTTGACGCTGAGTCGGGTCGAAGCGAAACAGCGGCCAGTACCCGCTCGCGACCGCTCGCGCCTGCTGCTTCATGCCGTATCGCATATCGATGCCGTGGGCGATGTAGTGCGAGTAGGCGAGAATCAGCGACGGGCCGCGGTAGCGGGACAGGTGCGTCTGCCAACCGGTAGAACGATGCCAACATCGTCCGGCACGGACTTTTTGGTCGCTCGTCAGGCCCGGCTCCTACAACCCGACAACCAACCGAGACAGAAAATGCTTGGAAAGTCGCTTCGGGCCGTCGTAACCTCACAGGAGACCGGTCAAATGGGGAACGCCGGTTTACAAATCAACGAGAAGCTATCGGTTGACCCAAGTCATTGGCCGTCGGGAATTTTCTTGATCCGCTGTGGTGTACAGACTGGATTTCCAGAAGCTGCACTCTAACCCGTTTGTGAGGCTGTCTAATGGGTTGCTCTGGGTTGAACACTTGGCTCGACAATCTGAAAGTCCTGCCGGCCAGCGAGCCAGGGTTGCAGGATCGGCAACCCGGTTGCCGCCCTGAGACCATATCGCGTCATGAAGCTGATAAATCGACCGCCGCCGCGATAGCGGAAATCGACCGGCTCCAGCACCTGCTTTATGCAGGCAACAGCGCTTCACTGCTTATTGTGCTGCAGGGTCTCGATGCAGCGGGCAAGGACGGAACAATCCGGCATGTCATGACCGGAATGAACCCTCAAGGGGTGCGTGTTGCTGCCTTCAAGCAGCCCTCTACAGAAGAAGCGGCCCACGATTTCCTGTGGCGTGCGCACCGGGCAGCACCGAGGACCGGTCAGGTCGCCATCTTCAATCGATCGCACTATGAAGACGTTCTGGTCACGAGGGTCCACAAGCTGGTGCCCGAAAATATCTGGCGGCAGCGATACGATCAGATCAACGAGTTCGAGGCGCTGCTGGCTGCGAGCGGAACGGTCATCCTGAAGTTTTTTCTGCACCTCAGTCCAGAGGAGCAGCTGAAGCGTTTCAAGAAGCGTTTGGATGATCCAACGCGGCAATGGAAGATCAGCGAAAGCGACTATATCGAACGGGATTTCTGGCCCGACTACATCACGGCGTACGAAGAGGCAATTCTCAGAACGTCATCTGAGCAAGCGCCTTGGTATGTCATTCCGTCGGATCACAAGTGGGTGCGCAATCTGGCCGTGGCTCGGATCATTGCGGATAGGATGGGCGCAATGAATCTCAAGACGCCGTCGGTCAACGTTGACTTGGCTGACATCCGGCGTCGCTTTCACAAATTGCGGAAACGAAAGAAGTGAAGTTCTTTCCAACCTTGCGAGAAGGTTCGAGACGGAGCTTCTGGCCAGCGACGATAACTTTGCCGCTTTGGTCAACCTTTCCGGCATTTGGATCGACCGTGTGCATGACCGCCACCCGCCGAAGAAGATCATTCTCGACATGGACTCCAGTGTCAGTCCGACCCATGGCGAACAAGAGGGCACAGCCTACAATGGTCACTTTGGCTGCAGCTGCTATCATCCACTATTCCTGTTCAACCAGTTCGGCGATCTGGAACGGTGTTCGCTGCGTGGCGGCAATGTTCATAGTGCCCACTGTTGGAGGGATGTTCTGGAACCTGTCGTTGAGCGTTACCGGGAACGGAACCTGCGCTGCTACTTCCGAGGAGACGCTGCATTCGCTTCGCCAGACATCTACGAGTTCCTGGAGGATGCGGGTTTCCTCTACGCAATTCGCCTTAAGGCCAACAATATTCTCCAAGGGCGCATTGCCCATCTGCTGATCCGTCCGGTCGGTCGTCCACCAAATCATGTCCGGCACTATTATGCCAACTTCAGCTATAAGGCGGGATCGTGGGACACAAAACGCCGTGTCGTTGCCAAGTTGGAATGGCATCCCGGCGAATTGTACCCTCGTGTTGGCTTCATCGTCACCAACCTGTCTCGTCCTGCCGAACGGGTTGTCGCCTTCTACAATCATCGTGGGACAGCGGAGCAGTACATCAAGGAAGGTAAGTACGCCATCAAGTGGACCCGGCTGTTATGCAGCAAGTTCCGCAACAACGAGGTTCGCCTCCAGCTTCATACCCTGGCTTATACCAACCGGCATTGATCAGTACCGATGCGCCCAGTCACGCAAGCCGATGGACATGATCTTCCAGGGCTGGTCGATGAGGTTGTTCCAAGCCTGACATGATAGGGCGACAATTTCCTCGTAGGAGCGGAAGACCCGATTGGACAGCCAGTTGTCACGCAGGTACTGCCAGACGTTCTCAACCGGATTGAGTTCCGGCGACTTCGGCGGCAGGAACAGCAGCGTGATGTTGCCGGGGACCTTGAGCTGCTTTGAGGCATGCCACCCAGCCTGGTCGAGGATGAGGACGGCATGGGCGCCGATATCGACCTGGGCACTGATCTCGACAAGATGCGCATTCATGGCCTCGGTATCACACCACGGCATCACCAGGCCGGCCCCCTTGCCCCTGGCCGGGCAGATGGCCCCGAAGATATAGGCTGATGAAGTGCGCTGGTCCTGCGGGGCTGACGGCCTGGTGCCACGTCGGGCCCAGCGCCTGGTGATCTTGTTCTTTTGCCCTATACGGGCCTCATCCTGCCACCACAGCTCTATCGCGGTGTCGGCCGGCAGGCCACACTGGATGGCGTCGATCTGTTCCGGGAAGGTTTTTTAAAATGCTCTGCCTGCAGCTCGTTCTGGGCATGATGGTGGGGCCGGGCCGACAGCTTGCGATAGCCCATCGCCTTCAGCATCCGCCCCAACGTGCTTTCATCGATCGAGATGCGGTATTCCCGGTACACCCACTGGACCAGGTCCTTCAGGCGCCAGCGCACCACCTCGTCAATCGCCGGGATCGGCCCACGCTCAATCAGCTCAACTAGCGCCTGCCGCTGTGCCTCGTTCAGCTTCGGCACCCGCCCGGGCGCCTTGCCATCCAGCAGGCCATCGGGACCTCTGGCATTGAACCGCACCACCCAGTCACGGATGATCTGCGCCGTGACGCCGCCAACCTCGGCGGCAGCCCGGCGTGAGCCGCCATCATAAATACTCGCCAAGGCCAACAGACGCCGGGTCTGGTTGGCATCCTTCGATGCCCGGGCCAGAACCCTCATATCCGTGGCAGAGAAGTCAGAGCGAAGGGGTGTCGCAGCAACCATGGCAAACCTCCTGTTTGCCACATCGAGTCAGACAATCGCTGATTTGCCTACCCACTTGAGTCAGCCACTACGCCGGTTGGTATTACAATCTGTGCAACTTCATGCGGACGCTTGCATTGCCGAAGGAGGTCGAGCACTGGTCGCTGACCACGCTGCGGGAGAAACTGGTCAAGATCGATGCCAAGGTCGTCCACCATGGCCGCTATGTCACGTTCCAACTGGCCGAGGTAGCCGTACCGGGAAACCTGTTCCGGGAAATCCTGGGCTTGATCAACGATTTGCGACGAAGACCCGTACTGGCGTAGGCCGGGAGAATTGATGACAAGGTGAAACAGACAGGAAAGGTGCGTCAGGATGGCGGGAATTATCCAGAATTGACATGCAGAACGTCGCTAATTCGTCAAGATCTGAGGTGTCAGGCGATTGAAGAAAACATATCTTTGCAAGACGGTACGATTTATGCAGAATCACACCAATTGTGAAGTTCAAATGGGGGATATCGGTTTATGTGATGTGCCGGTCCGGAGGGCGCAGCGCTCTGGCGGTAAACGTGCTTGCCAAGGCGGGTTTTGAGCAAGCCTACAGTATTGTTGATGGCATTGAGGGCGACATGGTGAAAGATCCGGGAAATCCTAACCATGGAAAACGAACGAAAAATGGTTGGAAGAACTCTGGATCTCCGTGGACCTATGAAGTCCAGCCCGGACTGCTATGGATTTCCGGCAATGAATGACATTGGCCATAAAACAGAGGTTTTCACATGATGCGAAATAGCGCCCCTGCCAGAAGGTATGAAAACAATTGCTTCCGACAGAAGGCTGGACTGCTAGCTGTGCTTATCGCCGGCATGGTCATTCTGACTGATGCAAGTGTGGTGCTGGCCGCTGAATCAGGCATTAAACCGTTCAAGATCGAGCCATTTCCTTTGGCTCAAATTTTCACCTTTATGTTCATTATGATAGGGCCGTTCAAAATAATTGGCCCCTTTTCAAAAATGACAAAGAATGCGGATGCCAATTTCGTCCGGCAATTGGCTCTGCGGGCGACACTGTATTCGAGCCTCGCCCTCTTGTTAGCGGCCATATTGGGTGACTTCTTTCTGGCCAGGTATGGTATTCCGCTGCCAGTTCTAAGTCTTGCTGCTGGCATCATTCTTTTCCTGGTGGCGCTACTGAACATTGTCCGACAGTTCGCGCCTGTTCAGAGTGACACTGTCACTGATCCCAAACCTACAATGAGTATGGCGCTGACGCCGCTGGCTTTCCCTACGATCGTTACGCCGTATGGAATAGCAGCGCTAGTCGTTTTCCTAGCATTCTCTCAAGATCTGCAGGGTCAACTAATGATAGGAGTAGTTGTGTTGGCGATCTTGATTTTGAACCTGATAGTCATGATCCTGACGCCGAAATTTCCACTACTTCTCGGTACTTTTCTGCAGATTCTCGGCGTTGTTCTTGGGGTAATCCAGGTGGCTCTGGGCCTGCAGATTGCAATTTCCTCGCTGAGGGTTCTGGAGTTGGTTTGAGAAGATAGCTTTGTGGGTATGAAATTAAAGCAAGTAAGGCTTTGGTCGTACCTTTCGTACACTCCGTATCCAGAAAATTCTCGGTGCAAATGAGTATCTGTTGATTTCCACTCAGAATTAACCCGGGTTTTCCATCGAGAACTGACCCGGCTCTGATTATGGACATTGGGTCATTCAGTGGTCAAGGCATGGGTTGTCTCCTTCTTTGTTCGTGCAGCTGCGGCGGCGCTGGCCTTGAAGCGGAAGCTGTCGTTTCCAGTCTCCAGAATGTGGCAGCGATGGGTGAGGCGATCGAGGAGCGCGGTGGTCATCTTGGCATCGCCGAAGAAGCTGGCTCATTCGCTGAAGCTGAGGTTGGTGCTAGATTCGCAAACCAAGTGCGACACCGGGTATATCCGGGATCGCCATGGGAACACATTATGATCACTTCACACTTGAAGCCCGCTGTCAGCTGTTCAGCCTGATGGAGTTGGGGCTTTCGAAGACCGAGATTGCGCAACGGCTTGGCCGGAACCGCAGCAGTATCTACCGGGAGCTGGGGCGTAACCGACGGGTTGATGGCTACAACCCCATCAGCGCGGAACGCCGTGCCTGGGCGAGGAAGCTGCGGGGGTCACGCATTGAGCGCTCTACCCACCTTCGCGACTATGTCGAAGACCGCCTTGCCATGGGATGGTCTCCGGAACAGATCGCCGGGCGGATGGAGCTCGATGAAGTCGACCACACGGTATCGACGGAGTCCATCTACCGGTATGTCTACAGTCCGTGCTCTGATCCCCGAAAACTGGATCGTTCATAGCTGGAGTTTTCCGCTGTAATTTCCCGGCTGGGAGAAGGAGCGGAAGCGATGAAGGCATCGAAGTTTTCGGACGCCCAGAAGGCGTTCATTTTGAAGCAGGGCGATGACGGCGTGCCTGTGGCGGAGATCTGCCGCAAGGCCGGGATCAGCCAGGCGACCTATTTCAACTGGAAGAAGAAGTATGCGGGCCTGCTGCCTGACGAGATGCGCCGGCTGAAGCAGCTCGAGGACGAGAACAACCGGCTGAAGAAGATCGTGGCGGACCTCACCCTGGACCGGGAGATGCTGCAGGACGTCATCCGCCGAAAGCTCTGAGGCCTGCCCGGAAGCGCAAGCTGGTCGACGGGATGCTGGCAGATTGGGGGATATCGATCAGACGGGCCTGCAAGGCGCTGAAGTTCGACACCTCGACCTACCACTACAAGTCTCGTCGCACCGGACAGGCCGGTCTGGAACAGACGCATCAGGGAGATCTGCGAGACGCGGGTGCGCTACGGCTATCGTCGCGTCCATGTGCTGTTGCGCCGTGAAGGATGGATGATCAACATGAAGAAGACGCGCAGGATTTACAACGAGTTGGGCCTGCAGCTGCGGAACAAGCATCCCAAGCGGCGGGTGAAGGCCAAGCTGCGTGAAGATCGCCAGGAAGCAGCTGGGCCGAACGATGTCTGGGCCATGGATTTTGTCCACGACCAGCTGGCAACCGGCAAGAAGCTGCGTATCCTGACGATCGTTGATACGCATTCCCGGTTCTGTCCGGCGACCGATCCACGCTTCACCTATCGCGGCGAGGACGTTGTGCAGACGCTGGAACGGGTATGCGGCCGCATTGGCTATCCGAAGACGATACGGGTCGACAATGGCAGCGAGTTCATCTCGCGCGATCTCGACCTGTGGGCCTATGCAAATGACGTCACACTGGACTTCTCACGGCCCGGCAAGCCAACAGACAATGGCTTCATCGAGGCCTTCAACAGCAAGTTCCGGGCGGAATGTCTGAACGCCCACTGGTTCCTGACCCTTGCGGATGCCCGCGAAAAGATGGAGGATTGGCGTAGAGACTACAACGAGGTTCGACCTCATTCGGCGATCGGATACAACGTTCCGATCGCACTGCAAAATCCCGGTGACACACCCAGCCCGTCACCGTGATGACAGCCGGAAAACTCCATAATCCGGCGGTCCAAGATTGGGTCTCAGAGCAAACCCCCAAGGACTCTCGTTATGAACGAGGGACGACCGGGGGGCAGGTCATCCGGCAGGCCGCCGCACGGGGCTGCCGCGATACCTGGCCCAGCGCAAGTCGAAACGAGGCCGCCGGGTGCGCAACGGCAAGCGGGAGCCGGCCATTCCTGATCGTGTGCCGATCAGTCAACGCCCTGAAAGCGTTGCTCAAAGATGCGAGTTTGGTCATTGGGAGGGCGATCTCGTGCACTTCCGCCGTCAGCGCGACATCCTGCTCACCCTGCACGAGCGCACCACCCGACTGACGCTGGTCCGCCGTCTTCACAGCAAGGATGCAGGCGATACTGCCGAGGCCATCGTCACCGAACTGCAAGGCTTGCCCGGCATTGCGCGTCGCAGCATCACTCATGACAATGGCGGAGAGTTCGCCCGGCATGAAAAGGTCCGGCAAAAGATCGCCATGCCAGCCTATTTCTGTGACCCTCACAGCCCCTGGCAGCGTGGCTCCATCGAGAACACCAACGGACGGCTGCGACGTGAGTTACCGCGCAAGACATCGCTGTCCGACTACAGTGATGCAGACCTCGACGACATCGTCTGGATGCTCAACTCAACCCCGCGAAAATGTCTCGGCTTCCAGCCCCGAGGCCTTCGCTCAACAACTCGGTGTTGCACTTGAAATATGAATCCAGCGGTGGTTATGTTGACGCTGGTGCGCTCGTAGAGTTTGCTCAGCAGGTGGAAGAGCAACGCCCCGCCTGAGGCGCTGGGCTGCACGTACACCACCAGTGTACCGGCCACGTACAAGCTGGTTCTGGCTGCCGTGCGGCGAAGAACGCACGTGGATGCCCTCCAGCCTCGACCACCGATACCGGCGTCAGCGGGTTGAAGTAAGCCTGTTCGGGGGCTTTGCCGTCAAGCGATGAATGTTGGCGTCGCCCGTTGTCAAAGCCGATGTAGCGCCCGATTGACGCGCGCGCATCCCGGGAGGTTGGCATAGCCGTGCAGGTAGTAGACCTCCTCATATTTGATGGTTCTCCATAGCCTCTCGATAAAGACGTTGACGCGCCAGGCTCCCTTGCCGTGACGCGCCAATGCCTCCTCTACCGCTTCTATGAAAAAACGGTTTCCAGCGTGACCGAGCCCCGCTTCGTACGGGGCGCGAGCTTATTCTGGAAACATGCATCCAACAAATTTCGAGGTGTCCAGCGGGTCGCTGAAATTCGCTTTGCGCTTATTCATGAAGGCGTCGGCTCCCTCGCGGAGGTCCTGCGTACGCTGTAGAACATCGAGCACGTTAAGCAGCTTCGCGATTGCCTGCTCCTCGGGCAAGTAAATGCCATACCGCAACGCCTGCTTGACGGCACAAATGGCCTGCTTCGGAGCGCTTGCAAGCCTTGCAGCAAGTTTTTGCGCGTGTGCGAGCACCTCGCCCTTAGGCTTAATGTGATTGGCGTAGCCCCACGCGAGCGCTTGCTGCGCATCTATCATATCGCCCAGCAAAAACAACTCACTGGCGCGGCCAAGACCGATACGCCGTGTTATACGCACTGAGCCCCCACTGCCGGGTATGGCGCCAAGGTTTATTTCGGGTACGCCGAATTTTGAATTTTCGGCGACCACGATGATGTCGGCGCCGGCTGCGAGTTCCATGCCGCCGCCCAGCGCATAGCCTTCAATGGCCACGACTGTGGGTTTCGGGAAATTGGCGAATTTGGTGAATGTTTCGTTCTCAGGAGCGAGCTTGCGAGACACGACGGAACCGTCCGCCAAGAGTCCGGGAAATTCCTTGATGTCGGAGCCGGTGCCGAAAGCGCGGTCACCGTCGCCTGTGAGTACAATCGCTCCTATCGCTGGGTCAGCCTCCAGGCTGGTCAGGGCCGCGTCCAACTCGCGCCTCATATCCAGTGTCATGACGTTCATCGGCGGGTTGACCAGGAACACGGTCGCCACGCCGCCATCGATCTCCACGCGTACTTTTTGGTCACTCATTTTTTTCATCCTTTAGTAGCTAATATTCGTATGTGAGTTGACCTGCCCCCCGAGGCCCCCTCCTTCATAAGGAGTGTTTGCTCAACCTTTCGAAGGAGCAAACTACTCATCAGAACGAGGGAAGTTTCGGGGGGCAGGTCGGAGTTACACGCTGATCATTTTAGGTTCTTGTGAACACCGGGTGTCTTTTCTCAACAAATGCTTTGGTTCCTTCTGCCTTATCATTAGAATTAGCAACTACTCCAAAGACTGTTGCTTCCTGGTGTATGCCATCTTTATTTGACATATCATTTCCAGCAATCATGACCTGTTTTGCACTTGCAACGGCAAGCGGACCATTTCTTCCTATAACTTTCAAACACTCAACTGCTGCTTCCAGGCAGCTTGCTTTATCTTCTGTTACTTTATTCACCAATCCCCACTCATAGGCTTTATCAACATCTATGAAAGTGCCCGAATAGATAAGCTCTTTGGCCCGGTTCCGACCAATGTACTTTGGAAGCCTTTGGGTTCCACCAAAAGCAGGCAACACACCCCATTTAACCTCAGGCTGTCCAAAAACTGCTTGCTTCGAAGCATAAATGAAATCGCAGGACATTGCCATTTCACACCCACCGCCAAGTGCAAAGCCTTGAACACAGGCAATCATGGGCAGGGCCAGATCTTCCATGGCCAAGGTGACGGCCTGTCCTGTTTCGGCAAAGACTTTTGTTTCTTGCGGAGTCATTTGAGACATGGCAGCGATATCTGCACCAGCCATAAAAGCCTTATCTCCAACACTTGTCAGAATAACGCCTTTATATTTTGAAACATCGATGCTTTTTATCGCATCCGACATCTCATCCAACACCATTTTATTCAATGCATTCAGCTTGTCGGGCCTGTTTATTTCCAGATAGAAAATATCGTCTTTTGCATATGTGTTGATCGTTTCATAAGTCTTAGCCATGTCTTCATCACTTCCTTTTGGTGTTTGCGTTTCTGCTGGCTTGATCTGGTCCCGGATTTCCTCCAGCCGCGTCTGCGGCCGGAGGTGTCAATTGCATTCATCCTCGTTGGACGATCAATCGCAACCCGAGTACGCCGTCACTTGTGTCAAACAGGACACTCATCCGGCGCTCTTACTTGGCGTCACCCGCGTCCAACCCGAGTTCGCGAAGGATCTCTTCGGTGTGTTCACCGAGCTGTGGCGCCATTATCCTTGTAGTACAAGGGGCGTCACTGATATGAACGGGGCAACCGATAGTCGTAATTTTACCAAGAATCGGGTGATCTATATCTAGTATCATATTGTTGATCTTCGTTTGCGGGTCTTCCAGTACTTCACTCAATTTCCGGACCTTGGAACAAAGTACATCCTGCCCTTCAAGACGTGCCAAAGCTTCGTCCATGGTGTATTTGGCAATTTCCTTGCGGAGTGTATCCTGTATAAGCGCCTTGTTTTTGATCTGAGAAGCCATATCCGGATAGGGTACGGTAAGATCATCTATTTCGAATGCAGCGCACATAGCCTGTAGCGGGTTGGGCATGAACGCTCCAATCATCACAATTGGTCCATCCTTGGCCTCGGAGTGAATAGCGAGTGGCATTGCCGCCCAGTTCAGCACTTGTTTGTATTTGCTCCAGTAGGCCGCTTCCTGCAGTTGCGTATGAATCATCGAATCATAAAGACACACATCTACTTTTCTACCAAGGCCGGTTTTTTCCCGTCCAATCAACGCGGCCATAATGCCCTGACAGAGATGCATTCCGCCGGTATAATCGCAGACAGCTGTTGGAACTATCGATTGTGGAATTGAAGGGTCCGCGGTCTCATACATAAAGCCCGTTACAGCTTGGGCCACCATGTCCTGCCCGGGTTTTTTGACATTTGGTCCTTCAGGTCCGTAGCCAGTTGCGGACGCAAAAACAATGCGTGGATTGATCTCTTTAAGCTTCTCATAGCTGAAGCCGAGCTTATCCATCACACCAGGGCGAAAATTGTTTACGACCACATCTGACACTTTGACGAGCTCATAAATAACGTGTTTTCCGGCTTCGGTTCTCGTATCAAGTTCCATCGAACGCTTGTTGCGATTCATGGCGACATAGGTTGGATTGTTCGTCGCCTCTAGAGATGTCCCGCCAACCGTGTGCCGACTCAGATCACCCACGCCCGGGCGCTCGATTTTGATCACATCGGCACCGAAATCAGCGAGCTGTAGAGTGCCAACGGGACCCTGCTCGGCCTGCGTGAAATCAATTACGCGAATTCCGTCTAACGGAAGATTGGAAGTATCTGACATGTACGTCTCCTTGGATGATAGTTAGTAACGGACTGATATGATGGTTAGATGATGGTTAGCAATGGTTCACTCCCCCCTGTGATACCGGGTGAGCGAACACATTCGGCGGTAATCTTAGTCGGTGGTTTCGTAGTAAAGAATCCATTCGGCGTAGAGTGCCGGCTTTTCCTCACCTTCAATTTCAACGGTCAAAGCAGTGATGAACTTGCAGTTGTGCTCATCCTTCCACTGAACGTCCTTAACCTCGCCGTGTATGCGTACCCGCTTACCAGTGTGTACCGGGGACAGGAAACGAACCTTGTCATAACCATAGTTGAACCCATGTGGCATGTTCTCAGGCACTGGAAAGTTAGCCATAATGTAAGGTGTCAACCCCAGCGTCAGTAAGCCGTGAGCAATGGTTCCACCCATATCGGTTTTTTTCGCTTTTTCGGGATTAACATGCATGAAGTAGTCATCGCCTGTGCAGTGGGCGAATTCGTTGATGCGTTCCTGCGTAACTTCATACCATTCGGTTGGTTCAACCTTCTTCCCGATGAAATTAATGAGCTCTTCTTTAGGTACGATTTTATTTGCCATGTTGCCTTTCTTCTGTTTTCGATGTCAGTAGGGTTTTCTGCCAAGGCTAAAGCATTTTACAGTGAGATCAACCCTCCGGATTGGAATTCGCTTTTTTCAAGGAGTTCTTGTCAGTGCGTCGGTCCACGAAGCTTGACTTGGGCCGTAAGCGGACTGGTTGAGCTACAAATCTGAATGAGGTGCCTCTTTTATCGAGGCACCTCTACTTTACAAATCACAAATGATTGATGATGGAAGGGCCTTGGAGAAATTCTGATGAATGCAGCAGTTGAGAAATTCAAGCTTCTTCTAGTTACGGTGGTCAGGATTTATGCTTTTGCAGCAGCAACATTTCTTGCTGTATACATGTGTAGCACACTAATATTTTCTACTATTGATTTGTTGCAAAATTTTCAAAGTATAGCAAATCCTGTATATGGAGACGGTGAATCCAAAACAAAGTATTCAATTCTCCATTCTTTGGCATTCATAATCGTTCTATACAAAGCTTTTGCAATATTGATTTCGTACGGAAATCATATGCACGTGAATATAAAATTCATTTTAGAAATGGCGATTGTTGGCTCTGTTGTTGAGTTGATATTTAATTATAAATCACTGAGTGATATTTTAATTATTGCCTATGCAGCTGTTTTTATTTTCACAACGATTTCTTATTTTTACTTCTATGAGAAGATTCAAATTCTGAAGAACGTTGATCACTCGAAATAAGAATATTGTTTAAATTTCTGGGTCTTTAGGCGGTGTGGACGGATTTGAGCAAGATGAAGCCTACTGCCAAGGCGACGAAGGAAGCGAAGTTCCGCTTCGTTTTCTCGCAACGTAGCGCAATGCGCTTGAAGCGCTTGAGCTTTCCAACGGCTTGCTCAATGCGGGCGCGGCCCCTGTACAGGGTCTTGTCGAACCAGGCGGGCTGATGCGTCTCGTTACTCTTGTGCGGGATGACGGCAATGGCCCCATGACTGCGGGCAGCGTCCCGGTTGGCCTTGCTGGCATATCCCTTGTCACCGATCATGGCTCGCGGTTCGATGTCGGGACCGATGTCCATCAGGATCGGCATGTGAGGTGCGTCCGCGTCGTTGACGTCTTCATATCCCGCCAGGCGAGAGAAGATCCGATTGCCGCAGGAGTGCAGCCCGATGGTGACGGCCGTTCTTAGCGGTGCGCGGATCAATGAGGAGATTAGCCGCCATGTCGGTCAGACCAAGGGCGTCGCCGAGTTCGCGGTGAAGCAGCAGACCACCATCGGAACTGATGGAAGAGCCGCAGAACGCCAGCTTCACCTAGCGGTCGAACTGGAGCCGCAGCGGGCCGGATTCCGCTTCACCCGTCGCGTCACCCGTCGCGTCACCGCCAAATCCCTGCTCCTTCATGGCTAACTCATTGTAACGGTGAGTTTATCATGCTTCGGCAGGCAGCGAAATCGGCTCCTATCTGGGATATCCGGGCTGAGAAAAGACTGCACCATCAAAGTCCGGGATCAAACACTGTCGAAGTCGGATCGGAGCGGGATTGATGCGGCCATGGAGAACACCCTCCTTCTAGCCATGTTTAGCCACGCCACGATCTTCAGCGGCACCCCCTTCGACAATCAAACTTGGTGGAAGTCGGTATTGCCCCGTCTCACGCGGCGCCATCACTCGGCCCTTGGGAGAATTTGGGCGCATCCGTGCCTTTATCGGGATCAGAATGTCCCTCGGGCTCGCAATCCGAACAAGCCGACAACATCCCTGTCGGGGTTGAGGGCCGGATTCCCAACGATTTGCAGGCTGGGCGTGATCTGAAAGTTCTCGGTAACCTGGACCCTGTAGAAGACCTCGCTTATCCACTGTTTATTGAGGTCGACCCCGAACGTATCCGAATTGGGGCGGCCCCAGTTGAGGCCGACGCCGAGCTGGTTGCCGCCGGGCTCGTTCTGGTATCCAAAACCGCCGCTCACCGACCTATCGTAAAGGCCCCCGCCTTTATGGGCCCAAGCGGCACGCAAGAACAGCAACCAGTGCTCGTCCACAACATGGGAAACAGACGCATTGACGCCCCATCCGCTCTGCACGCCGCTAACGTCACTCTCATCCTGCTGCCATACCGCGATATGCGCATTGTCGAACAAAAATCGCTTGCCACCTGCGGTGATCCCGATCTCCGCGGTCTTGAAGGTGTTGAAGTCACCGAAGAAGGTCTCGACGCCCTCAAACATGGATGTCGGCTGGAAACCGGCGTCGATGATGCTGGCTGCCGCATAAATGTTGTCGGTCAGATAGCCGCCGACCATCGCGCCAAGCGCGGCGTCCGGCAACGTGATCATCGTGTTTGAGCCGACCGTAAAGGCGAGGTTGTGAAAGCCGGTCCAAGGACTGGCCAACGCGTAACCATCGAAATATTCCTTCATATCAAGAAAGCCGACACGCAAGACAGCGCGGTCGTCGGCGAAGTTCTGCTTCCAATAGAGAGTGGTCGCGCGAAAGCCGTCGTCGTTGAAGACGGGTTCTGGCGTACCGACGAACCCGACCTCGAAGCCGAAGGCAGACGGCGTGATGTCGGTGTAGGCGTGCCGGTGTTCGATCTTGAACTCAACGCTGCCGGTGTTCGCCGCGCCGCGGTTCAGCAACTCCCAGGAGCCAAAGAAGCGTGCGACCCCAGAGGCCGAGGTGTCGTCGCCGAGGCTGTCGGTCGCGGCGAAACCCACTGCGAGGTAATCGCCGCCGAAGCTGAACCCTGTGCTCTCGGCGATACCGGCCTTCCATCCTTCCCACTCTTTGAGGACATTGAGATTGAGTAGATCCGCCTTCTCCTCGCGATTATCGCGCAGGATCGTGGTCCCCGCTTGGGGGCCGTTCAGAGGGTCATGGTCAAAAGCATTTTGCACCGGCGCCCCGGTGCGGGAGGCGCCCTGCACTGCGTTCTCTGCGAAGGCAGTTTGCCAGCACATAAAGAATGAGAGCACAGCCAGTGCCGCGACTGTCAGCCTTGGTGACAACAGGGCGTCTGCCGCAAAGTAACGGTGCGCAGGGAGGTGCTGGGCGTTTCGCTCGGCTCTCAGACAAGAGCAACAGGCGACGTGGTCGAGGCGTCTGCGCATCGTGCTGAGGGCAGCGACCAAACCGATCGTGACTAATAGAAGTACAAACATGTCAGACCAGCCCATGAAGTCACCCCTTACTTTTTCCTTACACCAGCCAGCAACGCCGACAATTGAGCATCGTATAGCAAAGGCCCCTGGCATCTTCAAGACAACGTTCCATTCGGACAGGCGTCCCTCGGGCAACAGGATAGAGGTGGTTCGGTTTGTCTGAACAGGTTCCGGGCGTTTCGTAAGTGGATTTCCGCCTCGGTTATGCCGCTACCACTTCGGGCATCGGCTGGTTGAAGTAGGCTTGATCGGGGGTTCTCCCGTCAAGCGATGAATGCGGGCGACGACTGTTGTAGAAGCTCAGGTACCGGCCGATCCCGGCCCGGGCTTCGGACACGCTGGCATAGGCGCGCAGGTAGACTTCCTCGTATTTGATGGTCCGCCACAGGCGCTCGACAAAGACGTTGTCGCGCCAGGCCCCCTTACCATCTATTACCGGCAGGTGATTGCTTGCAATCACCGAGAGGCATACTGATCTTGATCTCTCGGGCGGCCAGCACCTTGATGAAGTCAGTGGATGTGAACTGGCTGCCCTGATCCGTGTTGAAGATTTCGGGGTTGCCATGTTTCAACAGCGCCTCTTCCACAGCTTCTATGCAAAAATCCGCCTCCAGCGTGATCGACACCCGCCAGGCCAGGACGCGCCGCGTGAGCCAGTCCAGAACGGCCGCCAGATAGATGAACCCGCGCGCCATCGGAATGTAGGTGATGTCCATCGCCCAGACCTGGTTGGGCCGGGTGATGGGCAGCTTCCGCAGCAGATATGGGTAGATCTTGTGCCCAGGCGCCGGCTTCGAGGTGTTGGGCTTGCGGTACAGGGCTTCGATGCCCATGCGCCTCATCAGCGTGGCAACGTGCAGCCGCCCGACCTTGAAGCCCTCCTGCACCAGCAGACCCTGCAACATTCGGCTGCCCGCGAAGGGGAACTCCATGTGCAGCTTGTCGATCCGGTGCATCAGTTTCAGATCGGTATCCGATACCGGGCGAGGCTTGTAGTAGACGCTGCCCCGGCTGATCCCCAGCACGATGGCCTGACGGCTGACGCTGAGCTTCGCGGTGGGATCGATCATCTTTTTGCGCTCGGCAGCAGACCCGCCTTGCCGAGCGCGCCGGACAAAAAATCGTTCTCCAGCGTCAGCTCTCCGATCTTCGCATGCAGGGTTTTCACATCAATGGCCGGTTCCGCCGCGCCCTTCAGAGCTTCGCCAAACACTCCGGTGGCGCCCTCAAGAAGCTGATCGCGCCACTGCTTGATCTGGTTGGGATGTACGTCAAACTCCTGCGCCAACTCCATCAAGGTCTTCTCACCCTTGATCGCGGCCACTGAAACTTTTGCCTTGAATACCGGGCTGTGATTCCGGCGTGGTCGTCTTGCCATGGTCTTCTCCTTGCTCGCAGCATCATGCCGCGGTTGCACGGAAAATCCACGGCTGTTCAGTTTTCCCGAGCCAGCTCTGATCGCAAAGCTCGCCGCCACCAATGCCGCGTAGAGAGCGAGGGGGTAGTGTCGCAAAGATTCCGCCGCGGCGAAGATAGCTTTTCAAGGTAGTGTCGCAAAGCTTGGGATTTGAGTTGCGTTACCTGGTGCGTCGAGCAAGACCCACACTTTCCCGAGACTCAGTCAGGATTGAAGAGTTGATCAGTTTCAAAGGCGCGCAGCACCCGAAATCGGTGATCCTATATGCCGTCTATTCCTACGTTCGCTTTCCCGTTTCGTATCGCAATCTCGAAGAGATTATGGCCGAACGTGGCATCGATTTGGATCATGCAACGCTCAATCGTTGGGTCGAGAAATATGCGGGTGCCATTGCCGAAGAGGTGCATCGCCGGAAGCCACCGACAGGCTGCTCGTGGCGAATGGACGAAACGTATGTCAAAGTTAAGGGCAAGTGGACATACTTGTACCGAGCAATCGACAAGAAAGGGAAAACCCTTGATTTCATGCTGTCTGAGCACCGCGACGAGGCCGCAGCGACTGCATTTTTCGTGAAAGCCATCGGCAATAACGGCTGGCCGGACAAGGTTGTTATCGACAAGAGCGGATCGAATATGGCGGGTCTGTTCAACATGAACTGCCTGCTGGTAATGCATAACTGGTGCTGGCTGATCAAGGTCCTGCAAGTGAAATATCTCAATAACATAATCGAACAGGACCAAAGGTTCATAAGGAAACTCACTCGGCCGATGCAGACCTTCAAATCGTTCAATTCAGCCGCAGCCACCTTGGCAGGCATCGAGGTCGCGCATATGATCCGCAAAGGTCAGCTTGACCAGTCAGAGCAGTCTGGCTTTGCGCAGTTCGCAGCACTCGCTGGGTAGGTGTGGCCGCTAGAAAAGCTATCTTCGCCGCAGCGGAATCTTTGCGACACTACCTTTATATGTCATGCGAAATTGGGGAAAATCGGATTGATTAACAGGCCGCAGCAAGGAAATGGAATGCTTTCTTCGATTGTCCCCGAGCGCTGGCGCGGGCCGATCATGTACGTGTTAATGTCTGTATTTGTGACCTGGCATGCAATCTGCCTGATCGTCGGCCCAGCGCCACAGACAAGTGTGATGGCACAGGCGCTTCGACCGCTGGTAAGTTCCTATCTCCGCCTCTTTTCTCTCGACGTCAAATGGGGCTTCTTCGCGCCGATCGGGGGGGCGTCCGAGTTCCGCTACCTCGTCCTTGATAGCTCCGGCATAGTACACACATTTTGGCCAACAGCGGGGCTGGCTTGGTATCACCCGAGCGAGCTTTGGATGATCGACCGATACAGAACGGTGGTGCAACGTCCGGATATCTACGGAGACCATCTCATAGCCGAGTACTGCCGCAAGCACTCCACACTCAAGCCGGTCGAAATCAAACTCCAGGAGGTGGTGCAGGTAGAAGACCTGCTGCCCTCACATCATCTAGCGGGGAAACACCCGCTTGATCGCGAGTTCGCGGCATCCAAAACACTGAGGACGAAGAAATGTTCCCAGTCTTGAGGGCGTCACTCAAGCGCGTTTGGGATCACGTCTGGTTTCAGGACCGTCCGACCACGCAACTCGAACTGATCCGTATCGGGCTCGGCTTCGCTATGCTGTGTCACTACGGGCTCGGCAGTGCCTATCTCTTCGAGATCTGGGGCAATCAAGGCTGGTTTCCGCCCGAATTGCTTACAAAACTTCCTCCCGATGACACATCAATGACTTCGCTGTTGTATTACATTACGCAGCCTTGGCAACTCGTCGTTGTACACATCATATTCCTGTTTTGCTGTGCAATGTTCATGGTTGGCTGGCGGGTAACTTGGGTGAAGTGGCTCGTACTTGTCGGGCACCTCTCCTATGCGCAGCGAACTCCGGAAGTGACATATGGTGTCGACGCGATTCTGGCTAGCCTTTTGTTACTTCTCTGCCTGGCACCAATCGGCAAAGCGCTAAGCCTTGATCGTGTGCGGGCCTTGCGCCAGGCGAAGCAAGCAAATCTCAGTGCGCAAATACCAGTGTTTACTAGCCGTTGGGCATTTGCATGCCGTCGCCTGATGCAGCTGCAGATGGCGGTGCTGTTCTTTTTCAGCGCAGCGCACAAGCTTGGCGAGCAGGAATGGTGGCAGGGTGACGCGATCTGGTACGTGTTCTCTCTGACTGAGTATTATAGTGGTAATTTGCTGGATTTGTTTGCAGCACACTTCTGGATTGTCAATATCGCGACCTACGGTACCGTTCTGATCGAGATCGCATTTCCATTCCTTATCTGGCAGCGAACCACGCGTGCCTGGCTCTTGGCCGGCGCAGTGTTGCTGCATCTATTGTTCTTTTTCTTCCTCGGCCTTTACTATTTTTCTTGGGTGATGATCATGGGCCACCTCAGTTTCTTGCGAACGCAGTGGATTGACAGTTTTGGAGCGTGGTGGAAGAAGCGGATGGGCCCTATGGAGATGATTTACGATGGGCGCTGCAAGTTCTGTGTGCGATCGATGGCGTGGTTTCTGGCATTCGATAATCTCGGCCAGATCAATATCAGAAATTTTCGTATTCACCCGTCGTCGGTGGTTAGTGACGAGGAGATGAACAAGGCGCTGCATATGGTGCTTGCGGACGGAACTGCACTGTCTGGCTTCGAAGCCTATCGGTATGCAGTATTACGGGTACCCGGCCTGTGGTGGCTGGTGCCGTTTTTCTATATTCCTGGTCTGAGCAGGCTTGTTGGAACTCCGATCTACAACTGGATTGCCGCAAACCGCAGCAAACTCTAGCAGCAAGATGCGTTCAAGGCGATGCGGGGCTACTCCGACATGGTCTGGATTGCGCTGCATTTTGACTTGGCCCAGGATGTGCCAAGCGTGAGTAATACCAACCAGCATTGATAAGTACCGATGTGCCCAGTCACGCAAGCCGATGGACATGATCTTCCAGGGCTGGTCGATGAGGTTGTTCCAGGCCTAATACCAACCGGCGTAGTGGCTGACTCAAGTGGGTAGGCAAATCAGCGATTGTCTGACTCGATGTGGCAAACAGGAGGTTTGCCATGGTTGCTGCGACACCCCTTCGGCCTGACTTTTGTGCTGCGGATCTGAGGGCCCTGGCCCGGGCATCGAAGGATGCCAACCAGACCCGGCGTCTGTTGGCTTTGGCGAGTATTTATGATGGCAGCTCACGCCGGGCTGCCGCCGAGGTTGGCGGCGTCACGGCGCAGATCATCCGTGACTGGGTGGTGCGGTTTAATGCCAGAGGTCCCGATGGCCTGCTGGATGGCAAGGCGCCCGGGCGGGTGCCAAAGCTGAACGAGGCACAGCGGCAGGCGCTGGTTGAGCTGATTGAGCGTGGCCCAATCCCGGCGATTGACGAGGTGGTGCGCTGGCGCCTGAAGGACCTGGCCCAGTGGGTGTACCGGGAGTACCGCATCTCCATCGATGAAAGCACGTTGGGGCGGATGCTGAAGGCGATGGGCTACCGCAAGCTGTCGGCCCGGCCACACCATCATGCTCAGAACGAGTTGCAGTCAGAGCATTTTAAAAAACCTTCCCGGAACAGATCGACGCCATCCAGTGTGGCCTGCCGGCCGACACCGCGATAGAGCTGTGGTGGCAGGATGAGGCCCGTATCGGGCAGAAGAACAAGATCACCAGGCGCTGGGCCCGACGTGGCACCAGGCCGTCAGCCCCGCTGGACCAGCGCACTTCATCAGCCTATATCTTCGGGGCCATCTGCCCGGCCAAGGGCAAGGGGGCCGGCCTGGTCATGCCGTGGTGCGATACCGAGGCCATGAATGCGCATCTTGCCGAGATCAGTGCCCAGGTCGACACTGGTGCCCACGCTGTCCTCATCCTCGATCAGGCTGGATGGCATGCCTCAAAGCAGCTCAAGGGTCCCCGGCAACATCACGCTGCTGTTCCTGCCGCCGAAGTCGCCGGAACTCAATCCGGTTGAAAACGTCTGGCAGTACCTGCGTGACAACTGGTTGTCCAACCGGGTCTTCCATTCCTACGACGATATTGTCGCACTGTCATGTCAGGCCTGGAACAACCTCATCGACCAGCCTTGGAAGATCATGTCCATCGGATTGCGTGACTGGGCGCATCGGTACTGATCAATGCCGGTTGGTATAACATGACAGGGCGACGATTTCCTCGTAGGAGCGGAAGACCCGATTGGACAGCCAGTTGTCACGCAGGTACTGCCAGACGTTCTCAACCGGATTGAGTTCCGGCGACTTCGGCGGCAGGAACAGCAGCGTGATGTTGCCGGGGACCCTTGAGTTACTTCGAGGAATGCCATCCGGCCTAATCGAGGATGAGGACAGCGTAGGCGCCGATTTCGACCTGGGCACTGATCTCGACAAGATGCGCATTCATGGCCTCGGTATCGCACCACGGCAGGACCAGGGCAGCTCCTTTGCCCCGCTTCGGGCAGATCGCCCCGAAGATATAGGCTGATGAAGTGCGCTGGTCCTGCGGGGCTGACGGTCTGGTGCCACGTCGGGCCCAGCGCCTGGTGATCTTGTTCTTCTGCCCGATACGGGCCTCATCCTGCCACCACAGCTCTATCGCGGTGTCGGTCGGCAGACCACGTTGGATGGCGTAGATATGTTCCGGGAAGGTTTTATGGAATGGCCCGCCCCTGTCCCCAGTGATGTAAAGTTGCTGGAGTATCATACCAAATCCCATTGATCAGAACCTGTGAGCCCAGTCACGCAGGCCGATGGACATGATGCGCCAGGGCTGGTCGATGAGGCTGTTCCAAGCATGGCAGCAGTGATCGACCAGGTTGTCGTAGGACGTGAACACCAGGTTGGACAGCCAGTTGTCGCGCATGAACTGCCAGATGTTCTCTACCGGGTTCAGTTCAGGGCATTTGGGTGGGAGCGGGAGCAGGGTAATGTTGGCAGGAACCTTGAGGCGCTTCGACAGGTGCCAGCCGGCCTGGTCGAGGATAACGACGGCATGAGCGCCAGGGCTGACTTCGCCAGAGATCTCGGCGAGATGCAGGTTCATGGCCTCGGTGTTGCAGGCCGGCAGGACCAGGGCAGCTCCTTTGCCCCGCTTCGGGCAGATCGCCCCGAAGATATAGGTCGAGGTCGTGCGCTGGTCCTGTGGGGCTGACGGTCTCGTGCCACGCCTGGCCCAACGCCTGGTGATCTTGTTCTTCTGGCCGATGCGGGCCTCGTCGGCGAACCAGATCTCTAGCTTGTCCCGGTGGATGCCCTTATCTTTGGCGATCGCCGCCAGGCGCGAGGGGAAACTTTTTTAAAATCCTCAATGGATCCCTCAGCCTGGGCATGATGGCGCGGCCGGGCCGACAGCTTGCGATACCCCATCGCGCGAAGCTCCCGGCTCAAGGTCTGCTTGGCAATGCTGATCCGGAACTCTTCCCAGATCCACTGACACAGGTCGACCAGGCGCCAGCGTACCACCCCATGGGCTGCCGGAACCGGCCCGCTCTCCAGCATCTGCACCAGCGCAGCCCGCTGCCTGTCGCCAAGCTTCGAGGGCTGGCCAGGCGCCTTGCGGTTGACCAGTCCATCCGGCCCCTCGGCATTGAACCTCACCACCCAGTCCCGCACGATCTGCAGCGTCACGCCACCAAGCTCAGCGGCCTGTGTCCGTGTTGCTCCATCATAGATCGCCGCCAATGCCAGCAGCCGCCGGGTTTGGGCTGCATCTTTCGACTGTCGGGCAATCGCCCTCAATCTGGTCGCATCAAAATCTGAACGCAGAGCTATCGCCATGACAAACCTCCTTCGTTTGCCATGCTGAAATCACGCTGCAGCTGATTTGAAAACCCTCAAACGAGTCAGGACCTCAGAGACTTGGTATCAACCGGAGGAACGGGTTATGAAGATTGCAGTTCTTGGAATTGACCTCGGCAAGAATGTCTGCAGCCTTGTTGGTCTCGATGTGAACGGCGCCGTTGTGATGCGCCGGCGAGCCAGACGGGACCTGCTGGTGGATATGTCGGCCAATTGCCGTCATGCATTGTCGGGATGGAGGCCTGTTGCGGTGCCCATTATCTTGGCCAGTTGTTTGCTGCCGTAGGACACGACGTCCGCCTGATGTCACCGGAATATGTCCGTCCTTATGTGAAGGCCCACAAGAACGACGATCGCGACGCTGAAGGGATCGCAGAAGCGGCAACCCGGCCGACGATGCGGTTCGCCGCAAATGCTGTGCGGCTCCAGCTTCACGCTCTGGCCTACAATCTGGCGAACTTGCTTCAGACAACGGCGACGCCCGAACTGATCGAGCGCTGGTCTCTGCCATCCCTGCGCGAACGCCTGATCAAGACCGGGGCGCGCCTGATGCGCCATGGCCGCTACGCTATCTTCCAGATGGCTGAGGCCGCCATCCCGCGCGATGCCTTCGCGGCCATCCTAAACATGATCAACACCCTGCGAGGGCCACCACCAAGAGTAACGTGCGCATAACCGGAACCACAGCCAAATCCACGATATTAAACACCAGCGACGGGAAAACTGTGTTCGGCGCATGGCCAAATCACGACTCCGGGCGCCAAGACGACCGACTTGGCGGCGTCACGCACCAATTGTGGAACTGCCAGAGCGAACCAACGTCGAAAAAGACTTGGCAATCCACCTTGGATGACTTTTACTGTGTCAGAAGGCGATCCAAATGGGGAATGCCGGGATAACTATGTTGCCAAGAGTAGCGAGATTGGCCATTGGCCTCGACTCGACAAAACACGAAGAAGAAACTCAGGGCACCCGTACCAATCCGGAGCGTGGCTATTTCAAATGGGCCGTAACGCAGGGGGTCCTAGTCAACCCCGATCAGAAGGAGACGAAGCCAATCGCGGTGCTGCGCAGCATGAAGCGCAATTAACGCTGTGGGACAAGATTATGACACTGCTGGCATGAGTTGCAAACATTTACCGCCTCGGGAATGGTAGTTATCAGACTGAGGGTGACGGGATCCGGGACCAGCGCACATCGGAGATGCATAAGCTCAAATTGAAGTATTGGTAATTGTGACAAGTGGAGACTGAGATGAGACAGAAAAGAATTTTTCTTGGCAGCCTTCTGGCTGGCGTGAGCATGCTTTTTATCACTTTGACCCCCGGGGCAGCCGGCGCGGTGCCGCTGACCAGCGGGACAGCTCTTAATTTTGACAGATTGGCAACTTCGACCAACGGTATCTTCACTCTCGTACAAAGGCGACGCGGCGGTGTTGGACGCCGGGGCGGTGCCGGACGAAGAGGCGGTGTTGGCCGAAGGGGTGGTGTTGGCCGAAGGGGTGGTGTTGGCCGAAGGGGTGGTGTTGGCCGAAGGGGTGGTTACGGCCGTCGCGGTGGTTACGGCCGTCGCGGTGGTTATGGTGTAGCACCATGGATCGGACTTGGTCTCGGTACTGCTGCTATATTAAGTGGCCGTTGTGCCAATGTAAGTCAGCGGTGCACAGCCCGTTGGGGTTACAATAATGGTGACTACTGGGGATGCATGAGGTATGAGAATTGCAACTGACCTGACTGTTCAATCTTGAGCCGGGTTCAAATTAGCAACAAAAACCTCAATGCAGAACAAGTTTGAAAGGGGCATCACACAATGAGTGTGGTGCCCTTTGGTATATTAACCGGGGGTTTGACGTCCATGGTGGTTAACCCACCGGATTGGCTGCATTCGAACTCGGCCGTTCAGAAGAAGCATTCGCGACAGCGATACGAAGCGCAGACTGAATCGCACTGGGTTTGCCGGAGGGCGGATTGCTTGAGTTCTACGCTGCCATTTTGACGTTCTCAAGGGCCGCGTAGTAGTTTGCTTCCGCCTCTGCAGGCGGGATATTGCCGATCGGTTCCAGCCGGCAATGAGAACCGAGGGTGTCTAGGTCATGTTGACAAACTCCTGACCCAAAGTCGAGCTGCGACGATGTGGATTATGCCGAGGTAGCTTTCAGCAGTCTTGTCGTATCGTGTTGCGAAGCGCCTGGAGCATTTGAGTTTGTTGAAACAGCGCTCAATCTGGTTGCGTAAGGCATAGACGAAGCAGTCAACTGGAGCAGCCTGCTTTCGATTTGACCTTGAGGTAGCGTCCGCGGACGTGGTGTAATTTCGTCGGCGCAGCCTGTGTAACCTGGGTGGCCATCGAGGTGTATGGTCGAGGTGGAGTTTGGCGACTTCAACCACGAACCACACGGAGACCCCGATGACCAAGACCAACATGGACCTAACCGAGCTTCTGCAAAAGCATGATCAGGGCGACTTGATGCGCTTGATTGCGGAAGCCGTCCTGCAACTGATGATGGAGAGCGATGTCGACGGCTTGATCGGTGCCGGCCGCCATGAGCGGGCCGAGCAGCGCACGACCTGGCGCAACGGTTAGGTAGCGTCCACGGACGTGGTGTAATTTCGTCGGCTCAGCCGGTGTAACCTGGGTGGCCATCGAGGAGTATGGTCGAGGTGGAGTTTGGCGACTTCAACCACGAACCACACGGAGACCCCGATGACCAAGACCAACATGGACCTAACCGAGCTTCTGCAAAAGCATGATCAGGGCGACTTGCTGCGATCCATTGCGGAAGCCGTGCTGCAACTGATGATGGAGAGCGATGTCGACGGCTTGATCGATGCCGGCCGCCATGAACGGGCCGAGCAGCGCACGACCTGGCGCAACGGTTACCGCGCCCGCTGTCTCGACACCTGAATAGCCCCGAGTTTTCTAGACGCCCTCGGTTCTCATTGCCTGCTGCCGTTCGAACTCGACGGGTGACAGCATCCCGTTCCTGACGTGCTTGCGTTTCGGGTTATAGAACATCTCGATGTAGTCGAACACATCCTGCCGGGCCTCGGTGCGGGTTTTGTAGACCCGGCGGCGTGTCCACCCGCCGCGTCGACGAGCTGGTGCAGGCTATGCATTGCCCGGCAGGCGAATGCAGGCATTCGCCGAGAGGGGCCTGAGCGGCATCTCGAAAAGCACGGTGTCAAAGCTCTGCAAGGATATCGATGAACGGGTCGGCGAGTTCCTGAACCGCCCGCTGACCGGCGAATGGCCCTATGTCTGGCTGGACGCCACCTATCTCAAGCAGCGCCAAGGCGGGCGGATCGTCAGCGTAGCTGCCATAATTGCCGTGGCCGCCAACACGGAGTGACGCCGTGAGATCATTGGCTTGGGTGTTGGGCCATCAGAAGCTGAGACCTTCTGGATGGACTTCCTGCGAAGCTTGAAAGCCCGGGGGCCTCGACGGCGTGAAACTGGTGATCAGCGACGCCCATACTGGCCTGAAAGGCGCAATCTCGCGCGTCTTCGAGGCAACCTGGCAGCGCTTCCGCGTTCACTGGATGCGCAATGCCCTGGCGCATGTCTCGAAGGGCCAGCACACGGTCGTAGCAGCCGCGATCCGGCAGACACTTGACCATTTCCCAAACTCTTCTGGCAGGTCGCGCGACCCCGAGCGGACATTGCAGTGCAGTTCAGTTGATGCCGCAGCAGAGCCCCATGTTCTGCAACTTCAGCAAAACTGTCTGGTGCGATTCCGGTGCAGTCGCAATGTCTTGGGGAAGGTTGGTACCCCAAATGTCTGCCAAAGGTGACCAAGTTGGCAATTTGGAAGGACGGCTGCTCTGCTGCCGAAAGTGGTAGGGGATCACGACACGTTCTGTTCTTGAAGCCAGCTTTTCGCTTCTTCGATCGTCTGGAACCTTCCCACCGGCCTACCCTGATTGCTCAAGGGTTCGAAGATATCGCGCAGTCTTGCGTGCAATTGCACAGGGCAGACAATTGCAATCTTGTTGACATAGCGTCTGATTTCGAGGGCAACAAATTCACTATAGGCGTGGGCTTTCTCGTCTGAAATTGGAGCTTCGTAATCTAGAACAATCAGCCAACGACCAATCTGAGCAGCGTCGATCTCCCTGAGAGCATCAGGAAAGCTGCTTTGGTAGTCTTCCATTGTCGGAGGGGCACGAAAATGAAAGGTCACGACCCCGTCTTTGGTATCGATTTTATAGTCGATTGCCATACGCCCCTCCTTCATTACTGACAGGCATCCAAATAACATATAGCGGGTCGCGGCCCTTGGTCTTTCTGGCTCACCGGTCGATTCGAGCGAGTTCGACGCGGCGGTTCTGCTTGCGGCCCTGCAGTGTATCAATTAGGCTTTTCGGTTGCGATGATCCGAGGCCTTGCGCGTTTCAGGTCCCCTCCTCTTCGGCAGCCGGGATAACGGTCACCGGTTGGGATTCAGGGAAACGCCAAACTAACGATCAAGAAGGTTCAGTTCAACTTAATAGACGCACCTATATCGGACTTCACCAACCCCCATATAGACCCCGTCCAATACTTTCAGGAAATCACCGAGGTTCGAAATGATATCGATTGGCGCCAGATCAACCTCAACCGACGACCCGAGTACGCCGACCGTACCATTCACACCAGGCAACCACAGATAAAGCGGTACAATATTGAACTCAAAACCAAATTCCGTAGTGACCTGATACTCCATAGGCGTTGGAAAGTCGGCGGCCAATGCTTGATGGGAGACAGGGCTTCCCGCCGACAGTGCCCACAACATGGGAAAAGCAGCAATAAGCAGTTTGGACCAAGAGCGCATAATCTGATCTCCGTTTCGAAGTACGGCTAAAAGATACCCGTATATAACCTAGACCTATGAAACCACCCCCGTATCCCCTCTCTCGCGAAATGACTGCTCGTGGCACACTTCGAACTAGCGAGGCCGCACCAGAAATTGAGAGCTTTGGGGGGTGGACTCAACGGGTGGCCGCAACACTTTAGTCTTTGAACAAAGATGGAGTGTTGGACATGAAGCATCGTCGTCGCATCAATTACACGGCGGCACAGCGCGCCGAGATCTGACAGCGACTTGTCGAGGCAGGCCATTGAGGTCGTGATGTCTACCAGCAGCTGCTTGAACGGTTTCAGGTACGCTTCATCGTCCATTGTCCGGCTGTTTTCAAACTGGGACCGGACATTACTCGTAAGAGGATGGGAACGGTCCTTGGCCACCGCCACCCGTCGCCCGATCCTGGCCACCAAGGGTTGACGTGGCGGGGATGGCAAACGAGGCAATTGCTGGTCCCTGGACCAGTGCAAGAGGTCCTCTGGGCGGGGTTCGGGTAGCGGTGGCTGACTTGGTGCCTTTCCCACTGCGAGCTTGGCCCAGTAGCCGCGTTCAGGTCTCGGCACGTACATCAGTTCGCAAACGCGTGCCATGTAGCTGCCGGAAACCCCGAACCTCTCTGCAACCCTTGTCATCGGTTCAGCCCATACCAACGCGTAAAGGCTTTCGCGAGAGACCGGTTCCATCATGTTCTCCTATTGATGATCTGTAAGTCCAAGACGGTGCAATCATACCGCTCAACATCCGATCGGAGACAAGGAGCCCTACTCCCCGAACAGGCTTCCCTGTTCTTTCGAGGTTTTTCCCTGATAGCGAGTTGAAGTTCCCTGTTCGGTTGAAAAAATTCCCTGTTCAGCTACTTAGGGAAAATCTGGACTAACCCTTTGAAATTGCGAGCATAAATAGGCCGCCTTAGCTCACAAAAAGCAGGAACCTTGCAAAATTCCCTGTAAATTCCCGTGTATCAGGGAATTTGGCACCTGAGACCGGTTCGCCAAGGACTGCGCACACAGCCAGCCCTGCCTGCGAAGCTCCCCTGTAAAAGCTTGCCTCCTGGTTGCGTAGTTTGCTCGCCACCATCGCGGAATGACCTCGCCCGCCCTTATGCCAGATCGAGTTTCTGGAATTGCAATCGAGCGCATTCCGCAATAGCTGATGGCAATGGCTTCCCAGACCACGTCCATCATCGGCCCGGTTCTCTTCCTCGATCTTGTCGAGAGCGGGTTCTTACACCTTTCAGCCCTGTTCGTGGGCCCAAAGGGCGTTGCGCCGCCACCGGTAGACCTGTCAACCGGTACGGTCGCGCCTGTCTGCATCGCCGAATACGACAATGGCACGGCCTGGCGTGCGCGATTCAAGCTGCCGGCGGATCGTGCGTCTTCATATGGCTGGAACGGTGAGACCTACGAGATTGCCAGCAACCTGACGGGCAATTTGCGTCTAGCCTATGTATCCTGCAATGGGGAGGAGTCGGGCGACCTCGAACGCGAAGGTTTTGAACGCAACGCCATGTGGTCGCGCCTGCGGGACGAGCATCGCCGCCAGCCCATCGCGCTGATGCTTCATGGTGGAGACCAGCTTTATGCCGACGAAGTCACACTCGGGCACGACCTCAGCCACGGCTGGCCCCGCAAGCTGCCGCACGAACCGTCGCAGGCGGCGCTGGCCGATCTGCGGCACTACCTTCGTGAACGCTTTTTCGAGCGCTATGCCGCGCTTTATGAAGCTCCGGATCCGGCCTGGCTGGCCGCACGCGTGCCCTCGCTCATGCAGTGGGACGATCACGATATCTGTGACGGATGGGGGTCCCTGCATCACTCGCGCACCTGCTCGCCGGTTGGCCAGACGCTGTTCGCGGTTGCGCGGGAATGCTTCCTGACCTTTCAGCACGCAGCCAGCGAGGGCGATCTGCCACCACGCTTCGCGGACCGCACCGGGCAGCAGCTGGGCTGGAGCATCCACGCACCCGGTCTGCGCATCATCGCGCCTGACCTGCGGTCTGAGCGGACGCGGCACCAGATCATGGGGCCGGGCGGCTGGGAGATGATGGCGGCGCACGCCAGGCAGGAGGCGCAGGGCCATACGCTGTTGATGTCCAGCGTTCCACTGCTGGGTCCCCGTCTATCGCTGCTCGAAAGCTTGATGGCCATGATCCCGAGAATGCAGAAATACGAGGATGACCTGCGCGACCAGTGGCAGAGCCGGGCGCATCGTGATGAGTGGCGGCAGATGCTGCGGCTGGTGCGTGACATGGCCCGATCCGGCAATCACGATCTGACCGTCGTTTCGGGGGAAATCCATCTGGCCACCCGCGCCGTCATGGACCTCGACAGTGGCTTTCATCTCAACCAGCTCGTCGCCTCAGGCATCGCGCACAGGGCGCCGCCAAAGGCTTGGGCCCGGATGATGGGGGCGCTTGCCTCGCTGGGCGAGGATCCGCTGCCAGACAATCCGATCCAGATCAGGCCATTGCCGGGACAAGGCGCGCGATACATGGCAGAACGCAACTATCTGTTGCTCGAACGTCAGTCGGGAGAATGGTCGGCGCGCTGGGACCTGGAAGAAAGCGGCATGACCGGCCCCCTCGCCCTGTAGTCCCGGTCCAGCAGTGCTGCATTTCAATCCCGGTCCTGACCGGCGGTGCGGTTCAACCCAGCCGACGGCTCGCAGACCGGGTCCAGGACGAGGACCAGTCGTGTCTCGCCCGTGCCCTTGATGGGAGGTGAGCGATGCAACAGACCGGACTGCGGTGAATCAGGCCACAAGGTGCCGCGCAATATGATGGGTGCGCCGGTTGGCACGGTGAACACCCTTTTGGGCTGTTGTCCGTCAGTCGAGATGCCGTACTGGGTGCCGGTTCCGCGATAGGTGCAGACCAGACGCGCAGTGACCGCGTCGATGTGGAACTTGCAGCAGGCATCGTCATTCACGACATCAAGCCTGAGGCGCAGGTACGCGGTAGCCATGATCGCTGCGAACACATCAGCCAATGCCGAGATGTCGTCCACCAGCACGTCGCGCTGTTCACCGGCGGGCATGCCTGCCTGCTCACAAACATGATGCACGGCATCGCGTACAGTCGGAACCGGCAGGACAATCCGGGCCGATGGCAACGCGGCCGCGTCAAGACCATTGATCCATGACTGGAACTCGCGTGACGGTTGCCGCCGCCAGATGGCGGCAGCAGCGCCTGGCGTGTTGATGAGCTTCATGCCTTCCGGGGTGTCGGCCAGCCCAACCCCCACACCGACATTGCGCACTGTCTGGCGATGGAAGCTCATGCCTGGCGCTTTTCCCAGGCCGGAAACGGATCGGGCATGTCGCGCCACATCGCAGGCATGAAAGCGGGTGCCCGCAGCAGGCAAGAATCAAGCTCGTGCCGGATTGTTGCCTCGTCCATCGGATCACATCCGATGAAAACCAGCTCCTGGCGCCGGTCACCCCAGACAGAGTCGAAGTATGGCTCCATGGATTTGTGCCAGGCAGGATCTTCGGGCCAGTACTCCCTTGGTGCAGCCGACCACCACAGTCCGCCCTTTTCTGTCCGCACCAGTGCACCGGCCATGGAGAGTTCACCAACGAACTGTGGCCGCGTGGCAAGCCAGAAAAATCCCTTGGCGCGTACAACCCCCGGCCATGGCCGGTTGATGAACGCCTTCAGCTTGGCAGGGTCGAAGGGCTGGCGCGCCCGGTAGACGAAGGAGCGAATGCCATACTCTTCGGTCTCCGGCACGTGATCGGCAAAGCCGTTGAGTTCCTTGTACCAGAGCGGATGCTCATGTGCCCTTTCGAAGTCAAACCGCGCGGTTCCCAGCACCTCGTGCAGCGGCACGCGGGCAAAGTCTGCCTCGATCACAGTGGCATCAGGGTTGAGCGACCGGATGATCTTGCGCGCAGCGTCCAGATTGCCGGGCGACGTGGCCGAGACCTTGTTGAGGATGATCGTATCGGCAAACTCAATCTGGTCGACGAGCAGATCCACCAGGGTACGGTTGTCGTCCTCGCCCATGGTTTCTCCCCTGTCGCGCAGGAAATCGCTGGAGGCGTAGTCCTTCAGCAGGTTCGCCGCATCGACCACCGTTACCATTAAATCCAGACGGGCAACGTCGGAGAGGCTGTCACCGTTCTCGTCGCGGAACTCGAAGGTGGATGCTACAGGCAACGGTTCGGATATGCCGGTCAACTCGATCAACAAGTGATCAAAGCGGCCCTGCCTTGCGAGTTGCCTTACTTCCTTGAGAAGGTCGTCCCGCAGGGTGCAGCAAATGCAGCCATTGGTCATCTCCACCAGTTGCTCGTCGGTCCGCGACAGGTTGGCTCCACCGTCGCGCACAAGGCTTGCGTCAATATTGACTTCGCTCATGTCGTTGACGATGACCGCCACCCGCTTGCCTTCGCGATTGTTCAGTATGTGGTTGAGCAGCGTGGTCTTGCCTGCACCGAGGAAGCCGGACAGCACGGTGACGGGCAGAAATTGTTGGGCCATATGTTATACCATGACTTCTTGAGTGACAATTAACGGGCGGCATTGGCCGC
The DNA here is from genome assembly GCA_963700735.1 of uncultured Alphaproteobacteria bacterium. Lineage (GTDB taxonomy): Bacteria > Pseudomonadota > Alphaproteobacteria > Rhizobiales > Aestuariivirgaceae > Anderseniella. The sequence goes on from CAVOYR010000005.1 coordinate 563,679, forward strand.
CCGTTAGGACCGAACGATCAGCCAGTCAGCTGGATTCGGACAGGCAGGTCTTCATCGACGTTGCCATGTTGCGGATCAGCTGAAAGTAGAGGTCGGGCCCGGCGTCGAGCGACGCGCCCAGCGGATCGAGAACGCCCGCCTTTGCCTTCGTGTTCTCGGTGACCGTTGACACCAGCCTGGGCTCGAACTGCGGTTCGGCGAATACGCAGGCTGCACCAAGCTCCTGGACCCTTGCGCGGATCTCGGTGATACGCTCGGCACCGGGCATGACCTCGGGTGAAACGGTAATCGACCCGGCTGCGGTCACGTCAAAGCGCTTCTCGAAATACTGGTAGGCATCATGAAAGACGATGAAGCCCTTCTCGTGAACCGGCTTCAGGTCAGCGGACACCTCGGCTACCAGTGCATCCAACCTGGACATCACTGCCTCTGCATTTGCCTTGTATTTCGCAGCATTGCCAGGGTCGGCCTCCACCATCACTTCCTCGATTTCGTGAACCATTGCCTTGGCATTTACGGGGTCAAGCCAGATGTGGGAATCAAATTCGCCATGTTCATGGCCGGCGTGGCCAGCCTCGGCCTTCTTGTCGTGATCGTGGTCATGATCACCATGGCCGGCCTTGCCCTTCTTGTCGTGGTCATGGTCATGGTCACCATGGCCAGCCTTGGCCTTCTTGTCATGGTCGTGGTCATCATGACCGGCTTCTGCCTTCTCGTCGCCGTGGCCGTGCTTGTCAAAGGCGCCACCTTCGCGGAAACCCAGCTTGACGAGATCATGTGCATCGATCAGCTCGACGGACTTCGCCTTCGCGCCGACCGTTTCCAGCGGCTTTTCCAGGAAGGCTTCCAGTTCGTGGCCAATCCAGAAGACGACATTGGCCTTCTCCAGCATCCCGGCTTGCGAGGGCTTGAGCGCGTAATTGTGTGGAGACCCCGCGCCTTCAATGATCAGCTCTGGCACACCAACGCCGTCCATCACGGCGGCCACCAGCGAGTGAACCGGCTTGATGGAGGCGACGACATTGACCTCTGCCCTGGCCGACGCAGCAGTTGCGGCCAGCAGCGATGAAGCGAGCAGAAGTGTCTTCAGGCGGTTCATGATACTCTCCCGGCATGATCAGGCTTTGTCACGTTATCTCATTACGTGTTGCGTAATGGTATAACGCGTGAGATAAGGGGACGCAAGATGCGATTTAAATCTTTGACACAGACCGTCAGCCTCCATGCTCAAGAAACCTGAAGCCCTTGTGACGCTGGACAACGCCGGCATCCACCGCGCTGGCCGCTGGCTGGTGCGTGGCGTTTCGATGACCGTGGACGCCGGTGAAATCGTGACCCTGATCGGCCCGAACGGGTCGGGCAAGTCGACCACCGCCAAGATGGCGCTGGGCATTCTCGCGCCTGACGAAGGCCAGACCGTTCGCCGGGCGGGCTTGCGGGTTGCTTACGTCCCCCAAAAACTCACCGTGGACTGGACGTTGCCGCTGACAGTCAACCGCTTCATGCGGCTTACCGGCCACGTGAGCGAGGCCGATGCCGATGCCGCCATGGTTGCGACCGGTGTCGCACATCTGACCGGTGCCGAAGTGCGGACCCTGTCGGGCGGTGAGTTCCAGCGTGTCATGCTGGCGCGCGCCATGGCCCGGCGGCCGGACCTGCTGGTGCTGGACGAGCCCGTGCAGGGCGTTGATTTTACCGGCGAGATTGCGCTCTACGACCTGATCAAGCGGATACGCGATGACCTGCACTGCGGCATCCTGCTGATCTCGCACGACCTGCACGTGGTGATGGCCGCCACCGACAAGGTGATCTGCCTCAACGGCCATGTCTGCTGTTCCGGTTCGCCGACAATGGTGGCGTCAAGCCCGGAGTACAAGGCCCTGTTCGGCGCGCGTGCCGCCTCGACGCTGGCGGTCTATGAACACAACCACGACCATACCCATCTGCCGGATGGCAGGGTGAAACATGCTGACGGCAGCATTGCCGACAGCTGTCACCCGGGCGACGGCCATCACCATGACCACGACCACGATCACGATCACGATCACGATCATGCGGGGGACCGGCGCGATGCTTGACGACTTCTTCACGCGCGCCATTGCCGCCGGTGTCGGCGTGGCGCTGGTGGCCGGACCGCTTGGCTGCTTCATCGTGTGGCGCCGGCTTGCCTATTTCGGCGACACGCTGTCCCACGCAGCATTGCTCGGGGTGGCTCTAGCCTTCCTGTTCGAGATCAACATCACACTCGCCGTGTTCGGTGTGTCGGCGTGTGTATCGCTTGCGCTGCTGCTGCTGCAGAAGCGGGCAACGCTGTCCGCCGATGCACTGCTCGGCCTGCTTGCACACTCGGCGCTGGCATTGGGTCTGGTGGCGCTCGCCTTCATGACGTGGATACGCATGGACCTGATGGGCTTCCTGTTCGGCGACATCCTCGCCGTGTCAAGGACGGACATCGCCGTGATCTGGCTGGGCGGCGCGGTGGTGCTGGCCATCCTTGCCGCCATCTGGCGCCCGCTGTTTGCCGCCACCGTGAACCGTGAGCTTGCCGAAGCCGAAGGCATGAACCCTGACCGCTCCAACATCATCTTCATGTTGCTGATGGCGGCGGTGATCGCCATATCCATGAAGATTGTCGGCGTCCTGCTGATCACGGCCATGCTGATCATTCCAGCCGCGACCGCGCGGCGTTTCTCTTCGGGGCCCGAGCAGATGGCAGTGCTGGCGGCTGTTGCCGGGGTAGCTGCCGTTGTCAGCGGCCTGTTCGGGTCACTGCAATGGGACACACCGGCCGGTCCCAGCATTGTGGTCGCAGCGCTGGGCTTCTTCATCCTGTCGATCCTGCCCGCCTTCAGCCGCACGCCGAAGACCCCGGCCGATCCCGGCAACAGCGGCAACGAGCTTCACAAGGGAACGCGTCCATGAACGAACATGTTCACGCCTCAACGGATCTGACGAAGAACCAGTCGCTGGTCATGGGCACCCTGACCAGGTCGGATGGTCCGCTCAGCGCCTACACGATTCTCGACCAGCTGCGCGATGACGGGTTCCGGGCACCACTGCAGGTTTACCGCGCGCTCGACAAGCTGGTGGAGTTCGGGCTGGTGCACCGGCTTGAAAGCCTCAACGCGTTCGTTGCCTGCCGCCATCCCGGCTGCGACGGTGAGGAGACCATCGCCTTCATGATCTGCGAAAAATGCAGCCAGGTGAGCGAGATTTCCGACACCACGCTGGCAAAGCGCCTGAAGAACCTGGCGACCGAAGCAGGCTTCGCGCTGAAGAAGTCCACCGTCGAACTGCGCGGCATCTGCAGTAGCTGCAAGGCCGCCTGACCGGCTTCCATTGACAATCAGGCTGTTTGGCGGGCAACCTCACATCGTGACAAACCGCCATGCGGAAGAGATCGGGGTTCGCCCCGGCGCCGAAGGAGCAACCGCCCCGGAAACTCTCAGGCAAAAGGACCGCATGGTGGCGACATCTCTGGAGAGCAGCGGCGCCAATGCCGCTCACCGAAGGGCGTAAGCCAGCCATCCACCAGGCCGGCGAAATCTCTCAGGTCGTTGACAGAGGGGGCAAGTGTGACCGGGGAATCCACCGGCCGCGCTGCCACTTTTGACACACGGCCAGCAGGAGACAGCGCTTGGACGAAATACAGCCGGATACCCTGAAGGAAACACCCCTTCGCGCAGTGCACGAGGCGCTTGGCGCGCGCATGGTGCCGTTCGCCGGCTACCTGATGCCGGTGCAATACCCGGCCGGCATCCTTGCCGAGCACAACCACACCCGCCAGAAGGCCGGACTGTTCGACGTATCGCACATGGGCCAGGTCTTCCTGAAAGGGCCGGACCACGACACCACGGCGCGGGCGATGGAATCGCTGGTACCGGCAGACCTGCAATCGCTTGAACCCGGCCAGCAGCGTTACTCACAGTTGCTGAACAGTGATGGCGGCTGCATCGATGACCTGATGATTGCCCGCTCGGCCGCGAAGGACATGGACGGCGGCCTCTACATGGTGCTCAACGCCTCGCGCAAACAGGTGGACATCGCCCACCTTCGCGCGCACCTGCCAGCCAACATCGAGCTGGAAGAGCTGCCGGACCTCGCACTGCTGGCGCTGCAAGGCCCGAGGGCGGAGGCGGTGCTGGTGTCCATTGTGCCCGGTGTCGCGAAGCTGCCGTTCATGCACGGAGCACCGTTCCAGTTTGACGGCGAAGGCATTTACGTCACCCGCTCCGGCTATACCGGCGAGGACGGGTTCGAGATCTCGGTTCCCGCCGGAGAGGCCGAAGCGCTCTGGACGGCCCTCACCGCGCACGAGGACGTGCTGCCCATCGGGCTTGGGGCGCGCGATTCACTCAGGCTGGAGGCCGGCCTGTCGCTCTATGGCCATGAGCTTGACGAGACAGTGTCGCCGGTCGAGGCGTCACTGGCATGGTCGGTCCCCAGGCGCCGGCGCGAGGAAGGCGGATTTCCCGGTGCAGCCCGCATCCTGCGCGAGATTGCTGACGGCCCTTCCCGCAAGATCGCCGGCATCAGGCCCGAAGGCCGTGCACCGGCGCGCGAAGGCACCGTCATCATGGCAGATGGTACTGCGGTAGGCATGGTTACGTCTGGCGGGTTCGGCCCGACCGTGGGTGGACCGGTGGCGCTCGGGTTCGTGCCGCCAGCGCTGGCAAAGCCCGGCACGAAACTCGACCTCATGGTGCGCGGCAAGGCGCTGCCGGCAGAGGTGGTCAAGCTGCCGTTCGTGCAGAAATCATTCAAGACTTAAGGCAAGCAGGAAAACCTGCATTCATCTGGAGGACTGAACATGGCGACAATGAAGTATTCCAAGGAGCATGAGTGGATCCGCGTCGAGGGCGACGTGGCCACCATTGGCATCACGCAACACGCCGCCGAGCAACTGGGCGACCTGGTGTTCGTGGAACTGCCGGACATCGGCAAGACCGTGGCACCGGGCGACGAGGCGGCTGTGGTTGAATCGGTCAAGGCCGCGAGTGAAGTCTACGCGCCCATCTCGGGCGAGGTGATCGAGGTCAACTCGGTGCTGGCGGATGAGCCCGGCAAGGTCAACGAAGCCCCCGAGGGTGACGGCTGGTTCCTCAAGCTGAAGCTGTCGGATGCGTCCGAACTGGACGCCCTGATGGACGAAGCCGCCTACAAGGCATTCGTTGAGGAACAGGGCTGAGGTACCCATTCCCGCCCCGCTTCCGAATGATCCGGCAACAAATCGAAAGCTGTTTCCCATGGCTGACAAACGCCCCCGCCTGACCGACCTGCAAGCAGGTGCCAACTTCATTCCCCGCCATATCGGCCCACGCGACAGCGAGATCGCCAGCATGCTGAAGGCGGTTGGCGCATCATCCCTGGAAGACCTCACGTCGAAGGTGGTTCCGAAGAAAATCCGGTCTGACAGACCGCTTGAGTTGCCGACACCGCTGTCAGAGCGCAATGCGCTGTCTGACCTGCGCAAGGTTGCCAGTCGCAACCGGATTTTCACGTCGATGATCGGCATGGGCTACTATGGCTGCGTCACGCCGAAGGTGATCCTGCGCAACATCCTGGAGAACCCCGGCTGGTATACCGCCTACACGCCCTACCAGGCGGAGGTGAGCCAGGGCCGGCTGGAAGCGTTGCTCAACTTCCAGCAGATGGTCGTGGACCTGACGGGCCTTGAACTGGCCAGTGCGTCGCTACTGGATGAAGGCACTGCGGCCGCAGAAGCCATGGCCATGGCGCACCGGGTATCGAAGTCGGGCCGGAACACCTTCTTCGTGGATGCCGACACGCATCCACAAACCATCGCCGTTCTGCAGACGCGCGCCAGCGGCTTCGGGTTTGAACTCGTGGTGGGTGACCCAGCAAGCGACCTCAAGCCCGATGACGTGTTTGCGGCATTGCTGTCCTATCCGGGATCGTCGGGCCAGGTGCGCGATTATCGCAAGGTGATCGCCGCGCTCAAGGCAGCCGGTGCGTTGTCGATCATGGCGACGGACCTGCTGGCGCTGGCCATGCTCACCCCGCCGGGCGAGCTTGGTGCCGATGTGGCGGTCGGGTCGGCCCAGCGCTTCGGCGTGCCGATGGGCTATGGTGGCCCGCATGCGGCATTCTTTGCCACCCGTGACGAGTTCAAGCGCGCCATGCCGGGCCGGGTGATCGGCGTGTCGGTGGATGCGGAAGGCCGCCCTGCCCTGCGCATGGCACTGCAAACCCGCGAGCAGCACATCCGCCGCGAGAAGGCGACCAGCAACATCTGTACGGCGCAGGTTCTGCTGGCGGTGATTGCCGGCATGTTCGCTGTCTACCAGGGGCCGAAGGGGATCGCCAAGATCGCCGAACGCGCCCACCGGTTTGCCGAGATCACCGCACATGCCCTCAGGAAGTGGGGCTACGAGGTGACGACGGATGCCTTTTTCGACACCATCACCGTGCGTGCCCCTGCCCGCGCCTACGCGCTGGTGGCAAAGGCCCGCGAACAGACAATCAACGTGCGCCATGTGGATGCCGACCATATCGGCATCTCGTTCGACGAGACCACTAGGCGGTCAGAGGTGGAGCGGCTGCTGGGATGCTTCAGGACCAACGGGCTGGCAGGCTGGAGCCTCGACCAGATCGACGAGGAACTGGCCGAGTGCATTCCGGCAAGCCTGCAGCGCACGTCGCATTACCTGACCCACCCGGTGTTCAACATGTACCGGTCGGAAACGCGGATGCTGCGATACCTGCGGCACCTGCAGTCAAAGGACATCGCGCTGGACCGGTCGATGATCCCGCTGGGCTCTTGCACCATGAAGCTCAATGCCACCACCGAGATGATCCCGGTCACCTGGCCCGAGTTTGCCAACATGCACCCGTTCTGTCCGCTGGAGCAGGCGCAAGGCTACCAGCAACTGTTCGAGGAACTTGAAAGCTGGCTGGCGGAGATCACCGGATTCGATGCCGTGTCGCTGCAGCCCAATGCCGGCAGCCAGGGCGAGTATGCGGGCCTCATGACCATCCGCGCCTTCCACGAGGCCAATGGCGACAGCCACCGCGACGTGTGCCTGATCCCGTCGTCGGCGCATGGCACCAACCCGGCCTCTGCCGTCATGGCGGGGCTGAAGGTGGTGGTGGTAAAGTGCGACGAACACGGCAACGTGGACGTTGGCGACCTCACGGCCAAGGCCGAGGCCAACAAGGACAACCTCGCCGCCCTGATGGTCACCTACCCGTCCACGCATGGCGTGTTCGAGGAAGCCATCACGGACATCTGCAAGACGATCCACGGCCATGGCGGCCAGGTGTACCTCGACGGGGCCAACCTGAATGCACTGGTTGGCGTGGTACGGCCTGCCGAAATCGGCGCGGACGTGTGTCACATGAACCTGCACAAGACGTTCTGCATTCCGCATGGCGGCGGCGGACCCGGCGTCGGCCCGATCGGCGTCAAGGCACATCTCGCCCGCTTCCTGCCCGGCCATGACGTGGTCGAGGGCGTCAACCCTGCTGCCCACGGCCGGGCCACCATCGGGCAGGTGTCGTCAGGGCCATGGGGGTCTGCATCGATCCTGCCAATCTCGTGGGCCTATATCGCCATGATGGGCGCGGACGGCCTGACCCGGGCAACGCAGGTCGCCATCCTCAACGCCAACTACATCGCGCGGCGGCTGGGCGCGCATTTCCCCATCGTCTACACCGGTCCGGGCGGCTACGTGGCGCACGAGTGCATCATCGACATGCGCGAGGTGAAGGAAAAGACCGGCATCGGCGTGGAAGACGTGGCCAAGCGGCTGGTGGATTATGGCTTCCACGCACCCACCATGAGCTGGCCGGTGCCAGAGACGCTGATGATCGAGCCGACCGAGTCCGAGTGCCAGCAGGAGATCGACCGGTTCTGCGAGGCGATGATCCGGATCCGCGCCGAGATTGCCGAGGTGGAAAGCGGCAGCGCGGACAAGGTCAACAACGTGCTGCGCAATGCGCCGCACACCCACCGCGCCCTGCTGGAAGACTGGACACGGCCCTACTCCCGCGAGCAGGCATACTTCCCGCTGCACACCCAGCGCGACGACAAGTACTGGCCACCGGTTGCGCGTGTCGACAACGTGTACGGCGACCGGCACGTGGTATGTACCTGCCCGCCGCTGGAAGCGTATGCGGAGGCCGCGGAGTAAGTGCTGAAAGAACCGGACGGCCAACCCGACCTGAGCAGTCACTCAAATGCGCTGTCAGTACCAGTGTTCAGCGCGGATGAGTGTGAGCGCATCATCGCCATCGGCAACGGGTTGACCGCAGCAAAGCCGCACGCGGCCGGATCAGGCGGGCTGCAACGCCTGACCCAGCGCGTGTGCAGCGTCGCGCACATGCCCCATACGAACGAGACGGCGTGGATCCATGAGCGGCTCTACAGCGTGGCCGAAGACCTCAACCGGGACATCTGGAAGTTTGAGCTGGCCGCGCTGGAAATGCCGCAGTTCATCACCTACCGGTTCCTGAACCACTTTGCCCGGCACATGGATTCAGGGGTGCCGCAGTTCAGCTTGCGCAAGCTCACCATCTCGGTTCAGTTGACAGACCCTTCCGCCTATGGTGGCGGCAACCTGCACGTCTGGGCACGCAACAAGGACCGGCAGGCCTCGCGCAAGCGTGGCGATGGCATGGTGTTTCCCTCGCACCTGTGGCACCGGGCCAGTCCGGTGCTGTGGGGGCAACGCCAGGCGCTCGTTGCCTGGGTCACCGGCACGCGTCCGCTGAGATGAGGCTGTGGCCCTGTGCTTGACCTAGGTCAAGGCAGGCTGCCACCCATGCCCCTAGCATTGGGTCATCAGAGCAACCATATCAGCAGGATACGAGAACATTGTCCCACGTACCGCACGAACTTGCCAAAGAGTTTCCGAACCACACCGCCAAGTTGCACGAACTAAAGATTTCCAATGCCCATTTTGCAAAACTCTCGGATGAATATCACGAGATAAACCGTGAGATTCACCGCATCGAATCCGGCATTGAGCCTGCCAGCGATGAACGCTCAACCGGCCTGCGCAAGCAGCGGCTGCACCTGAAAGACCAGATCGCGGCCCTTCTGGCCAACGAATGACCCACCTGCAGCGAGCACGCCAAGGAGACAAACGCACCATGCTGGTTACAGCGCACTACGAGAAACTGCTTCGCGATCACCGCGCGGAATTGCAACGGCGGCTTGAAGAAATCGAACAGGAACTTGAAAAGCCATCGGATCCCGACGACGAGGAACGCGCCACCGAACGCGAAGGCGACGAGGTTCTTGAAGGCGTGGGACAGGCCGGCCTCAACGAAATCCGGGCCATCGACGCGGCCCTCGAGCGGATCGAGAATGGTACTTACGGCATCTGTGTCGATTGCGGCGGGGAAATCTCCGAAGCCCGCCTGAACGCGGTTCCCTACGCCATCAAGTGCCGCGACTGCGCTCAGTAGCGGCATGTTCTGCTTCAGGACAGGGCAAACGCCTCTGTCATCGGGCTGTATGCATCGCCAATGGTGATGCGCATGCCGCTGTCCGGAAACACACGGCTGTCGAAGAAGCCTGATTTCAGAACCGACAGGTCCGAATGGCGCGGATCGTTCCTGATCCGCTCAAGCAATGCCGTGACCGCTGTTTCGGGGCCTTCCAGCACCTGGCCGAACATCCCCGCCTCGTAGGCGAGCGATCCCGAGATGTCGAGCGCCCGGTTGGCATCGTCAGCTTTCCTGGCCATTGCCAGAACCTCTTCCAGATCCAGGTCACCCGTAGCCACACTTACGTAAAACAACCGCAGAACCTGCATAACATTACTCCGTACCGGAACCCGACATGCTGCAAGTGCGTTCAGATACTACAGCCGCTCGACCCGAACCATGTGATTTGACGTACAGGTCGTGGTGAATTGAACCTTTTTGAGACTACGGAAGGATTTGTGACGACATGACGAAGCGCTCCAAAAAACCTGTGGCCCGTACGGACCAGGCTCATGGCGGCGAAATGTTTCTGGTGATTGGGGCAGTCATCGGCATTTGCACCGCTTTCGCTCTCGGCGCGACATTGGCCGGCCTCTGACAAGACCTGGAAACGGCAACCCTGCACGTTGAGTTCCCTGCGAAACCTGTTTACTGTCAGGAAAAATCATCGCGGATTCGATGATATCGCAAGATCATTCGCCCGATGGGAGGTCTCATGTCTTCGCCGGTATTTGCGCAGGATCCCCACCGGGTTCGCGACGAGCGGGAGAATATTCTTGAAGTCGCCATCGGACGCGAAGTCCGCACCTTCCGGAACCTTGCCGGCATGACCGTTGCCGAACTGTCAAGGCGGACGGGCCTGTCAATCGGCATGCTGTCGAAGATCGAGAACGGCAATACTTCGCCCTCTCTCACCACCCTGCAAACCCTTTCGCACGCGCTCAACGTGCCGGTGACCTCGTTCTTCCGGCGGTTCGAGGACGTGCATAATGCGGTCCACACCAAGTCTGGTGAAGGCGTTGAGATGGAGCGCCGCGGCACACGGGCCGGCCACCAGTACAACCTGCTGGGCCACCTCGGCCAGAACGCCAGCGGCGTTGTGGTCGAACCATACCTCATCACGTTGAACTCGGACTCGGACGTGTTCCCGACCTTCCAGCACGAAGGCATCGAGACCATCTACATGCTCGAGGGCGAAGTGGACTACCGGCACGGCAAGAACATCTTCCTGCTCAAGCCCGGCGACACGCTGTTCTTCGATGCTGATGCGCCGCATGGCCCGGAACAGCTGCGCAAGCTGCCAGCCCGCTACCTGTCGATCATCGCCTACAAGAACGCCAAGTAGCGAACGCCGGTCATGTGGCGGCTGCTGGCGCTTCTGTGTGAGCTGGCACGACGGGCGCGGATGTCTCGAGCTTGTTGATCTTCCGGGCAGAAATCAGCGTGTAGAACATCGGCACCACGAACAGCGTGAAGATCGTGCCGATGGCCATGCCAGAGCAGATTACCAGTCCCATCGAGAACCGCGCAGCCGCCCCGGCCCCTGATGCGACCAGCAGCGGAATGACGCCCAGCACCATGGCTGCCGTGGTCATCAGGATCGGGCGCAGGCGAACCTCGGCTGCCCGCTCAATGGCTTCGCGCCGGCCCAGCCCCTTTTCGCGGCGCTGCTCGTTGGCAAATTCCACCATCAGGATGCCGTGCTTGGTGATCAGGCCAATCAGGGTGATCAGGCCAACCTGGGTGTAGATGTTCAGCGTGCCGAGCCCCATGTTGAGGAACAACATCGCGCCGAACAGCGACAACGGTACAGACATCAGGATGATGAACGGATCGCGGAAGCTTTCGAACTGCGCTGCCAGCACCAGGTAAATGATCAGCACGGCCAGACCGAAGGCGACCAGCAGGGTGTTGCCGGCGATCTTCTCCTGGCGGGACTGGCCGATATAGTCGAGGAAGAAGCCTTCCGGCATGGTTTCGCGTGCGATCTGCTCGATGGCTGCAAGGCCGTCGGCGCTTGTCACCGTCGGCAGTGGCACGGCTGAAATCGTTGCCGAGTTGAGCTGGTTGAACTGCTCGACGGCAGCAGGGGCAGCGCGCGCCTCGAAACTCACCAGCGCAGACAGAGGGATCATTGAACCCGATGCCGAGCGCACGTAGTACTTGCCCAGCAATTCGGGGTTGAGACGATCCTCCTGCGGTACCTGCGTGATCACGTCATAGCTGCGGTTGTCGCGGTCGAACTTGGACACCTGAGCATTGCCGACCAGCGCTCCCAGCGTCGAGCCGATATCGCTGACCGGCACGCCAAGCGAAGCCGCCCTGTCACGATCAATGATGATGCGGGCCTGAGGCGTCTCGAACGACATGGAGTTCTGCACCACGATGAACTTGCCACTGGCCTGCGCCTTCTTGCGGATTTCATCGCCGATCTCGAACACCTGCTCGGGGCTGCCCAGCGAGCGGATGACCATCTGCACCGGCAGGCCGCCACCGGTTCCGGGCAGCGATGGACGCGAGAAGATGAAGCCCTGCACGCCGGGGCTCTTGTTCAGCGCATTCTGGATCTTCTGCTTGGTTTCTGCAGCCGGAATGTCGGCACGATCAGCCCACGTCTTCAGCTTGAAGCCCATGAAGGCGCCGCCACCGCCATCGGTGCCAACGATGGAGAAGCTGTCCTGGACCTCGGGCAGTTCATCACGCAGCTTGTGAAACTCGCGGACATAGAAGTTGGTGTAGTCGGCGTTGGCATATTTCGGCGCGTTGACGATGCCGAGGAACACGCCCTGGTCTTCTTCCGGTGCCAGTTCGGACGACGTGTTGAGGAACATGAACCCGGTGGTGCCGAGCAATGCCACGACCATGATGAAGGTCGCCCAGCGCACATTAAGGGTGGCACTCAGCATGCGGCGGTAGCGCCGCTCGACCCTGTCGAACGTGCGGTCCACGAACCCCGCAAACCCGGTGGGTCCGCCGTCGGTGTGGGGCTTCAGCAGTTTCGATGCCATCATCGGCGACAGGGTAACTGCGACAATACCGGATATGATGACGGCGCCGGCCAGCGTGAACGCGAACTCGCGGAACAAGGCCCCGGTCAGACCACCGGCAAAGCCGATGGGCGCGTAGACGGCCGCCAGCGTGATGGTCATCGACACGATGGGACCGAAGATCTCGCGCATGCCGACGATGGCCGCATCGGTGGGTGTGTAGCCTTCCTCGATGTGGCGGTGAATGTTTTCCACCACCACGATGGCGTCATCGACCACCAGCCCGATGGCCAGCACCATGGCAAGCAGCGTCAGCAGGTTGAGCGAGAAACCGAACGCATACAGGAACACGCAGACGCCGATCAGCGATAGCGGAATGGTGACCACCGGAATGATGACCGAGCGAAACGAACCCAGGAACAAAAGGATGACCAGCACCACGATCACCACCGCTTCCGCGATGGTCTTGAAGACCTCCTCGATCGAGGCCTCGATGAAGCTGGACGCATCGTAGACCACCTCGGCGGTCATGCCTTCAGGCAAGGACTGCTGCATCTCCTCGACCTCGGCATGGACCAGTTTTGCCACGTCGAGCGGGTTGGCCGTGGGCGTGGTTGTCACGCCAATGAACGTGCCTTCACGACCAGAGAACATGACTTTCACGTCGGTGTTTTCCGGGCCCAGCTCAACGCGCGCCACATCGCGCAGGCGCACGATCTCGTCGCCATTGGACTTGAGCGGCAGCAACCCGAAGGCTTCCGGCGTCTGCAGCGTGGTTTGCGAATTGAGCGAATAGGCAACAAAGTCGTTGTTGGTCTTGCCCGGTGCCGACAGGAAGTTGGCAGAGCGGATGGCTGCCACCACGTCGGACGCCGTCACGCCGCGCGATGCCAGCAGCAGCGGGTCGATCCAGACGCGCATGGCGAAATCCCGCCCGCCGAGGATCTGCGCATCAGCAACACCCTCCAGTGTGGACAGGCGTGGCTGCACCACCCGCACGAGGTATTCCGTCACCTGCTCTGGCGTCAGCTTGGGGCTGGCGAAGGTAAGGTACATCAGCGCGAAGGTCTGCCCGGTCCCCTTGGCGATGACGGGGTCTTCAGCCTCCTGAGGAAGCTGCGCTCGCACCGCCTGCACCTTGGCGTTGACTTCGGTGAGAGCCGCGTTCGGATCGGCGTTCAGCTTCATCTGCACGGTGACGGTGCTGACGCCGAGCCGGCTTGACGACGTGACATAGTCGACGCCTTCTGCGCTGATCACCGCCTTGGCGATGGGCGTGGTGATGAACCCCTGGATGAGGTCAGCCGAGGCCCCCACGTACACCGTGGTGATGGTAACGGTTGTTTCCTGGACTTCCGGGTATTCGCGCACCTGCAGGTTGAGGATGCCTTGCAGGCCCAGCAACAGGATCAGCAGCGAGATGACCGATGACAGGACCGGACGGCGGATGAATGTGTCAGTGAAGCTCATCGCGCGCTCACTCCGGTTCCTTGCCCTGCATGGTGGCCTCGGCCTTGGTGATGTCCATGGCGTTGTCCACGGTGACGGTACCACCCGGTTGCAGCTTGTTCTGGCCTGACGTCACGATCGTGTCGCCGGATGCCAGACCGCCGGTGATCTCGATCAGGCGGCCTTCACGCCGGCCGGTCTGGACGAACACCTGTTGCAGCTTCAGCGCATCACCCTCGCCATCCACCACCTTGTAGGCGTAGTCGCCGTACAGCGAGGTGACCACGGCGGTTTGCGGCACGGCAATCACGCCGTCTTCCTTCGGCAACTCCACCCGCACGTGCAGGAAGCGACCCGGGATAATCTTCTCGACGTCCTGAGCCGTTATGCTGGCGCGCACGTTGACCAGGCGCGTCTGCGGATCACCACGAGGATCGATGCCGATGATCTTGCCGGACAGGTCCATCCTGTTTTCGGTAAACCCCAATTGAACGTTCTGGTCGATGGACACCTTTGTGATGAACTGCTCGGGCACGGCAAAGTCGACGCTCATGTTGTCGAGGTCCTGCAAGGTCGCCACGACCGTGCCCGCTGACACGTACTGGCCAAGATCAATGCGCGGGATGCCGATGGTGCCGGTGAAAGGTGCCTTGAGGGACTTCTGCTCGATGGCCGCCCGGGTGCGGGCAAGCTTGGAGCGGGCAGCATCCAGGTCGCCCGTTACCTTGTCGAGAGCAGCCTGGGAATCGAACCCCGACCGCTTGAGCCGGGTCGAGCGGGACTCGGCTGCTTCTGCGGTCCTCACCGCCGTCTCGGCATCCAGCAGGTCAGCAAGCTCGATCGCATCATCCAGCTGCACGACGACCTGTCCTGCCTCGACCTTGTTGTTGGCCTTGAACCCGATCCGCGTCACCAGGCCATTGGCCTGCACGGCAAGCTGCACACCTTGTGCGGCAATGGCAGTGCCGATGGCGCTGATGCCGGGCGTCCAGTCCGTCGGCTCCACGACGATGGTCGAGACCACCTGGGCTGGCGGCTTCTGGTTGGCAAAGAACTGCCCAATCATTTCCTGCCGGAAGAAGTTGAACCAGATCACCCCGCCGCACACAGCAAGGGCAATAACAACCGCTAGCGTACCGAAGATACGCTTTTTCATGAGTCAGACCTGATCATCAGTAGACGTGTGAATTTTGATGCATTGCACCAGAAACAAAGGTGCGATGCAACAACAGCGCCATTACGCACGCGCGAAACAGCCATGCCAGAGCGTTACGTCAACCTTGCCTGCTGCTTGTTGCGGATCACTAGCCGGTCAGCTTGTCCGGATTGTGGTAAACCTGTAGCAAATCGGCAAGTGTCGATTGTACGATCAGCACCATAGCAACGGGCTGCGCAGACAGCCACACAAACCGGAGGAACCCGAATGTACGCGAGGCGGACCTTTTTGCTGGCCCTGGCCATAAGCCTTGGCGCCGGCGCAACACTGGCGCATGGCCCTACCCGGCAGAAAACCACGGAGACTGTCGAGATCAACGCGCCTGCGGCCAAGGTCTGGGAGCGGATCGGCAATTTCCAGGACTTGTCGTGGCATCCTGCGGTCAAGAAAACCGAAGGCCAGGGCGGCAATGATATCAACGCCACCCGCAAGCTCATTCTCGATGACGAGGGTAAGGCCACCATCGACGAGGTCCTGTACAAGTACGATGCCGACAAGATGACCTACTCCTACCGCATCACTGCTGTGGACGTGAAGGTGCTGCCGGTGACCAACTACTCCTCACACCTCACCGTGAGCGATGCGGGCAACGGCAAGTCTACCGTCGAATGGCGCGGCGCGTTCTATCGCGGCTACCCCAACAACGACCCGCCGGCCGAGTTGAACGACGAGGCAGCCGTTGCCGCCGTCAAGGCCGTCTACCGGGCGGGGCTCGACCAGTTGAAGAAGGATATCGAGAAAGGCGGAAGCTGACGCCGGTGGCATCTCGCCACAAGTTGCCTGCCGGGCTGATGGTGCTTGCCATGCTGGTGGCCGGCACCTGCAGCGCGCGTGCGGGCGAGCTTGCCTTCATCACCAACCAGCCTGCCGGAACGGTCAGCGTGGTCGAACTGCCACAGATGACGGTTGCTGCCACCATAGAGGTTGGCGGCAAGCCGGCAGGCGTGGCGGTGTCGCCGGATGGCAGCCGGGTCTATGTTACCAGCCCCGAAAGCAAGGTGATGAGCGTTGTGGACACCTTGACCCGCACCGTGGTCCAGCGGGTGCAGCTTGAGGGCGGGCCTTTGGGTATCGCGGTTCATCCTGATGGCGGCACAGTTTATGTCGCTGACTGGTATGAACACCGCATCTTCGTGATCGACGCGGCATCGGGAACGGTCACCGGCACCTGGCCAACCGGAAAATCACCCTCGGGACTTGCCGTCTCGCCCGATGGCAAGGTACTGGCCAGCGCCGATCGTGACAGCGACCAGGTTTCGCTGTTCGACACTGCGACCGGGTCGCTGATGCACACGGTCAAGACCGGTGTGCGGCCGTTCGGCGTCACCTACACGCCCGACGGCGCGTACCTTGCCACGGCGGATGTGGGCAGCAACAGCATCACCATCATCGACGCGAACGCCGCCAAAGCCGTTGCCAGCATTGCCGTGGGCGAACGACCCTATGCCGTGGCGTTTGCGGCCGGGCGCGGTTTTGCCACCAACCAGTATGGCAACAGTGTTTCTGTGTTCAACGCAGGCACCTGGGAGGTAATCAAGACGCTTGAAACTGGCGAGTACCCGGAGGGCATCGCGACGACCGGGGACGGCAAGTCGGTGCTGGTTGCCAACTGGTTCGACAATACCGTCAACCGGATCGATGCAACCTCGCTGGAAATCACCGGCGAGGTGAAGGTGGGCGACGGCCCGCGCGCCTTCGGCAATTTCATCAGCCAAGGCCCCCGGCCATGACCAGCCATGCCCTGCCGGTTACCGGCTCGCTCAGAACGCGCATCATCATCCTGCTGGCCGTGGCGGCTTCGGTGACGGCGCTGTCAGCCGGGCTGCTGTTCTATGGCCTGTCCAGTTCGCAACAGCTCATCGACCGGTCTCAGGCGGCCCAGGAGCGCATCGAGGGCTACATCACGCTGGCCAGCCGGTTGAGCGACTACCGCTCGGCCACCCAGGCAATGCTCGCGACCGGCAATCTGGATGACGAAGGCAAGCTGCGGCTGCGCCAGCAGGTGGACCCGGTGCGCAATGCGTTCTCCAGCCTGCTGTCACTCAACGTGGCGGAGGTTGACAGGGCCAGCGGTGACGGCAAGTCCCTTGCGGCGACCAAGGGGCTGGTGTTATCGCGCATGAAAGCGCAGTTCGACAACCTGCACCGCACCATGCTCGGGCTCGGGCCGGACCCCGGTGCCCTGCAGCGGGGCGACGGTGCGCTTAATGCCTTCGGTGTCGCGATGTCGCCGATGCTGGTGCAGGCGATCGACAGCGAACGCCAGCTCATCGCCGTCACAAACCGGCAGGTCGCGCAGTTGCGGACGCAGCTGATCCGCATCGCGGTTGCCGTTGCCGCGCTGGCCCTGCTCGCATTCATTGCAACGTGGTTTCTGGTTGGCCGGCCCCTGTTGCGGCGCATCGATGAAACCATTTCAGGCGCCGAAGCCATTGCTGGCGGCGACCTGACACGGCGGCTGACGCCGTCGGGCAATGATGAGCTGACGCAACTGATGAACCGGTTCAACCTGATGGCCGACAACCTTGCCGGCCGCGAGGCAGACCTGCGTGCAGCCCAGGCCGACCTGCAGGCTACCGTTGACCGTCAGACCGGTGACCTTCGGCAGGTCAATGCCCGGCTCGAAACCATCGACGCCAACCGGCGCAAGTTCTTCGCCGACATCAGCCACGAACTGCGCACACCGCTGACCGTGGTCCAGGGAGAAGCTGAATTCAATCTCAAGCCAGGCACCCGGCCCGGCGCTGCCGGGATGCGCAAGTCGTTCGAGACGATCCTTGTCCGGGTGCGCGAGTTGCGGCGGCGTGTCGACGACATGTTGCGCGTGGCACGCTCTGAAAGCGGCAAACTTGATCTTCAGGATACGCTGGTCGATATCAATCTTGTGGCAGGAGAAGCCGTTGCCGGAGAAGTTGCCACGGCACGGCGGCGCAACATCACGCTGCATCGCGCACCTGCACCCGAACCCCTGCTGGTCCAGGGTGACCGGGACTGGTTGCGCCAGGTCATTTCCGGACTGATCATCAACGCCGTGAAATACTCCGGCGAAGGCACCCGCATCAACGTCGTCGCGCAGGCAGCAACCGGCAACGCCGTCGTCGAGGTTGTGGACCAGGGCCCGGGCATTGCCGCACGTGACATGGAACGGGTATTCGACCGGTTCGTGCAAGGCTCGTCAACCGCCGGCAGCGACGGGTTCGGCATTGGCCTTCACCTGGCACGATGGGTGATCGAGGAGCACGGTGGCCAGATCAGCCTCGCCAACAATGAGCCCGGTCAGGGCCTGGCGGTTACCATCCGTCTGCCACTCGCACAGCAACATCACGACGGGGAACAAAAATCATGAAAGTGCTGATCGTTGAAGACGATCCGGACATCGGCTCGCTTCTGGTGCGCAACTTCAAGGCGGAAGGATTTGAGCCCGTGCATGCAACGTCCGGCGAGGCGGCACTGGAGAAGGTGCGCGGGGCAAACTTCCCGGTCATCGTGCTGGACGTGATGCTGCCCGGCCAGTCCGGCATCGAGGTGTGCCGCACCCTGCGCAAGCAGCATCATGCCGCGACCATCATCATGCTGTCTGCGCGCGATGCCGTAAGCGACCGTGTGGACGGGCTGTCGTCGGGAGCTGACGATTACGTGGTCAAACCATTCGCGTTCGAGGAGTTGCTGGCGCGCATCCAGGCCCAGCAGCGCCGCCGCCACGACGAAAATCCCGACAACAGCGCCAGCATGATCGTTGCCGGGCGCATGTCATTCGATCCGGAACTGCGCGAGGTGCACCTGGATGGCGAAAAGGTCACGCTGACCGAGCGCGAGGCCGACCTGCTGGTCTACCTCATGCGCAGTGAATCCGTGCCGATCAGCCGCGAGACGATCTTTGACGCGCTCTGGCAGTCGCAAGGCGGCGTGGCGCTGAATGTGGTGGATGTCTATGTCGGCTACTTGCGGCGCAAGCTCGGCACGCTGTCGCCGGACGCACGCGCCTGCGTGCGCACGGTACGCGGCAAGGGTTTCATGTTCTCGAAACCCTGAGGCCAGTCATTCTTCAGACTGGGGAGCCCGTTGCGCCTGCCCGCCACCAAACGCCATCGGGTGGCACTGCAGGGTCTTGATCTGCCAGCTCAGCGAAGCCGGATCGATGCCGTTGTTGAACAGCCATTGCGACTGGATGAGGTAGGCCTCACGCTCGCGGCGCAGCCATTCCTTGCAGTTGGTGGAGTTGGTTCCCAGCGTTTGCTTCTGCACGTGATGAACGAGCTCGTGCAGCAGGATGCCACGTGCAACCGGATTGACGTCCGGGCGCATGCGATCATCATAATAGATAATGCCGTCCGGAGAATACCAGGCGAGAACGTTGCACTTGCGACCGCAGGCTCGCTGTTGCAAATCATCTGCCGCCAGCGCCTCGATCACCGGTGCGGGAGCCGTCACCTGCACGCCGGGATTTGACTGGCTCATTATGGCCGCAATGACCGCCATAAGCTCTGCTGCTATGGTGGCAATGTTGATGGTCTGTCTCCTTGCTGCCCCGGCTCGTGAAATCAATCGCCATGTCAATATAATCAGCCTTGATGCCCAAGGCCACCTGTGGTCGGTTGACATGACACAAGTTTGAATTGGGAGATCTACCTGACATGGTGCGACACACACTCAAGGCCCTGGCCGGCGCTGCCATCATTGCCGCGTGCATGGTTCAGGCACCGGTCTTCGCGGCTGGCGAACCGACGGCGGCGGGGTTGTTGTTCGACACGCCATACCTGACCGACGTCACGCCGAACGAGGCACTGATCTACAATTATGACCGGACCACCATCGATGAAAGCCGGTTCGGGCCAAAGCTGTCAGATACCATCCGGCTGGAAGTACGCCCGGATGACTTCGACGCTTCGAAGCGGTCCGCCTACCTGAAGATCTATACCGGCCCGCGCGAACGCAACATTGGCCCGTTCGTGCATACGGTTGGCAACCCGGCCGTGATGATCATGCTTGAGCAGGACACCTTCGAGATGCAGCGGCGGCTTGGCGGCCAGCCGGCCTACTTCCGCAACAAGATCCGCAAGGCAATGCGCGAGAAGGCAACCGTTGAGGAAGTTTCGTTCGACTTCAACGGCAAGACCGTCAATGGCCACAAGATCACCATAACGCCGTTCATGGGTGACCCCAACATGGCGAAGCTGCCGGAGTATGCCGCCACGCGCTATGAATTCGTCGTGTCGGACGGCGTGCCAGGTGGGCTGTACCGGGTGTCGAGCATCATCCCTGCCGCGAATGATCCCGGCACGCCACTGAAGCAGCAGGACATGATCTATGCGCAGAAGGAGGTGCTGAAATGAGATCCCGTGCAAGGGTGGCGCTTGCGACCTTGTTCGCATCAGGTCTGGTAGTTGGCATGAGCGGCGCCGGGAATGCTCAGCAGCAGGCCGGTTTCATCAACGACTACCCCACCAACACCCGCGCGGATTATGTGTTCGGCTGCATGGCCGTGAACGGCGATACCCGCGAGGCACTGGAGCGGTGCTCATGCTCGATCGACCTCATCGCGTCGATCCTGCCCTATGACGATTACGTCAATGCGGAAACGGTGTTGATGGTCGAGAAAAAGGGCGGCGAGAACACCTCGATCTTCCGTACATCGCCCATGATGCGTGGCCGCGTCGACAAGCTGCGCCGGGCACAAGCCGAGGCTGAAATCCGCTGCTTCTGATGTAATGCTGCCGTCAGCCAGCGCTGGCAGTGGCAGCGGGCCAGGTCTGCTCGAAGCTCGCACCATCGGTATCGGTTGCCTTGACCGAGAAATCGCCCTTGCCGGCTGCATTGTAGAAGAACCGGATGTTCGGGTCTTCACTCAGCGAGATGCCGCCGTCGACCTTGAGCACCAGCTCACCGCCGCGCTTGACCTCGATTGTATCGAGAAACCGCGCCGGGATGTGCAGCATTGTCACCTGGTCCATCTGCAACCCTGAACTGTTGGGATGACGGATCATGATCTGCGCCTCGCGCACGCCGCTCGACTGATCAAGCACCTTCGTCTCGCCGGGCTGGAAGGTGCGGAACTTCATCTTGCCCATCAGCGCGGCTGCCGCATCGGCGTCCTTGCTGGCAGGGGCGGAACAGCCGCCGGACGCCTTGACGAAACGCTTGACCATGTACTGCTTGCCATCATCGGTCTCGGCAATGGCGCGCACCCATGAATAGGCGTTCACCCGGTAGCGCGACGAAAATGACGAATTGGCGGCACCGGGGCCAAAGGTGAATCGGGCTGCCATGGGTGCCGGGTTCTCATCAATCACCACGGTCACCTTCCTGATACCGGCGCCCGGTTGCACATGTATCGAGATGGGCACGATGGCAGCATCCTCGGCACGGTACGGTGCATCAAGCCGCATCAGGTTCTCGCCGTTGAGAAACTCCGTCTTGTCGAAAATGTCCGCCTTGATCGACTGCCAGGTGGTTTCCGGCGGCAGGTCCTCGGCATGCGCAGGCAGCGCCAACGCTGGAAGCACAATGGCAGCGCACATGGCTGCAGCAGTGATGAACTTGCGCATAAGTAACCTCCATTGCCGTTGCCGGAAACCTGCGGGAATGCCCGGCAGGCGGACGTGATGACCATTATACGGGAAAACCGGCTGTCTTGCCATCACACAGGTGTGATCTACCGATCATCCTGTGTCATGTCAGGCATAGCCGCGAGATGGCGCTGGCGGAACGCATCCTGGGCGCGCGGATCGTTGCGGACACTGGCTGGAAGGTCGACCTGTACCTGTGCCGTCATGGTTGCCGGGCTGCCGCCCATGAACACCAGCCGGTCTGCCAGGTTGACGGCTTCGCGCCAGTCGTGGGTGACGAACAGTACTGCGGCGGGGTGGCGTTCAAGCATGGCCGACAATACGCCCCTGAGCCGTGACGCGAGGCTTTCATCCAGCGATACAAACGGTTCATCCATCAACAGCAAATCCGGCTTGAGCACGAATGCCCGGGCCAGGGCCACACGGCGCTGCATGCCCAGTGACAATTGCCCCGGAAACAGCGTGACCGCGTCACCCAGATCCATCGCTTCCAGTGTGTCGGCAATGTCAGCGGTGTGCTGGCCGGGCTGGTCGAACACCAGCTCTATGTTCTGCTGCACGGTTCGCCAAGGCAGCAGACGCGGCTGCTGGAACACATAGGCCATGGTCTGCCCTGCCCCGGCCGCCGGCGACACTTTGCCCTCGAAGTCTGTATCCAGCCCGGCAGCGATCTGCAGCGTGGTGGACTTGCCACACCCCGACGGGCCGAGCAACGCCACGAACTCGCCCGGCGCGATGTCGAGCGTCAATCCGCGAATGACTTCCTGCTCGCCGCCATCGCGAGGATAAGCCTTGCGCCTGATGTCGAGGTGAAGCGCCGTCATCGCCGCCACCTTCCGGCAGCGGTTTGCCAGGGTTGCAGGATCAGCATCTCGACCAGTTGCACGACGATGATGAATGCCGTCGCATAGGCGAGGATGCCGGCCACATCGAACAGCTGGAAGTAGAGGTTGATCTGGAAGCCGACGCCGTTGCTGCGGCCCAGCAGCTCGACGACCAGCACGATCTTCCAGATCAGCGCGAGGCCTGAACGTGCAGCGGCGGCGAAGTACGGGGCCAGTTGCGGCAGCACCACGTGGCGCACGCTCTTCCACCAGCCAAAGCGATAGGCGCGGGCCAGCTCGTCATAGTCACGGTCGAGCGCACGCGCGCCTTCGCGCAGCGTGACGGCGACGTTGGGGATCTTGTTGATCGAAACCGCAAGGATGGTTGCCACCTCGTTCAGCCCGAACCAGATGAAGCACAGCACGATGGTGACCAGCGCCGGCAGGTTGAGGAAGAACATCAGCCAGCCATCAAGCACCCTGTCGAGCAGGCGGCGGCGGCCCATCAGGATGCCGATCACCGAGCCGATTGCCATGGCAACCGCGAAGCTGGCGGCCACACGGGCCAGCGTGATGCCGACGTGGTGAAACAGCTCCCCGGCCAGCGCCTCGCGCACCATCACTGCGAACACCGCATCGGGCCCGGGCAGGTAGCGGCTGCCGGCTATCAGCGCGGCCACCCACCAGACCGCCAGCAGGCTGGCCAGTGATACAACCGTCCAGCCCGCGCGCCTGGCTGCTCCAAGGCTGGCCGATGGCGTCACGGACGGGTTCCGGTATCAAAGATGGCGGGGTCGAAGGTGACGCCGGTACCAGTGACCTTTTCACCACCCGCAGTGGACAGCAGGCCGAACAGCTTGCGGGCATTACCGGTGCTGGCGGCGTCCCAGCCATTAAGGCGGCCTTCACGGAAACGCTTGCGCAGCTGCTCAAACTCGGCATCGGTCTGGACGTTCATCACAGGCCGCAAACGTTCCCACTCGGCATCGCTTTCGAGCAACAAGGCAGAGGCTTCGTCCAGCGACGCGACGAACCCTCGCCAGGTTGCCTGTTCGGCGGCCGTGGCCGGCTTGCGGAACAGGAAGCCGATCAACGGTGGCGGGTTGTCCATGCCCAGCCCGCGCATGGCATCGTCCACGCCATACAGTTGCTTGAAACCCGCTGCTTCCAGCTTGGCCGCGAAGTGCCAGTAGATCAGCACCGCATCCAGTTCGCCCGAGCGCATCTTCTCCGCCAGCAGGGGCGGTGCGGCGAACACCGGTTCAGCCTCGCGCATCAGGTCCCCGGCGCCTTGCGCCTCGGCCCAGGCCCGCATCAGCAGCCAGCTCTTGTCAAGCGGCCCGCCAGCCACGCCAATGCGCTTGCCCTTCAGGTCTGCCAGCGAGCTGATGCCGCCGTCCGGCTTGACGATCAGGGCTCCCAGCGTGCGCGAATATGGGTGAAACACAAGAGGCTCACCCGCACTGCGCTCGCGCAACGCCCAGAACCAGTCGGCCACGATGGTATCGACCTCACCGGCCAGCAGCGCCACGGACGTGGCGTCTCGCCGCGCCAGTTCCAGTTGCTCCAGCCGGTAGCCGTGCTTCGCGTCGAGCTTGTGATGCTGGACCGTGTCGAGCAACCAGTTCACGGTGCCGAACTTCAGCACCCCGGCTCTCACAATGGCGTCCTGCGCACTGGCAGGCACGGACGCGGCGACCAATATCGTGGATGACATGAACAGGGACATCCACAGCGCCGCAAAGATCAGCTTCAAGTCGCGCTTCACCAGTGTCTCCCATGCCTGACAGGTTTGACGGCCCCGGCTGCCGGGCCTCTGCCTTTGAACTTTTATTACACGTTTGAAGCGGCAGGTTCAATCTATTGACACCCTGTGACAAAGCTGCAATCAATTTATACATCGCCTTGATAATATTAAATTATAAGAACATAATAAGTGCGAATGGGGAGTTGAGTATTGTCTTTCCGTAAACTGTTACAACACGGCGCCTCCATCGCATTTGCAGCAAGTCTTGCCGCTGTCGCAGCCGTGTCTGCGAGTGCTGCCGACAAGATTGGTATCGGCTACCTGCACACTTTCGAGAAGGGCCGGCTGACCATCTCCGTGCTCGACCAGTCGCCGGACAACCTGGGCGTTGCAGGTGCCGAAGTGGGCATCAGCGACAACAACACCACCGGCCGGTTCATGAACCAGGAATTCAGCCTGGAAGACGTGCGGCTGAAGCCGGGTGACGACATTATTCCCGCTCTCGACAAGCTGTATGGTCAGGGGTTCCGGTTCATGGTGCTGGACGTGTCCGCTGGCGACGTCCTGAAGGCATCGGATCACTTCAAGGGCAAGGACGTCATCATCTTTAACGCTGGCGCGACAGACGACCGGCTGCGCAACGAAGACTGCCGGACCAACGTCATCCATACCGCGCCGAGCCGTGCCATTCTGGCTGACGGGCTGGCGCAGTACATGATCTGGAAGCAATGGCGCAACTGGTTCCTGGTGCATGGCTCAAACCCCAACGACAAGGCGCTGGCCGATGCGCTGCGCCGGGCCGCCAAGCGCTACGGGGCAAAGATCGTCGCAGAGAAGGAATTTGTCGACACCGGCGGTGCTCGCCAGTCCGACTCCGGTCATGTACTGGTGCAGAAACAGATCCCGGCGTTCACCCAGGACACCGAGGACTATGATGTGCTGGTGGCCGCCGACGAGAGCGAGGTCTTTGCCACCTACCTTCCCTATCGCACGTGGCTGCCCCGGCCTGTTGCCGGGTCTGCCGGGCTGAAGCCGGTCAGCTGGCATCCATCGTTTGAAGGCTGGGGCGCAGCCCAGATCCAGAACCGCTTCGAGAAGGCGGCAGGCCGGCGGATGACTGGCATCGACATGCAGGCATGGACCGCGGTGCGCATGGTTGGCGAGGCTGCAACGCGCACGAAATCAGCTGAGCCAGCCAAGATCGAAGCATTCATCAAGGACCCGGAATTCTCCGTTGCTGCGTTCAAGGGGCAGAAGGTGACGATGCGGCCCTGGAACCTGCAGCTGCGCCAGCCGGTGTTGCTGGCAGACGGGTTGAACGTGGTTTCGGTCTCGCCGCAGGAGGGCTTCCTCCACCAGTTCAGCGAGCTTGATACGCTGGGCTACGACAGGCCGGAATCGGCCTGCAAACTCAATTGATCCGCTTCACAGTAAGGTACCATTCCATGCCCAGACCCGCTCTATTTGCTGCTGCCTGCCTTGGCTTCACCGCCCTATCGAGCCTGCCCGCGTCGGCCTATCTTGCATATGTGTCGAATGAGAAAGGCAACTCGATCACTGTCATCAATACCGACACCAAGGAGGTGGTGAAGACCATCGAGACCGGTAACCGGCCGCGCGGCATCACCATCAGCCAGGACGGGAAGTTCATCTACGTCTGCGCAAGCGATGACGACACCATCGAGGTGATCGACACCAAGACCTACGAGATCGTCGGTACGCTGCCGTCCGGGCCGGACCCCGAGCTGTTCGTGCTGTCGCCCGACGGCAAGCGGCTCTACGTCGCCAACGAGGATGACAACCTGGTCACAGCCATCAACCTTGAGAACAACACGGTCATCAACGAGATCCCGGTGGGGGTGGAGCCTGAAGGCATGGGCGTATCGCCGGACGGCGCCTACGTGGTCAACACCTCCGAGACCACCAACATGGCCCACTTCATCGACACCAGTTCGTTCGAGATCACCCACAATGTTCTGGTCGATTCACGGCCGCGATTTGCCGAGTACAAGACGGACGGATCAGAGGTCTGGGTGACGGCGGAGATCGGCGGCAACATCTCGGTGATTGATGCGAAGACGTTCGAGATAAAGCACAAGATTACCTTCGAAATCCAGGGCGTGGTGTCAGAGGCCATCCAGCCGGTCGGCGTCCGCATCACAAAGGATGGCAAGAAGGCGTTCGTGGCGCTGGGACCGTCCAATCGCGTGGCGATGATCAATGCCGAAACCTACGAGGTCGAGAAATACATCCTCGTGGGCCAGCGGG
Source organism: uncultured Alphaproteobacteria bacterium (assembly GCA_963700735.1). GTDB lineage: Bacteria > Pseudomonadota > Alphaproteobacteria > Rhizobiales > Aestuariivirgaceae > Anderseniella. Next base: position 590,189 of record CAVOYR010000005.1, read on the forward strand.
TGTGGCAGCTCGCCTTCACACCGGATGAGAAATACATCATTTCCACCAACGGCAACTCCAATGACGTCACCTTCATCGACGTTGACAGCGGCAAGGCCGTGACGTCGGTGGGCGTCGGTCGGCTGCCGTGGGGCGTGGTCGTGTCACCAGACAAGCCCTCGTGACACCCCTTCCAACCAACCCATCAAGCCTTAAGCAAAAGGAGAGTACCCATGCGCACCAGTCTCGTTCTTGCGACTGCATTTGCCCTCAGCCTTGTCACCCTGCCCGCCAAGGCAGACGATGACGATCCGAAGCCGACCCGTTCAAGCCAGAACGTGCCAGAACTGAAGCTGGGCAAGGAAGGCGACCAGTTTGCCGTCAACCAGACGGATTTCGAACTGATTGCCGGCCAGGGATACCGCTGGAAGATCACCGGTGGCGGCGAGCTCGAGTACAAGTTCAAGACCGACCTGTGGCGCGATGTGTGGGTCAACCAGATCGTGATTTCCGAGCTCGAAGTACACATGGCGGGTGCGCCTGCATGGCTGGAGTTCGATGACGAGGGCACCATTCAGGTACAGTTCAACACGGTGCGGCCCGGCACCTACAAATGGTGGGTTGAGGGTCTTGAGGACCGTGGTATGACTGGCACCATCACCGTCAAGTAAGGACGATTGCCGCCAGCATGACACCAGCCCTTGAGATCAAAGGCGTCTCGCATTCGTTTGGCGCCCGCAAGGCGCTGGACGATGTGAACCTCGTGGTGGCGCGTGGTGAATATTGTGCGCTGCTGGGGCTGAACGGGGCCGGCAAGACCACGCTGTTCTCCCTCATCACGCGGCTTTACGACAATGTCAGCGGGTCGATCGAGGTGATGGGACACGACGTGCGGCGCCAGCCGGTCAAGGCATTGCAACACCTCGGCGTGGTGTTCCAGAACCGCACCGTGGATACCGACCTGACAGTGCTGCAGAACCTCACCTACCACGCGGCCCTGCACGGCATGTCCCGGGTCCAGGGGCGCGCGCGGGCCATGGAGGAACTTGACCGGATCGGCCTGGCAGATCGTGCATCCGACAAGGTCCGCAACCTGTCCGGCGGACAGGCGCGTCGGGTCGAGATCGCCCGGGCGCTGGTGCACAAGCCCGGTTTGCTGCTGCTGGACGAACCCACCATCGGGCTGGACGTCGGTTCGCGCCAGGACATACAGGACCACGTTCGCAAGCTGATGAAGGATGATGGTCTTGGCGTGCTATGGGCCACCCACCTGATGGATGAGGTTGGTCCTGCGGACCATGTGTTCGTGCTGCACCAGGGCAAGGTTCTGGCCAGCGGTCAGACCATCGAAGTCATCACCTCAACCGGCGCCAGGGACATTGGCACGGCCTTCACCAAGCTGACCGGCGAGCCGGTTCGCGAGCGCGCCGCATGAGTACGCCGGCCACCGATACCGCGAGCACCGCCACGGCAGCAACCGTCTTTCCGGACCGGGTGACCCGGTCGCTCGGCCCGGTAGAGTATGGCCGCTGCCTTGGCGGCATCGTCTGGCGCGAGGCGCTTCGCTTCGTGCAACAGCGCGGGCGTTTTATCGCAGCCCTGGTGCGACCGCTGGTTTGGTTGTTCATCTTTGCTGCCGGGTTCCGCTCGGTGCTGGGCGTGTCGATCATTCCGCCCTACTCGACCTACGTCCTGTACGAGGTCTACATCACGCCCGGCCTGATCGGCATGATCCAGCTGTTCAACGGCATGCAGTCTTCGCTGACCATGGTGTACGACCGCGAGGTGGGCACCATGCGCTCGCTGCTGGTCAGCCCGTTTCCGCGCTGGTTCCTGCTGACCTCGAAACTGGTCGGCGGCGTGGCGGTGTCCATCCTGCAGGTTTACGTGTTCCTGCTGATCGCCTGGTTCTGGGAGGTTGAGCCGCCCATCGCCGGATACTTCGCCGTGCTGCCTGCCCTGATCCTGTCGGGGCTCATGCTTGGCAGCCTCGGGTTGATGCTGTCATCGGTGATCAAGCAGCTGGAAAACTTCGCCGGGGTGATGAACTTCGTCATCTTCCCGATGTTCTTCCTTTCATCGGCGCTGTACCCGCTGTGGCGGATGAAGGAATCGAGCCCCCTGCTCTACCAGATCTGTCTGTTCAATCCGTTCACATATGCGGTCGAACTGATCCGCTTTGCCCTGTACGTTGAGGTGGACTGGTTCTCGCTGGCCGTATCGGTCGGCTGCACCGCGGTATTCCTGTCACTGGCAGTGTATGCCTACAATCCCTCGAAAGGCCTGATCGCCCGCCGCGGCGGACCGGGCGGAGCGCGCTGACATGAAACCTGGCTTCAAGATCAACCGTACCCTGCTGCTGGCCGCCGTGCCGCTTGGCCTCGTCCTTGCCGGCCCCGCCGCGCATGGCTACGAGCCGAAGAAGGACTGGCCGTGCGTGCAGGTCAAGGTGCCCCAGCTCAGCCCCGGCATGGTGTGGACCGGCCCCGCGCTTGAAGGTGAGGACGCCGACTGGCGCAAGACCCCGGCTGCAGGTGAGCTTGGCCGCAAGCTGACCATCCGCCGCTATACCGAGGAAGAGGTTGGCACATTCGTGAAGGACTATGCGGCAAGCCTTGCCGATGAGGACAAGACGCGTGAATTGACGCGGCTGTTTGCGGCATCCTTCCATTACATTTCGGCGGAGCGCAGCGAAGTGATTGAGGGCATCGAGCGGTTCACCCGGCGCCAGCGTGCGCTGGCCGACCAGGTTCGCGCAACGCGGGTGGAGTTCGATACTTCGCTGGCCAATGAGAACCCGTCCGACGCCGACATGGAAAAGCGCCGCGAGATCGAGAACCGCCTCAACTGGGAAACCCGCATCTTCGATGACCGGGAAAAGTCCGCCAAGTATGTGTGCGAGGTGCCGACGCTGCTGGAACAACGGCTGTTCCTGATCGGCCGCGAGATTGCCAGCCACCTTCCCTCGTGAGGAAAGCTCGCCCGCGCCGGCGTGATGGCTACTGCGTGCCGGCAGCCGGAAAGACCGGCTTTACCGTTTCGACCGGATAGTCCTGGAACGCCCAGCCATCGGTTCCGTCCGGGTACCAGCTGACATCGCTGTAGCCGATTTCAAGCGCGCGCTTGGCAGCGTTCCACGACATCCAGCAGTCCTGCAGGCAGAAGAACAACACCGGTCTTGCCTTGTCGTTGCCAGTCAGTTGCTCCAGTTGGGCTTCAAGAAACGACTGCATGTCCGGGTGAAGCTTGCCGTAGCCGACGTTTGGCAGCCATATGGCGCCCTTGATGGTGTCGCGCGGCTTGTCGCGCCAGATTACTGTCGCGGGCAGACCCGCCGGCTTTGGCGCTTGCGGCAACACGTCGATGAACACGGTCTTGCCGTCCTGCCACAGCTTGTATGCCACCTCGGTGGTGACCACGGTCGCGCCCTTCAGCGTGTCCGGCACCGGCGCGCGAAAATGATCCATGCGATAGTCAGCCGGCTCGGCAACGTCGCTGGCAGCCATGGACACGTTGACCGGGGTCACGTTCACAGTGCCCATCACGCCAGCCAGCACAAGCATGGCGGCAAGGCAACGCCGAAGGCCAGCGCCCGCAACAACCCTGAGATAGCGCGCCGATGGCGTCATTGCGTGATCAACTGATCCTTCTCATCGACGATGGGTACGCCGGCATCGAGCAGGATCGTGTTGATCTCGCCCTGGTGCGCCTTGATGAGGTCGTTGAGCTGGTGCTTCCACTCCGGCTCGTTGGGGCGCAGACCCATGGTGATGCGGTATGACATGCGCGGCCCCTTGGTTTCCTTGTTCAGGGGAACCGTTGCCAGGTCCGGCGCCTTCTGCTTGATCAGCGGTCCACCGATCGGACCCCACAGGATTCCGGCGTCGATCTTGCCGCTCTCGACCTGCTCGATCATCTGTTCGGCGGGGGATTCAAAGCGCCGGTCGACGGTGAGGTTGAACCCCACGGCGTCGGCAATCAGTCCGTTCATTGCAAGGATGGTGGCAGGTGGCGTGCCCGCAGTGACACCGATTTTCCTGCCCTTGAGCTTAGGGTCATCGAGTGAAACAACACCGTCCAGCGGAGACCCCTTCTTGTAGAAGAGCATGTAAATCGAGCGATAATAATGGTTGGTGTTCTGCACCAGTTCATGGCCCTGCGCGAAGCCGATGATCAGGTCGCAATGCTTTTCATTGAGGGTCTTGCGCACGAAGCCGGTGGCCTGCGGGAACCAGGTGTAGGTGACCGGAATGTCCAGTGTCTTGCCGATCAGTGCCGCGATCTTGTTCTCGAAGCCCTGCCGCTTTTCGTTGGACATCGGCAGGTTGGCCGGATCGGCACATACCCGCAAGGACGACCGGTTCACGAGGTCCGTGGTCTGGGCAGATGCCGGGCCGGCCACCGCCAGCATCATGGCGGCCAGCACGAAGCAGGCGTTCAGGGCAGTTGGCTTAGCGGCAGGCACTTTCTGCTTCCTTCGCGCTTTCAGGCTTTTCGTCGCGCTTTGCGGGGCGGCCACGGCCAAGGTCGCCGGACGCGCGGGCGCGCAGGTATGCGTACAGGTCCGGCACATAGCAGGCGATGTTCATGTTGTCGCCGAACTGCGGCATGACGCTTTCAGACCCGTCAGCCTTGTGCACCGTGCGGCCGCTCATGATGACTTCCTGGAAGGTCGCGAAATCCATGGTCTTGACCGAGTCCGCGAGGGCCGGCGCATAGGTCGAGCCCAGCCCGTCCGGGCCATGGCAAACGTGGCATTCGCTGTGGTAGCGGCGGAAGCCGTTGTAGGTGAACCAGTCCACCGTACCGTCTTCCTTGATGTTGAACGTAATGTCTTCGTTCTCGTCCACCCACTTGCCGTCCTGCTCGGTCTTTGTAGCAGCGATGGTTTGCGCGCTAGCCAGGGACAGCACTGCAACGGTTGCAAGGGCGGAAAATATCAGTCCGGGTCGCATAGGATCCTCACGGGTTTGGAACAGCGCCGGTCAACCAGCGTCTTTGAATGGCGTGGAGCAAAGTTCAGGAAGCCCGGCGGCTGGCTTGGAGCAAGCGCCGGGCTTCCCTGTTGTTGTGGCTGACAAACGTCAGACTGCCTTAGTTTGGCAGTTCAAACACGGTCAGCTGGCCACCCAGGCGGGTGTAGTTGTTGAGGCCAGCGTAGCCACCCACCGCACCCAGACCATCGGTCGGGTTGGTCAGGCCAGCTGCCAGACCGATGCCGGCCCAGCCGCCGACGCCCGAGAGGACGCCGACGTACTGCTTGCCACCGTGCTCGTAGGTCATGACGTTGCCGATGATGCCCGACGGGGTCTGGAACTTGTACAGTTCGTCGCCCGTCTTCTCGTCAACCGCCTTCAGGTAGCCTTCCAGCGTGCCGTAGAACACGACATCGCCAGCGGTTGCCAGAGCACCGGACCATACCGAGAAGGGCTCGGCCTTCGACCACTCGATCTTACCTTCACCAGCGTCCCAGGCGATGAAGTTACCCATGCCGCCATGGCTGTTCGGAGCCGGGAACATCGACAGCGTTGCGCCAACGTAGGGCTGACCAGCGGTGTACGAAACCTTGAACGGTTCGTAGTCCATGCAGACGTGGTTCGTCGGGACATAGAACAGGCTGCGTCTTGGGCGAGAACGCAGCAGGCTGCTGGTCCTTCGAGCCGAGAGCGGCCGGGCAGATGCCCTTCGAGTTCACGTCTTCACCGTTCTTCGCGGTCGAGTACTTGTCGACAACGTAGGGACGGCCATAGTTCGGCTTCGACTTGTCGATTCGTGCCGTCGTCCAGTTGACCGTCGGGTCGAACTTTTCAGCGACGAGAAGTTCACCGGTGACGCGGTCGAGGGTGTAGCCGAAGCCGTTACGGTCGAAGTGGACGAGAACCTTGCGGTCTTCGCCCTTCGACGTCGATGTCAGCGAGGATCATCTCGTTGATGCCGTCATAGTCCCACTCGTCGAACGGCGTCATCTGGTAGACCCACTTGGCCATACCGGTGTCGGCGTCACGTGCCGAAGATGGTCATCGACCACTTGTTGTCGCCCGGGCGCTGGCCGGGTTCCAGGTCGAGGGGTTACCCGAGCCGTAGTAGACCAGGTTGGTTTCCGGATCGTAGGAATACCAGCCCCAGGTGGTGCCGCCACCGATCTTCCACTGATCGCCCTGCCAGGTGTTCTGCCGGAGAATCCTTGCCAACCGGCTTGCCGAGGTACATTGTCTTTTCAGGATCGATCAGCATGTGCTGTCCGGGCCCGATCGAGTAGGCCGCGCCATACCAGCTTGCCGGTGGCGATGTTGTAGGCGGTCACGTGGCCGCGAACGCCGAATTCACCACCGGAGATACCGACGATGATCTTGTCCTTCACGGGCAGAACCGTTGCGGTGTTGGTTTCGCCGCCTTGCGGATCACCGTTGACCGTCTTCCAGACCTCCTTGCCGGACTTGGCATCGAGCGCGACGACCGTGGTGTCGGCCTGGTGGAGGAAGATCTTGCCGTCTGCGATACGCGAGACCACGGTTCACGGTGTCGCAGCACATCACGGGAATGACGGACGGGTCCTGCTTGGGCTCGTATTTCCAGACGATCTTGCCGGGCCCTGGTCAGGTCGAGCGCGATACACGTTGTTCGGGAACGGCGTGTGCAGGTACATCGTGTCGCCGATGACGAGCGGCGAACCTTCGTGACCACGCAGCACACCGGTCGAGAACGTCCAGGCGACCTTGAGGTCCTTGACGTTGCCTTGTTGATCTGATCGAGCTTCGAATAACGCTGGTTGACGTAGTCGCCAGTCTGGATAGCCCAGTTCTTGGAGTCACCAACGGCACTCGTCACGCTTTCGTTGGCCTGTGCCATGCCGCCTGCCACCAGGGCCGACAGTGCAACAGCGCCGATAAGTAGTTTGCGCATTCTCGCAATCCTCCGATTATTAGACCTGACAGCCGGCATGCTTGCCGCCTGTGCCCGCTTGAGCGACTTGAGACCTGTTTGGCACAACCAGCCCGGAAGCCGGTATTCCGGTACCCTCGATCTCTTCATCAATGAGCCCGAAAAACGGTCCGCAACGTGCGGCTCCCGGAACTCACCGGCTAATAAGAACGACTTAAGAAACAAAGCGCAATAGATTTTGCGATATTTTATTCCCGCATTGCAGGATAATATGACCGCATGACAAGACATCGACTCTTATTGTGCGCTGCATTATTTTTATTGCACCTGCGAAAAACCAATGTAGTTCTAATGTATAGTAACAATAAAATCTAATACGGCAAAAACTATGGTGGATTTCAGTCTGATTCAGGAGCATACGTGTGAAGATACTCCAATCCGCGTGGATGCCGCATTGCGGTTCCATCAATCGGTCAAAAGGACCGCGTTGCGGTAAGTTTTACCGCGACAGCATGACAGGAGGAATGAAAGTGTGTGCCTAGATCGCGACCAGAATAAGACGCTGCCGCAACGTCACTGGCAGCTCCGGCGGTGGCTGGCGGCGTGCCTTGCCATCATCTTCTGCTTAAACCCGTTGGCGGTACAAAGTAAAATCGCTGCGGCACAAGCCTTGCCGGTCACAGAAATCGCACCCGGCGTATTCGTCCACCAGGGCAGGCAGGAACTTTTCACGCCGCAGAACGAGGGTGACATTTCCAACTGCGGATTCATCATCGGCAACGATGCCGTGGCGGTCATCGACACCGGCGGCAGCCTGAAGGTGGGCGAAGGTCTTCTGGCAGCGATCAGGGAGCGCACCAGCTTGCCGGTGCGCTATGTGATCAATACCCACATGCACCCCGACCATGTGTTCGGCAACGCCGCCTTCACCGGCCCCGGCACCGGGTTCACCGGTCACGAGAAGCTGCCCCGGGCATTGTCCACGCGGGCCGAGCAGTACCTGCGGGCCAACGCTGCCTTGCTGGGAGCCGCCTTCGAGGGGGTCAAGATCATTTTGCCCACCCGGCTCATCAGCGGGCAGCAGCAAATCGACCTGGGCGGCAGGCGGCTGATCCTCGAGGCCCGGCCGACGGCCCATACCGACAACGACCTGACCGTGCTGGATGAAGCCACCGGCACGATGTTCATGGGCGACCTGCTGTTTTCGGGCCATGTACCGGTCGTGGACGGGTCGATCAAGGGCTGGCTGGCGCTGCTGGACGAACTGGCGCAGAAGAAGATCGAGCGGGTTGTGCCGGGCCACGGGCCAGCATCAATGCCGTGGCCCGGAGCCGTCACTGCCCAGCTTCGCTACCTGCAGACGATCGCCAAGGAGATACGGCAGAAAATCCGTGACGGATCTTCTCTCGCCGATGCCGCCGGCAGCGTCGGGCTGGGCGAGAAGGACGCATGGCTGCTGTTCGACGAGTTCAATGCCCGCAACGTTTCTGCGGCATTTGCAGAGCTGGAATGGGAGTGATCCGGCACACCAAGCGTAAGAGCCATATAATCAGAGAAAAATAAGATTTTGCAGCAAAGGCCGGATGCACTATCGTCCCGAAAGTCGGTTGTTTTGTCCGGCGCAACGAATATGGAGGATTTCATCATGAAGAAGGTTTGGTCCAAGCCAGCCATGTGCCAGGTGGAAGCAGGCTTCGAAATTTCCCGGTATCTGCCGGCTGAAGTCAGCAAGTAATTCAAGCGAAACCACCCCCGTGCGGCGTTGAGTATTGCAACGGGGTGGTTTTTGCCAGCATCACCAGACGCGCGCATCCGCGGCCAGCGGGTCGCGCGTCTGTTTGTTTTCCCCTCCCCTGAACCGGTTGATCGGCAGTGAAAGTCAGGCTCATCGGAACCGCAGCAGGTGGTGGCTTTCCGCAGTGGAACTGCAACTACCGCCTCAGCAGGATGGCTCGCGCCGGCGACGGCGGTGTCGAGGCGCGGTCACAATCATCCATCGCCGCTTCAGCCGACGGCACCAACTGGGTGCTGTTCAACGCCTCGCCGGACATTCGCGAACAGATCGCGCAGAACGACGTGTTGCAGCCGCGCACCGGTGGCGCCTTGCGCAATTCGCCGATCAAGGCAGTGGTGCTGACCAACGCTGACGTCGACCATATTGCAGGCCTGCTGACCCTGCGCGAAAAGCAACCGTTCAACCTTTACGCCTCACGCCGCATCCTCGACGTGCTGGCCGCCAACCCGGTGTTCAACGTGCTGGACGCAGAGCTCGTCCGGCGCATCGAACTGCCGATGGGTGGCGTGACGCAGCTTGAAGGACCCGACGGTCCGCTCGGGCTGGAGATCGAGACCTACATTGTGCCGGGCAAGGTGGCGCTGTTCCTCGAGGACCAGTCCGACCCGGTGAACTTCGGCTCCGAAGAGGGCGACACCATCGGCGTGCGCGTCAGCATACCGGGTGCCCCGCGGGACCGGCACCTGCACTACATTCCGGGGTGCGCGCGCGTCACGGACGAACTGCGTTCCCGCGTGTCCGGCGCCGGGTGCCTGCTGTTCGACGGTACGGTTTTCACCGACACCGAAATGCCTGACGCGGGCATCGGCACCAAGACCGGCCAGCGCATGGGACACATCGCCATGTCGGGAGAGAATGGATCGCTGACCGCATTCGATACTGCCGGCATCGGCCGCAGGATCTATGTACACATCAACAATACCAACCCGGTGCTGGACCCCGCATCCGGCCAGCGCGAGGCCGCCGAGGCCGCCGGTTGGCACATCGGCCATGACGGACAGGAGATCGTGCTGTGAGCGTCGTTTATCGCGAAATCCCGAAGCAGGGACTTGGCCGGAAAGAGTTCGAGGAAGAGCTGCACAAGATTGGCGAAGAGCGCTACCACGACAAGCATCCGTTCCATCACATGCTGCACGGCGGCAAGTGCAACAAGGGCCAGGTGCAGGCCTGGGTGCTGAACCGCTATTGCTACCAGTCGGCGATACCGCGCAAGGACGCCAACATCCTTGCCAAGACGACTGACCGCGAGTTGCGCCGCGAATGGCGCCACCGCATCGAGGACCACGATGGCAGCGATACTGCGCCCGGCGGCATCGAGCGCTGGATGGTGCTGGCGGAAGGTGTCGGCCTTGACCGGGAGTACGTGATGTCAACGCGCGGCGCCCTGCCCGCAACCCGGTTTGCCTGCGAGGCCTATGTCAACTTCACCCGCAACATGCCGTTGCTCGATGCCATTGCCTCGTCGCTGACAGAGCTGTTTGCGCCGAAGATCCACAAGGACCGGATTTCCGGCCTGCTGCAGCACTACGACTTTGCCAACGAGCAGACGCTGGCCTATTTCCAGAAACGGCTGGACGAGGCCCCGCGCGATGTGAAGTTCGGGCTGGAGTACGTGTTGAACGCCGCTGATGACGGCGAGAAGCAACGCCGGGTCATGGATGCGGTATTCTTCAAGACCGACATGCTGTGGGCGCAGCTTGATGCGCTGTACCATGCGTACGTGGAGCCGGGCCACATTCCCCCCGGTGCCTTCGTGCCAGACGACCGGAAATGACGATGGCTTACCTTACCACCAGGAAACGTCTCGAGATCAACGTTGGCACCACGCCCGCCCTGCCGCCCTTTGTCCGGCTGCAGTTTGAGCCTGCCCGTCAGGCATGGGCACTGCTGTCACCGGAAAAGGTGATGTGGCCAGACGAGATCAGCCTCGACATCCTGCGCCGGTGCGACGGGTCCACGCCGGTTGCCGACATCGTGACGGCACTGGCCAGCGAGTATGACGCCGACGAAGCCGTGGTGCGCGACGACGTGATGGCATTCCTGCAAACGTGGGCCGACCGGCGGCTGGTGACGGCATGAGCGCGCCCGGCCACCCCATCGGCATGCTGGCAGAACTGACGCACCGGTGTCCGTTGCAGTGTCCCTACTGCTCCAACCCGGCTAAGCTGCTGAAGGCCAACACCGAGCTGGACACGGCAACCTGGGTGCGGGTGTTCAACGAGGCGGCCGACATGGGCATCCTGCAGGTGCACCTGTCGGGCGGCGAGCCCACCTTGCGGCCAGACCTTGAAGACATCGTCAGCGCGCTTTCGGCGCGCGGCGTTTATTCCAACCTGATCACCGCCGGTATCAACGTGAAGCCAGAGCGCATTGCCGCGCTGAAGGCGTGCGGGCTGGACCACGTGCAATTGTCGGTGCAGGGCGCCACGCCCGAGGTGACCGAGCTGATCGGCAACATGAAGGGCGCCTTTGAGCAGAAGATGGTGACCGCCAAGGCCGTGCGCGAGGCAGGCCTGCCGCTGACGCTCAATGCCCCGATCCACCGGCACAACATCCACCAGGTCGAGGACTTCATCAACCTGGCGCTGAAGCTCGATGCCGACCGGCTGGAGATCGCCAACGTGCAGTATTACGGCTGGGCGCTGATCAACCGCACCCAGCTGATGCCGGCCTGGGACGACGTGATGGCGCAGGTGGACCTCGTCGAGGCCGCCCGCGAGGAATTGCGCGGTGTGCTGCTGATCGACTTCGTGACGCCGGACTACTACGCGAACTTCCCCAAGCCCTGCATGGGCGGATGGGCGCGTGATGCGTTCATGATCACGCCGGATGGCAGTGCACAGCCATGCCACGCGGCGCACACCATACCGGGGCTCGTGTTCGACAACGTGAAGGACAAGCACCTCGCCGAAATCTGGGATGCGTCACCGGCATTCGAGGCGTATCGCGGCACGGACTGGATGCAGGAGCCCTGCCGCTCTTGCGAGCGCCGCGACGTCGACTATGGCGGATGCCGCTGCCAGGCGATGGCGATTGCCGGCGATGCGGCGGCGACGGACCCCGCCTGCTCGCTGTCTCCGCTGCATGGTGAAATGCTGAAGATCGCCGGCCAGACCCAGCAACCGGATGCCCGCTCCGGCGACTTCACCTACCGGCGCATCGGCGCGACTGTCTGACCGCCGGACCCGTACTCAGCTTCCGGGACTGACGGCCAGCTTGGCCGTGAAAACCGTGTCGTCCGTATCCTTCGCCGTGACGTTCATATGCGCTGCGCCATTGACGACGTAGTCGAACGAGATCGACGGATTTTCTGCCAGTGAAATGCCGGCCTCGATGGAAGCCAGCGGCTGCACGCCCTGCACCACGTCGATCTTGTCGATGTAGCGCGGCAGGATGTACTGCAGCGTGATCTGGTCCATCTGCAAGCCAGTCAGATTGGGGTGCGAAATGTCGAGCCTTGCCCGCTGCGTCTGTGCGTGGCTTGCAAGCCCCGCCACGCTGACCGGCGCAGGCAACGGCGACAGCTGCATTTTGCCAAGCGACGCGGTTGCCTCGTCCATGGCGGTTACCGGCGGCGATGCGCATGCACCCAGGCCGATGGTCTTGACGTAGGCCTCGCTCATGAACAGGCGGCCGTCTTCAGCCTCCACCACGGCGCGCACGGGCGACGGCCCGTTGAAGCGCATGCTGGCCGACACGAAGATATCAGTGCGTTTCTGTGCCGGCTTCAGCGACAGGGACACCGGCATCGGATTCTCGTCGATGATGAGCGTGACAGCCTTGACCGTTGCGCCGCCGGGCAGATGGACCTGAACCGACACCGGCACCTGCCGGTCATCCTGCGCTCGGTAGGGAACGTCCAGCTTTACCGCATTGGCGTCGGCGGTTATCAGCCGGTTGCCGTAGACACTGGGCTTCAATTCGGCCCATGTCATCTCACCGGACGTGGCAGGCACGAAAGCGGCCACCAGAAAAGCTGTGGCGGCAAGGCCGCGCAATAACTGATACTGCATGATCAAGGCGTTCCTCATTGACGGCACGGGATTGCTTGTGCTGCAACTGCCACTGTTCCACAGCGGTCATTGTGTCCGTTGTGCGGAACATATCAGCGAATCTGCCAGCACGTCAACGAGCGCTATGTATGGTATCGACGTGGACCAGACCGGAGACTTGTTAGACCCATGCTGCTTGTCGAAATGACCTGGCCCGAAGTGGCCGAACGCCTCTCGACCGACACCTCGATCATCATGCCCATAGGCTCGGTCGAACAACACGGACCGATGGGGCTGATCGGCACCGACGCGATGTGCGCGCAGGCGGTCGCAGCCCGCGCCGGAGAGCTGGGTGGCCTGCTGGTCGGGCCAACGCTGTCCCTGGGCATGGCGCAGTCGCACCTGGCCTTTCCGGGCACCATATCGCTGAAGCCCAGCACGTTGATCGCCATGGTCAAGGACGTGGTGTCGTCACTGGCCAATGCGGGCTTCACCCACATCCTGTTCCTGAACGGGCACGGCGGCAACATAGCCACCCTGTCCACCGCGTTCTCCGAGATCAACGCCGAGCGATCAGCCCAGGCCAACCCGCCCGCGCTGTCCGTGTCGATGCGGAGCTGGTTTGACCTGCCCGGCATTCGCGACCTGCTGCGCAAGATGTACCCCTCGGGGCACGGCTCGCACGCCACGCCATCCGAAGTGGCAATGACACAGGCCCTCTACCCCCATGCCATCAAGCAGGTCACGCTGGACCCCCGCATCCCGCCTGAAGGCGGGTTCAGCGATGCTCATGACTTCCGCCGCCGCTATCCGGACGGGCGCATGGGTGCCAACTCCAGCCTGGCCAACCCGCAAGATGGCGAGCGGCTGCTCGCCGCCGCTGCGGCGGCGCTGGTGACGGAGTTCGGCCGGTTCAGAACCGGGTGAAGGTTTTCATTCCTTCGGCGCCAGCAGCCCTTGTGGCGCATCGATAAAGCGCACCACCGATTGCCGGACCGGCACCTCGGTTGCGCCCGGCACCTTGATGGTCTTTGCGGCCGGGTCGATCTCGACCACCTGGGCAATGTTGCGCCGCAGCTTGCGCCCCGATTGCAATGCCACTTCGTGCAGCTTGGTCGAGTACGGAAACTCGTAGGCACGCGGCACTGCCTTGCTGGTGGCTCCTTCATCCATGTCGCGCGCCCACAGGTAGATGTTGTCCGGCTCCGACACCTCGACCGCCAGCAGGTACAGCCGGGAGGGCAGTTGCTCGGTGTTGAGCGGCCAGCCCTGCAGGCCGGGCAGCGACTTGTAGGTGACCACCATGAACAGGCATACCAGAGCGGTCACACCCGCCTTGATGACCGGGTGCCAGCGCGAATAAAGATGCAGGCTCGCCAGTACCAGCGCGATCAAGATGTAGGCCCCGATCAGGCCACTGATCCCCAGTTCAAACATGATCGTCCCTTCTATGGCGGTTCATTGCTGCACCAGCTTCTTTTCGAGCCGGTGTATCCGCCCGACTGCGCCGTCCCGCAGGATGGTGAAGCGTAGTGCGGTGTATTCCTCGCCCTTGCGGCGCAGTTCGACGGTCTCGTTGAAGACGACCGTATAGACCGGATTGACCTTGGCCACCCGCACCGACACCGGCACCGGCGGCGGAGCCGGGTTCTCGCTGTCGTAGTAGTGGATGTTCACCGTGTACTCGCCCGGCACCTGCCCGCGAATGGTCGCCACTTCCTGGTTGAGCGGATTCTCCACCGCCTGGCCATCCACCTGGATCGTGTCGTTCAGCATGCCACGGTCATCGCGGTCGAGATGGACCAGCCCGGCTGCGCGGTTGCGGAACCATGTCAGGTTGGACTGCGGATCTTCCACCCAGGTGTCGATGTCTTCCTTGCTGCCGTCAGGCCAGGTGACGATGATGAGGTACTGTGCATCCAGCACGATCTTGCCGGTATCTTTGGCAGGGCTGATGAAAATCACGGCAATGAAGAACAGGAACACGAAGCCGATCAGCGTGTTGAACAGCAGGTCGGTGAATGCGTCGGCGGGCTGGCGCCCGGTGCCGTTCCTGCCCGATGCGCCAAGCTGGATCGTCATGGCGCACGTGTCCTGTCGCGGATGCGAACCAGCAACGCAACCAGTTCCTCGGTACCGCGACCGAGCACCATGTATTGCGCGCCCAGCGCCATGCCGGTCACCAGGCCCGCCAGCGTGGTGTAAAGGGCAGTGCCCATGCCGCCACTCATCGAGATCAGCAGCGTCTGGATGTTCTCCGGTGTCGGGGCTGGGCCGGATGACAGCGAACCCAGGATCATGATGAAGCCGATGATGGTTCCCACCAACCCGAGCCGGATCAGGATGTCGACGAGGTACCAGCCGATATCAACGGACGAGCGCAACCGGTCAGCATAGATTTCCAGCGTCAGCGGTTGCTCGCCATGGGCGGCAGGGTCTGCCCGGCGGGCGATGTGCAGATCGGCCACGTAGCCGCGCACGAACTCAGTCGGCGTCGAGAAATCCATCGGACGGTCATCGAGTGGCGAACCCGGCACTGCATTGGCATGGAGTGCCGGAGACTGCAGCCAGTCATCGGCTGCCATGATCTGGCGGGTGACGCGCACGACGTGCCAGGCGGCATGCGCGGTCGAGGCGAGAAACAGGCCGGCAATGAGGATGCACAGCCGGCTGGCATCAGCCTCGATCACCTGCTGGAAGTAGCCGTGATCCTGCGCGACGTAGGCAGCCACCAGCACAAGCCCGGCGAGCAACACCCAGGCCTGCAAGAAAATGAAACCTCGCGCCCTGCCCCGCATCGCCTATTCGAAGCCTTCCGGGCGCAGCGAGTCGAGCGTGAAAAACTGCTCCTTGGCCACCTGCATCTGCGACGGGGTCAACGTCAGGCTGCCGGACATCCACGACATGTAGATCTCGGCAATCTCCTTGCCGTTGGAGCGGGCGTGCCGCAGCCAGGCAAACGAGCGGATCAGGTCCGGCTGCACGCCGCGGCCATAGCGGTACATCAGAGACAGGTTGATCTGTGCGTCCGCCCAGTTGTTCAGGGCGGCCCGCATGTACCAGGTGAGCGCCTTGTCCATGTCAACGTCAGCGCCAAGGCCCAGCATGTAGAGGTTGCCGAGCTGGTTCTGCGACCACGGATCGCCCGCCTCGGCCATGGGTTGCAACTTGGCCAGTGCTGCCGCGTAGCGGCCGGACTGGATGTCCTGCGCAGGCGTGGAATTGGCAAGGCGAATCTGCCACGCCAGCAGTGCAACAGCTACGGCGAGTGCCACGGCAATGCCCACCCAGATGGCCTTCCCGGAGCCTTTACGGTGTGCCTGTCCGGTGTTCAATTGCGCGTTCCTCGCATGGGTCTGGTGTCAAAGTATGCGCCAGATGTAAGTCGGGCGGCAATGTGGAATTTCCACAAAACGGTAATTGTGTCCGGCTCCTCACACCGTACGCAAACTGTTTCGCCTGCCAGAAAAGCAAACTCTTGCAATCCGGTCACTTTGGCGCAAAGCTGGTACTGACCAATTTCCCGGCACCCGCTGATCCACGGCGTCCTGCGGCGCAAAAGTTGACATGCATGGGCGAAGGGCAAGTCTTGGCCACCGAATTTGAACACAACATATCCTGGGCAGGGAGCAAACGGCCATGAAGACACGGGCTGCGGTAGCATTCGAGGCGGGCAAGCCGCTGGAGATCGTCGAGGTTGATCTGGAGGGCCCGAAGGCCGGCGAGGTGCTGGTCGAGATCAAGGCCACCGGCATCTGCCACACCGACGAGTTCACCCGGTCAGGCGATGACCCGGAAGGTGCGTTCCCGGTGATCCTGGGCCATGAGGGTGCGGGCGTGGTGCTGGAGGTCGGCCCTGGTGTCACCTCGCTCAAACCCGGCGATCACGTCATTCCGCTGTATACGCCGGAGTGCCGCGAGTGCGAGTACTGCCTCAACCCCAAGACCAACCTGTGCCAGAAGATCCGCTCCACGCAAGGTGCCGGCCTGATGCCGGACGGCACCAGCCGGTTTTCCTACAAGGGCAAGCAGATCCTGCACTACATGGGCTGCTCGACGTTTGCCAACCACACCGTGCTGCCCGAGATCGCGCTGGCCAAGGTCAACCCGAAGGCCCCGTTCGACAAGATCTGCTACATCGGCTGCGGCGTCACCACCGGCATCGGCGCGGTGATCAACACCGCCAAGGTGGAGATCGGCTCCAGCGTGGTGGTGTTCGGGCTTGGCGGCATCGGGCTCAACGTGATCCAGGGCGCACGCCTTGCCGGGGCCAGCATGATCGTGGGCGTCGACCTCAACGACGGCAAGGAAGAATGGGGCCGCAAGTTCGGCATGACGCATTTCGTCAACCCGAAGAAGGTCGAGGGTGACCTCGTTGCCCACCTGGTCGCGCTGACCGGCGGCGGCGCGGACTATTCGTTCGAGTGCGTCGGCAACGTCAAGCTGATGCGCATGGCGCTCGAGTGCGCGCACAAGGGCTGGGGCGAGAGCATCATCATCGGCGTGGCCGGTGCCGGCCAGGAGATCTCCACCCGTCCGTTCCAGCTGGTCACCGGCCGGTCGTGGCGCGGCACGGCGTTCGGTGGCGCCAGGGGCCGCACCGACGTGCCGAAGATCGTCGACTGGTACATGGACGGCAAGATCGACATCGACCCGATGATCACCCACACGCTCAAGCTGGAAGACATCAACAAGGGCTTCGACCTGATGCACTCCGGCGAATCGATCCGCGCCGTCGTGGTGTACTGACCACCGCCCGGCAGCACCGGCCACATCAACAACGGGGCGCAGCAATGCGCTCCGTTTTTTGTTGTCAGCGCACTGGCCTCAGGGCCGATGGCACAGGATTTGCTGGTTATCGTGCAGCCGGATTGACGGCATATGGCTTGCACTTGCCGCAAATCAGGTGGAACCATGTGAAACAGTGCCTGCACAAAGCATATTTGACGCGCATGGCTGTTTTGGGCTACCTGCCTTGGCGAGGGCGACAAAATGAACGGGACTACACCGATGCATGAACGACTGATCCAGCTGCTTGAGGCGATTTCGTCAGCAAGCTCGCCTGTCAGCGTGCAGGATCTCATCAGCATGACGGGGTTTCCGCGCACCAGCATCTACCGCAATATTTCGGCATTGCTCGAGACCGGCCTCGTCGAGGAAGCCGACCCGGGCAACCGCTACGTGCTGGGCATGCGGTTCGTGAAGATCGCGCTGACCGGCAAGTCCGATTCGCATGTCATAAACGCCGTCACCCCGATGATGCAGAAGACCGTGCGCAGCCTGGTCGAGACGGCCTTCCTTGCGCGTTACCGCGGCGGGCGGGTGCAACTTATCCACATCGTCACGCCGAACGATCCGGCTGTTTCATACATCTATCCCGGCCTCGGCCAGCGCCCTGTGCATGCATGTGCATCGGGCAAGATCATCGCCGCCTTCGTTGATCCGACATTGAGCGAGCCGATGCATGAGCCCAACCCGATCCGCTATACCGAACGGACCATCGTGGCGCGCGACGCCATCGAGAAGGAACTCAACCGGGTCCGGCGCGATGGTTATGCCATCTGCGACAGCGAAATGGAAACCGGCGTCACCAGCATTGCGGTGCCGATCATGATCGACAAGCTTGGCTCGATCTTTGCGCTCGGCATCATTGGCCCGGAAAGCCGAACCCGCAATGTGATCCAGGACCGCATCCTGCCGGTCTTGCGCCGTGAGGCTGTTCGCGCGGCGGCTGCCATTCAGCATTGCTCGATGATCGAGGCCGAAACCACCAATGCCGAAGTGCTGACCGCAGCCCGGAAAAGCTCACAACCCGTCTCTGGCTGATTTCGAACGGCACCAGGCCGATAGCGGGCGAGGGAGTAAACGCCCCTGTGTACCAGGCCTGATGCCGCTCTCGCCGTTCGTCAGCTGCCTTTCGGCCACTGGAATTCAGGACGCAGCCCTTCATAGACCGGCTTGCCGTCGGACGGCTTGGGAACGCCGGTCGAGGGGTCGTAGAAGGCGTGGTAGGTTGAATCCACGTCCGGCTTCATGCCCATCAGGTTCGGCACGATGACGCGGATGCGGCTCTGCTTGTCATCCAGCATGATTGGCGTGCCGCAATCGGCACATACGCACAGCTCGAGCGGGCCACCGGGATTGTTGGCGTTGAACGGCATGCGCTTCAGGTTGGATTCGTTGTCAACGTCCAGGTCGTCATGCTTGAAAAACACGACGTGCGTGGTGGGCTGGCCGGTCACGCTCTTGCAAACCGAACAGTGACAGGTGTGGTTGTCGATCGGTTCTGCATCCGAGTGGGTATGAACGTGATCGCAGCCGCCTTTGTATTTATGTGCCATATTTTCCTCCGTGCCCTGCTTGAACTCACTGGCTGGCGGCATCTGGGCTTGTGCCGAGCGTCGCCACTCTAGCGGCAATGATGAGGCATGGCGAGCAAGTTGTTACACTTTGACCGGTTTGCGGGATTGCAGTGCAGCAAAACCGTCAAACCACCCGCCCAATGCGGACGATGTGACCATAATTGCCCGCCCACTGACCAATTA
Organism: uncultured Alphaproteobacteria bacterium; assembly: GCA_963700735.1. Lineage (GTDB taxonomy): Bacteria > Pseudomonadota > Alphaproteobacteria > Rhizobiales > Aestuariivirgaceae > Anderseniella. The sequence continues at coordinate 609,382 of CAVOYR010000005.1, forward strand.
CTGCCCGGCACGAATGTTGCTTGGGCTGACCCATGAACCAGATGAAACCCCTGTCTCGAGCGCCTCACACGCCCGGCATTGCCGTTGCGGTGGTAGGCAACCGCGTGCTGAGCCAGCGGGCTGCCCGGCGCAGCGAACTTTCGCTCGTGCATGCCAGGCTGATGCAGGCAATCGACGGCATCGGGGATTTCAACGAGGACTTTCGCGCCTTTGAGAAGAGCAGGCTTTCCCTGTCGTATCTGGTCGACCTGCATTCGCTCGATCCGGACTACGTGCGGGTGTGCCTGAGTGGTGACCAGATCGCAGGGTTCCTCATTGCCGGGCCTGAACATGGCAACCTGTGGCTCTACTGGGCGACGGTGTTTCCGGAGATGCGCGAACCGAAGATGGCCATGGTGTACATGCGCCAGTTCGTCGAGTTCTGGGACAACGGCCGGTTCCACAAGATCTCGCACTACACCCTGCCATCCAACCGCGTGGCAATCGCCACCGCGACACGGTTCGGCTTCGTGCATCGCAGCACGCTGGAAAACCACGTGCTGGGCCAGGGCTTCATGCTGTTCGAGAGACCGTTGACCAAGGTCGTGCCGGGTTATGACACCGGTTCAACGCCGCGGTTTGCAGTGCGGCTCATGAACCGGCTGCGCTGCCTGTGCGGCTTGGTCTGACCACGCCTGCTGCCCGGAACCGTGCCAGCAGCGAAACGTCCAGCCCGGTTGTCACCCGTGCCTTGTGCCACTTCAGCAGGGACCATACCAGTGTCGCCGCAAGGGCTGACCACCCTGCTCCGGCGATACCCCAAAGCGGCACCAGCACCATGTTCCCGGCAACCAGCACCAGCATGCCGGCGGCGATTGCCGGCACCGTGGCCCACGGCCTGTCATGTAACGACAGCACAAGGTCAGCCGGGCCAAAGAAGGCCCGCACCACGAGGATCCCCGACAGGATGACCAGCAGCCACCGGCCTTGCGCGAAGTCCTGCCCGACAACGGACAGGACCATCGGTCCGGCGGCCAGTGCCACCAGCATCAACACCAGCGACATGCCAAAGGCCGCAAGGTTGGCATCGTTCATGCGGTGGAGAAACACAGCCCGGTCGCGGGTTGCATCGGCCTCCATCATGTCTGGCAGCAACAGCCCGTAGACAATGGTGATGGCGAAGGACAGCAGCGCAAACACCCGCGCACTGACGCCAAACACCGCCAGGTCGTGCTTGTCCAGCAGCATCGACAGAAGCAGCAGGTCGATGTCGAAGAAGAACTCGGTCGAGATGGCAATGATCACCCACGGCACGGCAAAGCGCCGCCAGCGGGCAGGTTCGTGCGTGGACGGGCCTTGCGTTGCGCCCACCCGCCTGATTGCGGCGGCGGTCATGGCAAGGCACAGGGCAGCCGCCAGCGCATAGCCTGCGGCCATCACCCAGAGCATGACTTCGAGGGGTGCCGAACTGGTGGCCATGAGGGCAGCGGCAAAACCTGCCAGCACAACCAGGGGCCTCGCAATGCCATCTGCCATCAGCCCGGCAACCTGGTGGCGCAAGCCTACCAGCAGCGCGGCGTTGGTCATGACGCTGGCCAGCGAGATTGCGAAGATGAGGCCGGGAACCAGCACGGCGGCCGCACCGGCGTCGATCCACGTGATCCAATGCAGCACGATCCAGCCGGCCACACCCATCAACGCTGCAGACAGGCCGATGTGCAAATGGGCCCGCTTGACGAACCGGACCAGGTCAGCCTTGCGGCCCGTGGCGCGGTACTCGACCGCGAAATATGAACCGATGGTCTGGAAGCCAAGCGGCATCACCATGCCGGCTATATTGACTGCCGAGATCAACAGCAGGTAGTCGGCCAGCATCGCGCTGCCCCAGGCGCGCGCGATGGCGGCCTGTACAAGAAAAATCACGCCCGCCCCCGCGAGTCGCGCGCCGAACATCAGCCCCGACCTCGACAGAATTTGGAAGTGCCTGCGCATCAACGCTCCCGGTCCGGTACCTGTTGGTCAGGCATCGACAAGCCGTGGCGCCAGCAGCGAACGTGCTGGCGAACGTGGTGCAGGCGCTCGTGAGCTGTATAGGCCAGCGTGCCTGCCAACCGGGCGCGGAGGTGGCTGGCGTAAATCATCACCGGCGGCGTGGGGGCAATGATGCCGGCCTGTCCAACCATACCCTTCTTGAACTGGTGCAGCCCCTGGAAGCCATCGGTGCCGCCCAGGTCGTACCAGCGCGCAGCAGTGTTCGCGCGCAGCCAGCGGATGATCTCCCAATGCATCAGGTAGCCTGCACGCAGCGGCAACGCGGCCGCGTTGGTGGCACCGTAAAGATAGACCGCAGTCTGGCCGAGGGTGAAGATGATGGCGCCTGCCAGCAACTCGCTGTCCTTGCGCACCAAAAACAGGCGGGGCTCGGACCCTGCGGGACTGTTCGCGATGAACGACCCCACGCTGGAATATGGGGAGTCATCAGGAAACCGCTTGCGGTCGCTCATCGCCTGGTAGAGCGCATCAAAATCTGCCAGCCGGTCCGGCGCTGCGGCTTCGAACGTCAGCCCATGCCTGGCCGACTGTCGCAGGTTATAGCGCCATTTCTGGTCGAAACTCGTCAATTGCGCCTGATCCTTCAGGGTCAGGTCGACGAAGTACCGGTCCGGATAGGTATAAGGCCGGCGTGGCCTGAACCCCAGTGCGCGCTGGGCAGCGAGACAACGCTGCGCGACACCGGGCAGCGCAGGCGTGGACACCGACACCAGCATGCCACGCCGGTCGGCGTATTCGTCCACGATTGCCTGCAACATGGCGCGATAGCGGGCGGGTGCGCGGCTGTCTGTTTCAGATTGCAACACCGGACCCATCCGGCAGAAAGCGATGTTGCCTGCCGCCAGAGGCAACCGGACGATGGCTATCAACGCACCGCCAATGACACCCGAGGCATCGGAAAAGATCAGAGGTTCCAGCCCCGCCGATGGCCAGCGCGCCCGGGCGAACGCATGCAGCTGTTCCTGCGAAATGCCTGCACAATCCACTGCAAAATGGTCCCAATCGCTCAAGGCAACAGGCTCGACGGCAAGGCCACCGGACAGCTCGGCCACGGCAGCAGTTCCGGCATGGCCGATGGCCGCCGGCCTTGTGAGGCTCCGCTCAAGGGCCTGCATCGTCATTTGGTTTCATTCCCCCAGCAACTGCTGCACCTGCAATTCAGCCGGGAAGATGCAAAAGCCGGGCCAGCACCACCTGTGCGAGAAAGTGACAACGCTTTGCAAGCCATCAGCGTCACCCTTGCCTGATCCCGCAATCTGTTTCACCCTTCGCCCGATTCATACCAGCCGCTGGTGGCACACCTGCCCGGCGGTCCATCCAGACAGGAGAGTGACTTTGACCCAAACGCCAGCGCGCCTCGGGGTAGACATCGGCGGCACGTTTACCGATGTGGTGCTGGAAACCGCGTCCGGGCTGTTCTCCACCAAGGTGCTCACCACCTATGCCGCACCGGAAGATGCGATCATCGACGGGATGCACCAGGTGTGCGGCAAGGCTGGCGTTTCACCCGGCGTCATTGCCCAGATCGTGCATGGCACCACGCTGGCCACCAACTCGCTGATCGAGCGGCGCGGCGCCAGGACAGCGCTGGTCACCACCAGGGGTTTTCGGGACGTCATCGAGATGCGAACGGAATCGCGATTCGAGCAGTACGACCTCAATCTCGCCCTGCCCGAGCCGTTGCTGCCGCGCCAGTGCCGGTACGTGCTGGAAGAACGCATGCAGGCCAACGGTGACGTGCTGATACCGCTGCAGCGCAGCGAGGTCGAAAGCCTCGCCGGCGTGTTGCGCGAGGCCGGTTACGAGAGCATCGCGGTGGGCCTTCTGCATTCCTACGTCAACGATGCACACGAGAAGATGGTGCGCGAGGTGCTGGCGGAATATCTGCCCGGCGTGATGATCTCGCTGTCGAGCGAAGTCTCGCCGCAGATGCGCGAGTACGAACGTTTCAACACCACCATTGCCAACGCCTACATCAAGCCGCTGATGAAGTCCTACCTGTCGCGGCTGGCCGGGCGGCTGGCGGCTGAAGGTGCGGCCTGCCCGATCTTCCTGATGCATTCGGGCGGCGGCATCATCTCGCTGGAAAATGCGGCCGAGTTTCCGGTGCGGCTGGTCGAGTCCGGGCCTGCCGGGGGAGCCGTGTTCGCCGCCAACATTGCCGCGCGGTACGGGCTGGACAAGGTGCTGTCGTTCGACATGGGCGGCACCACGGCGAAGATCTGCCTGATCAAGAACCAGACGCCGAAAACCGCCCGCGTGTTCGAAGTTGCCCGCACCTACCGGTTCAAGAAGGGCTCCGGCATGCCGATCTCGATCCCTGTCATCGACATGGTGGAAATCGGGGCCGGTGGCGGGTCGCTGGCCCACGTGGATGCGATGAGCCAGATCAGGGTTGGGCCGGAAGTCAGCCGGGTCGGAACCCGGACCTGCGTGCTATGGCCGTGGCGGCCAGCGCCCGGCCGTGACGGACGCAGACCTGGTGCTGGGCAAGCTCGACCCTGACAACTTCGCCGGCGGCAGCATCAGGTTGCATCCCGATGCCTCGCGCGATGCGCTTGACCGGGCAATCGGCAATACACTCAGCCTCGACCAGGTCACCGCCGCGTTCGGCGTGGCCGAGGTGGTCGACGAGAACATGGCCAATGCCGCGCGCGTCCACGCGGTCGAAAACGGCGAGGACCTTGCCGACTACACGATGATCGCGTTCGGCGGCGCAGCACCGCTGCATGCCGGGCGGCTGTGCGAGAAGCTGGGCATCGATCGCTGCCTGGTGCCGGTGGGGGCCGGTGTCGGGTCGGCCATCGGGTTCCTGCGCGCACCGTTCAGCTTCGAGGCAAACCGGTCGGTCTTCATGCGGCTCGCCCGGTTCGATCCTGCCGCCATCAAGGCACTGTTGAGCGAGCTTGAATCCGAAGCCACGCGCTTCGTGCGCTCGTGCGATGCAAACGCGGAGATCGTTGCGGAGTTCAAGGTCTACATGCGCTATTTCGGCCAGGGCTGGGAAATCGCCGTCACGTTGACCCGGACAGGCCATGAACCCGGATCGCGACACCTTCGAGAGATTGTTCGAGGAGCCGACAATACCGCTGTTCGGCCGCACGGGTCGGGCATCGAAATGGAAATCACCGTTGGGCGGTCAACGCCACCACCCCGCCGCAACCGGTCGAGAAGGTTGCCCAGACGAGGTCGCGATCAACCGCTGAGCGCGGCGATTCCCGGCACTGTTCGACCGCCGCGGGGCACGAGGTCGAGGCAGCCGTCGTGGACCGCGACGCGCTTGATACCGGGGCCAGTGGCCGGACCTGCCGTCATCACCGAACGCGAAACGACGATCATCGTGCCGTCCAGCCGCTTTGCCGTCGCCCAGCCGGATGGCTGCATCGACATGACCCTCAAAGCGGGGAAACTGACATCATGAACAAGCGATCGACTGTCTCGTTCCAGGTGATGTGGAACCGGCTGATTTCGGTGGTCGAGGAACAGGCGCAGGCGCTGGTGCGCACGGCCTTTTCGACCTCGGTGCGCGAGGCCGGCGACCTGTCCGCCGGGGTCTATGACGTGAAGGGCCAGATGCTGGCGCAGGCCGTCACCGGCACGCCGGGTCACGTCAACGCGATGGCGGAATCCGTCGGCCACTTCATTCGCCGCATCGGCAGCCAGAACATGTTTGAAGGCGACGTCTACATCACCAACGACCCGTGGGAAGGCACCGGCCACCTGCACGACATCACCGTCGTCACGCCATCGTTCCACAAGGGGCGTCATGTGGGCTTCTTCGCCTGCACCGCGCACATCGTTGACATTGGCGGGCGCGGCTTTGGCGCGGATGCCAACTCGGTCTACGAGGAAGGCCTGCACATTCCCATCATCAAGCTGGCGGACCGGGGTACCGTCAACGCCACGCTGATCGCCATCGTGCGCAGCAACGTGCGCGAGCCGGACCAGGTGGTCGGCGACATCTACGCGCTGGCAACCTGCAATGACGTGGGCCACCGCCGCCTCGTCAACATGATGGAGGAGTTCGAGCTTGAAGACCTCGTCGAGGTGGCAGGGTTCATCTTCGACAACTCGCGCCGCGCCACGCTGGAGCGCATTGCGGCATTGCCGCGCGAGACAGCAGATGGTGCCATGCGCATCGACGGATATTCCGCACCGGTCGATCTGAAGGTGAAACTCACCATCCGCGAAGACAGCATCCTCGCCGACTTCGCCGGCACGTCCGGGCTTGACCGCAAGGCGATCAACGTGCCGCTCGTGTACACCAAGGCATATGTGTGCTTTGCACTGAAGTGTGCCATCGCACCCGACATCCCCAACAACGCCGCCTCGCTCGCGCCGTTCGAGGTGGTGGCGCCAGAAAACTCCATCGTCAATGCGCTGCACCCGGCCCCGGTCGCGTTGCGCCACGTTATCGGGCACATGATCCCGGACACGGTCTACGATGCGCTCGACAAGATCCTGCCCGGCACCGTGCCGGCGGAAGGCGCTGGCAGCCTGTGCAATTTCCAGGTCAGCCTCAGGCCTCGCACCGATGCGCCGCCCCCTGCCTCGGCGCGGCGGTCAGAAGTGCTGACGTTCAACTCCGGCGGGTCTGGCGCGCGGCCCTCGTCGGACGGGCTGAATGCCACGGCATTCCCCTCCGGTGTGATGACCATGCCGGTGGAAGCCACCGAACATGCAGGGCCTGTCATCATCTGGCGCAAGGAATTGCGGCCGGGCTCCGGCGGGGCGGGCGCATTCCGCGGCGGGCTGGGCCAGTACATGGAAGTGGGGGCCGTCGAGGGGCACGAGTTCGACATCTCCGCCATGTTCGACCGGGTCAACCACCCTGCGCTGGGCCGGCGCGGCGGTACAGCGGGCGGACCGACCAGCATTGCGCGCAGTGATGGCACGGCCATGCGCGGCAAGGGCCGCCAGTTCGTGCCGCATGGCCAGAAGGTAATGCTGGCGTTACCCGGCGGGGCCGGATACGGCGACCCGAAGCAGCGTGACCGGACCCTGGTGATGCGTGACCTTGCGCGCGGCTACATTAACGAGCAGTCAGCCCGCAACGACTACGGCCTGACTGATGAAGACATCGCCCACGTTCGCGATATCGTCAAACGCGGAGCCGACGCCAAATGACGAGTGCCACACGGCACCCGTAGCGGGACCGGTCATTCGTCCACGAGGATGCGCGCCAGCTTGCCGGCTGCATCCTGCAATACCTGCTTGTTGGCCAGCAGCCGCTCGAGCGTCAGCCGGACGGACGGTCCGTGAAACGCGAGTGCCGCGAGAAACCGGCCCTGGGCCGCCGCCACCGGCACCGCGATCGCGATCATGCCGTCCATGAACTCCTCGTTGTCGATGGCGTGGCCCTGCTCGGCGATCTGGCGCAGCTCCTCCGCCAGCTTGGCAGGATCAGTGATTGTATTGGCTGTGTGCGCCTCAAGCTGGATCGCATGCACGATCTTGTCTCGCTGTTGCGCCGGAAGGCTGGCCAGAAAAACCTTGCCGCTGGCGGTGCAATGAAACGGCACGTGGGTGCCGATGGGAAGCTGCACCCGGAACGCCCAGCCGGTTTCCACGCGATCGAGATAGCTCATGCCGCGTTCTTCCGGCACCACGAAGTTGACCGTCTCGCCCACGTCGCGTGCCACCTGCTCCAGCACCTGGCGCCGCGCGATGTGCACCTGTGACGAGGTCATCAACCCGGCTGCCATCTGGCGCAGCCGCCGGGCCGGGCGCAACCGCCGGCCGCCGGGCACATAGGCAATGTAGCCATCCGCCAGCAGTCGCGTGCACAGCCGGTGCACCGTCTGCTTGGGCAGGCCCAGCATCTTGTTGATTTCCGTGGGAGTGAGCGCCGTCTCGGACCCTGCAATCACCTCCAGGATGCGCAAGGTCCTGAGGCTTGTCGGGATCTTGCTGTCGTCGCCATCATCATCGCCGTCATCGTTGCCGGTCATGCCGTTCACCCATGGTGCCAGCCGCAGATAACCTGACGACCAGACGCTTTCCTGCTTGCATCTGCATATTATACAAAGTTACGCTATTTATCGAGATAAAAAGTCTCATTATTTGGTATTGCCAGGCAGGATTGATGGAATTTGACTTCGTCATCGTCGGGGCAGGCTCAGCCGGGTGCGCACTTGCCAACCGGCTGTCGGCCAATCCGCGTCACACGGTGGCGCTGGTCGAGGCTGGCGGACGCGATACCTCGCCGTGGATTCACATTCCGGTCGGCTACTTCAAGACCATCAAGAACCCCAGCCTCAACTGGATGTACCGCACGCAGGCAGACCCCGGGCTGAACGGCCGGGCCATCAACTGGCCCCGCGGCAAGACGCTGGGCGGCTCCAGCTCGATCAACGGCCTTCTGTACGTGCGCGGGCAGCGGCAGGACTATGACCACTGGCGCCAGCTCGGCAACGAGGGCTGGGCGTGGGAAGACGTACTGCCCTACTTCAAGCGCGCTGAAGTCCTGGCAGGACGGTGAAAGTGAATTGCGCGGCGGCAAAGGCCCCTTGAGCGTCAGCCGCTCGAACCGGTCATGGAGCATCGTCGATGCGTGGGTCGAGGCGGCCCAGGCGGCGGGCTTTCCCTACAACGATGACTACAACGCAGACGACCAGTACGGCGTCGGCTATTTCCAGCTGACCGCGCGCAACGGGCTTCGCTGTTCGTCAGCCAAGGCTTACCTGAAACCTGCCTGCAACCGGGCCAACCTCACCGTCATCACCAACACGCTCACCTGCCGGGTGCTGTTCGACGGCACGCGCGCCATCGGCATCGAGGGGCTGCGCGACGGCCAGCCTGTGACCATGAAGGCGCGCAACGAGGTGATCCTGTCGGCCGGTGCCATCGGCTCACCACAGATCCTGATGCTGTCCGGCATCGGCCCGGCCGACCAGCTCAACGGCCACGGCATCGGGGTGGTCAGCACAAGCGAAGGTGTCGGGCGCAACCTGCAGGACCACCTCCAGGCCCGCCCCGTCTACAAGTGCTCGGTGCCCACCATCAACACCCGCACGCGCGGCATCATGAACCAGGCGCGCATCGCCCTGCAGTATGCCGCCACCCGCGCCGGCCCGATGACCATGGCGGCGAGCCTTGGCACCGGCTACCTGAAGACCCGGCCCGAGCTGGAGACGCCGGACATCCAGTTTCATATCCAGCCGTTCAGCGCCGACAACCCGACCACCGGCACGCACGACTTTGATGCCTTCACCGCGTCGGTGCTGCAGCTCAGGCCGGAAAGTGCGGGGGAGCTGAAACTCACCTCTGCCGACGCGCGCGACCACCCGGCGATCCATCCCAACTACCTGTCAACCCGGCTGGACCAGGAAACGCTGGTGGACGGCATTCGCGTGGCCCGGCAGATCTGCCGCCATTTACCGGTCAAGGCGATGATAACCGAGGAACATGCGCCCGGTTGCACCATTGCCGATGACGACTATGACGGGCTGCTGAACTGGGCGCGCGATACCGCGACGACGATCTATCACCCCACCGGCACCTGCAAGATGGGGCATGACAAGATGGCGGTCGTCGATCATCGTCTCAAGGTTCGCGGCGTCAGTCACCTCAGGGTGGCGGATGCCTCGATCATGCCGCAGATCGTTTCCGGCAACACCAACGCGCCCGCCATCATGATTGGCGAAAAGGCGTCCGACATGATCCTGGAGGACGCCGCCACCTGACTGCCTTTGCTTTAAACCAGCCGCTGGACAGCCTTCGACAGCCGGCAACAAGAAAACGTCAAACAGACGAGGGCAACCGAGAATAGGGAGGAAACAAATGTCCATTCTCAAGAAGATGACAAAGTCGATTGCAGCGGCAACGCTGTTCGCTGCCTGCATCGTGGCACCGCAACTGGCGTCTGCCGAAACCAAGATCCGCGTCCAGTCGGTGATCCCCACGTCGGCTGACGAAATCGTCATGCTGAAGGATTTTGCCGAAGACGTGAAAGCCCTGACGCAGGGCGAAGTGGTGATCGAGATACTGCCGGCCGGTGCCGTGGTCGGCGTGCAGGAAACCCTTGATGCGGTCGACTCCGGCCTGATCGAGGGCGGTTTCGCCTGGACCCACTACTGGTCCGGCAAGCACCCTGCCGCCATGCTGTTCGGCTCACCCGTGGCCGGTGCCGGTGTCGGCATCGACAACCTCGCGTTCATGAGCTGGTTCCTCTATGCCGGCGGCAAGGAGCTGTACGACGAGCTCTGGAAGGAAATGGGCGTCAACGTGAAGGGCTTCATGCTGCAGCCGGCCGGTCCCGAGGCGCTCGGCTGGTTCAGGGAGCCGATCAACTCGATGGCCGACTTCCGCAAGTACAAGTTCCGCACCCCGCCCGGCATTCCGGGCCAGACCTACAAGGACATCGGCGTGGCTTCGGTGGCCATGGGTGGCGGCGACATCCTGCCGGCCCTCGAGAAGGGCACCATCGACGCAGCCGAATGGTGCTGCCCGAAGCCTGACTCGGTGTTCGGCTTCCAGAAGGTGCTCAAGCACTATTACCTTCAGGGCCTGCACCAGGTTGTTGTGAACGCCGACCTGTACATCAACGGCGACGTCTACAACAAGCTGACCGATACGCAGAAGAAGGCGCTCGAAGTGGCGGCCAATGCTTCGCTGATGAAGTCGATGGGCTACCGCATCTATGAAAACGGCAAGGCGCTCGACAAGCTGGTCAACGAGGATGGCGTGATCCTGCACGACACCCCGGCTGACTACTTCAAGGAGTACATGGACGCTGCCCGTGCAGCCCTTGAGAAGAACTCGGCTGAAAACGCGTTCTTCGCCAAGGTGTGGCAGAGCCAGAAGGACTTCGCCAAGGTGGCCGTACCGTTCTGGGCTGGTTCGCAGCAGTCCAACGCTGCCCTCGGCAAGGCCTATGCGGACCAGCTGAAGAAGCAGTAATCCACCGGCTCATTCTGCTGGCGGATTTTCCACACGCAAGACGGGTTGCCTGCCGGTTGCAGGCAGGCAACCCTCATAACGGCAAAAGATGCGGCGAGGCCCTGATGCCAGGCACTCGCGCTGCACGGGAGGGGTAGGCAATGTCCACGCCGGATATCAACGAGATCGGCGACGAGCTGCTGGCGGAACGCCGCAGCGGTCCCGAGGCAGAATTGCCGCCAGACATGCACCCGGTCTCGAAGGTGCTTATCAAGGTAATCGACACCCTCAACGACTGGGTCGGCAAGGTTGCCTGCCTGCTGATCGTGCCGATCATGTTCGGCATGGTCTACGAGGTGCTGGCGCGCAAGTTCTTCGACGCCCCGACGCTGTGGTCCTACGACGTTTCCCGCATGCTGTACGGCATGTCATTCATGCTGGGGGCAGCCTACGGGCTGATGCGGGGCCTGCACATCCGGGCTGACTTCCTCTACCGCAGCTTTTCCGTGAGGACGCAAGGACGGGTCGACCTCATCCTCTACATCGTGCTGTTCATGCCCGCCATGCTGCTGCTGCTGTATGCGAGCTACGACTTTGCCCTGAAATCAATCCTGCAGAACGAACGCGCCGGTGACTCGACCTGGGCGCCAATCGTCTGGCCGGTCAAGGCGTCGCTGGCGGCAGGCGTGTTCCTGCTGGTCATCCAGGGCGTGTCCGAGATCTGCAAGTCCTGGTATGCGGCGACCCGCGGAAAGTGGCCCGTGTGATGCTCGAGCTCCTGCAATCCTTCTTCGACCTGTTGCCGGACCTGTCACCGGCCGTCATCGGACTGTGGATGATCGCGGCCATGCTGTTCGCGATCTTCGTCGGCTTTCCGATTTCCTTCACCCTCATCTTCCTTGGCGTGTTCTTCGGCGCCTGGGGCTTCGGGCTCAAGCTCACCATCTTCCTGATGAACCTGCAGATCTATGGTTCGATGATGGAGCAAACCCTGTCTGCCGTGCCGCTGTTCGTGTTCATGGGCTTCATGATGGAACAGGCCGGGCTGATGGAGCGGCTGTTCTCGGCCATCCAGCTGATGCTGGCGAGGGTCAAGGGCTCGCTGTTCATCGCGGTGCTGTTCGTCTCGGTGATCTTTGGTGCCGCCACCGGCATCGTGGGCGCATCGGTGACCATTCTCGGCATCATGGCGGCAACAACCATGAACCGCTCGGGCTATGACGTGCGTCTTGCTGCAGGCACGATAACCGCGGGCGGCACGCTGGGCATCCTCATTCCGCCCTCCATCATGCTGGTGGTGATGGGCCCGGTACTGGAAATTCCGGTGACGGACCTGTTCGCCGCCGCCATCTTCCCCGGCGTGCTGATGGCTGTGCTCTACATGGTCTACGCGGTGGGCCGGTGCTGGATCAACCCGTCGCTGGGTCCGCCCCTGCCGGAAGACATGATCCCCGAAGACCGCAGCTACGTGTGGAAGGAGTTCTTCCTCGGCCTCGTGCCGCCATCGGTGCTGATCCTGTTCGCCATGGGCTCGATCCTGTCCGGCTGGGCAACGCCCACCGAAGGGGCCGGCATGGGCGCATTCGGTGCCGTGGTGCTGACCATCGCCTATGGCAAGTTCACCTGGAAGAACACCTACTCCGCCCTGCTCAAGACGCTGGAAATTTCGGTACTGATCCTGTTCCTGGTGGCTGCCTCGAACTTCTTCGGCGCGGTGTTCTCGCGGCTTGGAACGCCGACCATGATCACCGAACTGCTGCTCGGTCTCGACCTCGGTGCATCTGCCGTCATCCTGATCATCCTGGCGCTGGTGTTCATCCTCGGCTGGCCGCTGGAATGGGTGCCGATCGTGCTGATCATCCTGCCCATCCTCGCACCGGTGCTGATCGAGCTGAACGTCAACATGACGTGGTTCGCCATCCTGGTGGCGGTGTGCCTGCAAACGGCGTGGCTCAGTCCGCCCGTGGCGCTATCGGCCTACTTCCTGAAGGGTGTGGTGCCGGAGTGGGACCTGAAGGACATTTACTACGGCATGATGCAGTTCATGGTGATCCAGTTGATCGGCCTGGCCATCGTGTTCCTGTTCCCGCAGATTGCCCTTTGGCTGCCGGCCTATCTCTACGGCAAATAGGAGACCCGCCGGATTGTCGAACTTCAGCGTAGACCTGACCGGCCACGTGGCGTGCGTGACCGGTGCCAGCAGTGGCATCGGCCGCCACCTTGCCAGCGCCCTCGCCTCGGCCGGGGCCAGGGTGGTGGGCGTTGCGCGGCGCGAGGACCAGTTGAAGGACTGGCAGGCCGAAACCGCTGGCGATACCGCCATCGTGGTAGCCGACCTCACCAGCCGCGAGGCCGTGGAAAGCCTGGCGGGCAAGGTATCTGCCCAATTCGGCACGGTGGACATTCTCATCAATGCCGCCGGCATCAACACCCGTGAGGCCGCAGACGACGTGACACCGCATGGCTGGGACACGACGCTGGACCTCAACCTGCGCACGCCGTTCTTCCTGGCGCAGGGGCTGGTGCCCGGCATGAAGCAACAGGGCTGGGGCCGTATCGTCAACATTGCCAGCTTGCAAACCTACCGGGCGTTTCACGGCGGCATATCCTACGGCGCCTCCAAGGCGGGCATTGCCCAACTGACCCGCGCCATGGCCGAAGCCTGGTCGCGCCATGGCATCACCTCCAATGCCATCGGCCCCGGCTTCGTGCATACCCCGCTCACCGGACCGGTGTTTGCCGATGCCGCCAAGGCTGCCGCCAACGCGGCGCAAACCTGCATCGGGCGCAACTCCACCGTCGATGACCTGACCGGCCCCTGCCTGTTCCTGTGCAGTGACGCTGCAGCCTACGTGACCGGCCACGTGCTGATGGCAGACGGAGGGTTCACCGCGAAATGAAGGCACTTGTCTATACGGGCCCGGAACAGATGTCCTTCGCCGATCAGGACGCGCCCACACCGGCAAGCGGCGAGGTGCTGGTGAAGATCGTCTCGTCCGGCATTTGCGGGTCGGACATGCACGCCTTCCTCGGCCATGACGAGCGCCGCCCTGCCCCGCTGATCCTCGGTCACGAAGCCGCAGGCCACATTGCGGCGGGACCGCGCACCGGCGAGCGTGTGGTCATCAACCCGCTGGTTACCTGTGGTGCCTGCCCGGCCTGCACGTCCGGCCGCAACAACCTGTGTCCCACCCGGCAGATCATCTCGATGCCACCGCGCCCAGGCGCGTTTGCCGAGTACGTCGCCATTCCCGAGGGCAACCTGGTTGCCGTTCCCGATGGCGTCAGCGACGACAAGGCCGCGCTCAGCGAACCCATGGCCTGCGGCTGGCATGCGGTGCGGCTGGCGCAGGCAGCCCTGCACCCGCCGTTGGCGCAAGCGCGGTGCCTGGTGATCGGCGGTGGCGCGATTGGCGCCGGTGCCGCACTGGTGCTCGCAGCACACCAGGCAGGCCACATCACCGTGCTTGAACCCAATGCCGCGCGCAGGTCCGTTCTTGAACGCATGGCGGCATTTGACGTCGCTGCCACGGAAGACGGGCTGGCAAACAGCTTCGACCTGGTGATCGACGGCGTCGGCTATGCCCCAACCCGCGCCCTAGCCAGCAAGGCTGTCAGGCCCGGCGGCGTCATCATGCACATCGGGCTGGGCGAGGCGGAAGGCGGGCTCGACGTGCGCCGCATGACGCTGCAGGAAATCACCTTCATCGGCACCTACACCTACACCCTGGCTGATTTTCGCGACACCGCGCAAGCCATCTTCGATGGACGTCTGGGCGCGCTCGACTGGATGGAGGTCCGGCCCCTGTCTGACGGGTTGTCGGCGTTCCGGGACATCCGCGCCGGAAAGGTTGCGGCACCAAAGATCATTCTGCGCCCCTGAGCGCCTTTGCGGCCACGAAAACCGTTGGTATCCCGGCCATTTGCTCTGGTTGCCTCCGCGCCGATGGGCTAGTCCTGTTGCAGTGCACAGTCTCAGGCGGCCGGGAGGGCATGCATGGCCGCACAAGGGGCCAGATCACCGCGATTGCAGCTTGACGGGATCAGCAAGTCGTTTCCCGGCGTGCTGGCGAACGACCGGATCAGCTTTGCCGTGCAGCCGGGCGAAATCCACGCGCTGCTGGGCGAGAACGGCGCGGGCAAGTCGACGCTGGTCAAGATGATCTACGGTGTGCTGCAGCCTGACGCCGGCGATATCTTTTGGAACGGTCAGCCCGTCAGCATCACCAATCCGCGGGCCGCACGCGCGCTGGGTATCGGCATGGTGTTCCAGCACTTCTCGCTGTTCGAGGCCATGACGGTGCTGGAGAACATTGCGCTCGGCATGGACGGCTCGATCTCGTCGTCCACGCTTGAAGCGCGGGTGCGCGAGGTGCTGAACCGCTTTGGCCTTGCGCTCGACCCGCACCGGGTGGTGTCCACCCTGTCGGTTGGCGAGCGCCAGCGCATCGAGATCGTGCGCGCCCTGCTGGTCGAGCCAAGCCTGCTGATCATGGACGAACCCACGTCGGTGCTGACCCCGCAGGAAGTCGCGCAACTGTTCTCGACACTGCGCCAGCTGGCAGCCGGTGGCTGTTCGATCCTCTACATCTCGCACAAGCTGCATGAAATCCGCGATCTCTGCGACACCGCCACCATCCTGCGCGGCGGCAAGGTCGTGGCGACCTGCGACCCCGAGCGGGAGACACCAAAGTCGCTGGCGGAAATGATGATCGGCTCAGACCTTAGACAGGTCACCCGCCCCGCCCGCGCGTTTGGCCGCGACCGGCTGATCGTTGACGGGCTGACGCTCGATGGCGAGGGCGACTTCGGCGTCACCTTGCGCGACGTGCGCTTTGCCGTGCGCGCCGGTGAGATCTTCGGCATCGCCGGTGTGGCGGGCAACGGCCAGAATGAATTGCTGCAGGCCCTGAGTGGTGAACGCACGGCAACCCCCGGCAGCGCCATCCTGCTGGACGGTGAACCCGTGGCCCGCTTGCCGATCACCGGCCGGCGCGCGCGGGGCCTTTGTGCCGTGCCGGAAGAACGCAACGGCCATGCCGCCGTTGCCGAGTTCACGCTGGCGGAAAACACCGTGCTGACCGGGCGCCGCCGCATGGGGCTAGCGTCGGGCGGCTTCGTGCACCATCGCGCCGCTGACGCCTACGCCACCCGCATCATTGATGCATTCGGCGTGCGGGCCACCGGGCCCGCAGCGCTGGCCGGATCGCTGTCCGGCGGCAACCTGCAGAAGTTCGTCATGGGCCGGGAAATCCTGCAGCAGCCAGACGTGCTGGTGGTGTCGCAACCAACCTGGGGCGTCGATGCCGGTGCTGCGGCTGCCATCCACCAGGCACTGGCAGACCTGGCCGCGACCGGGTCTGCCGTCGTGGTCATTTCGCAGGATCTCGACGAACTCGTCTCGATCTGTGACCGGCTGGCCGTGATCAACGAAGGCCGGCTGTCGCGGACGCTGGACGCGGCTAGCGTGACGGCCGACGAAATCGGCCTGCTGATGGGCGGCATCCATGGCGACCCGGTGGCAACGGCGGAACTGGCAGACCAGGCAGGGGTGGCAGCGCATGTTCATCCGGCTTGAAAGGCGCAAGGAGCCGAGCCGCGCGATGGCGTGGGCGTCGCCGCTCATTGCCGTCGCTGCCACCATGGTGACCGGCGCTGTCATCTTTACGCTGATCGGCTACAACGGCATCGACGCCGTGTCGCGCATATTCCTCGGCCCGTTGCTCGACACCAACAAGTGGCAGGACCTCGGCGTGAAGGCCGCGCCGCTGATCCTGATCGGCACGGGGCTTGCCATAGGCTTCAGGGCCAATGTCTGGAACATCGGTGCCGAGGGCCAGTACGTCATGGGCGGGCTTGCCGGCACCGGCATGGCGCTGGCCACCTGGCACCTGGAAGGCAGCTGGATATTGCCCGCCATGGTCCTTGCCGGCATCGCCGGGGGTGCAGCGTGGGCCGCCATACCCGCCCTGCTCAAGACCCGGCTCAACGTCAACGAAATCCTGTCCAGCCTGATGCTGACCTACGTGGCAGTGCAGGTTCTTTACTACCTGATGCGTGGGCCCTGGAAAGACCCCGAGGGCTTCAACTTCCCGCAGACGCGCATGTTCACCGACAGCCAGTTGCTGCCCACCTTCGTTCCCGGCACCGTGGTCCACCTCGGCATTCCCATCGCCTTCCTCGTTGCCGTGGCCGCAGCCTTCGTGATGGCGCGGACGGTGTTCGGGTTCAACGTGCGCGTGGTCGGCGCTGCCCCCGCCGCGGCACGCTATGGCGGGTTCGATGCCGCCCGCACCACCTGGGCCGCCATGCTGGCCGGAGGTGGGCTCGCAGGCCTTGCCGGCGTACTGGAGGCCGCAGGTCCCTTCGGGCAAATGGTGCCGGCGTTTCCGGTGGGCTACGGCTTTACCGCCATCATCGTGGCGTTTCTCGGCCGGCTGCACCCCATCGGCATCATCCTCGCCGCGATCATCCTGGCGGTGTCCTACGTCGGCGGCGAGATGGCCCAATCGAGCATCGGGCTGCCCAATGCCGCAACCGGCGTGTTCCAGGCGATGATGCTGTTCTTCCTGCTGGCAACCGACGTGCTCGCGCGCTATCGCGTCCGCCTTGGTTCGCGCACGCTGGCGAAGGATGCATCATGACCGGCGGGCTGCTGATACCGATCATCATGAGCATCGTCGGGGCCGCCACGCCCATCCTGCTGGCGGCCCTTGGCGAACTTGTGGTGGAGAAATCCGGCGTGCTCAACCTCGGTGTCGAAGGCATGATGCTGATCGGTGCCGTCACCGGCTTTGCGGTAACCGCTCTCACCGGTCAGCCGGTCATCGGGGTGCTGGCGGCCATGCTGGCAGCGTCGGCTGCCGCGCTGATCTTCGGCTTCCTCACGCTCACGCTGACCGCCAACCAGGTGGCAACCGGTCTGGCGCTGACCATTTTCGGCATCGGCCTGTCGGCACTGGCAGGCGGCGGCTTCGTCGGCCGCACGGTGGACGTGTTCGGCACGGTGTTTCCAGACAGCCTTGCAGGCCACCCGGTGTTGCGGGTGGTGTTCGGCTACAGCCCGCTGGTCTACGTCTCGCTGATCCTCGTGCTGGCGGTCAGCTGGTTCCTTCGCTCCACACGCGCAGGGCTGATCCTGCGGGCGGTGGGCGAGTTCAGACATCTCGGCCCACTCCATCGGCTATCCGGTCATTGCCGTGCGTTACATGGCGGTGCTGTTCGGCGGGGCCATGGCGGGCATGGCGGGCTGTTTCTACTCGCTCGTGCTGACGCCGATGTGGGCCGAACAACTCACCGCCGGGCGCGGCTGGATTGCGCTGGCGCTGGTGGTGTTTGCCAGCTGGCGGCCCATGCGGCTGCTGCTGGGGGCCTACCTGGTCGGCCTCGTCATGACGTTGGAGCTGCACTTCAAGGCAGCCGGGGTGTCGTTCGTGGCGCCGGAGTTTCTCGCCGCCATGCCGTACATCGCCACCATCGCCGTTCTGGCGCTGATCTCGGCGCGCAAGGCAGGCTCCTCGGCGGCTCCCGCATGCCTCGGCCAGCCGTTCAAGCCCGGTAGCTGACGCGCGCCCTGGTATGCGCAAACAGCCATTGCATTCCGGCCTTCACCTCGCAAAGTTACATGCATGACAAGGAACGAAGCCCTCAAGATCATCGAACAACGGCTGCTCTGGCTGTCGCACTGGATGATCCACAACGCCAACAACATCCGGCCCAAGGTGGATGGCATCAAGGTAGGTGGCCACCAGGCCTCGTCGGCCTCGATGGTCTCCATCATGACGGCGCTGTACTTCTCGGCGCTCAGGCCCGAGGACCGGGTGGCGGTAAAGCCGCATGCCTCGCCGGTGTTCCATGCCATGCAGTACCTCATGGGCAACCAGACACGCGAGAAGATGGAAGCGTTCCGCGGCTTTGGCGGGGCGCAGTCCTATCCCAGCCGCACCAAGGATATCGACGACGTCGACTTCTCCACCGGTTCGGTGGGGCTCGGCGTGGCGATCACCTCGTTTGCCTCGCTGGTGCAGGATTTCATCGAGGCCAAGCCGTGGGGCGACGGCCTCCGGCCCGGCCGCATGGTGGCGCTGGTGGGCGACGCCGAGCTTGACGAAGGCAACATCTACGAAACCTTGCAGGAAGGCTGGAAGAACGGCCTGCGCAATTGCTGGTGGATCATCGACTATAACCGCCAGTCGCTCGACGGCGTGGTGCGCGAAGGACTGTTCAAGCGCATCGAGAAGATCTTCGACACGTTCGGCTGGGACGTGGTGACAGTGAAGTACGGCGTGTTGCAGCGGGCGGCCTTCGAGGAACCGGGCGGTGAGAAACTGCGCCAATGGATCGACAGTTGCCCCAACCAGCTCTACTCGGCGCTGACCTTCATGGGCGGCAGCGTCTGGCGCAAGCGGCTGATGGATGACCTGGGCGACCAGGGCGACGTGACCGCGCTGATCGGGCGACGCTCCGATGCCGAGCTTGCCGCGCTGATGGAAAACCTTGGCGGCAACTGCGTCAGCACCATGGCCGACGAGTTTGCCCGCATCGGCCATGACCGCCCGACCTGCTTCCTCGCCTACACCATCAAGGGCTGGGGCACCCCCATCGCCGGGCACAAGGACAATCACGGCGGGCTGATGACCTCGAAGCAGTTCGCCGGGTGGCAGACGCACATGGGCGTGGCCGAAGGTGAAGAGTGGGACCCGTTCGCCACGGTGAGCGATGTGCCTGCGCTGAAGGATTTCCTGGCGAAGGTTGCGTTCTTCTCCCGCGGACGCCGCCAGTTCGACGATGCGAAGCTTGCCGTCCCCGATATCGATGCGCCCGACGACCGGGAAATCTCCACCCAGGCGGCGTTTGGCAAGATCCTCGACAACCTTGCGCGCGGCGACAGCGAGCTTGCAGCGCGCATCATCACCACCTCGCCGGACGTGACCGGCACCACGTCGCTGGGGCCATGGGTCAACCGGCGCAAGCTGTTCGCCCGCGATATCCAGGTAGACACCTTCCGCGCAGAGAACATCCCGTCCACGGCAAAGTGGGAGTTCGAACCGGCCGGCCAGCACCTTGAACTGGGCATCGCCGAGATGAACCTGTTCCTGCTGCTCGGCGCGGCGGGGCTGTCGCACTCGCTGTTCGGCAAGCGGCTGATCCCCATCGGCACCGTCTACGATCCGTTCGTGGCGCGCGGGCTGGATGCCCTCAACTACGCCTGCTACCAGGACGCGCGGTTCATCATCGCCGGCACCCCGTCGGGGGTCACGCTGGCGCCGGAAGGCGGCGCGCACCAGTCCATCGGTTCACCGCTGATCGGCATGAGCCAGGACGGGTTGGCCGCGTTTGAGCCAGCGTTCGCCGACGAGCTTGCCGTCATCATGGAATGGGCGTTCGACTACATGCAGCGCTCCGGCGCGGGCGACCCGGACGAACGCACCTGGCTGCGCGATGAAACCGGCGGGTCCGTCTACCTGCGCCTCACCACCAACCCGCTCGAACAGCCGGGCAAGCGCGTTGACGACGCCTTCCGGCAAGGTGCCATCGACGGGGCCTACTGGCTGAAGGCACCGGGACCGAACTGCGACGTGGTGATCGCCTACCAGGGCGCGGTTGCGGGCGAGGCCATCAAGGCCGCCGGCATCGTCGGTGCAGGCCGTCGCGACGTGGGCGTGCTGGCCGTCACCTCGGCTGACCGGCTGAATGCTGGCTGGACCGCCGCGCAGCGGGCCCGCGCACGCGGCAACAAGGCGGCCAGGGCGCATATCGAAAACCTGCTGGGCGACCTTCCAGCGCACGCAAAGCTTGTCACCGTCATTGACGGCCACCCGGCCACGCTGGGCTGGCTGGGCTCGGTGATTGGCCACCAGACAATTCCGCTCGGGGTGGAGCATTTCGGCCAGACCGGCACCATTGGCGACCTCTACCATCACTTCGGCATCGATGCCGATGCCATCGTCGAGCGGGTCAACGGACTGACTGCCGGAAAGCGGCTGAATTAGGCTTGCGGTCCGGCCGGGGCGAACCCCGGCGGAAGGTCCGGCGTTTCACCCTTGGCAACAGCAACCACGGCATCGGCCATGCGATGGGCAATGCCGAGGGTGATCTTGAACCCGCCGGTTGCCATGATGAGGCGCGGATTGTGCGGCAACGGCCCGGCGAGCGGTTGCCTTCCTGCCGCGCGCGGGCGAACACCGGCCCAGCTTTCCACCAGCGTTGCACCTGCCAGCGCCGGGCAGAGCCCGATGGCGCCGGTCACCAGTTGCAACGCCGTCGCCTGATCCGGCAACCCATCGGCAAACTCACGCTCCGACGTGGACCCCGCCGCGACAAGCCCTGACTCATGGGCGATCACATAGGTGCCGCCGCGATAAAGGATCGGCATGTCATCCGGCAGCGGACGCACCGGTTTGAGCAGCACGGCTTGCCCCTTCACACCCCAGCCGGACGCAGGCTCGCCCGCCAGCGCAAAACTCTCATGGCCCGCTGCAATGACCACATGCCCCGCCACCGCGGATGCCGGATCTTCCACCGTCTCGCCCTCGATGACCTCTCCACCCCTGCCGCGCACCGCCGCTGCAAGCGCTGCCAGCAACGCCCGCGGATCAACCCGCGCACTCAGCGTGTCGAAATCATAGCCGGGCGCGTCCTGCATCAACCCCTCCCAGCAACCGGGCAGTGCGTCCAGAATGTCCCAGCGCGCGTCGACGCCGGTCCAGTTCACTTGCGTCGCCGCCTGCCAGCCGCGATGTTCCTGCAGCCGCCGCTCGCCATCGATCGGCATCAGCCGGCCACACCTGCGATAGCCGCATGACAGCCCGCTTGCCGCCTCGACTTGCGCGATCTCGCCGGCCAGCGACGACAGCGCCTCAAGCTGGAATTGCTTCGACGCCGTCCATTGGCTTGGCCGGTGCGGCATCAGCGCGCCGAGAATGCCGCCGCTCGCCCCGGCACCGATGCAGGTCTTGTCCACCACCCTCACCGACATGCCGGCCTGCACCGCCTTCCACGCCGTCCACAGGCCCACCGCCCCCGCCCCGATGACGAGCAGGTCTGGCGATGATCGCGATGGCCTTGTAGAACCCATGTCATCTGATAGCCGGGCCGGAGCCACAATGCCAGACACCCCCCACGAGCTTGACTGGGACGAGAGCGGCCAACCCCGCTCGGTGCCGTTCGGCGACCAGTTCTACTCGCGCGAGGATGGCCGTGCCGAGTGCGCGCACGTGTTCATCGCCGGAAACGGACTGCCCAGCCGGTGGATGACCACAACCCGCTTCCACATCGCCGAACTCGGCTTTGGTACGGGACTGAATTTTGTCGAGACGTGGCGGCAGTGGATTGCGACCCGGCAACCGGGACAGCACCTCAACTTCACCTCGTTCGAGGCCTGGCCGATGGCGGCGGAAGACATGGCGCGGGCCCTGTCGCGCTGGCCGGACCTTGCCCCGCTGACCGACGCGTTCATTGCCATGTGGCGACAATCCGGGCCGGACAACGACATCGAACCTGACTCACAGACAACGCTGAAAGTCGTTCAAGGTCAGTCACTTGAGACGGTATGCTTGTGGAACGAGTCAGCCGGTGCCTGGTATCTCGACGGGTTTTCGCCCGCCCGCAACCCGGACATGTGGTCGGCTGAACTGATGCAGGCTGTCTACGGCCACACCCGTCCCGGCGGCACCTTCGCCACGTACGCTGCTGCCGGCTGGGTGCGGCGAAACCTTGCCGCCGCCGGCTTTACCGTGGAGCGCAGGCCGGGCTTCGGCTCGAAACGCGAAATGCTCTGCGGCGTGCGCACCATCGCCCCACCCACCCGCGACTCGTGCTAGGATCGTTGCATGGCAAATGACATCCGTCCCCCAAGGCTCGCCGTTCTGATCGATGCAGACAACGCCTCGTCGCGCATCGCGCCCGGCCTGTTCGAGGAAATCGCCAAGATCGGCGAAGCCAGCGTGCGGCGCATCTATGGCGACTTCTCGTCGGCGCGGCTGACTGGCTGGGCAGATATCCTCGCGCACTATGCCATCATTCCGCAGCACCAGATCGCCTACACCACGGGCAAGAATTCGTCCGACATCACGCTGGTGATCGACGCCATGGACCTGCTGCATTCCGGCCGCTTCGACGGATTCTGCCTCGTATCATCCGACAGCGACTTCACCCGGCTCGCCGCCCGCATCCGCGAGGAAGGCATCGACGTGTACGGCTTCGGCGAGAAGAAGACGCCGGAGAGTTTCCGCCAAGCCTGCCGCCGGTTCATCTACACCGAGAACCTGATGCCGGCACCCGGCCCGAGCGCGCTCAGCGGAGGCTCCGCGCGCCCGCTGAAAGACAGCGGAGAGGCCACTCGCATTCTCACCAACGGCATTGATGCGATTGATGATGCTAACGATGGCTGGGTCACACTCTCGGCATTGGGCAAACAACTGTCCAATCTCAGTTCTGATTTCGACCCGCGCAACTACGGTCACAAGAAGCTGAGCGATATGATCCGGGGTACCAAGGGTTTCGAGATTGGCAGCGCACCGAGCGGTCATCTGAGAGTTCGCATCAGCATGGCTGCGAAGGCTCAACCTTCCAAGAAGACCGCCCGCAAGCGGTAGCGCGCCTACTCCTCCAGCTTCGGTGGCTGGCGGCGCATCTTCGCCGGGGTGCGCGACAGGTGCACCGGCGAGCCGATGGAACGATAGCCGCCCTGCTCCCAGACCATGTTGCGATAAACGGTTTGCGGATGGCTGAACGCCTGCGCCATGTCCAGCACCGGCGCGCACGGCACCCCTGCCTTGTTGAGTTCGGGCGCCAGCAAGTCCACCTCGAAGCTCGCCAGCGCCTGTTCCAGAAGCACCTTCAACTCGGCGCGGTGGGCGCAGCGGTCCGCGTTGGTGGCGAACCTCGGATCGCCCGCAGCATCCGGCACGCCGGCCAGTTCACACAGTTTTGCAAACTGCCGGTCAGACCCAACCGCCAGGAAGATCGGGCCGGTCGCGGTTTCATAGGTGTCGTAGGGGGTGATATTCGGATGCGCATTGCCGGTGCGGCCCGGCAGCTTGCCGGTGGCGAGGAAGTTGGCTGAATGCGGGTGCAACATCGACAGCCCCGCATCGAGCAGCGACACATCCACCACCTGCCCCTTGCCGCTGGAGTGCCGTTCCTGCACCGCCATCAGGATGCCGATGACGGCGTTCAGCCCGGTCACCAGGTCGCACACCGGCACGCCCACCCGCAGCGCACGGCTGCCCGTCTCGCCGTTGACGCTCATCATGCCGGACATCGCCTGCAACGCCGCGTCATAACCCGGCAGGCCACCCAGCGGGCCGTCGTCACCATAACCGGTGATGCGGCAATGGATAAGGTGGGGGAACTCCTGTTCGATGCGCTCAGGCGCAAAGCCCCACTTCTGCAACGTGCCGGTCTTGAAGTTCTCGATCAGCACGTCGGCCCCCGCCATCAGTCCGGCCAGCGTGTCGCGTGCGTCTTGAGTGTTGAGGTCCAGCACGATGCCGCGCTTGTTGCGGTTCACGCCAAGGAAATACGCCGCCGTATCGCCGATGAACGGCGGACCCCAGCGGCGCGTCTCGTCACCGCCCGGCGCTTCAACCTTGAGCACGTCCGCGCCATGATCGCCGAGGATCTGCGTGGCGTAAGGCCCGGCCAGGACCCGGCTCAGGTCGAGGATTTTGAGGCCCGCCAGCGCGCCGTCGCTGCCCGCGTGTTCACTCCAGTCGTCAGACATCTCTCACCTCAATAGGATTTCGGCAGGCCCAGCACCCGTTCCGACACGAAATTCAGGATCATCTGCTGGCTCACCGGGGCCAGTACCGGGATCATCACTTCGCGCAACAGCCGCTCGACGTGATATTCCCTCGCATAGCCCATGCCGCCATGGGTCTTCACCGCGTTGGTGCAGGCCTTCAACGCCGCCTCCGCCGCAAGATACTTCGCAGCATTGGCCTCCGGGCTACACGGCTCGCCCGCGTCATACTTGCGCGCTGCCTCCATCGCCATCAGTTCCGCCGCCTTCAATTCCATCCAGCTTTCTGCCAGCGGGTGCTGGATCGACTGGTTCTGGCCGATGGGGCGGCCGAACACCTCGCGCCCGTTCGCATAGGCCGTGGCCCGGCGCACCGCGTCCAGCCCGATGCCGATGGCTTCCATGGCTATCAGGATGCGTTCGGGGTTGAGGCTGTCGAGCAGGTACATGAAGCCCTCGCCCTCCTCGCCGATGCGGTCACTCTCCGGTATCTCCAGGTTCTCGATGAATATCTGGTTCGAGTCGACCGCGGCACGGCCCATCTTGGCGATCTCGCGCACCTCGATACGGGTACGGTCGAGCGGCGTGTAGAACAGGCTCAGGCCGAGGGTTTTCCGGTCGCATTGCTCAAGTGGCGTGGTGCGGGCGAGCAGCATGATGTGGCTGGCCTGCTGTGCCGTCGAGGTCCAGATCTTCTGGCCGTTGACCACGTACCCGTCTGCGGTACGCCTGGCGAACGTCTTGATGCGGGTGGTGTCCAGCCCGGCGTCTGGCTCGGTCACGCCGAAGCACGCCTTGGTCTGTCCGCGCACCAGCGGCGCCAGCATGCTGCTCTTCTGTTCTGCAGTGCCATGCACCACGATGGCATGTGGGCCGAACAGGTTGATGTGGATGGCAGACGCGGCTGCAAAGGCGCCGCCCGAAGCCGCGACCGTCTTCATCATCAGTGCGGCTTCGGTCACGCCGAGTGCCGATCCGCCAACCTCTTCCGGCATGGTGATGCCCAGCCAGCCCGCCTCGGCCATGGCCTTGTGAAAGGCATGCGGAAAGCTTGCGTCGCGGTCGCATGCCAGCCAGTAGTCGTCACCAAAGGCACGGCAGACGCGTGTTACGCCGTCGATCAGGTGTGTGTACTGATGGGGAGTTTCGTCTATCATCTGAACGTCAACTCTAGTGCGTGTATGAATCGGACTGCAACCATCATTGTCCACTCGCGGCCGGCACGCAGATCACCCTTCACGCGCCGGCCCGTGGACCAAGCAAGCTGGAGCGTTTCAATCATGAAGAGCATCGCAGCCTTCCACTTTTTGCCGGCCATTGCCGCCCTTGCAATCGCCCTGCCTGCCAACAGCGCCCAGGCCGCGCGCAACTGCGGCTACAGCTGGGCCGTCCCCGGCACCTACAAGGTCTCGGGGAATTTCAGGGGCACGGTCGAAAGCGCGACGGCCAGGCTGACCACCGACTGCCGGGCCGTGCTGCAGATACCGGGGGTCTTTTCAGGTGGTGCGGTTCGGCGCTCGGGCGGGTGCCTCGCCTTCTCGTTCAAGGTGGAAGGCGAGCCTCGCACTGTCACGGCACGCTGGTGCAACACTTACGGCATCATTCCCTGGCAAGGCCGCAGCATCCGCGCAACCGTCACGCGACTGGATCGTACGCCTCCGCCCACCGTCCAGAAACGCAACTACAACTAGCAGTCAGGCATCTAACGGTGCTGTGCTGCGGCCCCTTGATCGTCACGCGACAATCGGCACAGTGGTTTACCTTTCCCGCCATCATCAACCGGATTCGGCGATTTCATGTCCTTGCCTGCTGTCCTGCAACATCTGCGCCTGCCGGTGATCGGCGCGCCCCTGTTCATCATCTCCTGCCCGGCGCTGGTGATCGCCCAGTGCAAGGCCGGCATCGTTGGTTCATTCCCGGCGCTGAACGCGCGCGAGGCCGAGGGCGAGCCGCCGTTGCTGGAGGCATGGCTGAAAGAGATCACCGAAGCGCTCGACCGCCACAACCAGGCCAACCCGGACACGCCCGCCGCCCCCTTTGCGGTCAACCAGATCGTGCACCGCTCCAACACCCGGCTCGACCGCGACGTGGACATCTGCGCCAAGTGGAAGGTGCCGGTATGGATCACCTCGCTGGGCGCGCGCGAGGAGGTCAACGCCATCGCCCACCAGGCCGGCGGCATCACCCTGCACGACGTCATCAGCGACCGCTTTGCGAGGAAGGCCATCGAGAAGGGTGCCGACGGGCTGATCGCCGTGGCGGCAGGCGCAGGCGGGCATGCCGGCACCACCTCGCCGTTCGCGCTGGTGCAGGAGATACGCGAGTGGTTCGACGGGCCGCTGTTCCTGTCGGGCTGCATCGCCACCGGCAGCGCAGTGCTGGCGGCGCAGGCCATGGGCGCCGACGGCGGTTACATCGGATCGGCCTTCATCGCCACCGGGGAAGCCAACGCAAACGCAAAGTACAAGCAGATGATCGTCGAGTCCGCCTCGCCGGACATCCTCTATTCCAGCACCTTCACCGGCGTGCTTGGCAACTACCTGAAGCCCTCCGTCATCGCCGCCGGCCTGGACCCGGACAACCTGCCGGAACGCGATGCCACGTCGATGGATTTCGGGTCCGGCTCGTCAAAACCGAAAAGCTGGAAGGACATCTGGGGTGCCGGCCAGGGCATCGGCGCGGTGAAGCAGGTGGTCCCAGCCGCCGAGCGCGTGGCGCAGCTGAAACGCGAGTATGACGCGGCCCGGCGGCGGGTGTGTGGCTGACCGGCGTTGAAAGCGTACAGAATATCTTTTATATTCTGTACAAAGTCGGGAGATCGGCAATGGCCAGGCAATTCAATCTGAATGTACGCGTCAGCGGTGAACTCGGCGAACACGTGTCGCGCATGGTTGGCCGCGACGGCAATTACGACAATACCAGCGAGTACATTCGAGACCTCATCCGGCGCGACAAGAATGCCCGTGAAGAACAATCCTTCGAGCGTCTGAAGGCGGAACTGCAGCGCGCCTTTGCAGCGCCGGAAGGCAGCGGTGTCGAGATGACCGTCGATGAGTTTCTTGCCCGCCACAAGACAGCGAAGTAGCCATGGCCGGCTACACATTGCTGCCTGCAGCGATTGATCACCTGGACGCAATCTACAGCTATACGATGCGGACCTGGGGCGAGGATCAGGCCACAGCATATGTGCGTGAATTGTTCGATCTGTTTGGCAAGATTGCATGCCGCGACGTCGTACGCCGCGCCGTCGCGGCCGAATTCAAGGTGAACGGCTACTTCCTTCATCACCAGCACCATTACGTCTACTGGCGCGAACTGCCGGATGGAATGATTGAAATCGTCGCCATACTGCATGAACGCATGCACCAGATCGACCGTCTGCGGGACCTTGAACCCTGATCAATCCAGCCCGCCCAGTGCACTCAACCGGTCGAGGTGAAAGTCCAGCCCGCCGAACTCAAGCTCGATCATGGTCAGCCGCTTGAAATAATGGCCGATGGCATATTCCATGGTCATGCCCACACCGCCGTGAAGCTGCACTGCCGCCTGCCCCACGGCACGCGCTGACCGGCAAACCTGCACCTTCGCTGCCGAGAGCGCTGCATCACGCTCGCGCGCATCATCTAAGTCCGCCATCATCGCCGCATAGAGCGCCATCGAACGCGCCTGTTCGACCTCGATGACCATGTCCGCGGCGGCATGCTGCAACGCCTGGAACGACCCGATGGCCCGGCCGAATTGCTCG
Organism: uncultured Alphaproteobacteria bacterium; assembly: GCA_963700735.1. GTDB lineage: Bacteria > Pseudomonadota > Alphaproteobacteria > Rhizobiales > Aestuariivirgaceae > Anderseniella. The sequence continues at coordinate 637,782 of CAVOYR010000005.1, forward strand.
CGCGTCTTCAGGTATTCGCCGGTCAGTTCCAGCGCCTTGTCCATGCAGCCCACGGCTTCGGCACAGATGGCGGCCAGTCCGGCAGCCTCGGCCCTCGCGATGGCCTGCTCCGCTGCAATGGCGCCGGTGAGCCGTTCAGCCGGCGCGTTCTCCAGCACTACCTCGGCGGCACGCATGCCATCCTGCGTCTCGAAATCGCGGCGCGTGGCGGCCTCGCCTGCCACCAGGAACAGGCCAGTTTCGCCGTCTGTGCGCGCAGACACGATCAGCACGTCTGCCTGCGCACCATGGCGCACCAGCGACTTGACCCCGTCGAGTTGCCAACCGTCATCACCAACCCGCGCGCCTTGGTCGACAGCCCCTGCGCCTCGCCGGACCATTGCCCGTGCTCCATGTGGGCGAACGCAACGATGGCATCTCCCGACGCAATCGCGCGCAGCAGCCCGTCCCTGCTGCCGCCGCTGCCCGCCCGCAACAGCACAGGCGCCATCACGCATGTGGCCACGAACGGCTCGACGCACAGCACCCTGCCCAGTTCCGCCATGACGATGAACGTCTCTTCCACGCCAGCGCCCAGCCCGTCACAGGCTTCCGGCACGTTGAGCGCGGTCAGGCCCATGCCGGCGAAGGCCCGCCAGATGTCCGGGTCAAAACCGCCGGGCAGCGCGCGATAGCGGTTGCGCTGCTCAAAGCCGTAGCGGTCCGCCAGCAGCCGCGACAGGCTGTCTCGCACCATGCGCTGTTCGTCTGAAAGCTCGAAGTTCATGGCCCGCTACAGTCCCAGGATCGTCTTGGCGATGATCGACTTCTGGATCTCGTTGGACCCGCCATAGATCGATACCTTGCGGGCATTGAAGTACAGCGCCGCCGCCGCATCAGCCCAGTCGGGAAAGCCCGTGTCATTGGCGCCATCGAATGCACCGGCAGAGCGGATCAACGCCATCTCGCCGGCCACGTCGAGATAGAGCTCGGTGGTCTTCTGCTGCAGTTCGGAACCCTTGATCTTGAGAACCGACGATGCCGGGTCCGGCTTGCCGCTGCCACCGCGCGCGGCTTCCGCCGAAAGAACCCGCATCGCCGTCATCTCCAGCGCCTTCAGCTCGACCTGCGTTTCGATGAACCGGTCGCGGAAGCGCGGATGCTCCATCAGCGGCTTGCCGTTGACCCGGCGTTCGCGCGCCAGCCGGCCGATCACCCGCATCCGTCCCTTGGATATGCCGATGCGGGCAATGCCGACGCGCTCGTTGCCAAGCAGGAACTTGGCGTAGTCCCAGCCCTTGTTGACATCGCCCACCAGCGCATCAGCGGGCAGCCTCACATCGTCGAAGAACACCTCGTTGATCTCGTGCCCGCCATCGATGGTCTGGATCGGCCGCACGGTGATGCCGGGCGTGGCGATGTCTGCCAGGAAGAACGAGATGCCCTCCTGCTTCTTCGCGTCCGGGTCGGTCCGGGCCAGCAGGAAGATCATGTTGGCGTGCTGGGCCAGCGTGGTCCACGTCTTCTGGCCGTTGATCACCCAGCCATCGCCATCGCGCACCGCACGGGTGCGCAGCGAGGCAAGGTCGGAGCCGGCGCCGGGCTCGGAAAAGCCCTGGCACCACCAGTCGTCCAGCCGGGCGATGCGCGGCAGGTAGCGCGCCTTCTGGCTATCGGACCCGAACGTGTAGATCACCGGCCCGACCATGTTCACACCGAAGCTCAGCAGGTCCGGCGACGGGGCGGCCTGCATTTCCTCGATGAAGATGTACTGCTGCACCGGCGTCCAGCCCGGCCCGCCATGTTCAACCGGCCAGCGCGGGGTGGACCAGCCCGCGTCATGCAGGATGCGGGTCCACTCCACGATCATGTCGCGGTTGGGCGCGCGCAACTGCTCCATGTGGCGGCGGGTGGCATCGGGCAGGTTGTCGCGAATGAACGCGCGCACCTGCTGCCGGAAGGCCTGGTCGGCTGCACTGAACTGAAGCTGCATGGAAGCCTGTACCCGGCGTGATGGAAGCAGGTCATCACGCTAGGAAGCCGGTCCGGGCCTGTCAACATGGCCCGGCCCTGCCGCAATGATTGCGGCATGGGGGCCAGTGCCATATGGTTCACCCCACATTGCTGTCTGGAAAGGATCCACGCCAATGGCATTCGATGACATCATCGCCCGTATCCAGCTGCTGCTCACCGAGATGCAGAACCAGCCGCATGACGAACACGAACTGCTCGACCAGATCCACGCGGAACTGGCGCAGATGAAGTCGACCGGCCAGCCGTTGCCGGAAGACCTGGTCAAGCTTGAAAAGCAGCTGGAAGCCCGGTTGCAGCGATAGGGTGCAGACCCATGGATGCTGGTGATGTTGAGCGGCGGCTGCGTGGACGAAGTGGCCCATCTCGATATTGACGTCGAGGGCTAAAGTGGGCGGAAAGCGGGCCTTCGCTGCGATATCGAAACAATGACTGCTTTCGGAAGTGAAGCAGACGTCGCCGGCGACAACCAAAGCCTTCCGCTTTTGACCCGGAGCAGACTTTGCGGTGCAATGCAGTTATACCCAGATCAATCGGTTAGGCCAGAATGTAGTTCGCTTGCGCGTTTCCAAGCGTCTCGGGCCTCAAACATAGCTGTCTTCATATCTGGGGTTGCGCCGGCAATTGCTGACTGGTTTATCTTGAACTTCCGAACTGGGGGATGAACGCAGCGTTCGCAATAAAAAACCAGATTGTTTGCCACTTCGAAAACAGTACGATCGATCTGTTCTTCAACCGTCACGACATCGAACCGAAGCGTGTTGCAGGTTGAACCTGCTCGCGATGGCAAAGCGATATGGTAGTGGCCGTCTGTGTCACCAAAGCAATCGAACTTCATCAGTTCGTGTCCTAGCACAAAAACAGAGCAACTCGGGCCGGATCCTGCGCCGACCTGTTTCCAGAACAAGTGAACTTCCACACCGTTCTGAGTCTTGATGACTTTGCAGTCCTTCCTGTGTGGGGATGCATGGTCAAGATGCCCCAGACTTCCCGGAGCCCTTTTTCGTTGGAAAAACATTGTTACTCACCACCCTTTCGTTTTCTCGCCAAGCCGCCATTCTCTAATGGCAAGTCCAACAGCAACTGTCGGCCGAAAACAGCATTGACTGCTACGGGCGGGAATTGGACCTTCGCTTGCAGGCGCGCATGAACGTCAGCTATGCGCGGTGGACTCAACGGGTGGCCGCAACACTTTAGTCTTTGAACAAAGATGGAGTGTTGGACATGAAGCATCGTCGTCGCATCAATTACACGGCGGCACAGCGCGCCGAGATCTGGGATCGCTGGCAGCGCGGGAAATGCAATGAATTCGATTGGCCGTGCGTTTGACCGGAATTCGTCGCTGGTGTTTTCGGTGATCTCTCCCACTGGCGGCATCCGCCCGCCAGAGCGTAGGCGTGGCAGGCAAGCCTTGAGCCTGAGGGAGCGTGAGGAGATATCCCGGGGTGTTAGTATCAAGCTGTCATTGCGCGCGATTGCCCGTCAATTGGGCCGCGCACCGTCCACCATCAGTCGGGAAGTCCGCCGCAATGGAGGGCGTGCCGCATATCGTGCAGCGGCGTCTGATCAGGCCGCATGGAACCGGGCTTTGCGGCCCAAGACATGCAAGCTGGCTTGTCACTCCTCACTGGCCCGCACAGTATCGGCGAAGCTGCGGCGCAAATGGTCTCCGGAACAAATCGCTGGCTGGCTCAAACGCACCTATCCGGGAGAGACGCACAAGCAAGTGTCACATGAGACGATCTATCGAAGCTTGTACATTCAGGCTCGTGGCGTGCTGAAGAAGGAAGTTCTGCAGCATCTTCGGGCCAAGCGGACTGTCCGCCGCTCCAGGCACGCCAGCCTCAAGCGCAATGGACTGGGACAGATCAAGAATGCAGTCTCGATCAGGCAAAGGCCACCGTCTGTTGAAGAGCGCGCGGTACCCGGTCATTGGGAAGGCGACCTTATAGGAGGCTCCAGGAACAGCTACGTTGCCACGCTGGTTGAGCGGCAGTCCCGCTATGTGATGCTGGTCAAGGTCGCCAACAAGGACACTGAAAGCGTGATCTCGGCGCTGATCAAGCAATCCAGACGGCTGCCCAGGGAGCTCTATAAATCCCTGACATGGGATCGCGGCAAGGAGCTGGCTGATCACTCGCGTCTGACAGTGGCGACGGATGTCGAGGTATATTTTTGCGACCCTCAATCGCCCTGGCAACGCGGGTCGAACGAAAATACCAACCGACTTTTACGGCAGTATCTGCCCCGAGGAACTGACCTGTCCGTTCATTCTCAAGCCAAGCTGAGTACCATTGCGCGGCAGCTGAACGAACGACCACGCAGGACCTTGCAATATCAAACCCCAGCTGAGAAGTTTGCCCAGTGTGTTGCAGCGATCAATTGAATCCACAGCACAAAGCGGGCAGAATTGCTAGACACTCAGGCGATCGAACAGTGGATGGGCTTGTTGTGTGGCCCTGAACACCTTGGCCAATCGCAAAGACGCTGCGGAATACGTGTCATGGCTTTCGGCAATCTCGGCTATGCATTTTGCAAAGTCTTCCGGACTTTCCGCGCAAAGGCCATTGCCGTCTCGCAGATACTCTTCAAGTGTGCACTTCTCCGACACGATCAACGGTCTGCCATGAGCAATCGCATCGATGCAGACACCCGATCCGCGATCCCTGTAGCGGTCAGGTTCATATGGAACCAGAACAATGTGGCTCTGCTCAAGACAACGCCAATGCCCTGCAACATGTTGGGATTGTTCGTGTACATTGTAATTGATGCGCGACCGATCAAGGCTCTGCAGCGTCTGCTTGAAGAGCCTGCCGTTCTTGATGGCGCCGGTGTGAATGTTGAATTTCAACACGGGCAGCGGTTTGCGCCTTGATAGTTCCTGATAGGCTCGACCAATAGCTTCAAGGTGACCATGCCCCTTCTCCCGCCGAACGGTTCCGAGCACTGCAACCTCAACGAACTCGCGTATGTCCGGGCTCGCCGAAACAGGACGTCTGATGTCCGAGATCTCCAGCTTCTCTATATCGCAGGCGTGATGACCAAGTCTTTCCAACTCGGCCATGAACGCATCCGTTTCAGTATAGAAAAGGACAGTGGTGTTGCGTCGGCAGTCACGCAGTCGCTGGTGAATCAAACCTGCCCGTTCCGGATCGGCTATGGGCCTGAGCTGGACACCCGCATTAACCGGTGATTTTCGACGCGGCGGCGTCACAAGTTCGGTTGATTGATGCCTTTCTGCGGTCTTGATGGTGTTTATGGCCCCGGAAGCGATGCCCTGGGGTGTTCTCAGCGTCGATTTTCGCACTTGCGGACAAACTCATCCTGTGGCGCAGGCCCGCTCATGGAAGATGAGGCGGTCGAAGTTGTAGGCGATATTGGCCAGGATCAGCTTCGCCTCGGCGCGGGCAAGACCAATGGTGCGGATAAACAACCCGAAGCGGTTCTTCTGGTGCGCAAAGACATGCTCGACCGCCGCACGGATCGATGACTTGCCGGCATTGGCCCGTGCGATGTGCTTCGGCATCGGGCGTCCTGCCGGCTTGCGGCGGTGGATCCGGCTGACCAGCATCTTCGACGCCAGCCATTTCTCGTTCTTCTGCGACCGGTAGGCGCTGTCGGCCCAGACCTCAGACGAGGTGTTCTTTGTCGTCACCAGTTTCGGTAACATGCGACCGTCGGCATGCGAGGCCGAGGTGACAGCACATGCCCGGATGAACCCGAACCGCCGGTCGATCACAATGTGCGACTTGTAACCGAACACCGGCAGGGCGATCTGCGGCAGGGGTGTTCCATCCGGCCGATAGCGGATCTTGCCGCCGACCTTCAGCGTCCAGCGTGCGTCAGTGTCCTTCTGTGCCGCCTTGTTCGGCTCGTCCGGCCAGATCCCCGATGCTGCCTTTCCGTCCTTGATCGCCGCCTTTTCGGCATCGCTGTTGCGCTGCTTCGGCGCCGGCACCAGGGAGGCATCAACGATCTGGCCCGACATCGGGATGTAGCCCTTCTTCTGCAATTGCCAGTCGAAGGCTTTCATCACCCGCTTCAGCGTGCCGGTCTCGGTGAGCTTGTTGCGGAACAGCCGGATGGTGTTCTCGTCCGGCGTCGGACCGCCAAGATCAAGGCGCAGGAACCGCATCCAGGACAGCCGGTCGCGGATCATGAACTCCATCTTCGCGTCGCTCAGATTGTGCTGCGCCTGCAGGATCAATGCCTTGAACATCGAAACCGGGTCGAACGGAGGCCGACCACCCCTGGCGCCATCGCCATATCCAAGGCCTTCGACAAGCCAGCCCCGGAAATGTTCGAAATCCACTGTCTTCTCCAGAACCTCCAGCGGATCGCCGTTCTGACTCAGCCGCTCAAGGTGTTCCGAAAGTCCGAAAAACGACCGATGTTCCATCGCCCTGCCTCCAAATCACGACAGGACAAGTGAATCACAAAATCCAGAATCCAGACAGGTTTTTGCGGGTGTCCAGCTGGCGCAGATGCAGTGCCGGCCAATGTTCGGTAGGCCATGTCTCAAGGGCATCGAGTAACGCATCAAACAGGAAGCAGGATCCAGTATGGACGTGAATGTAATCCTGCGCTGACGCATCCATGCCCTCCAATTGTGTGGCAATGATCTTTGCGAATGCTGCTCGCTCTGCTGCCTGTTGTCCAACAATGCGGTTGTGCGCTCCCAGCCTTGCAATAAGTTTCTGCAAAGGGCTGCGATGCTCTTCCAGCACGTAGGAATTGCGAGGAAACACCCTGCATAGCTGTGCATCTTCCAAGGCAACCGACACCGGCAACGTCTTGCTACAGGCGATATGAACCTGAGACCTTAAACGCCCAGCCAGAATCTGGTTCGTCACATAGTTGTGCCCGCCATCATGCTCGAAATCCGGATCCAGGATTAATACACGGGACTTTGTATATGGCATGAATTCAGTTTACCCGGACGAACTCAACAGGCTGGATCTTTCCATATTTGCTTGCAGGATATTTGAGCCGATTGATCCAGACGTCAATTGGGACAAGCAGCTTTCTTTCCAGCCAGCGCAATCGGCTGTGGCCAAGCCACCTGCGTGGCTTGCGAAGCCAGCTTTTGCCAAACATTCTTTGAGACCGGACCAAGTTGTGAGGTCGTTTCCAGTCTGGATGGTCGAGGGTCAAACCATGTTGTTCTGCCATCGCTTCATATGTCAGGTCAGTCCAGACCTCAGACCAGCGCAATTCGAAGAATTTCCGGTCTTCCGGAGGGATACCCCGCGGGGGTACATATGTAACAACTGACGCGGGTTCCAGCATGATCTTCCTGCCATGTGCCTGTGCCTTAAGCAGAAAATCTCCATATTCGTACATGTTGACGATGCTTTCATTATAAGCGCCAAGCGCCATGAAAGCTTCCATCGCAACCAGTTTCGCATGAAACTCGAGGATGGGAGTCTCCTGCCGCTTTAACTTACTGCGAACACTGTCCAACTTGACGTGCGCATTATAGTGGAAGTCGTGGTAGTAGCGGCGCCCATCCCGCGTCTGGCGAATTTCGAGTTCACCATCATATCCATGTAACCAGGTTGCTTCTGGCATCCGCTCGCAAATGGTGGGGCCAACAGCCCAGGCCCCTGTTTCCTCGGCACACTCAACCAGCGGCTTCAACCAACCTTCAGCAACGAGCGTATCATTGTCGACGAAAGCCACATATTTGGTTGCAACATGTTTGATTGCCGCGTTTCGAGCCTGATTTGGGGTCGCAATGTCGCTTGAACGAAACAGGGCGAAGCCATTCTGCTTGCAAACCCTCTCCATATATGCGCGTGGACCATGCGATGCACCACCGTCCACGACAATCACTTTGACACCTGGTGGAGTGGTGTCCACAAGACGATCTAGCGCCTGGTTTGACATCGCAAACGTGTCGCGTGGGACCATTGCAATGGTAACCATATCTGCGAGTGCGTCTTGGGTCACTATCATTACTTTGCCGTCCCTTTTCTTATCTGTATCAGTACCTGATTTCATCCGGGTCATTCGCTGAGCTGTCAGAAGCTGTAGTTCAATAACTCGATCTCTCGTTGATAGGTCCGGCGAATGAGTTCTCGAGACTCATCATCATACCATTCCTGGTATGACATCGAACTATCTCGACGATGGCTGTTCATACGCCCCAGTTTAAGTCCGGATTGAACACCAACTTGCCGCATCACGTACGCAAGGTCCGCTTCGAGATTTTCATAGCGCCCGAGAAAATCCACTGCCACCTTTCCGTTGCAGGAATATATCTCGTAATTCCCAATCTTATGGGTAGGCAGGCGTTGCAGATGCTCCTTGAAATCTCCGGTAAATCTGCCCTGTGGTAACTGATGCGAGTACCATGAAACTTCCCTATCCCAGGGATTCCGATCAAACGCGAACTTGAAGTAGCTGTTCCAGATTTTCGCACCTACACGCCGCTTCACTCGCCATCCGTGCATGTGTTGATTATAGTCCAGAGGCATCTTTCCGTTTCGAAGATACCGGCTGACCAAGTTGGGCCATTCGGTGGAAAGCAGTGGTGGGCGATAGTGATAGTTGCGTGGCCCAAGACCTGTCCTGTTGCGCTCATTGCTCGTTACCGGCGTGACTATATCGTCAGGTCCGCAAATCTCGTTGAGTGCGAACTCTGTACTGGTGCTGGCGGTTTTCCGCGTCTTCAGGAAAATGAACTTGTGCTTGTGCGATATGATCATTGTCCGTCTTCCTGGTTCAGGATTCAGCGTAGCAATTCCGGGTGCTGTGCCAAGTAGGCTTGCAGATGCCCGGAATCGGACCGCTGCAAGAGTTTCGAGAACTTTCCGGTCAATTGCCATTTTGCATAAATCGAAAGGGCATCCAGGGTGTCGCGCAGGGGAGACGAAATTGCTCCAAGGCCATCTTCCTGCAATTCCTTGTCTGCCTTACTGTAGTAACAGATGTGCTCGCGACCGGCGAACCTTGCGACCGATCCGATCAAGCTCGCAAGACCAAGCGACCACGGCTTGAAATGACCTGCATAGTGGATAAGCGAGACTGGCCAGTTTCGGTCAGCACTTCCATTCAGATGGTTCCATCTCAAGGGCAGTCGGAACCAGTTACCCGCAATCGTGGCATTCAAGGCACACTGGTCATTGAACGTGAGTATCTCCGGTCTCTCGGTAAATGTACTTTGGGCAGCCTTTTCAATGCCGAGTGCTTTCCAGCTACGCGTGTCGACAAGCATCAGCCCTGAGTTGAAGTACCCCGCGTCTATCGATAGTCCAAGCTTGCGTGTCAGTGCGGGCAGTTTGCCGTCGGCTATCATGGCGGTATCAGGAACAGCCCCTATCGTGTGTCCCTCAAGGTCCAGCTGCATCAACTCGCCCACGTCACCGACGAAACGGGTATCACTATCAACCACCACCACGCGCTCCATCGATTCCCCTAACCACTCTGACAATCGGAGAAGGCCAAACTTGGCAGCGGATTGGCCTCGCTTGCTGGCCCATGGCTCGCACCAGGAAGGGTCAACATGTACGAAGTGGACGGTGAGGCCAACTTTCTCGAGATATGTCCTTGCCAGCCCAGTTGTGGCCGAAGAAATTCCATGCAGGAGGATGGTGACGGGTGGCAGCGGACCGGCACAGGTTTCCGCCATCGAACGGGCCGAGATGCAGGTTACGCCGAGAAATGCCGCGTCTGTCGAGTACAGGACGGCGCAACTGCGAGCTCTATTGGCGGTTGGCGTCACTGCTTACCTCCTGTGCCAATGTAACCGGCGAAACTCCAAAATGCCGGATAAGCCGCTGCACCGACGCATCGTTCTCATTGCCCCAAATGTTGCCAACTGACAGTTTTTCTCCGTTCCAGTAGGGAATGGAGGGGTGCCGTTCAGCCCCTTCACCCAGTTGAACTGCCTTGCGATTGTTCTGCATGGCCATGAACTTCAGCCACAGGTCGTCAGCTGTCGGGCAAAGCTGCTCGAATAAGTCTGTATTCAAGACATCTTTGGTGAAGCAAGACGGCGGATAAAGCACGCCACCTACGCCAAGCGGCAACGTGGTATGGCAGGGTACTTCCGGCTTTCCACCTGGCCACGCCCGGTAGGGAAGCAACTGTCCTTCCTGGTCAGTGGCAAACTTTCGCGACCGCAGGCAGACGATATGATCCGGATGCGCATCATGTCCGGCGAGCAATCTTCGCAGCCAGTCAGGTGGATACATTTTGTCATCGTCGCAGGTCACTACAATGTCCGATGGAAAATCCTTCAGCGCATGAACGATTTTGTTGAGCGATCTGTGATTGCTACCTGTGTAGCGGATATCTAGGCCGTACTTCTCAAGCGAAGTGATTGCCTCAGGCAGGCAATGGTCGCTGCATTCCTCGCGCGACAAGTACAGGACTAGGCGGTCCGGTCTCACCTGTTGGCCAATCAAGGCCTTGACGCAGTTGTGCAACTTGTCAAATCGAGCAGGAAAGGATGTGAGGCTGACCACGACATTGTTGCGCGGATGCGCAGGCTTGCGGTTGTTTCGGTAACGACGGAACTGCCAATACGTCCTCAGCACACTTGGCTGGTAGATAAACCATTCGAGGATGTCCGCCTTGAGTGCTGTCCGACGTGGCCGCATGGTGGTCAGGTCTCACGCATGGAGGTTTTGGCAGTGGCGCGCGAGGTATCCTCAAAGCTATCTATGAAACGCTGCACGTGAGGCTCTGCCAGTCCTCCCTTAACGTGTATGAAGCTGGCACCATGGCGCCGGGCGGATGCAATCTGCCTGGTGCTGTATACCCGCTGCACCTGGCGACCAATCAGCCCCAGCCTTTCAATGTTCTGGCAATACAGGCCAGTCCATAACACCCGCTGATTACGAGGATGGATGTTTGAGATATCTGCCAGCCTGTTCCGGGCCAGATCCAACCATTCGTCAAAGAACCATCGGCTGAAACCGTTGTTCTTCATTGCAACAAAACCGGCATTGGGCAGGCATGGGGTGCGGTGCCTCACTACGGCGGGAATGTTCAAAGGAAGAGGTATCCCCATTAGCCGGCGGCAATCACTTGCAAAAACAATGTCTTTGTGACAATGCGCCTTGAGTAGATTCTCAATCCCTACGGCGCCAGGACAAACATAAGTATCGGCATCGACCAACACGATCACATCAGCCTTTGATCGGACCAAATGCCGGCGGACCATCTCAATCTTGCTCCAATTGATGTGCATATCGGAGATGAGTTGGTCAGGATAACGCCTGAAGGAATAGCCTCTGTTTGCACAGAACGTCTGCCACAACCTGACAGAATGGCAGGCATAGTGTTCAAGTGGCGGTGTCGCCAACATGATCACATCGACAGATAACATTGATTTCAAACCGTCCGTCCGTCCGTCCGTAAGCTGTCCATATGGTATCATTCTTGTCATTGCACGAGTGTGTAGTTTATCACATTGACGTGTTGTAAGTGTCTGTCTGAAATGATGTTGAACAGACGCGCACGTCTAAATCCTGCTCGACGCAGTCAGTCCTGCGGAGCCATTTTGCGGTGGCACGTTTCCTGCGCCAGCAATATTTCCACGTTTGTGAACATTGCGACTGTAGACATGTTCAAATGGCATCATCTGGAAAGCGATTTGCCGTAGTTCCGATGGCCACATTCTCGCAAAGCTGCCGTTAAGGAATCGGCAATCGGACGTCCGCTCAGGGCCGGAAGCTGCAGATGCAATTTCCCAACCGAATGTTTCATACGGACTCCCAGCCGCCCTTGGAACTCCGCAGCCAACGAACCCTGCCCCCTCGCACTTGACCTGTTCAGTGCGACATCAGCACCGGCAGTGGCGCACCGCTCAGCACGGTCTCGCTGGCCCCGCCGAACACGAATTCGCGCAGCCGCGAGTGGCCATAGGCCCCCATGACAAGCAGGTCCGCGCCAATGTCGGATGCCTTGGTCAGCAGGGCCTCGCCCGCATCGCCATGCGACGTGGGCATGGGTTCGGCGGAAACCTTGAAGCCATGGCGAGCAAGCGCGCTGGCCAGCTCGGTGCCGGGCACGTTGCCTGCCACCTCCGGTGACTTCTGCGGGTCTACCCAGACGAGCGTGATCTCGGCTCCCTTGCGCAGCAGCGCCAGCGCGCCGAAGCAGGCGTTTGCTGCCTCGCGTGAACCGTTCCAGCCCATCACCACCTTCTGGCCGACAGGATCGAAGCTCTTGCCGCGCGGCACGATCAGCACCGGCCGGCCCGCCCCCAGCACAACGTTGCCGGGAAAATCGCTTTCCACGCCACCACGGCCCTCGGCGTCCACCTGCGCGATGATGGCCAGGTCCGCCACGCGGGCAGCCTCAGTGAACTCGCGCGAGACGGTGACGCTGATGGCATCGAGCTGGTGAAATTCGCCCTGCAGGCCATTGGCATCGAGGGCGTGGGCAAACCTCGCCCGCACGCCGTCCGACATCTCGAGGTAGCGCTTGCGCTGCGTGTCCACCACTTCGGCCATGGCCATGCCCGAGTAGGCCGCGTAGACCTCCACCGACGGTATGACGTAGACGCCGGACAGGTGCGCGTCGTTGGCCATGGCGATGCCCACTGCCGTTGCCAGCAGGTGGTCGAGGTTGTCCACATCGTTCAAGCTGACTGCTATGGTCCTGATTGTCATGACGGTTCTCCCTTCGAAAATGTCAGGGGCCAGTCAAGCACCGGGGCGGCAAGATCACATTGATCTGCATCAAGATTTGTTGCCGTCAGTGAACGGCAGGGCTTTGCTCGGACGAGCCGAGCACATCAACCAGCACGGCTGCCACGATCACCAGTCCGCCGATCATCGACAGCGTGGTCATGGTCGTGCCGATCAGCAGGGCGGCCGAAATCGTCGCCACGATCAATTCGGTCATGGTCAGCAGTGCCGCGCGCGTGGCAGGCACCAGACGTGCACCCCAAAGTTGCCCGATGATTGACGGCCACATGGCCAGTGCGCCGAACGCCAGCACGCCGAGCATCAGCCCCGGCGACAGCGCTTGCGCTGCCGGCATCGAGGCACCCGTCAGCAGCGCCGCAAGGCCCGACAGAAGCACCGCGCCGGAGATGGCCGACAGGGTACTCAAATGCGGGTCGATGTTTGGCCGGGCGCGCACCAGCGACAGCGTCATGCCCCAGCAGAAGCCTGCACCAAGCGCAGACCAGTCGCCCACGTTGCGGGGCAGCGGCAACCCGCCATCGCCGCCCAGCAGCAGCCACATGCCGGCAAAGGCAATCACCACCGCCAGTGCGCGGGCAATGTCGAGCCTTATGCCAAACACCAGCCGGTCGATCATCGTTGTCCAGATCGGCAGCATGTAGAACAGCAGGATGGCGCGTATGACATCGGTCTGGGTGATGCCGGTGAAGTACAACGGAACCGACAGGCCGATGCCTGCCCCGAAAAGCACAAGCCACGGCAAATCGGCGCGGCTCGGACGCCTGGCAAACATGTAGGCTGCAAACACCGCGAACGGCACCGCGCAGGCCATGGTCACGCAGGCGGCCCACAGCGGCCCGATGCCTGCCTCATCAAGCCAGCGCAGCGGAATCCAGTACAGGCCCCACAGACCCGCTGCCAGCGCGATCGAGACAGAACCCGTGAAGGCGCGTGAATCAGCGGTCCGGATATCCATCAAATCTCAGTAAAACCCCTGCCTGCCAGGTGCAAGCAAATGCTTGGCTTTTCCCGGGTGAAACCGGGGTGGTGGAAGTTGTTTGCATCTATGCGCCAGATTGACAAAAGTTGCGCCCATGAACGAAGCCCCGTCCCGCACAACATCCCCTGCCCGCCCGCGCCGCAGCCGCGACCGCAGCAGCAACAACCATCGCATCGTCGCGTCTGGCGGGCGCTACACGCCGCTGGACCAGCCCGCCGTGGCCGCAATCGAGGAAGCCGCATTCGATACGCTTTCAAGCATCGGCCTGTCCGATGCACCAGCCAGCGTGGTGACGCTGGTGCAAGCTGCCGGTGGGTCGGTGTCCGACAAGGGCCGGTTGCTGTTTCCGCGCGCTCTGGTCGAGCGCTGCATTGCCGGCGTAGCCCGCGACGTGGTGCTGTGCGGCCAGCAGGAGCAGCACGACCTCGTGTTGACGGGCGGCCGCGTCCACGTGGGAACAGGCGGTGCAGCACCCTCCATCATCGACATTGACTCACGCGTCTACCGCGACTCGACCCTGAACGACCTCTATGACGCCGCCCGGCTGGTGGACGCGCTCGAGCACATCCATTTCTTCTCGCGTTCGCTGGTGGCGCGCGACATGCCGGACACGCTGGCACTTGACGTGAACACGGCGTTCGCCTGCCTTGCCGGCACCACCAAGCACGTCTGCGTATCGGCCTCATCGCCCGGTCACGTCGAACTGATCGCGCGCCTGTGTCACGAGGTTGCCGGCTCGGAAGCGGCGTTCCGGGCGCGGCCGTTCCTGTCGCTCAACGTGAACCACGCCGTGCCGCCGCTCAGGTTCGATCCGGACTCGTGCGAGGTGCTGCTCAAGGCCGTCGAACACGGCATTCCGGTGATGGTCAACACCTTTGGCCAGATGGGTGCGTCGAGCCCCGTCACCATGGCCGGTTGCGTGGCGCAGACCATCGCCGAAACGCTGGCCGGCATGGTGATCGGCTGGCTGGCAGACCCTGCCGCGCGGCTGGTGTTCGGCCCGCGCCCGATGGTGACGGACCTGCGCACCGGGGCCATGTCCGGCGGCAGTGGCGAGCAGGCCGTGCTGACGGCCGCGTGCGTGCAGATGGCGCGCCACTTCGGGTTTTCAAACTCCACCATCGCCGGTGCCACCGACAGCAAGACCGCCGATGCGCAAGCGGGATACGAGAAGGCGCTCAACGTGTCGCTGGCCGCACAGGCCGGGTGCAACTTCATCACCCAGGCCGCCGGCATGCAGGCCGGGCTGATGGCTGCCTCGTTCGAAGCCTATGTCATCGACAACGACATGCTCGGCTCGATCCTGAAGTCACTTGGCCACATCGACGTGACGCCGGAAACGCTGGCGCTCGACAGCATCGCGGCTGTCGTTTCTGGCGACGGCCACTTCCTCGGCCAGCCCGATACGCTGGCGCGCATGTCGAGTGATTTCGTCTACCCGCAGGTGGCCGACCGGCGCTCGCCTGCCGAGTGGGCGCAAGCCGGCAGCGCCGATGTCCTGACGGTTGCGCGGCAACGAGCGAAGGAGTTGCTCGCCCGTCATTTTCCGTCTCATCTGGGTGTTGAATTGCAGGGTGTGTTACGTGACAAGTTTGATATCAAACTGCGACACGACGTTATGAGGCGTTCATGAAAATTGCGATTGTCGGCACCGGCGCCATGGGCTCGGTCTATGCCGCACTGCTGGCTGATGCCGGCAACGAGGTGTGGGCGGTGGACACCTGGACCGATCACATCGACGCCATCAACTGCGATGGCCTGCGCGTGGAAGGTGCCAGCGGCGACCGCACCGTGACCTCGGTCAGGGCCGTGCGCAATGTCGCCGAGGCGGGCTTGTGCGACCTCTACATCATTGCCACCAAGGCATCGGGCGTCGGGCCTGCCGCGCAGGCAATCGCACCGGTCATGGCCCAGGAGTCGCTGGTGCTGACCATCCAGAACGGGCTTGGCTCGGGCGAGCGCATTGCGCAGTTCATGCCAACCGGCAACGTGCTGCTGGGCGTGGCAGACGGCTTCGGTGCCTCGATGAAAGGCCCCGGCCATGCCCATCACAATGCCATGAAGCTGATCCGGCTGGGCGAGATGAATGGCGGCCTCAGCGCGCGGCTCTCCCGCGTCGAGAAGGTGTGGCAGGAGGCCGGGTTCAACGCCCGCGCGTTCGAGGACATCAACCAGCTGATCTGGGAGAAGTTTCTCTGCAACGTCACGTTTTCCGCGCCCTGCACGGTGTTCGATTGCGCGATCGGTGAACTGATGGCCAACCCGGTTTGGTGGGATATCGCCACCGGATGCACCCGCGAAGCCCATGCCATGGGGCTGGCGAAACAGGTCAATTTCAGCTTCGACGACGCCGTTGCCTACGTCACCGCGTTCGGCGCCGGCATGCCGCACGCCCGGCCCTCGATGTTGCTCGACCACATGGCAGGCCGCCGGTCGGAGATCGATGCCATCAACGGCATGGTGCCGGTGTTGGGCCAAGAGCTTGGCATTGCCTGCCCGTTCAACACCACTCTCAGCGCCCTCGTGCGCCGCCGCGAGGAGCCGTTCGCATGAAGATCGCCCACTACCGCACGCGGGTGCGCACCGGATATGCCGTGGTGGAGGGAGCATCGATGATCGAGCCCACCGACGGGTTCCGGCTGAAATACCCGGATCTCGCCAGCGTGCTGACCGGCGAGGGCCTGGCGGACCTCGCTCGCGACATTGACGGGCGTCCGGCCACCATCAGGCTGGATGACGTGGAGCTGCTGCCTCCGCTGCTGCCCACCAACAAGGTGATCTGCGTCGGCATCAACTACCGCAAGAAGTATCCCGTTGAGGGCGCGGCACCGGAGCCGGACAACATCATCCTGTTCGGCAAGCAGCACGATGCCATCGTGGGGCATTGCCAGCCGCTGGAGCAACCGCAGGGCAAGGCAGCGGAAACCTTTGATTATGAAGGTGAAATGACGCTGGTGATCGGCAAGGCCGGGCGACATATCGCGCGCGAGGATGCAATGGCACACGTGGCAGGCTTTACCATCCTGGATGACGGGTCGGTGCGCGGATGGCAGAAGCACTCGCTGCATGCCGGCAAGAACTTTGCCCGCTCGGGCGGGTGCGGACCGTGGATCGTGACGGCGGACGAGATCGAGGACGTCAACGCCATGACGCTGACTACCAGGGTCAATGGCGAGCTGCGACAGGAAACCGATGTCAGCCAGATGATATTCCCGCTGGACGAACTGATCGCCTACATCTCGCACTTCACGCCGCTGAACCCCGGCGACCTCATCGCCACGGGCTCACCCGAAGGCGCAGGCGGCAGCTTCTCGCCAACGAAATTCCTGAAGGCCGGCGACGAGATCGAGATCACCGTGTCAGGCGTCGGCACACTGAACAACGTGGTGGACTGAGAACGGCCGAGCCCCAGCGGTCGACCTACGCCTCTCGGGCAAACAGCCTTTCCGCCATCACACCAACGCGCGCTTCAATCTCCTCCATGGCATCAAGGATCATGTCTTCGCGGAAGCGGGACGATACGAGCTGCACGCCCACCGGCAGGCCGTCGTTGTAGTTGGCCGGAATGTTGCCCGCCGGCAATCCGGTATAGTTGAAGGCCATCGAGTACATTCCCGCGCCGAGCGTCTCGATCACACCCTCCATACCCTGCGCATCGCGGTCCCAGTCATAGGTGGGGGCCGGAAGGAACGGCGTCAGGGCCAGCGGATACTGCTGGAGGAACAGGTTGAACTGGCGGTGATAGTGGTTCCGCTTGGCCATCAACAGCAGAAGGTCTGTGCCATCTGGCGGGTCGAAGTATGCGTCATAGTCGGCGAATATGCGCTTCAACTCGTCGGTGCCGTGCTTGTCGATCTCGCCACGCAGCACGGCGTTCACCTCTCCGAACAGCGCCCTGCCGCCGTCGCGGCCCGCTTCACGCAGGTCGGGCATGTCCACTTCGACCACATCATATCCTGCGTCGGCCAGGCAATCGCGCGCCGTGAACAGTGCCTTCTCCACGGCCGGATGCAGATCAAATTCGTAGGTGTTCCTCGTAAAGGCCACCTTGATGCGGCCATCGGGCCGCGGACTTTGCCAGCCCATCGGCACCATCCACGGGTCATGCGCATCATAGCGGATCAACGCCTGCATGCCCGAGCGCACGTCGCGCACCTCGCGCGCGATTACACCTTGCACCGACGTGATCTGGGCCAGCAGTCCACGCTCTGCCTTTTGCGACGGGTTCCAGGCAGGCACGCGGCCAAGGCCAGGCTTGACCGTGGCGGCACCGGTGGCTGCTGCCGGGTAGCGCAGGGAACCGCCAATGTCGTTACCGTGCGCCAGTGCTCCCATCCCGGACATGACAGCCGTCGATGCCCCGCCGGATGACCCCCCGGATGAGGCAGTGTCATTCCACGGGTTGAACGTGCGCCCGTGCAAGGCATTGGTGGTGGTGGCGCGGAACGAGAACTCAGGCGTGTTGGTGCGACCGATAACGATGGCACCTGCAGCCTTGAGATTTTTCACCAGTGGAGCGTCGTCAGGGGCAATGACATCGGCATACGCCTTGACGCCATTTGGTGTGGCCTTGCCCTTCTGGTCGACGTTTTCCTTTATGGTGACAGGCACACCATGCAGCGGACCCATGGGGCCGGAGCTCGCCAGAAGCGCGTCGTGCTGCCTTGCCTGCTCAATGGCGTCGTCGCCCAGGTCATCGACCACCGCATTCAACGCCGGATTGACCCGCCGCATGCGCTCGACCACGGCAGTGACCGCCTCCTCACACGAGACTTCGCCGCCTGCGATGTTGGCGGCCAGATCAACCGCGCTCAATTGCCAAAGTGGTGTGCCGGTCATTCGCAAGGTCCCTGTGCTCGTCGAAACGTCAGAGGCGGCAAAGGCCTCACCCGGTGCTCACAATTGCCGCGCGGGTCCGCCGAACACCGACGCGGTGCCATCCAGCGAGGCAACCTTGCCGTAAAGCTCCGGCCGGCGGTCACGGAAGATGCCCCAGTAGCTGCGCTTTTCGGCGAGGTCGTCAAGGTCGAAGGTGTGCGTCAGCACCGTCTCGGATGTACGGTCAGCCTCGGCCACCTTCTCGCCGGTGAAATCGGCAATGAACGATGAGCCGTAGAATGTCATCTCGGTGCCGTTGCGGCCGGGTTCGGTGCCGACCCGGTTGGAGGCCACGACGGGCATCAGGTTGGCACCGGCATGGCCCTGCTGCACGCGCTGCCAGTGGGCCGCGCTGTCCCAGGTGGGGTCGAGCAGTTCAGACCCGATTGCCGTGGGGAAGAACAGCAGTTCCGCGCCCATCAGCGCCATGGAGCGGGCCGTTTCGGGAAACCACTGGTCCCAGCAGATGCCGACACCAATGCGCCCGAACGCCGTATCCCAGACCTTGAACCCGGTATCGCCGGGCGAGAAGTAGTACTTTTCCTGGTAGCCGGAGCCATGCGGGATGTGGCTCTTGCGGTAGATACCGAGGTTCTTGCCGTCGGCATCGATGATGGCGATGGAGTTGAAGCGGGCGTTGCCGGCTTCCTCGTAGAACGACACCGGCAACACCATGCCGAGTTCCTTCGCCACACCCCTGAAATGCTCGATGGTCGGATGGCCCTGAGCCGGCAGGGCGCGCTTGTAGAATTCGGGCAACTCGTCCTGGCAGAAGTAGTATCCCTCGAACAGCTCCTGCAGCAGCGCAATGTTGGCACCTGCCTTGTGGGCCTGGCGCACCAGCTTCTCGCCGTGCTCGACGTTTTCCTTCACCACATCGGTGCAGGCCATCTGCGTGGCGGCAACGGTTACGTTTCGCATGTCTGGTCAGCCTCCATTTGCTGTGCACAGCGGCTCTTGCTGGGTGATGCAGTGAACACCGCCGCCGGCCTTGAAGATGTCGAGCGCGGGCACGGATACCACCGCGCGATCATTGAACAAACGCCGGAAGATGCCGGCGGTTTCCTCGTCCTTGGGATCATCGAACGCGCACAGCACCACGCCGCCGTTGACGAACGAGAAATTGACATAGGTACATGACAGCGGTTCACCCTGGTGGGTGCGCTCGGCAGGTGCATCCAGCACGATCACCTCGAGCGCGCGCCCGGTTGCGTCGCGTTCGGCACGCATGATCGCCTCGATTTCCTTCGCGGTTTCATGGTCCGGGTGATCCGGGTCGGGCTGGCCATGGACCATCACGACACCGGGCTTCACGAATACGGCCAGTGTGTCGACGTGACCATCGGTGCCCGCCTCCAGCGTGTCGGCTTCCATGCCGCGCGGCAGCCAGATGGCCTTGCGGGTGCCCAGCTTGGCGTGCATCTCGGCCTCGATTTCCTCGCGGGTCCAGCTCGGATTGCGGTTGTGATTGAGCTGCACCGTCTCTGTGAGCAACAGCGTGCCCTCGCCATCGACGTGGATTGCGCCACCCTCGTTGACCAGCCTCGACGGCAAGCGTTCGGCACCTGCCTTTTCTGCCACGAAACGCGCCACCAGTGCATCGGCAGACCGTTCCGGGAAAGTCCGCCCACCCCAGCCGTTGAATTGCCAGTCAACCGCGCCGAGCTCGCCATTGTCACCAACCACGAAGGTGGGGCCAATGTCGCGCATCCAGCTGTCGCCCAGTTCCCGCTCGACGATGGAAACGTTCGGCCCGAGGTAGCTACGCGCGGTGTCCATTTCGCCCGGCGGCACGACCATGATCACCGGCTCGAAGCCCGACACCGCGTTGGCGGCACCTGCCCACGCTACATAGGCCTCGTCCGGCGAGCCAACGAACTCGAACAGGTCAGGATTATTTGGCCAAGCCATCCATGTTCGCGCATGTGGCTGCCATTCCGGCGGCATTCTCCAGCCCATTGAAGCCTCGGTAGATTGAGCAATAAGAGACGCCGACCATAGCCGATTTGATCCGGCTTTGAAGCAGCAAATGAAAGGCCTAGAGGTGTCCCAGTCTCAATTATCATCACCATCTGGTCTCAAATTTCCCGGTGATTTTGGTGCTTGTGGACCCACGCGCGGATCGCCTAGCACATGGTCCGGGGTCTGCCGGCGACGGTGTGCCATTTGCCAATACCGACCGGGGGACAATCGTCTTGGACCTGACAACCATATCGAATTTCCTGCAGATCGTGCTCGCCGACATCGTGCTGTCCGGCGACAATGCGCTGATCATCGGCATGGCCGCCGCTGGCCTCGCGCCGGAGCTGCGCAAGAAGGCCATCATCTACGGCATGGCAGTGGCGGCGATCCTGCGCATCATCTTTGCCGTATTCGCCACCTACCTGCTGGAAGTACAGGGGCTGCTGTTCCTGGGCGGCCTGCTGCTGGTGTGGGTGTGCTGGCGGCTCTATGGCGAAATTCGCGAGCAACTGGCCGAGAAGGCAGCAGAGGCGCAGCACGAGGCCGAGGAAGGTGGCTATACCGGCCCTCCCCGGCGCACCATGGCGCAGGCGCTTCTCTCCATCACCATTGCAGACGTGTCCATGTCCATCGACAACGTGCTGGCAGTCGCGGCAATCGCGCGCGAAAACACCACCCTGCTGGTGTTCGGGCTGGTGCTGGCCATTGCGCTGATGGGCTTTGCCGCCTCGATCATCGTCAAGGTACTCACCCGTTACCCGATCATTTCGTGGGCCGGGCTGCTGGTGCTGATTTACGTGGCTGGCCGCATGCTGTACGAGGGCTGGCCGGACGCTGCTGCCCTTGCCGGAATTGCATGAACTGCCGCCGTCACTTGGCCGCATTTGATGGCTACTGCGAAGGCTGATTTGCTTGTCCTTCTTGTTCGGGAACCCCGTCAAATGAAGTCTGGTGCCTTGTTCGCGCTTGCCCTTTCCTGCCTTGCGGTGCTGCCGATTGCAGCAAGCGCTCCTCCGGTTGCAGCCCAGACTCAGGTACTTCCTGATCAACAGACGTCGGATTCCGCCATCATCGAGATGAAGATTGGCAAGATCGGCTTCCTGGTGGGCGTGTCGCGCGGCGACGGACGGGTGTTCTACAATGGCCGTGAAGCAGAACTGGACATCAACGGCCTGCGTATCGGGCTGACCATCGGTGCCTCCTTCGCCACCATGCGCGGCGAGGTTTACAACCTGACCCGTCTCGAGGACATCGCAGGCACCTATGTTACGGCACAGGCCTCCGTCGTTGCCATCAAGGGTGGCGGACAGAACCTCGTGCTGGTCAACGAAAACGGCGTGCGGCTGGTGCTGTGGGGCGAACAGAAGGGGCTTGATGCCTCGCTGGATGCCGGCGGCATGATCATTTCGCTGCGCTAGCCAGCGTTGACTGCGCCTCAAGGGGCGGTCAGATAAGCCCCATGTTCTTCAACGACCCCAGGTCGAGCGTCAGGTCGCGGCTTTGCAGCTGTGCCATCACGTCCGACAGGAATGAGCGCAGCCGTAACCGGACCATCGGGTCGAGACCCACATAGCCTTCCGTGGCAAAGCGCGCGAAGGAAAATGGTGCTTCCTCGGCTGCGGCAAGTGCTTCGCGGTCAACCTTCGGCAACATGAACTCGCCGTCCGGCTCGATCTCGTCGAACACGTCACGTGCCTGACGGGTTGTGATGCCATTGCCGATATAGGCATTGCGCACAAGGTAGAACGTCTCGGTCGAGAACGCGCCATGCAGGTCGCGCGCGGTCATCAGCGACGACAGAGGTCTTGTCGAGCATGAACACGATGAACAGCTCCAGCCCCGCATCATGGGCGGCATTGATGAAGTCGAGGTCATCGATCACGGTAAAGAACGGATCGAGGCCATGGGCCGGCAGGTCGACGACATAGTCGCGGGTGGGGTCCGCCAGGGCGGTGTCGAACAGGCGGATCTGGCCGCTGGTGCGCTCCAGGTCGATCAGGCTCGACCGGGACGGAAAGAACCGCACGATGTCGCCGCGCGGCTGGTCGCAGTCGAATACGTGCGGGTCGCGGCCGGTCAGCAGCAGGTGATCGGCAATCACGCGCGCCATCAGCGTCTTGCCGTTGCGGGACTCATCCGAGCACACCACTGTCATTCGGCTTACGGCGCGTCCGCTCAACTGCATGCCCCTGTGACGGCCCGGACCCGGCTTCCCGATGCGGGCAGCAAGGCGGGTGGCGAATCAAACCCGATGTCAGACTAACGAACAACTGGACTGGCGACGGCTTCAATCAGGCCAGTCACGCCAGGCAAACCCGGCGGAGTGATTACCGGCGTGCACTGCACAGTGCAGTACAGTCACGCCGGCACATCAGTGGCCGCCCACATGCGGCCCGGACGGTACGCAACCGTTACTTGGACTGCTTGCCCTTGCCAGTCTTGCCATCGCCGCCACCGGTCAGCATCTGGATCAGGCGGAGCTGGCTGAACTCTGCATCGAGGTCATCGCACCACTTCTTCACGTAGCCACGCAGCACGAACGAGAAGTTGGCTGCCTTGCCATCGGCGTCCTTGTTGTCGATGAAGTTCTTGTAGGTGACGTTGGCCAGGTCGACCTGTTCCGCCGCCATTTCGTTGAGCTTCGGAATCTCGATCTCGCGGGCTTCGTTGACGTTCTGGAAGTACCGCTGATAGGTCTTCTCGTCCCACTCGAAGAAGTTCGTTTCATTGATGAAATTGCGTGCAACGACATAGTCGATGCCCTGCACGTAGGGCGTCACTTCAGACAGTTCGTCAAGCGAGGCAATGGCCGGGCCGACCACGTGGATGAGGCCCATCTCGAACATGCCGTCGCGGGCTGCCTGCAGTACGCCGATCTTCTCGAACGTATCGAGGGCGTAGGACAGGTTGCCTGCCTTGAAATCGACGACGGTGACCGGCACCTTCGCGGTTTCGAGCGTGTCGAGAACCTTCATCTGGTCTGCCACGTTGTGCAGGTCGATGATTTCGGTGATGTTCGGGTAGAACCGCTGCAGGGTGCCGCGTGGGTTCTCCGTATCGAAGGCGCGTGCCAGCACGTTGTTCCGGTGCAGGTGATCCAACAGGGCACGCGAAATGGTGGTCTTGCCGACGCCGCCCTTGTCGGCACCAACCATGATCAGTACGGGTTTCATGCTACACAATTCCCTCTCTTGTCTTGGACAAAACGCCCCCGCAGAGCGGGACCCGATTGGTCGAATAGCATGTTAGAAAGCTGTTCGCTACAGGTAGTGATCAAACTGTGAGGCGGTATGCATACAGCATGAGTGATGCGGGGTTTCTGGCGCCGGCAACGTTTGTGGCCGCAGCGGATAAAATGCGCGATGGCGCGTGGGGCGGGCTTGGCTTCTTCCGGGCGGGCCGGGCAGCTGCGATTGCAGAACGGGTGGACGCGATGGTGGCATCAGGCGCGCACGTGCTGCCGCCGCCGGGGGACGTCTTCAAGGCGCTTGAGCTGACGCCACCGGACGAGGTGCGCGTCGTCATCCTGGGCCAGGACCCCTACCCGACGCCGGGCGATGCGCATGGCCTTGCGTTCTCGGTCGACGGCTGTGGGCGCAAGCTGCCGATGTCGCTGCGTACCATCTTTCGCGCCATCGGGCAGGACACCGGGCTGGTGA
This sequence comes from uncultured Alphaproteobacteria bacterium, assembly GCA_963700735.1. Taxonomy (GTDB): domain Bacteria; phylum Pseudomonadota; class Alphaproteobacteria; order Rhizobiales; family Aestuariivirgaceae; genus Anderseniella. The sequence goes on from CAVOYR010000005.1 coordinate 661,934, forward strand.
TGCCGGCTCACGGCAACCTGAGCCAGTGGGCAAGGTCCGGCGTGCTTCTGCTGAACACGGTGCTGACGGTGGAGGCAGGCAAGCCCAATGCGCACAAGCACCTCGGCTGGCAACAGCTGGCGCAAGACGTGCTTGGCCAACTGAATGCGCGCCATGATCCCGTGGTATTCATGTTGTGGGGCAGCCAGGCGCAGGCCGCAGGCACCAGTCTCGACAAATCCAGGCACTGCATCATCGAAACCGTGCATCCCTCGCCGCTGGCCCGGGGGCCGGGGCCGGAGCACCGGTTCGTGGCGGCACGCCCGTTTGCGAGAGCCAACGACTGGCTTGCAGCGCGCAGCCTGCCAGCGCTTAACTGGTCACTGGAGTAACGGTATTGGCAAGATCATCCCGGTGCTGCCAATTGACAAGACAAAGGCAGAACGCCTAGGCAGTCGGTCCAGCCTGGTTTTGTTACCGTGAAGTCAAAGGCAAGAAACGCATGGTCAAGCTGCCGGTCACCGGCTACTCGCCGTTGTACAACGGCCCCGAGGGCCAGGAAGACATGCCGTGGCTGCTGACGGCGGGTCCGGTTGTGACGTCGCGGACGGTCAAGCTGGCAATGCTGGCAGACTGGAGCGTGCGCGATGCCGAGTTCCTGTCACTGGCACGGCGCGTGACGGAACAGGTGCTCGACCTGCTCAACGCGGCTGACAGCCATGACTGCATCCTGGTCAACATGTCCGGCATGTCGGCGCTTGAATGCGTGCTCGGCGCGCTGAGCCCGGCCGGGCGCAAACGCCAGACGCTGGTGGCTGCTGCAGGGCCTGTGGCGGCACAGGCCAGCACCATCCTCACCCACATGAAACGGCCGTGGAGCATGCTGGCATCGCGTGGCAACGCACCCGTGACCGTGCGCCAGCTCGACAAGGCGCTGAGCGACAATCCGGACATCCAGACCGTGTTCCTGGTGCAGGCCGATATCACGACCGGACTGACCTGCGACGTGGATGCGCTGGCGAAAGCTGCAAAGGCCGCCGGCAAGACCGTCGTGCTCGACGCGCGCGCGTCGCTCGGCGCCCTGCCGCTGGACCTGTCGGGCGGCACCATCGACGCTGTGATCGCAGTGCCGTTTGCAGCGATGGGCGGCGTGGCAGGGTTCTCACTCATCATTGCCGCACGGAACCTGCTGGGCGCGAAACTGGCAGCATCACCATCGGCCTCGCTGGACCTGTTCGAGCTTTGGAACACGATGAACCGGACAGGGCAGTTTCCCGGAACGCCCCCGGCACAGGCGATCTGCGCGTTCAACGCCGCCTTGCGCGAACTCGACCTTGAGGGCGGGCCAAAAGTGCGGCTGGCCCGGTTCATGCGCGTGCACCAGCATATCGAGTCGGGCATGCGCAAGCTCGGGTTCCAGCCGCAGCTTCCCGCCACGGAGCAGGCCTGTGGCTACGTCACGGCCTTCGCCGCGCCGGGTGACCCGTACTATGACGCGCAAGGCTTTTCCCAGCGGTTGCGCCAGCAGGGCTTCGTCATCATGGACGAGGCCGGGCAAGGACCGGGCTCTGGCGGCTTCCGGATCGCCACCATGGGTCACATGGACGAAGACGTTGCCAACCACTTCCTGGCAGCCGTCGAGAAGGTGATGCGCGAGACCGGCATGCGCTCCGGCGCACCGGACAAGGGCTAGGGGTTCAGCCCCTGCCCTTCCACGGCACCAGCCACTTCTCTGCCATCCGCATCAGGATGTCGATGCCGTAGCCGATGATGCCGATCAGGATGATGCCCATGATGACGATGTCGGTCAGCTGAAACTTCGAGGCATTGACGATCATCATGCCGGCACCCTTGTCGGCAGCGACCAGCTCGGCGGCCACCACGGTTCCCCAGCACACGCCCATGGCCACGCGCGCGCCGGTGAAGATTTCCGGCAGCGAGTTCGGCACGATGACATGGCGCAGGATCTGCCATTTCGATGCGCCCAGCGAATAGGCCGCGTGCACCTTGGAAATCTTGACGCCGGACACACCGGCCCTGGCCGAGATGGTCATGATCCACAATGCTGCAAGGAACAGCAGGATGACCTTGCCTTCCTCGCCGATGCCGAACCAGATGATGACCAGGGGGATCAGCGCCAGCGGCGGCACCGGGCGCATGAACTCGACGATCGGATCAAACCAGCCGCGGAACCAGTTCGACAGGCCCATCGCATAGCCCAGCGGTATGCCGATGATGCTGCCGATAATGAAGCCGGCAAACACCCGGCCCAGTGACGCGCCGAGGTGCTCCCACAGGGTATAGTTCTTGTAGCCTTCGCGGGCGATCTCGACGAGGCGGCTGACGACGGCTTCGGGTGCAGGCAACCAGATCGGCTCCATCTGCCAGCCACTCTCCGGCTTCACCGACAGTGATCCCTTTGCAGTCATGGTGATTTCACCATTGGCGAAACTGACCGTGTCTCCGGGCGCGATCGGGTTGGCCATCAATCGCCGTGATGCGATAGCCCTCTTCGGTGCCGCCGTCGTCATTGTCCTGTGGCTTGACCAGCGCGGATCGCCAGGCCGCAATCCTGACGGCATCGGGCTTTGCAAAACTTTCGGCATTTCCAGCGATGGGCGGGTCTTCCACGGCCTCGCCCAGCTTGTAGATGCGCAGGCTGACGCGCGACTGGGCGGTTTGCCCGGCAGCGTTGGTGGCGGTGTACTCAAAGCCGGTATCGCCCATGTACGGACCGGGCACATGCAGCGGCGTGATCTTGGAGCCGGTGAACGCGCCCCAGATGGCAAACAGCGCAATGACCGACACGATCGAGGCAAACCGGTTGGCGGTGACGGCGCTTTCGTCGCCGAAGGTCACCGTCTTCAGGCTGGTGTAATCGTGTGACCTCTCGCGCGAGCGCACCACGAACTGGTAGGCGAAATAGCGCTGCCGCGAAGATTGCAAGGTAGACGAGCGCAACGGTCATGCCGCGTCCTCCTGGCGGCCCATGATCTCTTCTTCCATGTCCCAGATCATGGTGAGGATTTCCTCGCGCTTGCGGCCGAACTCGGCTTCCTTCTTGACCGTGCGCAGGTCCTGGCCGACGCCCTGCTCGGCAAACGGCAGGCGGTATTCCTTGTGGATGCGGCCGGGCCGCGGCGCCATCACCACAAGGCGTTCGCCCAGCAGCAGCGCTTCCTCGACCGAGTGGGTGATGAGGATGATGGTCTTGCCGGTTTCCTTCCACAGCTTGAGCACGAGGCCTTGCATCTTTTCGCGCGTCAGCGCGTCCAGCGCACCGAGCGGTTCGTCCATCAGGATCACGTCAGGGTCGTTGGCAAGGCAGCGGGCCAGAGCCACGCGCTGCTGCATGCCGCCGGACAGTTCATAGATCATCTTGTCGCCGAATTCCCGCAGGCCAACCGTGTTGAGCAGGTGGTCGACGGTCTTCGCTGTTTCGGCGGATGGCTTGCCGGCCATGTCTGGTCCGAAGGCAATGTTCTTGCGGACGTTCATCCACTCGAACAGCGCGCCCTGCTGGAACACCATGCCGCGCTCGGCGGCGGGTCCAGTGACGCGGTGGTTATTGAGGGTGATCTGGCCATCGGTGGGGGCGAGAAAACCAGCCACGATGTTGAGCAAGGTGGTCTTGCCACACCCGGACGGGCCGAGAACGGACATCAGCTCACCCTTGCGCAGTTCGAGCGACACGTTTTTCAGCGCCTGCACGGCACTGCCGTTCGGCAGCTCGAACCGCATTGAAATATTGTCGATGACGAGATCGCCCATCGTATCCTCCACCCGTTGCGGTACGACAAAGGGGAGCGGGCCTTGGTGAGCCGCTCCCCTTCAGGCAGCGTAGCAGGCTTACATGCCGCTGGCGGACTTCAGCGGGCCGGTGTTTACAGCGCTGTCGTAGCTATCACGTGCGGCAGGGATGTTGCCCTGGGCCTTGAAGAAGTCGGCGACCTGCTTGACGAACGTCTGGGTACCACCACCCAGCCACTTGTCCGAAAGCTGTGCCTCGACCGAGGGGAACTCGAAGCCGGCCATGGTTTCCTTGGTCGCGGCTTCATCCATGCCGGCGTCCTTGGCGATGACCGGAAGCATCTCGGCAGCCTTGTCGCCGCCTTCGTTCCACATCTTGTTCATGTCGGCCGTGACCTTCAGGAACTTGGCCAGCAGTTCGGCGTTCTCGGAAGCGAACGTGGCCGGCACCGACGTGACGTCGAATACCGAAATGCCAAGCGCGTCCTTCTCGGCGCCGGTCAGCAGCACGTTGCCATGCTCCTTCATGCGGCGCAGCGAACCGCCCCAGCCGCACGCCATGTCGAGGCTGCCCTGGGCAAATGCGGCAGCACCGTCCGGCGGAGCCATGTCAACGACTTCCATCTTAGACACGTCGACGCCGAAGTGTGCCATCTGCTTCAGGAAACCGTAGTGGGCAGCGGTACCGATCGGCACGCCGACCTTCTTGCCTTCCAGTTCCTTGGCATTGTCCTTGGTGATTTCCAGCGAGGTCTTCACCACGCAGTTGTCGTTGTCGTTGTAGACCACGGCAACGTCAGCGACCTGAAGGTCCTGGCCGGCGGAGGTTGCAACAACGAACGGCGGCACGCCCTGGCTGACCGAGATGTGCACGTCGCCAGAGGCCATGGCGGCGGACATTGCGGTACCGGCGTCGAACGACTTCCAGTTCACCTTGACGCCGAGTTCCTTGTCGTAAATGCCCTGCACCTTGGCGTACTGGAATGGCATCGGCCACTCCAGGAAGTAGGCCACGGTGATTTCCTTGGTCTGGGCCATGACGGCGGTAAAGCTGATCGAGGTGACTGCGGCGGCAGCCAAAGCTGTCGTCAAAAACTTCTTCATGATTTACTCCCTGCGCTGTTGAGCGGCCGAAAAACCGTGATTTCCATTGATTGGAGCGGTTTGCGGTACAGGTAGTATGAAACGGCCTGTGGCCGTGACGCAATGGCACACCCAAAGTTGGACCCATAAATAAGCATGGCTGGTGCCATGCCCGAAACTGCGCCAAACCGTCAAGCGCGGCTGCTCACATCAAGCGCACCATGCCCATTACATGACGGCCGATGGCAAGGCTGGAGGTGAGGCCGGGGCTCTCCATGCCGAACAGGTTGATCAGACCCGGCACACCGTGCCGGTCGGGACCATCGATGCGGAAATCCTGCGTCATGCTGCCGGGCGGCACGATCTTCGGGCGAACACCGGCGTAGGATGGTTGCAGCGCGCCATCGGGCAGGCCGGGCCAGTAGCGGCGCACCAGCGCGTAGAAGTCATCGGCGCGGCGCGGGATCCACCACGTAGTTGGGTTCGTCGACCCACTCCACGTCGGGGCCGAAGCGGGCCTGGCCGCCCACGTCCACGGTCAGGTGAACTCCCAGCCCGCCGACGATGGGACACGGATAGATCAGCCTCGAGAACGGGGCCTTGCCACTCATGGAGAAGTAGCTGCCCTTGCCGTAATACGCCTTGGGGATGTGTGCCTTGTCGAGGCCTTCGAGCGTCGAGGCCACGTGCGGCGCATTCAGGCTGGTCGAGTTGACGAACAGGTTGCAGCCGATGGTCATCGGTTCTTCGCCACCGGTGTCGATCTCGATCATCCGGCCGCCCACGCGTCCACCAATGACAGGCGCGCGGGTCGCCAGTGAGGCGCCGGCATTTTCCGCCTCGCCCAGCAGGGCCAGCATGATTCCGGCTGAAGTCCATCATGCCGGTCGACGGCGACAGGATGGCACCCCTAGCGGCCAATGCCGGCTCAAGCGCGATGGCCTGTGCTCCATCGAGCAGTTGCATGTCATCGACGCCATTGATGGCACCGGTCTGCATGATCTTCTCGAGTGTCGGCAATTCCTCGTCCGAAGACGCAACGATCAGCTTGCCGCAATTGGTGTGGGCGACGTTGTGCTTCTTCATGAAGTCGTAGAGCATCCATTTGCCCTCGACGCACAGCTTCGCACGCAAGGTGCCGGGCACGTAGTACATGCCGGCATGGATAACCTCGCTCGAGCGCGACGACACGCCCCGGCCGTATGCCTCTTCGGATTCGAGGATCAGGACCTCGCGTCCAGCCTGTGCCAGTTCGCGGGCGATTGCCAGCCCGATCGCGCCTGCCCCGGCCACAACACAGTCAATCTCGTAGTCTACCGCCATGTCGAATTACTCATGCTTGCTCGCGTTCAATCGCTTTAGCAAGTCGCGCCCGATTTCGATAGTTCCAGTGGCAGGCGAGTTGTCGCGCGCAGCCGTGTGACCGGTGCATCACCCTTCCTTGCGGCATACCAGGTAGGTGTGAACGTAGTCCATGGCGTGACCTTGGGGCGCTTCGGCTACAGCGCGCTGATAGCGGCCATAGAACTCGTCCATGATGGCCTGGCGCTCGTCATCGGCACGGGCCGGGTTCAGGCCACCGAGGAAGGTGGCCTCCGACCATGACCGCAACGTTGGCAGGTACTCCACGGCGAAGCGGCCTGCGTCCTTGTGGTTCTCGGTGAAGTCCTGCTCGAACGGGCAGCGCACCACGCGGGTCTCGACGTGTTCCAGGCGAAGCCCCGCCTTGTAAACCGGCCCCGCCTCGTCACGCAGCGGCGTGGTGAACTCATCGACGGTGCGGTAATGCTGCGGGAAGTTGGTATTGAGGTATTCCTCGCCGGTGATAACGCCATCATCGGCAAGTGCCTGCCAATGCCGGTTGAACTCGTCGAACATGCTGACGCCGCCGGTGTGACCGAGATAACGGCCCTCCTCGTCGATGCCGAAGTTGAACAGACAGAGCCGGCCGCCCGGTTTCAATTCGCGGGTGCGCTGCAGAAGCATGGCCTGCCAGTCCCTGGCCCCCTGCTTGTCGAAGGCGTCGCGCTCATCACCCGTTGCCCCGACCATGTGCACATGGCCGGTGATGTTGCAGGGTACCGACGAGATGTAGTGCGATGCAGTGGCTGAAAACCCGAGGTCCAGCGTATTTGCCGGAAAGATGTTCTGGTGGAACGACGTGCCCGATGCGAACACATAAAGGTCGTTGATTTCGGGGTAATAGCTGGCGATGTCGGTCTGGCCGTGGATCATGCGGAACACCTGCGCGAAGTCGTTGCGCGGCAGGTCCGTGTAGACCATCTCGATGGGCCTCGACGGCACACGGGCGCGCACGTCTGCCAGCACGCGCCGCCAAAGGTCCACGCTGGTGCCGCCATCGGCGCAACCCATGTCGCTGACGCGGAAGATCGAGCCATCATCCTTGGGTGCCATGCGCGAGACTGCGTCGAGCACCAGTCCGGCGGCATTGTCCATAACGTGCTTTGCGCCGATTGTGGCGCGGGAATAATAGCCCGCCCCTTTCATGGCCATGAATCCGGCGGTGGTTTGCTGCGTGCCCATGCTGCCTTGCCCCTTGTTCCAGCGAAGGTGAGATTTAGCCTTCGCTTGGCCGTGCTCGTCAAACCCTGAAAATGAAAACGCCCTCCCGGCTGGTGCCGGAAGGGCGCATTGTTGTCAGCCTGACAGGGGTCAGGATTCGACGGCGTACTCTTCCATGAAGTAATACCGCGTCGGGTGGAGGGCATAACCCTTCACCTTCTTGTCCATCGGCTGGAAGATCTTGCGCCACAGCGGCTGGATGATCGGGCCATCCTCCTGCATGATCGTTTCCAGCTTGCCGATCAGTTCACGGCGCGCCTCAATGTCGAGCGTACCTTCGGCCTGGGACAGGATCTGGTCAAACTCGGGGTTCGAGTAGCCGAACTCGTTCCATGGCACGCCGGAACGATACGCCAGGCCGAGCACCATAAAGCCCAGCGGACGGTGCGCCCACGAGGTGAAGCCGAACGGTACCTTGTCCCAGACATCCCAGTACTTGGACGACGGCAGCACGTTGATCGTGCAACGGATGCCGGCTTCCTTCCACTGCTCGACCATTGCTTCCACCGTGGCCAGTTCCCATGCCGGATCGGGCTTGCAGGTGAGTTCAACGTCGAGACCATCGGCGTAACCGGCTTCGGCGAGAAGCTTCTTGGCTTCCTCGACGTTGCGGCCCATTGCCGGCAGCTTCTTGTAGTCCGGGTGAACCGGGCAGACATGGTGATGTTCGCCAAGTTCGCCGTGCTGCGCGCCGACTGCGATATCCATCGCCTTTGCCGAGTCGGTTGCGAGGCGGAATGCCTTGCGGACCTTCGGATCACTGCCTGGCTTGGTATCGCTGCGCAGGCGCGCAACGCCGGTGTTGGCCGTCGTGGCATCGTAGATCTGGATGTGATCCATCTTGGTGTACAGGTCGTACTGCTCAACGTTGGACTCGTAGGAACCGTCCACCTGCTTCGACTGGATGGCCGCTGCTTCTGCTGCGGTGTTGTCGCCAAGGTCAATGAACTGCACTTCGTCCAGGTAGCCCGGAGCACCTTCGCGGCGCTTGAGCACGGCCTTGCGGCCAACCTCGAACTCGACGAGGTCAAAGTAGCCGTTGCCGTTCGAGCCCATGCCGAACTTGCCGTCTTCCGCCGGGTCGAGAATGGCGAACGGGTAGTGGAACATGTGTTCCGGCACCGCGACCTGGGCTTCCTTGAGGTTGAGGACCAGCGTCTTGTCGTCCTTGACTTGAATGGCGTTGGCATCCCACAGCTCGGTGGTCATCACCGCGTTGCCCTTGTCGTCCTTCTGGCCGGAGTCGATCTCGTTGAGCATGTAGCCCTTCATCAGGCCGACAACCGACGAACCAACTGCCGGATCAAGGCAATGCTTGATGTTCCAGGCAATCTGCTCGGCGGTCAGCTTGCCGCCCTTGTACCAGTCAACGTCAGCGACGGTGAACGTCCACTGCTTGAGGTCGTCGGATGCTGTCCACGACACGAGGTCGGGGCGGGTGACGTTGTCGACGCCGGTGCGCGTTGCGTAGCGGACCACCTGGCGGGTGATGTTGGAGTCATAGATCCACGAGAAGGTATGCGGGCTGTCGATCTTGGGCACGCGCATGGCGAGCTTCAGCACACCGCCCTTGGGCAGTTCAGCGGCCTTGGCCGGTGCCGCGAACGGCTGGCCGGTGATCTTGCCTGCCCACATGTAGGCGGCGCTGGCCGACATGCCGAGCAAGGCGCAATAACGGACGAACTCGCGGCGATCAAGCTGACCGTCGGCGAGGTACTGCTTCAGTTTGGGGATCCAGACGTTTTCCTTGTCAGACATTCGGTATTCTCCTCCCGTGTTGACATCGTGCAGGCGCGCCAGACCGGTCGCGGTACTGGTCACACCTGCTTGCACACAACCCTAGCACCCATCTGCCGCTTGGCAAGGCTGCCGGCTAGAATAAGCCACCGCAGGACGGCAAGTTGGCACGGATCGCAGCTTGACAGGCCGGAGGCCCCCCTCGCCATACCCAGATACGACAGGAAAATGTGCAAAAAAGACAATCCGGCGGGTGATGCACACGCGTTGCGCAGCCCGCCGGTCATCTAGGTCAGGAGACGCTATCGGGAAGCGTCAGCTTGCGGGTTGCAATGAAGGCCTGCAACTGCTCGTCGAGGCCCTGGTCCAGGTCTGGTGCGACGTATTCGGTGAGCTGGCGCTGCCAGGTCACGTTGGCGCGCTGGGCAGCATCCATGGAGCCTTCAGCCAGCCACTGCTCGAACGAGTTGTTGTCGGCAACGGAGGAGCGCCAGAAGGCATCCTCGAAGTTGCGCTGCGTGTGGGCGCAGCCGAGATAGTGATTGCCCGGTCCCACTTCCTCCATGGCATCGAGCGCCTGGCCGTTTTCAGACAGGTCCACACCACCGGTGAACCGCTGCATCATGGACAGCTGATCGCAGTCAATGATGAACTTCTCGTAGCTCGACACGAGGCCGCCCTCGAGCCAGCCTGCTGCGTGCAGCATGAAGTTGACGCCCGCGAGCACGCCGGGGAACAGCGTGTTGGAGCTTTCGTGGGCAGCCTGGGCATCGGGCAGCTTGGAGGCGCACAGCGACCCGCCGGAGCGGAACGGCACGTTGAGACGCCGCGCCAGCTGGGCTGCACCAAACAGCACGTGGGCCGGTTCGGGCGTGCCGAACGTGGGCGCACCCGACTGCATAGACATGGACGAGGCAAATGTCCCGAACACCACCGGCGCACCGGGGCGGCAGAGCTGGGCGAAGGCCATGCCGACGGAGGCTTCCGCGAGGATCTGGGTCAGCGTGCCGATAACCGTGACGGGCGACATGGCACCGGCGAGAATGAACGGCGACACGACGCACGCCTGTCCGGCGCGGGCATAGACCTTCAGCGCGCCGACCATGGTGTCGTCAAACACCATTGGCGAGTTGGCGTTGATCAGGTTGATCAGCACGCAGTTCTGGTCGACGAACTCGTCGCCGAACACCATGCGGGCCATGGCCACGCTGTCTTCGGCGCGTTCGGGCGCGGTCACAGAGCCCATGAACGGTTTGTCGGAATAGCGGATGTGGCTGTACACCATGTCGAGGTGGCGCTTGGCGACCGGAATGTCGACCGGCTCGCACACGGTGCCACCGGAGTGGTGCATGGCGGGTGCCATGTAGGCCAGCTTCACGAAGTTGCGAAAATCCTCGATGGTGGCGTAGCGGCGGCCGCCCTGCAGGTCACGCACGAAGGGCGGACCATAGACAGGGGCGAAAATCGTGTTGTCGCCGCCAACGACCACGTTGCGCTCCGGGTTGCGGGCGTGCTGGGTAAACTGTGACGGGGCGGTCTTGAGCAGGCCGCGCACGAGACCCTTGGGAAAGCGCACCCGCTCGCCCTTCACGTCGGCACCGGCGTCTTTCCACATCTGCAAGGCTTCGGCATCATCGCGGAAGTCGATGCCTATTTCCTGCAGCACCGTCTCGCAATTGTTCTCGATTAGCGTCAGGCCTTCCTCACCCAGAACCTCGTACAGCGGGATCTGCCGGCGGATGTAGCTGAACGATTGCAACGGGCCACCCCGGCGCGCGGCGCGGCGGCTTTCGGCGCCTCCACCACCACGGCGGCTGCGGCGGTCGGCTTGGGGTTCTGGGCTGGCGGAAGGGTCTGCGGCCATGATGTTGATCCACATGTTGAGTAAAACGTTCCCCTTGATACGGCGGACGGGGGCCGTGATCTTCGGATGATACGTCCTGTCATGATCGAATTGCGACTTGTGCCCCGATCCGGCCCGTCAATTCACCGCAGCATGCTGATTGACAAGGATCAATGCCCGCCAGAGGCCCCAATCCCATACTTCTGTCATTCCCCAGGCGCCAGATGGCGCCATCGACAGAAAGGACCCCTGCTATGTTCAAGACAATCCTGGTTCCGGTTGATCTGGCCCATGGCGATGTTGCCGCCCAGATGATCAAGGTCGCCCGTCAGGTTGGCGGTGCAGATGCCGAGATCCACGTCACCCATATCGTCAACGACATCCCCACCTATGCTGCGGTCGAGATCAGCAGTGACCTGCTGGCGCGCACCCACAAGGCAGCCGAGGCAGAACTGGCGAAGATCGCCAAGGACAACAACATTTCCACGGCACCCGACATGCGGCACGGCTCGCCCGGCAATGGCATTCTGGATGCCGCAGAGGACTTCAATGCAGACCTGATCGTCATCGGTTCGCACAAGCCGGGACTGGCCGACTATTTCCTCGGCTCGACGGCAGCGCGCGTGGTGCGCCATGCCCAATGCCCGGTGCTGGTGATGCGTTGACCTGGGCGAAACATCCGGTGGCACGGCCTGACTGCACGGCCAATGCCACCGGCCTTTCCTGCGATTATCCTCCATGGCAGGCCTTTGAGCACTTCACGGGCCGCTGACCCATGCAGGTGATGAATCATTTGACACGTCATTTCTGGTTCAATATATAAAGATATCTTTATATGGAGAGTGGATATGTCGATTGCATCGTTCTCGCGTGGTCAGTTCCAGCCCGGCGGTTCGCCGCGTGTCTCGTTCGAGGTGTTCCCTGCCCGCTCGACCATGCAGGCAGACGGCATGACCGAGCTGGCCGCCGTGATGAACCGCTATGACCCTGCCTTCGTGTCTGTGACCTATGGCGCGGGCGGCTCCAGCCGCGAGGCGACGTTCGGCACCGTCGGGCAATTGATCGAGAACGGTGATTTCCCGGTGGTCGGCCACCTCACCTGCGCCGGCCAGACCCGGCAGCAGACCGACGCCGTTGTGGAACGCTACAAGGCTCAAGGCGTATCGGGCATCCTCGCCCTGCGCGGCGATGCGCCCGGCGTGAAAGGCCCGTACGAGCCACATCCCGGCGGCTACGAGAACGCCACCGACCTTGCCCGCAGCCTGTCGCGGCGTGGCGACATGGACATCTATGTCGCTGCCTACCCGGAAGTTCATCCCGCATCGGCATCGGCTGGAGCATGCCTGGCCAACCTCAAGCGCAAGCTGACCGCAGGTGCCAAGGCGGGCATCACCCAGTTCTTTTTCGATAATCGCGACTATTTCGACTTTCTCGAACGGGTGCGGGCTGCCGGCATCCATCAGCCGATCATTCCGGGCGTGCTGCTGATCCACGACTTCAACAAGGTGGCGAGCTTTGCCAGCAAATGCCAGGCGCGCATCCCCGAGTCATGGCATGACATGTTCGACCGGTTGCCTGCGCACTCGGCCGAGCACAAGGAACAGGCCTGCGAACTGGCGGCAGACCAGATCGTGCGGCTGGCGGCGCAGGGCGTCGACCACGTCCACATCTACACCATGAACCGGCCTGACCTGGTGGAGCGGACCTGCAAGCTGGCCGGAATCTCGATGGTCTCCGCACCCGCAGCGGTGCGCTAGGCCGGTCCGGTTCGCCGTGGCAGTCGGTTTTGATCGTGCGGCTGTCGCAATACCCACAGTCGTTGTGGCCGGTTGTCGACTATAGCTTCAGGCATTCGATTTTCGCTGCAAGGCAAGGCGCATTCCATGGCTCAGCTCGTCATCACCTACTGGCGCGACATCCCTTCCCAGGTCACCGTGAAGGCCGGGCGCAAGGCCGAGAAGAAAATGCTGTCGGACCGGTTCCAGGAAGCCATCGACATGGCGGCCATGCGGTCGGGCGCGGCAGATACCGATGATTACCTCGCCGAGTGGCGCCGTGCCGAGCCTGTGGAGGTTGGCGACGACCTGCTGGCAGAAGCGACCAGCGCGGCCGCAAAGATCGAAGCCGAATACGACAACGACCGCATCAAGAGCCTGATCGGCAATGGCGGCCGGGCCTGACGGACCGGCACTTGCAACACCCTTCCAATTGCCTGACCATCCGCGCGCCTCGAAAGGACGCAATTCTCCCATGACCCGCACCATCATTGCTTCCGCTACCCGCGAAGTCATCATCGGTTTCGACCAGCCGTTCTGCGTAATCGGCGAACGCATCAACCCCACGGGCCGCAAGAAGCTGGCCGCCGAACTTGAGGCGGGCGACTTCACGACCGTCGAGAAGGACGCGCTGGAACAGGTTGCCTGCGGAGCCACGGTGCTGGACATCAACTCGGGCGCGGTGTTCTCCAACAAGATGGCCGAAGATCCGCGCTACGCCGACAACAACTTCGTCGAGCCGCCACTGATGCGGGAACTGGTGGAACGCGTGCAGGCGCTGGTCGACGTGCCATTGTGCATCGACAGCTCGGTGCCGGGTGCCCTGGAAAACGGCCTGCAGGCCGCCAAGGGCCGTCCGCTGCTCAACTCGGTCACCGGCGAGGAAGAACGCCTCGAACTGGTGCTGCCGCTGGTCAAGAAGTACGACGTGCCGGTGGTTGCCATCTCCAACGACGACACCGGCATTTCCGAGGATCCGGACGTGCGGTTTGCCGTGGCCAAGAAGATTGTCGAGCGTGCTGCCGATTACGGCATCAAGCCGCACGACATCGTGGTGGACCCGCTGGTTATGCCGATCGGTGCCATGGGCACCGCTGGCCTGCAGGTGTTTGCCCTGGTGCGCCGCCTGCGCGAGGAACTTGGCGTCAACACCACGTGCGGTGCGTCGAACATCTCGTTCGGCCTGCCCAACCGGCACGGCATCAACAACGCGTTCCTGCCGATGGCGGCTGCTGCCGGCATGACCAGCGCCATCATGAACCCGGTGCAGCTTGCCACCACCTCCAAGAAGTACGAAGAGCACATCGCCAAACTGGCCGAGATGGGCATCATTATCCCCGAAGGCATCGATCCGGCAGCCCTTGCGCCGCTGCTCGGCATCGGGCACATGACCGGCAAGCCGTCGAAGGAAATCGAAGCGATCAAGGCGGCCGACTTCCTGCTCAACAATGACCCCTCCGGTGCAAGCTGGATCAGGTTCAACAAGGCGCCTGCGTCCGCCAATACACCACTGGGTGCAGGTGGCGACCGCGAAGGAAGACGCCGCCGCCGCGGCTGATCGCAACCGGCAACAGGGACCACAAATGACAGACGCCACCCGCGACGACGCACTCATCGTCTTCACACCCTCCGGCAAGCGCGGCCGGTTTCCACTGGGCACACCGGTGCTGCAGGCGGCCCGGGCGCTGGGGGTGGACATCGACAGCGTGTGTGGCGGGCGGGCCATCTGCGGCCGCTGCCAGATCACGCCGTCCATTGGTGATTTTGCCAAGCACGGCATCAGCTCAAAGCCTGAAAACCTTGGCCCGGTCACCCAGGTCGAGGTGCGCTACGACGAAAAGCGCGGGCTGAAGCCCGGCCGCCGGCTGTCCTGCCAGACGCTGATCCAGGGCGACACCGTGGTCGATGTACCGCCGGAGAGTCAGGTCCACAAGCAGGTCGTGCGCAAGCGCGCCGAAGTGCGCGACATCAAGCTCGATCCCGTTGTCAGGCTCTATTACATCGTCGTCGAAGAGCCGGACATGCATCACCCGTCCTCCGACATGGAGCGGGTGTATGACGCGCTGCGGCTGCAATGGGGCGTCGAGCAGCTCACCTGTGACCTCGCCATCATGCAGGCGCTGCAGGTTGCCCTGCGCAAGGGCGAGTGGCGCATCACCGTGGCCGTGCACCACCGCATGGCCGGCAAGATACCGCGCATCGTGGCGCTGTGGCCGGGCTTCCACGACCAGGCCTACGGCATGGCCGTTGATGTCGGCTCGACCACCATCGCCGCGCACCTGTGCGACCTGGCCACCGGCGAGATCAAGGCGTCGGCGGGGCTGATGAACCCGCAGATCCGCTTCGGCGAAGACCTGATGAGCCGCGTCTCCTACGTGATGATGAACCCGGGCGGCGACAAGGAAATGACCGCCGTGGTGCGCGAGGCCCTCAACGAACTCGCCCAGGAAGTGGCGCGCGAAGCAGGCGTCGCCATCAATGACATCCTCGAGGTGGTCGTGGTCGGCAACCCGGTCATGCATCACCTGCTGCTGGGCATCGACCCGGTCGAGCTTGGCGGTGCGCCGTTTGCGCTGGCGACCGGCCTGGCCATCACGCGCCCTGCCCGCGAGTTCGACCTCAACCTCAACAACGGTGCATACGTCTACGTGCTGCCGTGCATCGCCGGTCACGTCGGCGCCGATACTGCGGGCGTCGTGCTGTCTGAAAGCCCGCATCTGTCAGACGAGATCATGCTGGTGGTGGACGTGGGCACCAACGCCGAGATCGTGCTGGGCAACAAGGACAGGCTGCTGGCCTGTTCGTCACCCACCGGCCCCGCGTTCGAAGGCGCGCAGATTTCGTGCGGCCAGCGCGCAGCGCCTGGCGCCATCGAGCGCATCCGTATCGATCCCGACACCCTGGAACCCCGCTTCAAGGTGATCGGCTGCGACAAGTGGTCGGACGAGCCGGGCTTCGACGACGACATAGCGGCAACCGGCGTCACCGGCATCTGCGGGTCCGGCATCATCGAGGTGATCGCCGAGATGTACCTGGCCGGCATCATCAACCAGGATGGCATGTTCGATGGCTCCTATGCGCAGCGCTCGCCGCGCGTGGTGCAGACGGGCCGTACCTTCTCGTACGTGGTGCGCGAGGGCGAGCCGCTGATCTCCATCACCCAGAACGATGTGCGCGCCATCCAGCTTGCCAAGGCGGCCCTTTATGCCGGTGTGCAACTGCTGATGGACAAGCTCGAACTGACCACAGTGGACACCATCCGGCTGGCCGGCGCATTTGGCAGCCATATCGACGTGAAGTACGCGATGATCCTCGGGCTGATCCCCGACTGCAACCTGGCCAAGGTGCATTCGGCCGGCAATGCGGCAGGCACCGGAGCGCGGATTGCGCTGCTGAACACCGCCGGCCGCACCGAGATCGAGCAGGTCGTGCGGCGCATCGAGAAGATCGAGACCGCGGTTGAGCCGATGTTCCAGCAGCACTTCGTCGAGGCCATGGCGATACCGCACAAGACGGCCGGCTTCCCCAACCTGTCGACCCACGTGACGCTGCCGCAGACCAAGGAAATCTTCGCTGCCAACGCGGACGGCTCGGAAGCCCGCCAGCGCAGGCGCCGCCGGCCGTAAGGTCAAGGGCTGTCAGAACACGGCTGGCCGGAATCAACCGGCTGGCCTAGGCTTCAGTCATCACCAATCCTGCTCAAGGAGCCACCCCGCATGATGTTTCTCTCGAAGTACCAGCCGCAACTTCTCTCCGTGTTGCGGGTCATGTCCGGCCTGCTGTTGCTGCAGCACGGCACCACGAAGTACCTGTCGCTGCCGCCCACCAGCATGTCCGGTGCCGACCCGACGTCCCTTGGCGGGATAGCTGGTATCCTGGAGCTTGTGCTGGGCGCCATGCTGGTGCTTGGACTGTTCACGCGGCCCGTGGCGTTCGTGCTGAGCGGTCTGATGGCAGCGGCCTACTTCATTGCCCACGCACCGAAGGACTTCTATCCGATCGTCAATGGCGGGGAACTCGCGGCACTTTATTGCTTCGTGTTCCTGTTCATCGCTGCAGCCGGTGGTGGTAGCATCAGCCTTGACCGGATGATGGGCCGCAAGGGCTGACCGGGCGGTCGCGAAATCGACAGACTGCCGTGTCACAACCCGGGCCTCAGGCACCACAGGTCACTGGGAGGCACGCTCATGAGCAAGGCACGAGACAAGGCAGAGGCGTTCGCACAGCTTCACCGGCGGGAGGACCGCGCACTGATCCTGCCCAATGCCTGGGATGCCGGATCGGCGCGCATGCTGGAAGCGCTGGGCTTTGAAGCCATCGCCACCACCAGCGCAGGCTATGCATTCACGCAAGGAAAGCGCGACTGGCCCGGAGAAGTTGGCCGGGCCGAGGCCATGGCCTCGTGCAAGGCCATCGTCAAGGCGACCAGCCTGCCCGTGTCTGCCGATCTTGAAAACGGTTTCGGCCTGAAGCCCGAAAGCGTTGCCGAGACCATCCGGCAGGCGGCGGCAGCAGGACTTGCCGGTTGCACCATCGAAGACACGTCGGGCAAGCCGGACGATCCGATCATCGGCTTCCAGCATTCGGTGGAACGCATTTCAGCGGCAGTCCATGCCCGCGACAAGCTCAAGCGGCCCTTCGTGCTGACGGCGCGGGCAGAGAATTTCCTGCATGGCCGGCCCAACCTTGATGACACGATTTCGCGCCTGATTGCCTTTGAGGCTGCCGGTGCGGACGTGCTTTATGCGCCGGGGCTGTCGTCGCTGCAGGACATCGAAAAGGTGTGCGCGGCGCTGAGCAAGCCGGTCAACGTGGTGATCGGCACAGCGGCAGCGCACTTCTCGGTGACAGACCTCGAGGAAGCGGGGGTGCGGCGCATCTCGATGGGGTCATCGTTCGCGCGCGCGGCCATCGGCGGTTTCCTGCAGGCAGTACGCGAAGTGCTGGGCAAGGGCACGTTCGAGTTTGCCCAGTACGCCGCCAGCTTTGACGAGATCAATGCGCTGCTGGCACCGCGTGCGAAAGGCTGATCAGGCAGACGCCGCCAGCGCACGCTCGACGAAGTCGAGGCGGTCCTGACCGTAGAACGGTTCTTCATCGACGAAATAGGTGGGCGCACCGATGACGCCGCGGATGATGGCCTCTGTGCAGTTGCGCATCAGTTCGGCCTGGGTGGCCTCGCTCAGGGCCTCGTCGATCAGTGCCCCGGCGTTGGTATAGCCGGCTGCTTCCACCAGTTCGGCGACCACCTGTTCGTCGGCGATGTCGCGGTCATGTACCCACAGCGCTTCCAGTACCTTCAGGCTCAACTGGTTGACGTCGCCGGCCTCGCCCCGGTTCACCGCGTTCTGGCCTGCAATCACAATACCCGATGGCAGCTCCACCGGCCCCATGTGATGCACCGGCTCGCGCAGCAGCAGTATGCCAAGGTGCGCCGCGTTGCGCAGCGCATCACGCATCATGTAGTTGCGCAGGATGGCCGGGCGGTCGTCGAACGGGGTGGACCCGAGAGGCTTCATGGTGACCGACAGCAGGATGGGCCTGTGAACCAGCTTGCGGTTGAATTTCGCCGCCAGCGCATTGATGCGGGCCGCGCCCAGCAGCGTGAAGTTGGAGCGCGTCGAATAATAGTAGTCGATGGTTTTCACTGGTGTTGCCCTGGGTCGCGGAATCGAGGCCGGACGATGGCACGGACAGCCTTCCAACTGCAATCACCACCTTGCGGGTGGCGGTTCACAGGAAGCCTGATGTCACCAGCATCTGCACGGCGTAGCGCCCGGTCTTGGCCAGCGCCACGATGGCGAGGAATAGCCAGAACGGCGTGCGCATGATGCCGGCGACGATGGTGAGCGGATCCCCCAGGAAGGGCGTCCAGCTCAACAGCAGCGACCACACCCCCCAGCGGGCATACCAGCGCTGCGCCCGCTCCAGCCCGCCCTCGAACCGCTTGAACCAGCCGTAGTGGCTGAGCCGTTCGGCAAAGCGCCCGACCCCCCAGTTGATGCACGAGCCAAGCGTGTTGCCCACGCTGGCCACCAGCAGCAACAGCAGCCACGGCCGGGTGCCCTGGGTTTGCAGGTACAGCAGCACGGCCTCGGACTGAGCCGGAAAGATCGTGGCTGCGACGAGCGCGGAGGTGAAAAGCGTGACGAGATCCAAACCGTGCACCGGACTCAGAAGTCGGTGGGCGCGCCGCCCTCTTGCATGCGCCTCGCGACGAAGGCTTCCAGTTCCTCTGCGATAGCCGGGTCGATGGCGGGGGCCTCATAGGCATCGATGACCTGCTTCATCACCCTGTGGGCCTTGTCGCTGGTGAGCGGTGAACCGGCCTGCTGCCACTGCTCGAAGTTGCGCCAGTCCGACAGGATGGGCGAGTAGAACGCCGTTTCATAGCGCGCCATCGTGTGGGCACATCCGAAGAAATGCCCGCCGGGACCGACTTCCTTCATGGCTTCAAGACCCAGCGCATCGCGAAGTCAAATCAAGCGGTTGCAGGAACGACTTGACCATCTGAATCAGGTCGCAATCGAGCACGAACTTCTCGAAGCTGGCCACCAGGCCACCTTCCATCCAGCCCGCCCCGTGCATCACAAGGTTGCCGCCGCCTTGCGTCACGCCCCACAACGAGAACACGCTTTCATAGGCTGCCTGCGCATCAACCGCGTTGGCAGCGCAGGTATTGGAGGTGCGGTAGGGCACGTTGTAGCGCCGCGCCAGCTGGCCGCCGATGATGGCCGCCTTCATGTATTCGGGCGTGCCAAAGGCAGGTGCGCCTGACTTCATGTCCACGTTGGAGGTGAAGCCGCCATAGATCACCGGCGCACCGGGGCGCACCAGCTGGGTCAGCGTGATGCCGGCCAGCGCCTCGGCGTTCTGCTGTACCAGCGCACCGGCCATGGTGACCGGGGCCATGGCGCCTGCCAGGGTGAACGGCGTAATGCAGACGATCTGCCCGGCGCGCGCCATCTCGATCACGCCCTGCAGCATCGGTATGTCGAGCTTGAGCGGCGAGTTGGTGTTGATGATGGTGAACAGCGACGGCTCGCGCTCGAACTGTTCGCGGCTGATGCCACGGGCGATGCGGGCAATCTCCAGCCCGTCCTGCACCCGCTCGTGGCCCAGCGAGTAGGCATGGAACGGCTTGTCGGTCAGCAGGGCCATGTCCTTCAGCGCCACCAGATGGCGGATCGAGGCATGGACGTCGATCGGCTCGACCGGGTAGCCAGACATGAAATCGATGCAGTTGAACGACTGCGCGAGCTTCAGCAGGCCCCTGAAGTCGGCCAGGTTGCCGGGCCTGCGGCCACCTTCAAAGTCGGCCGCATTGGGGGCTGACGCCACGGTCCCGAAGGCCAGGTAGCCATCCCCGATGCGCAACGTGTGCGCCGGGTTGCGGGCGTGGAAATTGAATGCTGCCGGTGCGCTGGCGATGGCCTGCTCGACCAGTTCTGCGGGCAGGCGCACCCGCTCGCCGTCAATGCTGGCGCCTGCTGCGGCGTAGATATCACGCGCTTCCGGCAGCATGACATCGACGCCGATATCCTGCAGCACTTCCAGCGATGCGAGGTGGATCGTTTCAAGCTGGTCGTCACTCACATAGCGGGTCGGCTCGAACATCAGCCGCGCCTGGCCTGGCTTCTGCTGGGCAAGCGGGGCCGCCACACCGCTCGAGGCAGCGGACCTGCGCGCATCGCCACGGCGCCGTGGCTTGCTGGTGTGATCTGCGGCCAGGTCGGTCATGCTTGTTCCCTTTCGCGGACGGTGCTTTCCGTCCCGGCTGATATGTAGTCATCCTGCGCCACCTGCGCGACCAGCCAGTCCTGGAACAGGCGCACCTTGGGCAGCAGCTTGTCGGCGGACTTGCAGGCAAACGACCACCAGTGCCGGTGTGGCACGGCCAGGTCGAACGGATAGACCAGCCTGCCGCTGGCAAGTTCGTCGCGCGCGAACGGGCCGATGGTCATGGCAATGCCCTGCCCCGCCACGGCGGCTTCCTGGGCAAGCAGGTAGCTGTCGAACGCCAGTGCACTGGACAGCTTCACATCACTCAAGCCCGCCGCCTTGAGCCATAACCGCCAGTCTTCCTCGCCGGAGAACACATACAGCAACCGGTGATCAGCCAGGGCTGCGGGCGAGTCCAGCGGCCCGGTGCGGGCAAGGTAGTCCGGCGAACACACCGGGCGCAACATGGAGCGGAACAGGTTCGCGTAGTGGTGGTCGCTGTCGCGTTCGCGTGCCAGCACGATGCCCACGTCGGCATTGTCCGGGTCATAGTCCCAATGGAAGTACGAGGTGGACAGGCGCACCTTCATTTGCGGGTGGCGGCGCTCGAAGTCATGCAGGCGCGGCAGCAGCCATTTCATCGCCACGGTGACATAGACCTGCACCGTGAGCTCGTTCTCCGAGGATCGTGGCCGGATGACCTGCGTCTGGCTCTCGATCTGGTCGAACGCCTCGCGCACCGCCGGATAGTAGATCTGCCCCGGCCCGGTCAGTTCGGCGCGCTTGCCGTCACGCGAGAACAGGTCGACACCCAGCACGTCCTCGATCAGCTTGATCTGGTGCGATATTGCAGACCGGGTGATGCCCAGTTCGTCTGCTGCCTTGCGAAAACTTCCAAGCCGTGCAGCCGCTTCGAATGCGGTCAACGCTCGCAAGGGCGGCATGTTTCGTCTGGCCAATGTAATTCACCTCATCGCTCGAGCCCGCCGCATTATCACGAATAATTGGCCGTATCCAGTGATCAACGCAGCGATACGAAATTTTATGATGAATTAAACTCACCCTGCTTTGAAAACTATGCGCTAGGCAAATCCTGCGTCTGGAGGCACTGTCGAGGGTATCGTAACAGCCCGTTTCCGGAGCCTTGAAATCCCATGTCTGCAGTAGAAGACCTGTCCCGTCGCCGTGGTGGCCGCGAAGCCCGCAAGGCCATGCGCGCGCGTTCTGTTCCAATGGCGGAGGCTGCTGTCCGGCCCGGCATGAAGGGCGGGCAGTACAAGCCGCTCAAGGACACCGACCTGGTGAAGATCCACCATGCGGCGCTGAACCTGCTCGAGCAGGTGGGCATCGAGAATTCCATCCCGTCGTGCATCGAACTGATGACGTCCAAGGGGTGCACGCTGGGCGATGATGGCCGGCTGCGGTTTCCGCGCGCGCTGATCGAGGACACGCTGGCCAATTGCGCACGGCACTTTCCGCTGTATGCGCGTGACCCGCAATACGACCTGGAACCGTGGGGAAGCAATGTTCATTTCGGCACCGCAGGCGCTGCCGTGCACATCGTCGAACCGCAGACGGAAACCTACCGCGAGTCGCTGCTGATTGACCTCTATGACGCCGGCCGCATCGTCGATACCTGCGAGCACATCCACTTCTACCAGCGCCCCGTGGTGGCGCGCGACATGGTCGAACCGCGCGACCTCGACATCAACACCATGTATGCCTGCCTGGCCAGCACCAGCAAGCACGTCGGCACCTCGATGGTGGACCCTGACCATGTGCGCGAGTGCCTGGAAATCTGCCACCTGATTGCCGGCAGCGAGGCCAAGTGGCGCGAACGGCCATTCGTCAGCCAGTCCAACTGCTTCGTTGTGCCGCCGATGAAATGGGCCGAAGACGCCTGCCGCTGCCTTGAAGTGGCAGTGCGTGGCGGCATGCCGGTGCTGCTGCTGTCGGCAGCGCAAGCCGGGGCAACGTCTCCTGCCGCGCTGGCGGGCACAGTGGTGCAGGCCGTGGCCGAGTGCCTGGCCGGGCTTGCCTACCTCAACTCGATCCAGCCGGGCGCGCACTTCATCTGGGGGCCGTGGCCATTCGTGTCGGACCTGCGCACCGGTGCCATGTCGGGCGGGTCGGGCGAGCAGGCGCTGATCTCGTCGGCCTGCGCGCAGATGGGCCAGTACTACGACCTTCCGACCGGGTCTGCTGCCGGCATGGCCGACTCCAAGCTGCCGGACATGCAGTCCGGCTGCGAGCATGGCGTCAATGCCGCGCTCACGGCCATGTCTGGCGTGAACCTGCTGTATGAAGCAGCCGGCATGCACGCCTCGCTGCTGGGCTTCTGCCTGGAAACCCTGATCATCGACAACGACATGCTCGGCGCGGTCAACCGCAACGTGCGCGGCATCGAGGTCAACGAGGACACGCTGTCGGTCGAGGTGATCTCGGAGGTCTGCCTCAACGGCCCCGGCCACTATCTCGGCTCCGGCCAGACGCTCGACCTGATGCAGAAGGACTATGTCTACCCTGTCGTCGGCAACCGGATGAGCCCCAAGGAATGGAACGAGGCCGGCAAGCCCGACCTTGTCCGGCAGGCCGAACTCAGGAAAAACCGGATCCTGTCGACGCACTTCCCGCAGTACATCCCCGAGGAAGTCGACGAGAAGATCCGCGCCAACCACAACATCCTGCTGGACCGCGCGCTGATGCGCCCGGGCCATGCCCGATTTGCCTGATCCGGCTGCGGTAGAACATGCCATCCGGGCGGCTTCGTTCGAGCCGCTTGGGTGGTTGTTGCCGGCGCCTGCCCACAGCATGGGCGCGCAAACGCTGGTGCTTGTCGGCAATGCCGGACCTGCGATGTACGAGCGGCTCGCGCGGGAACGCGAGCCTGCAATCGACCTGATGGACAGCTGGACACGTGACGTGCTGACGCCGCTGGCGCATCAGCTGGGCGCGCGGGTGGCGTTTCCCTTCGACCAGCCGTTTCCACCGTTCCTGCAATGGGCAAAGGCCGCCGGTGCGGGGTTCACGTCGCCGCTGGGCTTGAACATCCGCCCTGACTTCGGGCTGTGGCATGCGTTTCGCGCGGCCTTCCTGTTTGACGAGAGACTGGCCATTCCCGCCGCTCCGGCGTGGACTTCGCCGTGCGAGAGTTGCCTGGACAAGCCGTGCCTGTCCACCTGCCCTGTCTCGGCGTTCTCCGGCACCGCCTACGACGTAGCCGCCTGCGCCAGTCACCTTGCCGCACCCCAAGGCAAGCCCTGCCGCGAGCAAACCTGCATGGCGCGGCTTGCATGTCCGGTGGCGCCCGGCTATCGCTACGGGCCAGACCAGATGCGGTTTCACATGGTCGCTTTCATGCAAGCACGTGGCGTGGATCCTGCCAGCATCGGCTGAAGAGAGGTGTTTGTCACATGTATGATCATATCCGCAAAAAGCTTGCCGCAGGCGATCTCGTCATCCTTGATGGCGGCACCGGCACCGACATCCAGCGCCGCGGCGTGAAGATGGATTCAGACGTCTGGTGTGCCGAGGCCAACCTCACCCATCCCGACGTGGTGCGCGAAGTGCACGAGGATTACATCCGCTCCGGTGCCGACGTCATCACCGCCAACACCTACGCCTCCTCGCCGCTGATGTTTCATGCGCGCGGGCGCAAGGACCTGATCGAGGTGGACACCGCCGCCATGCGCGAGGCCCGCGCCGCCGCAGATGCCGCCGCAAGACCAATCGCGGTCGCCGGCTCGATTTCGGTGATGCGGCCGCACACCGCCGGCACCGACCGGTTCGACGGCGGAATCGAGTACGACGAAGCCGAAATGCGCGCGCTCTACCGGGCCAAGGCTGAAAACCTGAAGGCCTGTGGCGCAGATCTGATCGTGCTGGAGATGATGCGCGACAGCCGGTTTTCGGCCTGGGCCGTCGATGCCGCCATGGACACCGGCCTGCCGGTGTGGGTGGGCATCGCGGTTGAGCGCAATGCCAGGGGCAGCTTGAGCGGCGTGAACCACCCGGACGAGGAACTCGGCGCGCTGGTCAGGACGCTGACCGCACGCAAGCCAGACGTCTGCCTGGTCATGCACTCGCCCATGGACGTTATCCACGAGGCACTCGACGTGATCAAGGCGAACTGGCCGGGCATCGCCGGCGCCTACCCTGAAGCCGGTGAATTCCGCATGCCCGACTGGGAGTTCGTTGACGTAAACCCGGCCGAGTTTGCCGAAGCTGCAAGGGGATGGCGCACGGCCGGCGCGCGGATCATCGGCGGCTGCTGCGGCATCAACCCCGAGCACATCGCTGCCCTGTCGAAGGACCTCGCCGCATGAGCCACTACACGGGAAGCTGCCTGTGCGGCGGCGTGCGGTTCGAAGTCAACGGCGAGCTTCGCGACGTGGTGGCGTGCCACTGCGTCCAGTGCCGCAAGACCACCGGCAACTACATGAGCGCAACTGCCGCCGAGGACAGTGACCTGAGGCTCGTCTCGGCAGGCACGCTGGCCTGGTACAAGTCCTCACCGGGCAGCAAGCGCGGCTTCTGTTTGCACTGCGGCTCAACACTGTTCTGGAAGGGGCCGGAGCGCACCTACACGGCCATTGCGGCGGGCACAATCGACGGCCCGCTGGGCAAGAAGCTGGCGGGCCACATCTTCTGCGACAATGCGGGCGACTACTACGAGATAGCCGGCGGGGACTATCGCAAGGGGCAGTGGTAGGCGCGTGCGTTGGGCCGGCCTGGTTCAGCCGTCCACTGCCATCCGGGGAACCTTGAACGTGAAAGCAGTCGTTCCGCTGTCACAGGTCACGTCGATGCGGCCGTTGTGGGCCGTGGCAATTGTATTCGCGATGTAAAGCCCAAGTCCGAGGCCTGCTCCTGCCGCATGGGCACCTCGCTGGAACGGCTGAAACAGGATTTGCCGCAATTCATCGGTCACCGCCGCTCCTTGATTGGCGACGCTGATCACAACACTGCCCCCTTCGATCATGCCCCTCACCTTTATGGGCGTACCGGGGTTGCCATACCGGTCAGCGTTCGACAGCAGGTTCGATATCGCCTGGGCAATGCGCGGCGCATCACAATGGACGGGCTGGTCAAGCGACAGATCGAGCAGGATTGTGCGTTCTGGCGCCGCCGCGCGAATTTCCTCGACGATCTGGGTGATGGCGTCGGTCAAGGGTGCATCCTGCGTGGCCGATATGCGAATGCCGCCGCCCAGCCGCGCCTTGGCGTGCAGCATGATGTTGTCGATCAGCTCATTCATCCGGTGCAGCGAGGACCGCATCATTGGCAGGATCTCCTTCGCCCTGCCGGTCAGCGGTTCCTTGTCCACGAGCCGGAACCCGGAATAAAGCGCCGCGACAGGATTGCGCAAGTCATGGCCAAGAACCGCCACGAACTCATCCTGGATCCGGGCCAGTTCACGCTCCCGCTCGACCAGAAGCTTGTGTGCTTCGAGTTGTTCTTCAGTTTCGAGGCTCTGACCGATGATATCGGCCAACATCTCAAGCATCGCAACCGCTCGCGGGTGCTTTACATCGCGCGGCTCCGTGTCGATCGCGCAGAGCGTACCAAAAAAGCTGCCATCGCTGCGGCGGATGGGGATCGAGGCGTAGCTCACGATGCCGAACTTGGCCGCGATGGGATGGTTCAGATACACCTCGTCGGTCGCGGAATCATTGAACAGGACCATCTTCGACGTTTTGCGGACTGTCTGGCAAAAGGTCGACTGGATCTCGATTTCGTCGCCCGCGGCCAAGCCGAAACTGAGCTCGTCCACCGTACGGCACGCCACCCAGCGATCGGCGGTTACCCGCGCGACGGCCGCAAACCGCATGTTGGTGGCCAGCATGACCGATTCGAGGATGGTTCCGACGAGTGCGCTGCCTGCAAGCGTCTGGATATCGGCCTGGAAGTCATGCTCTTG
Source organism: uncultured Alphaproteobacteria bacterium (assembly GCA_963700735.1). GTDB lineage: Bacteria > Pseudomonadota > Alphaproteobacteria > Rhizobiales > Aestuariivirgaceae > Anderseniella. The sequence continues at coordinate 688,326 of CAVOYR010000005.1, forward strand.
AGCAAGGTAGGCGGCATGATCCTGGATGACAGTCTGACGTACCTTCTTGTCGCTCATTCCGGTCTCTCAATGATTGGTCCTCTCGGTACAGGTCGTGGAGCGATCACAATTGCCTTGTGATGCACCAGCCGAGTTTCCCGGCGAATATCGGGGATGCCAGCAGGGCGTGCAATAGCCCTTCATCGGGATTTGTCGTGAACGGCTCCGCCCAGCATCACCGTGCGGGATCAGCCGAAGACGAAGCATCGGGAGTGGCGGGCAGCGCGCTCATCCTGCCATTACCCGATCTTCTCCAGCGTCGAGGCAAGGTCGCCATACCCGGTGAAGCGGTACTCATACTCGAGGCCCAGCGTCCGGGCGGCGGCTTGGGCCAGTTGCTCCAGCGCCGGGTCCCTGGTTTGCGCCAGGTACACCACCTTGGTGTAGTTGCCGAACATCATGTCGCGCAGCTCCGGGTGCCGGTCCAGCCCGAACCCCTTCCACACCAGCGCGTCGAAGTGCCGGGCAAGGTAGTCGGTGAGGTAGAACGCCGTGATCTCGTCCTGGTGGCCCGACCACACGTCGTTGCCAGAGAAGAACGAATAGCAGTGCGGCCCGTCGATGCGCTGCACGCCTTCTGCCTCGATCACCTTGTCGAGCAGGCCGCCGGTGCCGCAATCGCCATAGGCGATGAATATCTGCCGGTAGCGGCCGGTGTCTCGCGCCTTGTGGATGGCGTCGCGCACGCCAGCGGGAATCTTCTCGGGCGTATTGTGCCATATGGCCGGCAGGCACTGGATGTCGAACTGGCGCCAGTTGTTCAACTCGACCAGCGCCACAAGCTCGCGCGCCAGCGCCCCGCAGGCGATGACCAGCACATCGCCCGCCCCTTTGCGAAACTCGAAACTGTCGTCCGGCAACAAGGTTTTCATGGGTCTGCAGCATAGGCCTTCAGGTGCGGGGCCACAAAGCAAAACGCCGCCGGGTTTTCGCCGGCAGCGTTGCAAATCGAGGTGTTGGCGTAAGGCTCAGTAGCCGTGGTTGTACATGCAGTCGTCGAAGCGGCCCGTGTGCCAGCCCCACTTGCGGGCGCAGCGGCGCGCGGTGCGGCGGTAGTGGTTGCCACCGTGGTAGCTTGCGCCACCGTACCCGTAGTAGCCGTGGCCGTGGGCATGGGCAGCGCCGGCGAAGGCGGCAGCGGTGCCGAGGCCGATGAAGAACGCGCCCTTCTTGGACAGGGCATTGGCAGGTGAGGAAGCGGCCAGGGCAATGGTCAGTGCGGCCATGGCGGCGACGGCGGTGTTGCGAAGCGTGGTCATTTGTTTGTCTCCTTGCGGGCTCGTTGATCCGGGTTCATCTGGCGCCGGTGTTGTTCCGGCGTGTTTCGATGAACCCAACATGACGCATTCGTAACCTCAGCGATGTGATGTCCGTCACATGCCGAAACGCCGCCGGATTGCTCCAGCGGCGCTGCGAATCATTGGGTGATGGCGTGGATCAGAAGCCGTGGCGGGCCATGCAGCGGTCCCAGCGGCGGGTTTCGTAGCCCCAGCGGTCAGCGCATTCGCGCGCCCAGTAGCGGTACGCACGGCGGTCCGAACGGTAGCCATGACCACGGTAGCCATGGTCACGGTAGCCATGGTCACGGTAGCCATGGTCACGGTAACCACGGTCGTGGGCATTGGCGATGCCGATGGCGGCAGCGGTGCCAAGGCCGAGGCCGAGGAACACCGCACCCTTCTTGGACAGGGCCTGGGCTGGCGAAGAAACGCCGGCAGCAATGGTGAGGGCAGCGACGGCAGCAATCAGGGACTTCTTGAACATGGCTTGATCTCCTGGATCTCTGGTTTGACAGGTTTCACATCAAAACCGTGCCGGTCCGTCTTGTTGATTGCCTTGGACCGTCTGCGGTGTTCGTTGTTGATGACGGTTATAGGCCGCACTGGCTGAACGGAGTCTGATCGGCCCGTTCATCTGGCGTTCATCTGGGGCAGCACCTAGCAAGACCGTCAAACGACGCAAAAGGGCCGGATGCGCTGGCATCCGGCCCTTGATCGAAACGTCGGGTCTGGAAGGCTTTAGCCGGTCAGACCTGGTTGTGCTTGCGCGCCATGAATTCCTTGGCGGTTTCCACGGCCACGGCGGCGTCACGGCAATAGGCGTCCGCGCCGATGGCGGTCGCGAATTCCTCGTTCAGCGGCGCGCCGCCCACCAGCACGATGTAGTCATCGCGCATACCCTTTTCCTTGAGGGTGTCGATGACGACCTTCATGTAGGGCATGGTGGTGGTCAGCAGCGCCGACATGCCGAGGATGTCCGGCTGATGCTCTTCGATGGCGGCGAGGTAATTGTCGACCGGGTTGTTGATGCCGATGTTGATGACCTCGAAACCGGCCCCTTCCATCATCATGGCAACCAGGTTCTTGCCGATGTCGTGGATGTCGCCCTTCACCGTGCCGATGACCATCTTGCCGACGCGCGGGGCGCCGGTTTCAGCCAGCAGGGGCTTCAGAATGAACATGCCGGCCTTCATGGCATTGGCAGCCAGCAGCACTTCCGGCACGAACAGGATGCCATCGCGGAAGTCGATACCGACGATGCGCATGCCTTCGACGAGGCCTTCGGTCAGGATCTTGTAGGGGGTCCAGCCGCGCTCAAGGAAAATGTGGACCAACTCCTCGATCTCTTCCTTCAGGCCGTCGTACAGGTCATCGTGCATCTGCTGCACAAGTTCGTCGTCATCCAGTGACCTGAGATCAAGATCGTCGTCGCTCATCAAAGTTCTCCATCAGGGCGCCGTGGCCAGTGGCCGTTGCATGGGGTTATGTACCGCGTTTTGTCAGGCATTCAACGTATTCTTAGCGACAACAACGTGCATGAATGCGACCGCCCGCTGCCACGGCACAATGAAACTGCTGCACTGGCTGTTGCCGGGTGGCCCGAGTGTCGTATAACCGGCCAACGCCCTGTCCCTCGGGCACCCTGCCCCCGCAAACAAGTTTCACCAGAGCGCTGAGACGCCAGGAAGGTACCGGATGAGCAACTTCTCGATCGAGCACGTGCGGGCGCAGTTTCCCGCCCTCGCCATTACCGATGATGGCGCGGCGCGCATCTACTTCGACAACCCCGCCGGCACGCAGGTACCGCGCCAGGTCATCGACCGCGCCGTGCGTGCCATGACCGCGCAGAACGCCAACCTGGGCGGCAGCTTCATCACCTCGCTCAAGGCCAGCGAACTCGTCGACCAGGCGCGCGTGGCGGCGGCCCAGTTCTATAACGCGCAGTCATCGTCGGAGATCATCTTCGGGGCGAACATGACCACCATGACGCTGGCCATGTCACGCAACCTTCAGAAATCGCTAAATATTTCCAAGGGTGACGAGATTGTCCTGTCGCGCATGGACCATGATGCCAACGTGGCACCCTGGCTGCATGTGGCGTCGGATACCGGCGCCACCGTGAAGTGGCTGGACTTTGACCCGGACACCTTCGAGTTTGCCGATGACGCGTTTGATGCGGTCCTGACCGACAAGACCAAGATCGTGGCGTTCGGTCATGCCTCCAACTGCACCGGCACCATCAATGATGCCGCGGCGATCTGCCGGAAGGCGCGCGCGGCGGGCGTGGTGTCGTATGTCGATGCGGTGCAGTCAGCGCCGCACCTGCCCATCGACGTGCAGGCCATCGGTTGCGATTTCCTGGTGTCGTCGGCCTACAAGTGGTTCGGCCCGCACATGGGGCTGATGTATGGCCGCCGCCAGCTGCTGGAAACGCTGTACAGCTACAACGTGCGCCCCGCGCTTGAGTATGGCGCACCGGGTGCGTTTGAATCCGGCACCGCACCGCGCGAAACGCTGGCGGCCATGCTGGGCGCGCTGGAGTACATCGCCTCGCTGGCCGATGACGACGCAGGCAGCGGCGTGGCCCTGTCGCGCAAGCAACTGGTCAGCGGCATGCAGAACATGCAGGCCCATGAGACGGCGCTGACCACCCAACTGATCGGCGGGCTGACCTCCATCAAGGGGGTTAAGGTGCGCGGCATCACCAGCGCCAACGGCATGCACCGGCGCGTGCCCACGGTGTCGGTCACGGTCGAGGGCAAGAACCCGGCCGACCTTGCCGAGGCGTTCGCCCGGTCAAACATCTTCCTGTGGTCAGGCCACAACTATGCGCTGGAGCCGATCAACCGCATGGGCCTCATGGACAAGGGCGGCGTGCTGCGCATCGGCCTTGCCCACTACAACACGGCGGCTGAAGTGGACACCATGCTGGAGCGGCTGGAAGCGCTGGCCTGAGGCTCAGTCTGCGCCCCTGCGGCGGCTGCCACGGCCCTCGCGGCCCCGGCGGGCCGCACCTTCGGCAGCCGTATCCGTGCCGTGTGCGAGGGCCGATACCTTGCCGAGGCGTTGCTCGACGGCTTCCACGCTGGGGCGCCCGGCCTTGCTGTAGCTGTCCAGCGAGTCGCGCATGGCGCGCACGTGCTCATAGGTGGTGCCGCAGCAGCCGCCGATGATCTTCGCCCCGGAATCAAGCGCAAGGCGGGCATAGTCGGCCATCAGTTCGGGTGTGCCGTCATAATGGATATGTCCGTCCATCCACGCCGGAATGCCGCAATTGCCCTTGGCCACGACCACGGCCTGCGGGTCGGTTTCGGTCATCGACATCACCGCTGCAACGAGCTCCGCCGCGCCGGTGCCGCAGTTGGCCCCGATGGCGTCCGGCGCCTTGTCAAGGTTTGCTGCAAGCTTTGCGTAATTGGCCGGTGTCAGGCCCATCATGGTCCGGCCATTGGTGTCAAAGCTCATGGTGGCAACCACCGGCAGCTTCGTGGTGCGCGCGCCCTCAAGGGCTGCCTTGAACTCTTCCTCGGACGAAATCGTCTCGATCCACAGCACGTCGGCGCCGCCTTCTTCCAGGGCCTTCGCCTGCTCGGTGAACGCCGCAACCGCATCCTCGTGCGACAGCGAGCCGACCGGCTGCATGATCTCGCCGGTGGGTCCTATGGAGCCGGCCACGATGACCGGACGGTCCACGGCGTCGGCTTCCTGGCGGGCCAGTTCAGCCGCCTTCCTGTTGAGCTCGCCTACCCGGGCTTGCGCGTTGTGCAACTTCAGCCGGTAGGACGAACCGCCGAACGAATTGGTCAGCACGATATCTGATCCGGCCTCGATGAACTTGCGATGCAGCGTGCGAATGCGGTCCGGGTGCTCATCATTCCAAAGCTCCGGCGCATCACCAGACTGCAGGCCGGCGGCAAACAGGTTGGTACCCGTGGCGCCGTCAGCCAGCAGCCAGTCGCGGGAGTTGAGAAGGTCGAGGAAGTTTGCGCGGGACATTGATGCGGCACCTTGTCAGGAGATCAAGTGATTTGCCCGACGCTAGCACATAAGGATTTCTTTATGTAGCCGATTCTTCGAAACTCGCTGCCGAGTACAGCAGGTGCATGCGGCCGTTGACGGGGGCTTCGCCGGTGTGGGGAGCGCCCTTGAGCAGCCCGCTGAGCACCTGCCCAAGCTGCTGCAGGTCGGCGTGGCTGACCACAGGCACTTCATCGATGCCATCAACGGGCTGGCCGTGCGCACATACGATCTCGACGTTTTCCGGCAGCATTTCAATGAGTTGGCGGCAAACAGCGAGGTATTGAGTCAACGACGCACCCGGTGTCTGGGCGTACAGCGCACCGCGATAGATGAAGTCCGCCGCATAAAGCCGGTTGCGGTGCGGTTCCCACAGGCTGACCGAGTCCGGCGAATGGCCGGGCGTATGGAGCACCTCAAGCCTGCGCGACCCGACAGTGATGGTCTCGCCCGGTGCAACCCATCGACCCACCTCGAACGTCGGCACCGGCAGTGCCTCGTAGTGGCCGAGGAACATGTCACCGGTGGGCGTCAGGCGGCCTGCGGTTTCGCAAGCGCGCAGCATCGGCAGGTCCGCCACCGTCACCGGGCCAAAGCTGGTGATGCCGCCCAGATGGTCAAAATGCATGTGCGAGGCAAACGCCGTCACCTGCGCACCGGCTGCATGGCGCGCCACCAGCGGGGCAATGGGGCGGCGGCCGGAACCGGTGTCAAACAACAGCGCCTCGCCGCCGTCGCGGATCAGGTAGCTCCAGTTGCGCTGGTGATAGGCCGGCTCACCGATTGCCAGCGTGCCGTCGTCAAGCTGCCCGGTGGCGAACCAGTTGTCTTCGAGGGTCAGGCCGCCGGCTAGCCGGATTGTGTCGATGGGCAATTCGATATTGTCGCGCATGCCGGCAACGCTACACCGGCGCGCCGTGTGAAGGCTATAGCGACGACATCATCCGGTCGGACACATAGAAGATGTGGGCTCCGATCTGACCGACCTTGCGGATGCGGCGGCCCCAGCCGGGCGACACCTGGTCGGTGTGGTAATGGCTGGCACGGCGCAGGCTCTCCGGCAGGCGCGCCAGTGGCGACTTGCGGCCGGCATGCGGGGCACAATTGCCATGGCACATGACCGCTTCGGCCAGGGCCATCAGCTTGCCAAAGACCGGCATGTTGCGGGGCTTGTCTGAACGGCCATCGCAGGCAAAGGAGAATTGGCAGGCGTGTCTGCGATGCTGGTTCTCGAACACCACGCCACAAACCGAGTTTGGGTACTTGGTGCTGGCCACGCGGTTGAGAATAACCTGTGCCACGGCGATCTGTCCGAGCTCGGACTCACCGCGCGCCTCGTGATAGAGGCCCACCGCCATGCACTGCACTTCCTCCCGCAAACGCTGCTCGCTGCTGTGTGTGGCATGTACCGCAGCAACCCTGCTTGCCGTCCGCTGTGGCACGACGACAGGCCGCAGGGTAGCAATGGCCAGTTCGGACGGATCCGACGGCTGCCATGTTTCGGTGGAAGTGAGGTGCCAGGGCCGTTCGCGCGGCGCATCTGCCGCCATGCCCGAATTGACGCCAAGCACAAAGAGAACCAGCGCGGCCAGTGCGGCCACGGAAAAGCGCTTACCCATGTAGATAACCCCCGGTATTCAACTGGGGATCATGGTAAACAAGAGTCGTAAACAGCTGGTTTACTCAACCTGGAGTCGCACCTTCTGCAGACCCGGTCCGGTTGTCTGACTGGCGGTAGCCGACGGCGTACTGGCGGGGTCCCAGGACACCTCAGAGGAAGTAACCGTCCTCGTACACCAGGTTCGCCATGGCAACGTTCTGCAATACCACGGTTGCATTGTCCCAGGTCAGCACGGTGCTGATTCCTGCCTGACGCAACTCAATGTCAGCCAGATCGTACCCTTGCAAACCGAAGTTTGCCAATGCGAGCCGGTCCACACCCAATTCGAAGTCCCTGATGATGTGCCGCGCACTGACATCACTGTTGAAGATGAACTCGTCGGCGCCGGTGCCACCGGAAAGCACATTCTGACCCTCGCCGCCATCGAGCCTGTCATCGCCTGCCCCGCCGACCAGACGGTCGTCACCGCCGCGGCCATTGAGTACATCGTTGCCAGCCTGGCCACGCAGTACATTGTTGCATGCATCGCCGGAAATAATGTCATTGTACGCCGTGCCGGTGACATTCTCGATGCTGACCAGCGTGTCGGTGACAACCTCCGGCGGAAACAGGCCCGAGGCAAACGAGAACGAGGCCGTGCCTGCGTCCAGGTCCACCGTGACGCCCGTCTTGATTTCCGTGCGAACCGGACGTGAAACCACGGTTATGCCAAACTCCCCGGTGAAGTTGGCTGTGTCGATGCCCTCGCCGCCGTCGAGGATGTCGGCCCCGGCGCCACCGCGCAACGTGTCGTTGCCGGCCTCGCCGTACAACCGGTCGTTGCCTGCGCCACCGGCCAGCATGTCGTTGCCGTAGAAACCCCACAGAACGTCTTCGCCTGCCCCACCGAACAGACGGTCGTTGCCTGCACCGCCCCACAGGATGTCATTTCCGCCGTAGCCGTAGATGATATCGTCGAGCCAGTTGCCGTCGATGATGTCGTCACCCGGCGTTCCGTAGCGAACCGTTGGCGAAGATGAAACGGCGTTCAGATCGTCAGCTGTTGTGGTCATGTCAGGCTGCCCCGGTTGTGTATCGGTTCAAGATTACACGCCTGACATGCATTCCCTGTGCCAGTTCACACTATGACAGAACCGCCAGTACCGGTGGTCTTCACAAATCAGCACCCTGCTGCTAACCATCCAGCCTGCTCCCTCGCATGTCGTCCAGGCCGTTCCGGAAAGGTTGGTTCTTGTGTTGTCGCTGCAAGCAAATCAGATCCGGCGGGCCTGCCTGGGCTTGATGATCTCGTTTGCCATGCTTTGCGCCAGCCTGAATGCGGCGCTTGCCCATCTGCCCAACAGGCTCGCCCATGCTGAACTGGACCGGCACGCCCAGCTTCAGATGGAAATTGCCGAGCATGGTCACAGCCACGATGACGGCTTCGACGAGGAACAACATCCCGGCCATCATCACGGGCACGATGCAGAAGACCATTCCCATGATGTGCCGAACGTACCGGCTGGCGTCGTGATGCAAGGCCACATGGCCGTGCGCGACTGGCGGGACGGGCCACCTCGCAACATCAACCCTGATCCATCCTTCCGCCTGAAAAGACCACCGCGCGTTTCCTGAATTGTCTGAAACCGTCCGCCCCAGTGCGGCACAGTTCAATTCAACAACAGGAAACAACCATGCCTTACCAACCCAGGACCGGGTTGGGCGCGGATCACCTTGACTGGTGGCAGCGCCTCGCCCTGTGCATGACCCTGGCCCTTGCGGTGCTGCTGGCCATGATGCAGCCCGTGTTCGCCCATGCCGTCGCAGAAGGCGACAAGGGCTACATCCAGGAAATCTATGGCGTTCACTTCATCCCGTTCATGTATCTCGGGGCGAAGCACATGATCACCGGATATGACCACCTGCTCTTTTTGGCCGGTGTCATCTTCTTTCTCTACAAGCTGAAGCACATCGGCATCTACGTGACCCTGTTCGCCATCGGTCACTCCCTGACGATGATCATCGGCGTCTATTACGACATCAAGATCAGCTCGTTCCTGATCGATGCGATCATCGGCCTGTCTGTCGTCTACAAGGCGCTGGACAACATGGGGGCCTACCAGCGCTGGTTCGGCTTCCAGCCCAACACCAAGGCGGCGACCTTCATCTTCGGTCTGTTCCACGGCTTTGGCCTGGCCACCAAGGTGCAGGAATACGACATCGCCGAGGATGGGCTGCTGACCAACCTGATCGCGTTCAACATCGGTGTCGAGATCGGCCAGCTTCTCGCCCTTGCCGCCATCCTGATCGCAATGAGCTACTGGCGCCGGACCGAAAGCTTCTGGCGCCATGCCTACACCGCCAACGTCGCAATGATGACCGCTGGATTCATACTCACCGGCATGCATCTGACCGGCTATTTCGTCACTCCCACACACTGAGGTTCAAATGTTCAATTCTGAAAGACCCACAAGGGAAGAGCTGCCGTCTTCGGCACAGCTGCTGAAATCCACCGTCATTGCCATCATCACGGCAATTGCGATCCTGATCACCGTCGTGCTGCCGGCGGAGTACGCGATTGACCCGACCGGGGTGGGTCGCATGCTGCAGCTCACCGAGATGGGCGAGATCAAGCAGCAGCTTGCCGAAGAGGCCGAAAAGGACCATCAGCAGGAAGAGCAGAAGGCGCCTTCAGGCAACACGTCCGGCAGCCTGTTCAACGGCCTTTTCGCCATGTTCATCGGCTCGGCGCAGGCCCAGTCATCCACGCCTGCCTGGACCGACGAGATCAGCTACACGCTGGAACCTGGCAAGGGCATCGAGGTCAAGCTGGTCATGGAGAAGGACGGCGAGGTCGAGTTCAAGTGGGTCGCCGAGGGCGGCAAGCTGAACTACGACATGCACGGCGATGCATCGGGCCAGGAAACCAGCTACAAGAAGGGCCGCGGCGTACCGGGCGATGAAGGTGTGTTGAAAGCCGGATATACCGGCAAGCACGGCTGGTTCTGGCGCAACCGCGACAAGCAGGACGTCAAGGTGACGCTGTTCGTACGCGGTGCCTACAGCGAAGTCATCCGGCCCAAACAGTAACGCATAAACTGCCATCACCGGCCAATTGCCGGTGGTGGCAAGTCACACCGCCTGCTCACCATAGAACAGCGTGACCACGTGCTTGGCCTGCGCGAAGAACAGCCAGCGTTCCATCGCCACGGCCACGCCCGTCATCACCACGGCGAGCACCGCCAGTACCGGTGCGGCCGCCCCTCCCGCACTGAACGCCAGCCACACCGCCACAAGCGAGGCCGCCAGCAGTGCCAGGCAGATCATGCGCAGTTTGGCAGCATGCTTGCGCGCCACCCTGAAGCCCATTTCGCGCTGCACGAAGTTCTCGCTGGTGTGTGGCAGTTCCCACTGGCGCACCGAGCCGCCAAGACCGGTCGCATCGCCCATGGTGTATTTCGGTTTCATGCGGTCGATGCTGGTCCAGTAGGCAAGCTTGGCAAGCCCGGCGAGGCCAAGCGCAACGATGGTTATTACGCCCAGTGCCGGGATACCCGACCGGCCGAACAACGACGCCAGTGCAAACAGCAGCACCGCGCCGGTTGCCAGAGCGAACAGGATGTACACCGGCACCACCATGACGTGGTGCCACTGGCGGATGGTCGGCAGCGAGGCATAGATCATCGCGGTGGTGAACACCGTGACCATGGCCATGAATGCCGTCAGGTAGCCGGTCACCGCAATCAGGGTGTCGTTGCCGCCCAGCACCCACAGCAGGCCGAACAGGCAGGCGGGGATGTAGGTTGCCACCGCCGCCACGCCTTCGCGCGACAGCCAACTGGTGCGCCACTGCGAGAATGCCCGCCAGGCGCGTTCGGGGTGACCGAGGTGAAAGGTGGACGCCAGCAGGCCGACCGTGACGAGGCCAAGCGCCAGCAGCATTGCCGTTGCGCCAAACCAGAAGCTCGAGACCTGGCCGTGGCTCGCACCGGTCAGGCCCAGCAAGGCCAGCAAGCCATAACCGGCACCGGACGCCGTGGTGAACAGGATGACGGAATACGCAGGATGCATCAGGACATCGCCTTGTCGAGCCAGGAGAAGAAGCGCTCGGTGATGGAGCCGTCCGGCTTGCCGACGGTTTCCATGGCCGCAGCGGCCACGTTATTGCTGCCGGCCCGGCGCGCACGCGGCGGCAGGTACTTGTTGACCGGCTTGTAGTCCATCTGCGGCAGCAGGTCGAAACCGCCGCGCTGCTCAACCAGCTTCGACACATCGGAGGACGGATCGCCAAGGTCGCCAAAGTGCCGCGCACCGGTTGGGCAGGCGCGTACGCAAGCAGGCTGGCGATCTTCCGGCGCCAGGTTTTCGTTGTAGATGCGGTCGACGCACAGGGTGCATTTCTTCATCACGCCGTCGTCGGTGTCATATTCGCGCGCGCCATAGGGGCAGGCCCACGAGCACAGCTTGCAGCCGATGCAGGTGTCCGGGTTGACCAGCACGATGCCGTCCTCGGCGCGCTTGTAGCTGGCACCGGTGGGGCAGACGGTGACGCAGGCCGGCGTCTCGCAGTGCAGGCACGAGCGCGGAAAATGCACGGCGCGGGTGTCTGCGCCCTCACCCGTCTCGTAGCCGTGGATGCGGTTGAGCCACGCCCCAACCGGATCAGGCCCATAAGGCTCAAGGTCAGTGAGCGGCGCGGAATAGCCTTGCGTGTTCCACTCCTTGCACGACGTGGCGCAGGCCTGGCAGCCGACGCAGGTGTCAAGGTCGATCACCAGTCCAAGCTTCTTCTGCCCGGGTTTGGATGTGTCGGGAAGTGAGGTCATCGGACTTCCGCCTCCTGCAAAATGGTCTCCAGCACACCGTCGATATTCATGAGAAGTTCGCTGTTTGAAATGCGCAGGACGCGATAGCCAACCGAAGCAAGCTCCGCATCGCGTTGCCGGTCGCGGGACTGCGCCGTATCGCCGGCGTGGCTCTCGCCATCCAGTTCAACAACGAGGCGCGACTGCTTGCACAGGAAATCCACGACGTGGCGGCCGACCGGCACCTGCCTGCGAAAATGATGACCAGCCAGCCGGTTGGCGCGAAGCCGTGACCAGAGAAGGGCCTCGGGCGGCGTCTGCTCTGTTCGCAGGGTCCTTGCCCTGTCGCGCATGGTCTTCGATGTGGTGAAGCGTGGTCTTGCCCCCTCCCTGCCCTCCCCCGCAAGCGGGAGAGGGTTCCGAACTCCGCATCAAGGTCAGCCCTCTTCACCGCCTCAGAAGCCAGTGTCGGATCAGCCCTCTCCCCCGCAAGCGGGAGAGGGTTCCGAGACTCCGCATCAAGGTCAGCCCTCTTCACCGCCTCAGACGCCAGTGTCGGATCAGCCCTCTCCCCCGCAAGCGGGAGAGGGTTCCGAGACTCGCATCAAGGTCAGCCCTCTTCACCGCCTCAGAAGCCAGTGTCGGATCAGCCCTCTCCCCCGCTTGCGGGGGAGAGTTGGAGAGGGGGCGATTTTCAGCGGGCATCATCGCGATACGCCTCGTGCTAGCCGCTGGCCCACCTTCATCGCCGCGCGGAACAGGCTCGACGGCTTCTTCAGCGTCTCGAACTGCGGCTCGCTGACATGTGCGCCGGTTGCCTTCTCCACCCGCACGCGCAGGTCGTACCAGGCTGCCTGCCCCGTCACTGGGTCGGAGTTGGAATAGCGGTAGCCGCCTTCACGCGCCGGCAAGAGGTCCGAGATGATGTGGTTCAGCAGGAAGCCCTTTCTGGCTTCCGGCGCGTTCCGGTCGAGGTTCCAGGCGCCGGAGCGCTTGCCGATGGCATTCCACGTCCACACGGTGTCCGGGTTGACGCCGTCCATCAGCTTCAGCTGCACCTTGATGCGGCCATGGTGGCTGGTGACGTGCACCCAGTCGCCATCCCTGAGGCCAAGCGCCTTCGCCCGGCCGCGCTCCATGTACAACCAGTTGCGGCCGAGGATCTGCCGCAGCCACGCGTTCATCGACCCCCACGAGTGATACATCGCCATGGGCCGCTGCGTGACGGCATGCATGGGAAAGTCGGTTGCATCGGTCATGGCTTCCTCGAACGGCGCATACCACATCGGCACCGGATCGAAGAACGCCTCGACGCGGCGGCGGTGCATCTGCGGCGGGACAATGTCGCCATGCCCGCGCGCGGCAAGCCGGAACTTCTGCAGCACTTCGGAATAGAGGTTGAAGGTGATCGGGTTGGCATTGGGGTTGAAGCCGAAGCCCTGTGCCCATTCGAGATAGTCCTTGTTGGCCATGCGATAGTACCGCATGTTCTGGGGCATCTCGTGCTTCCAGTAGCAGCCGTTCTCGATATAGCGCTCAAGCTGGTTCGGGTTGACCTCGCCCTTGCCTTCCTTGGAGCCATCCACCCCGCGGAACCCCGCCAGCGGGCCGATGCCGGGGCCACGCTCGTGGTTGACGATGTAGTCGGCATAACCGCCGGGATACTTCGGCGTCATGTCCTCCTTGACCATGCCCGGCAGGCCAAGCCGTGCGCCAAGGTCGAGCAGCACGGTCTGGAACGGCCTGACGTCGCGGCCCGGTTCAACCACCGGCTGGCGGATCGAGTCTGCCGGCCCGTGCGGCTCTGAAATCGGCCGGTCGAGCAGCGAGATGCAGTCCCAGCGCTCGAGGTAGGTGGTGTCGGGCAGGATCACGTCGGCATAGGCCACCATCTCCGAATAGTAGGCGTCGGAATAGATGATCTTCGGAATGACGTAGTCGCCGGTCGCCTCGTCGATCTTCGTCAGGTGGTCCATGATGCCGCCGGAATTCATGGTCGAATTCCAGCTCATGTTGGCCATGTACATGAACAGGACGTCGATGCCGTAGGGGTCCTTGTTGGCGGCATTGGTAATGACCGTGTGCATCAGCCCGTGCGCGGCAATGGGCGCGTCCCACGAATAGGCCTTGTCGATGCGGCGCGGCGTGCCGTCAGCTTCGACCAGCAGGTCTTCAGGGCCTGCCACAAAGCCCAGCGGCGGGCCGGGCAGCGGCTTGAGGGGGTTGACCTCACCCACCTTGCCGGCGGGCTTGAGGCCGGGAGGGGCCGCCTTCGGGAACGGCGGCTTGTACAGGAAGCCACCCGGCACATCGATCGAGCCCAGCATGATCTGCAGCATGTGGATCGAGCGGCAGGTGTGGAAGCCGTTGGAGTGGGCCGAGATGCCGCGCATCGCGTGCATCGACACCGGGCGGCCGGTCATCGAGGCATGCTTGCGGCCATGGCTGTCGGTCCAGGCAACGGGAAGCTCGAACGCTTGTTCGAAGGCAGCATGCGCCAGTTCACCGGCAATGCGCACAATGGTTTCAGGCTCGATGCCACACGCGGCAGCGGCGCGCTCGCGGTGCATACTCGTCGGACAGGTAGCGTTCAGCGACGAGCTGGAATGAGGGAACCGCCATGCGCTTGCCCTTGCCCGGCAGCTTGACCTCGCCGTGCAGCGCGGGCCTGTCCACCTTGTCAACGGGTGCGGGCTTGCCGGTGGCGCTGTCGAGCACCAGTACCTTGCCAGAACGGTCGCGCGCGATCAGGCCGTCATCGTTGCCTGTCCTGTCACGGATGACAAGGTGGGCCGCGTTGGTGTAGCGGGCCAGGTAGTCGAGGTCGATCTTGCCAGCCTTGAGGATTTGCTGGATCAGTGCGCCGACGAACAGCCCGTCGGTGCCGGGGCGGATGCCGATCCATTCATCGGCGATGGCCGAGTAGCCGGACTTGACCGGGTTGATCGAGACGATCTTGACGCCGCGCGCCTTCAGCTTGCCCAGCCCCATCTTGATCGGGTTGGAGGCGTGATCTTCCGCCACGCCGAACAGCATGAAGTACTGTGTGCGGTCCCAGTCCGGCTCGCCGAACTCCCAGAACGAACCGCCGAACGTGTACAGCCCGGCGGCGGCCATGTTGACCGAACAGAACCCGCCATGGGCGGCGAAGTTGGGGGTGCCGAACTGCGTGGCCCACCAGCCGGTCAGCGATTGCGACTGGTCGCGGCCGGTGAAGAACGCGAGCTTCTTCGGGTCTGTCGAGCGCACCTGGCTGAGCCATGTGGTGCAGGTGCGAAGTGCTTCTTCCCACTCAACCTCGCGGAATTCGCCGGATCCGCGCGGGCCGACGCGCATCAGCGGCTTGGTGAGGCGCGCGGGCGAGTACTGCTGCATGATGCCGGCAGAGCCCTTTGCGCACAGCACGCCCTTGTTGACCGGGTGGTCGCGGTTGCCCTCGATGTATTTGACCGTACCGTCCTTCAGATACACCTTGATGCCGCAGCGGCAGGCGCACATGTAGCAGGTGGAGGTCTTGATCTCGTCCCAGGTCTTCAGGTTGAGATCGATCTTGGGCTCGCTCGCCATTGCGCTTCCGGTACTGTTGTCAGAACTCGTTACCGGGCCAAGCTAGCAGACCCGGCGCGCGCGGCAATAGCACCAGCCAGCCTCAAGCGACCGGCCAGTGATACAGATTTTGAGTGTCAAAGTCTCAATTTTTCCGCTCTGAGCGGCGCTCAAACAAAAAGCGCCGCAGTTTCCCGCGGCGCCCTGAAATCTTGTCGGGCCGGAGATCAGCGTGGCAGACGAAGCGATCCCAAACGACTGACATCGCGCTTGAGGTGAATATCTGACGTCGTGGGTTCTGGTGACAGCTTGCCCACGCGGACGATGTCACGTTTCAACCGGATGTCCGATTCCGGCTTTGGTTCGGGCGACTTCTTGCGGGCTGCAGTTTCACCGTCTTCGATCTGCAGCGCACCCCATTCCGACCTGGTCATCATGCGGGTGCCGAGCATGCCATAATCAACGCGGTAGTAGCCGTCCTCGCCGACGGATACCGCTTCAGGGCGCACCTTGAGCACGTCCTGCGCCATGACCCCCACGTACTCGGTATCGTCCCACAGGTACCGGAAACTGTAGAGCGGCAAGCCCTCGGCCATGCTGCCGACTTCGCCGACATCCTGCTTCAACCGGACATCCGAGTCCGTGGGTTCAGGCGAGTTCAGTGCCGGCACCATCTTGCGCATGCTTTCTGTCCCCTTTGCAATGTTCGATCCGTGTACGGGAGTTTGCGCGCCGGGGATGCAATGGTCAACCAGCAAACCTGGAGGCGACCCAAACAAAAAGCGCCGCAGTTTCCCGCGGCGCCTGGAATTTGTATTGGCCGACAAGGGGTCAGTCGACGTTCTGACCTGATGCGACCCAACGGCCAAAGTTCGGCAAGTCGAAGGTTGCACCAACGCGATCAAACTCCTGCATGGTGCTGCCACCAAAGGCATACGTTGCACCTACCATGATGGTGTGATCGGTATAGCGGCCGTCATCTGTGCCACCTAAATCGTCGTCATTCTCGAAATGCGCGCCGCGATAGCCGACAAACACGTTGGTGTCTCCAACAAGCGGCAAACCGGCAATCATCGTGTCATATCGAACGCCCCATTCGATGATATCCATATCAAATGCATTGCCTGTGTCCTGGTGGCCGGAAGCATAGGCGAATTCGCCCTGAAGGCGACTGTTGGGCGTCAGGAACCACCGCGCAACACCACGAGCAAAGATCGCATCATGAAAGGCGTCGGTGTGGCGCCCGGCCTGGTCTGCAGCTTCACCGTCAAGGTAGCCGGCCTGCACGTAAAGCGTAATGTCGTTCAAATAGATCTGCGCTTCGCCGCCCAACGCATAGAAATCGTTTCTGGTTTCATCTGCGTGCCCAGTGCCGAATGACCCGAAAGCCCCCAAGGCGAAGCTGTTGGGATCCCGGTACGCCAAGTGGGCGCCAACGTATCCTGAATGCTGAAAAACATCGTCGTTGTTCGGCTTGAAAGAGTTCTCCGTGTACTCGATACCGGCATCCATCTGCATGGACAAATTGGACCCCAACGGCAAGCTCAACCGGCCCGAGGTGCCGGATGCAAAATAGCCATCACGATCAGGATCGGCGGTATTCTCTGCACCAGAAACAAACGAGTAGCCGGTCCACTTCTCGACATAGCCGGACACAACAAGGCCCTGTATGGCCTGCTCATAGTCCGCCGCCTGTGCGCCGCCGATGAAACACGCTCATGGCCGATGCTGCGACTGTCGCCGTCAGAAGCTTCTTCATTATGGTTCCCTGCAAAGTTTTTGAATCCGCCCCCGAATTTCGAGGCGAACGTCTCCGATACGCACCGTTAGGTCAATCCGATTCACTCTCACTACGAAATAATTTAATCAAGTGTGGCATTCGGGACACACTGCGTGGTGAACAACCAGCTAAAGACGCTTGGATGGTGACAAGGGGGCCAATCTGGCGCTAGCCTAGGGCCAGTTGTCATTTCCATCCAGACCAGAAAGGGACCCGGCGCGATGCGCGACTGGCTGCTGCAAATCAGGCGTGGCGAACATGCCAGCCTGCAAACCCAGATCCGCGAGGCGTTCGTTTCCGCCATTCTCGATGGCCAGCTTGGCCGCGAGGAACCCGTGCCCTCGACGCGCAAGATGGCCAAGGTGCTGGGGGTTTCACGCAACACGGTCATGCTGGCCTACCAGGGGCTGTTGGACGATGGCTACCTGGTGGCGCGCGAGCGGTCCGGCTACTACGTGTCGGAAAAGGCCATTCCGCAGCAGTCCTCGCGCCCTGCCCCGCCCCGTCGCGACGACGTGCCGTCCACTGCGCCGGACTGGCAGGCGCGCTTTGCCCGCATGCCGGCCAGGCTGGAAAACATCGCCAAGCCGCTCGACTGGTCGTCGTACAAGTACCCGTTCATCTATGGCCAGGTGGACCACAACCTGTTTCCCATCGCCGAGTGGCGGGAGTGCGCCCGGCAGACGCTGGGCAAGCGCTGGTTTAACGCCTGGACCGACGATCACTATGCCGCCGATGACCCGTTGCTGGTCGAGCAGATCCGCCGGCGCATACTGCCGCGCCGGGGCATCATGGCGGGCGAGGACGAGATCCTCGTCACACTGGGCGCGCAGCACGCGCTGTACATGATCTCCAGCCTGCTGGCGAAATCCACCACAAAGGTCGTCGTGGAAGACCCCGGGCTGCCGGATGCGCGTAACATCTTTTCGCTGCATACCCGCGACGTGCACCTGCAGACGGTGGACAGCCAGGGGCTGGCGCCGGACCGCATTCCGGCCGGCACGGAAATGGTGTTCGTCACCCCCAGCCACCAGGCCCCCACCACGGTCACCATGCCGCTGGCCCGCCGGCTTGAACTGATGGAAGCGGCCCGCAAGCATGATTTCATCGTCATCGAGGACGACCACGAATTCGAGACCAACTACGTCAACGAACCCTGCCCGTCGCTGAAGTCGCTGGATGACGACGGCCACGTGATCTACGTCGGCTCGCTGTCGAAGTCGGTGTTTCATGGGCTGCGGCTGGGCTTCATGGTGGCACCCAAGCCATTCATCGAGCAGGCCCGCGCCCTGCGCCGGCTGATGGTGCGCCATCCGCCCAACAACAACCAGCGCACCGCCGCGCTGTTCCTGTCGCTGGGCCACCACGACACACTCATCCGGCGGCTGCACCGGGCCTACCGGGCGCGCTGGGAGGTGATGGCCGAGGCGGTGCAATCGCACCTGCCTGATTCAGCGCGGGTGCCGAGCTTCGGCGGCACCAGCTTCTGGGTGGAAGGACCGCCCGGCCTCGATGCGGAACGGCTGGCCGTGACGGCGCGCGCGCAAGGCGTGCTGATCGAGCCGGGGCGCATCTTCTTCGGCGGACCCAACCCGCCGCGCAATTATTTCCGGCTCGGCTTTTCCTCTATTGACGAAAGCCTCATCGAACCGGGCATCATGTTGCTGTCGCAACTGATCCGCGATGACATTGCAACCAGCAGGGCAGCAGCAGAATGAACACGCACACGCAACGTCTCGCCAAGGGCGCGGCCTGGATGAACGGCGAGATCGTGCCGATCTCCGAGGCGAAGATCCCGGTCACCGACTGGGGCTTCACCCGGTCGGACTGCACCTACGATGTTGCCTCGGTTCGCAACGGGGCGTTTTTCCGGCTGGAGGACTATCTCGACCGGTTCCAGGCGTCGCTGAAGAAAGTCCGCATAGATGTGCCGCAAACCAAGGACGACATGCGCCAGATCGTGCATGCCATCGTGGCAGCGTCGGGCCTGCGTGACTCGTACGTCGCAATGGTGGCCAGCCGTGGCGTGCCGCTGATCCCCGGTACCCGCGACCCGCGCCAGTGCGGCAACCACTTCTTTGCCTGGTGCATCCCCTACCTGCACGTCATCCGCCCGGAAGTGGCCGCGCGCGGGGCGCACCTGTACGTGCCGGAAGGGGTGCGCCGGATACCATCGGACAGCGTCGACCCCACGGCAAAGAACTACCACTGGGGCGACCTTACCCGTGGCCTGTTCGAGGCGCTGGATGCCGGGTTCGACACCGCCCTGCTGCTGGATCATGAAGGCAACGTGACCGAGGGGCCTGGCTTCAACGTGTTCTCGGTGAAGGGCAATTCGGTGCTCACGCCTGATGCCGGCGTGCTGGAAGGCATCACGCGGCGCTCGGTGCTGGAGGTGGCGCGCGAGCTGGGGCTGGAAACGGAAGTCCGCCCGATCAAGCTGGCTGAATTCCTGGAAGCCGACGAAGTGTTTACCGCGACGACGGCAGGCGGCATAGCGCCGGTGGCACGCGTCAATGACAGGGTGTTTTCAAATGATGCGCCGGGGCCGGTTACGCTGCGGCTGCGTGACGGCTTCGCCAGCCTGTTCGACCGGCCGGAACATCGCCAGCCGGTCGATTATGATGCAGCAACGGGGTAATACCGCTCGCGTCAGGCAGCCTTCGACTTGACGGAGCTGAGTTTGGATTCGGCCGCATCCCTGGCGGCCTTGACGGTGTCTTCAGCAGCCTTGAGGGTTTCTTCTGTCTCCGCAGAGATTTCTTCTGCCGTTTCCGTCGCGATCTTCTGACCCATTTCGGTCATCGCGCGAAGGTGTTCGGCATACTGCTGGGTGGCTGTGCGATAGAACCCGGCCCACACTTCGAGCACTTCCATCGGCGTCCGGCATTCGGCCAGGCGGGACGGCATGGCCATGTCTTCGGACAGGCGCGTGGTGACGAAGCTGGCATACCGGCCCTGGCACTCGGACAGCGCCTTCATGGCGTCCTGGCTGTACTTCATTGCGTGCTCGATCGAGCCCTGGGCGACCATCAGCGGTGCCATGGAATTGGCAAGCGTGTTGGGTTCGTTGATTTCTGACATTGCGTGCCTCCTTGTTCTATCCGGCGGTGGGGTGCAAGCTGGCCGGATGCTTGAAGCAACAGTATCCACAATCTGTGACAGCAAAATGGTCACGATGCGGAGAATGGGGGTAAAATTGCCGTCAGACCGGCAATCCGGTCCACGCCTTTACGGTACGCAACGCCAGGCACGACTGGATGCGCGCCACGCCGGGTAGCCGGGTAATGGCTTGGCGGTGAATGCGCTCATAATCGGTCGCGCTGGCCGCTGCGATGCGCAACAGGTAATCGTACTGGCCACCCATCAAGTGGCACTCCAGGATTTCCGGCACCCGCCGCGCTGCCTGCTCGAAGGCCTCAAGGGTTTGTTCCGACTGGGCGACGAGCGAAATCTCGACGAAGAACTCGATGGCCAGACCCAGCCGTTCCCGGTCAAGTCGCGCGCCATATCCGCGGATCAGCTTGCGCTCCTCCAGCAGCTTGATGCGGCGGTGACAGGCAGACGCAGACAGGTTTATGCGCGCTGCCAGATCAGCGACGGAAACCGAACTGTCCGCCTGCAGCTCCCGCAATATGCGGCGGTCAATCAAATCCAGCTCATGGTGGTTCATTCGAATATTCCTGCCTTACGTCGAATAAATTTGCGCCAGATGTGCGAGCAGCAGGATATTTGCAAAACAATTCAGGAGCAAGCGCTGTAGACTGCGGGGCAGTCAATCAAGCAAACTGGAGGAAACGGCAATGCTGATTGGGGTACCCAAGGAAATCAAGAACAAGGAATTCCGTGTCGGCATGACGCCAACCTCGGTGCGTGAAGTCGTCGATGCGGGCCACAAGGTCATTGTCGAGACCGGATGTGGCGCAGGCATCGGCATGGACGATGCGTCCTACCGCAAGGCCGGCGCGAAAATCGTCAAGACGCCGGAAGAGATATTCGCCAAGGCCGAGATGATCGTGAAGGTGAAGGAGCCGCAGGCCAACGAGCGCAAGATGCTGCGCGAAGGCCAGATCCTGTTCACCTACCTGCACCTGGCACCCGATCCGGCCCAGACCAAGGACCTCGTCAAGTCCAAGGCGACCTGCATCGCCTATGAAACCGTCACCAGCCCGACCGGCGGCCTGCCGCTGCTCGCACCGATGTCCGAAGTGGCCGGGCGGCTGTCGATCCAGGCCGGCGCCTACTATCTCGAGAAGGCCCATGGCGGCCATGGCCTGCTGCTGGGCGGCGTGCCCGGCGTTGACCCGGCCAAGGTCGTGGTCATCGGCGGCGGCGTGGTTGGCCGTCACGCGGTTCACATCGCGCTTGGCATGGGCGCCGACGTGTGGGTGATCGACCGCAACGTTGACGTGCTGCGTCAGTTGTGGGCGCAGTTCGACCGTCCGCTCAACACCGTCTACTCGACGCGTGATGCCATCGAGCGCCATTGCGCCGAGGCTGACCTCGTCATCGGCGGCGTGCTCATTCCGGGTGCTGCGGCACCCAAGTTGATCACCCGCGACATCGTCAAGTCGATGAAGGCCGGTTCGGTCATCGTCGACGTCGCCATCGACCAGGGCGGCTGTGCGGAAACCTCGAAGGCCACCACCCACGACGACCCGGTTTACGTGGTCGATGACGTGATCCACTACTGCGTGGCGAACATGCCGGGCGGTGTGCCGAAGACCTCCACCCACGCGCTCAACAACGTGACCCTGCCGTTCATCCTGCAGATCGCCAACCGCGGCTGGCGCAAGGCTCTGAACGAGAACGTACACCTGCGCAACGGCCTCAACGTGCATGCAGGCCATGTCACCTACAAGGCCGTGGCCGATGTGCTGGGCTACCCCTACATGGCCCCAGAAGAAGCCATCCGCATCTGACGTGCCAATTGGAAGCAACAAACGTGAAAGGCAGCCGGTCGGACCGGCTGCCTTTTTTGCTGATGCGATCAGGTGGTGCTGATGATCAGTAGCTGTTGATGCAGCGGAAGTAGCGCTTCTTCCAGTAGCGGCTGCCGGTGCGGTGCCACTTGCGCTTCATCCAGTGGCAGCCATCGCCATAGTAGACCGGCGCATAGTAGCCGTAGCCACCCCAGCGGTGGAGGCCGTGCCAGCGATGGCCGTGATGGCGCCAGCGCCGGCCACCGACCAGTTGCACGGCAGCGTCTGCGGTGGTTGCAACGGCAGGCGTTGCGGCTGCAGCCATCTGGCCGGCAGCGACACCGGCATTGGCGGCCGGCATGGCGAACAGCGTTGCTGCGGCGATTACGGCGGCGGCGAGGATGTTGGTTTTCGTCTTCATTTTCAGTTTCCTTCTCTGTGGTTTGAGCCGCAGAAACTTTCCTTGCGGCGACTGTTGAAAACGAAACTAGCCAGCTTTCCAGTGGTGTGATGTGATGTTGTTCACAAACCAGCCAATCACAACGCGGAGAGACAAACGTGAGCGGAACAGCCAAGCCGACAGTGTTCATCGACAATGACAAGGTGCGCGTCACCGAGTGGCGCTTCGGCCCCGGCGACAATACCGGCTGGCACCGGCACGGCATGGACTACGTCGTGGTGCCTTTGATGGACGGCAAGGTGCGGCTCAAGCTGCCCGGCAATGAAGAGACCATGGCGGAGATGAAGAAGGGCGTGCCCTACTTCCGCGAGACGGGCGTTGAACATGATGTGATTAACGCCAATGACGGCGAGTATGCTTTCATCGAGGTGGAACTGAAGTAGCGGGAGTACCATGAAGGCATCAAGGCGCAGCATTGCCCTGTTCATGGCCGCCCTGCTTGGCGGCATGGCCACACTCGGACCGGTGCCCGCGCGCGCCGAAACCGAGGTGGACCTCGAACTGGTGCTGCTGGCCGATGCCACCGGCTCCATCGACGAGGCGGAAATCCGTTTCCAGCGCGAAGGCTATGCGCAGGCCATCACCAGCGAGCAGGTGCTGAACGCCGTCGGCAGCACGCTGCTGGGCAAGATCGCCATCACCTATGTGGAGTGGGCCGACGCCCACTCGCAGCATGTCGTGGCCGGGTGGACCGTGGTGGAGGATGCTGCCAGCGCGCAAGCCTTTGCTGATGCGATCCTTGCCCCGCCGCGGCAGGCCTATGGGCGCAACGCCATCGGCTCGGCCCTGCTGTTCGGCAAGGCGCAGATCGACAACAATGAATACAAGGGCCTGCGCCGGGTGATCGACCTGTCGGCTGACAGCGCCAACAACTGGAGCGGGCCGTCGATCTTCGAGGCGCGCCAGCAGGTGGTGCAGGCTGGCATCACCATCAACGGGCTGGCCGTGCTGTGCCGCAGCTGTTCCGGCCCACCGGTCAGCTATGACCTCGAGAAGGCGTTCCGGGACACCATCATCGGCGGGCCCGGCGCGTTCGTGATAACGGCTGAGAACGCCACCGGCTTTGCCGATGCGGTACGCCGCAAGCTGGTGCTGGAAATCACCGGGCTGGGCACATCCGGCAGCGTGGCCGGCGCGCAACGGACAATGGTTGACTAGCTGGCCAGCTTTTCCAGCTCGGCTTCGTTGCGGCGGATATGGCTGAGCTGGGCGGAAATCTCGCCGGTCAGCAGGCTGATCTCGCGCTGCAGTTCTTCCAGACGGCGCACCTTGCCATCGAGTTCGTCGATCCGGCTGACATGGCTGGTATTGGCCTCGTAGGCCGCATCGCCGCTGAGCAGCCACAGCATGGGCACGGACAGCACACCGGCCAGCATCTGCAGCTTGTTGGGGCGCGGCGTGGCCTTGCCCGCCTCCCAGGATTGCAGGGTCCGCTCGGCAACGGCGGCCCGGCGGGCGGCTTCGGCTATGGTCAGGCCTGCTGCTTCGCGGGCCTCGGTCAAACGCTCGGAAATGGATATCGATGAACGCGGCAAGGGAATTCCTCCTGTTGTCGGTTGATTGTCGTCGCGGGTTTGTGGATGCTTCGAACCATAGCGCGACTGGCGCGAAGGTGCCAGTGGACAGATCGCCACCCGCGACCTGCAACGGCTATCCGGGCCGGATTGATGGACGTCAATGCCGGCCGGCACTGGACGCTTACACTGCTCCAGGCTGATCACGGGCCCATGGCCCAACACTCAAAACCGATGGAGACTGCTCATGTACACGACCATCATGGTTCCGATTGACCTCGCCCATGCCGATACTCTCGGCAAGGCCATCCGAACCGGGGCTGACCTGGCAAGGCTCTACAAGGCGAAACTCTATCTGGTCGGTGTCACCGATGTCACGCCGACGGACGTTGCCCATACGCCGGAGGAATTCGACGCAAAACTCGAAGCCTTCACCCGGCAGCAGGCCGAGGCAATGGCAACGCCGATGACGGCGATCACCATTACCTCGCATGACCCGGTCATCGACCTCGACGACAAGCTGAAGCAGATCGCCTCAGAGCTTGGCGTGGACCTCGTGGTGATGGCCACGCACCTGCCCCGCTTCAGCGACCTGCTGTTCTCGTCGAATACCGGATACCTGGCCAGCCACAGCGACCTATCGGTTTTCGTGGTGCGCTGACCACCTGCGATCACGCACCTGCCTGAGCATGACTGACGGGTCGTGGACAAGCGGGGCGGACAAGGCGTGGTGCACGTCACCGCGCGTCAGGCCGATATCGGCCAGCTGATGGTCGTTCAGTTCAAGCAGCTCTTCCGTCTCGCGGCGGTTGCGCCACAGCGTGACCAGCCTTGCGAGCAACCCGGTGCGAACTCGCTTCGATTTGGGGGTGCCGGCGGGTTGCGACGGTGGCGGGGCTGTTTGTCAGGGGGGTCATGGCGATCTCCTTTGCCTGTGGTTGGCCTGTTGTTGAAACCACCTTGCGCCACCCCTCCTGCCAGCATTGTGTCAGTTGCCCCGGCAGGCTCCTGACAGCATGATGTCAGGAGTGATGGTTTAGAGATGCTGCCAGCCATCCACGAGGGTAGACCTGACCATGCGCCGCGCTGACCGTCTGTTTGAGATCATCCAGTTCATGCGCCAGCGCCAGCTGACCCGCGCCCGCGACCTTGCCGAGAAGCTCGAGGTTTCCGAGCGCACCATCTACCGCGACATCGCCGACCTGATGGCCACAGGCGTGCCGATCGAGGGGGAGGCAGGGATCGGCTACGTGCTGCGCGCGGGCTATGACCTGCCGCCGCTAATGTTCAAGGAAGCCGAGATCGAGGCACTGGTGCTGGGTGCACGCATCGTGCAGTCGTGGGGAGACAAGCAACTGGCAGACGCAGCTGCCGACGTGATTGCCAAGGTCGAGGCTGTCGTGCCGGAAGCGCTGCGCAAGTACATGACCAACACCGCCCTGCTGGCCCCATCGCTGCACTACATGGAGCCGATCTGCTTCGACCTGGCAGACCTGCGCGCGGCGCTGCGTGACCAGGTCATCGTCGACATCGACTACCGCGATGCGTTTGGCGACAACACCAGCCGCAATGTGAGGCCACTGTCGCTGGCCTACTTCGGCCCGGTCTGGGTTATGGCGGCGTGGTGTGAACTGCGCGACAATTTCCGAACCTTCCGGCTGGACCGCATATCGAGATTCAACGTGACCGGTGAGAAGTTTGCCAGTGAACCCGGCAAGACCCTCAACGATTTCCTGTCGCGCGACGACACCTGGACGCGCGGACGCGATTCCAGACCCGCCTCCGGTTCTGGTGAGGCACACTAGCAAAAATTGAGACTTCTGTTCTCAATTTGGCCAGCTGTCCCGGTGCTTTGGCGAAACTGGTTCTGGCTGGCACCCTGCATGTGGCGGTACAAACGGTCACTGGATCAATGCAGGAATTCCGCCATGTGCGCTGCCTCCAGGCAAACGCAGGCGGGCCGTCCCGGGACAATGAGGATCGACACCCCATGAAGATGACGACTGAAGAGGCTTTCGTGAAGGTGCTGCAGATGCACGGCATCGAGCACGCGTTCGGCATTATCGGCTCGGCCATGATGCCGATTTCCGACCTGTTCCCGAAGGCAGGTATCCGGTTCTGGGACTGCGCGCACGAATGCAACGCCGGCATGATGGCAGACGGCTACACCCGCTCCACCGGCAAGATGAGCATGATGGTCGCCCAGAACGGCCCCGGCATCACCAACTTCGTCACGCCCGTCAAGACCGCCTACTGGAACCACACGCCGCTGCTGCTGGTCACGCCGCAGGCCGCCAACAAGACCATCGGCCAGGGCGGCTTCCAGGAAATCGAGCAGATGCGCCTGTTCGCCGACATGGTCTGCTACCAGGAAGAAGTACGTGACCCGTCGCGCATCGCCGAAGTGCTCAACCGGGTCATCGAAAAGGCATGGCGTGGCTCGGCCCCGGCACAGATCAACGTACCGCGCGATTACTGGACCCAGGTGATCGACATCGAGCTGCCGCAGATCGTGCGGCTGGAGCGTTCGCCCGGCGGCGGCCACGCCATCGACGAGGCCGCAAAGCTGCTTTCCGAAGCCCAGTTCCCGGTCATCCTCAACGGCGCCGGCGTTGTCCTGTCGGGCGGCATTCCCGCCTCGGCCGCGCTGGCTGAAAAGCTGTCGGCACCGGTGTGCTGCAACTACCAGCACAACGACGCCTTCCCCGGCTCGCACCCGCTGTTCGCCGGGCCGCTCGGCTACAATGGCTCCAAGGCCGCCATGGAGCTGATCTCCAAGGCAGACGTGGTGCTGGCACTCGGCACCCGCCTCAACCCGTTCTCCACCCTGCCCGGCTATGGCATCGACTATTGGCCAAAGCAGGCCAAGCTGATCCAGGTCGACATCAACTCAGACCGCATCGGCCTGACCAAGAAGGTCGCCGTTGGCATCCAGGGTGATGCCAGGCAGGTGGCGGAACAGATCCTGTCGCGGCTGTCGCCGTCAGCCGGTGACAAGGGCCGCAAGGAACGCGAAGCCCTGATACACCAGACCCGTTCAGCCTGGCTGCAGACGCTGTCGTCGATGGATCACGAGGACGACGATCCGGGCACCACCTGGAACGAGCGTGCCCGCAAGGCCAAGCCGGAATGGATGAGCCCGCGCATGGCGTGGCGCGCCATCCAGGCCGCGCTGCCGAAGGATGCCATCATCTCCTCCGACATCGGCAACAACTGCGCCATCGGCAACGCCTACCCGACCTTCGAGTTCGGCCGCAAGTATCTTGCCCCCGGCCTGTTCGGCCCGTGCGGCTACGGCTTCCCGTCCATCACCGGTGCCAAGATCGGCAACCCCGACACGCCCGTCGTGGGCTTTGCAGGTGACGGCGCGTTCGGCATCTCGATGAACGAGATGACCGCCATCGGCCGCAAGGAATGGCCCGCCATCACCATGGTGGTGTTCCGC
Source organism: uncultured Alphaproteobacteria bacterium (assembly GCA_963700735.1). GTDB lineage: Bacteria > Pseudomonadota > Alphaproteobacteria > Rhizobiales > Aestuariivirgaceae > Anderseniella. The sequence continues at coordinate 715,734 of CAVOYR010000005.1, forward strand.
AACTACCAGTGGGGCGCGGAGAAGCGCAACACCACGCTCTGGTACCAGGACAACTTCGTCGGCACCGAACTGGACGAGGACGTCTCCTACGCCAGGATCGCCGAGGCCTGCGGGCTGAAGGGCGTCCAGGCGCGGACCATGGAAGAACTGACGGCCCTGCTGGACAAGGCCCTCGAGGACCAGAAGAAGGGCGTGACCACCTTCATCGAGGCGCTGATCAACCAGGAACTGGGCGAGCCGTTCCGCCGCGATGCCATGAAGGCACCCGTCGCGGTGGCCGGCATTGATGGCAGCGACATGCGCCCGCAGCCGGGAGCCAAGTAGGCAGCCAACTTGTCCAGCACGGACTACATTGTCGTCGCGTTGGGCTTGCCGTTCAATCTCGGGCCAGGAGCAGCAATGTTCCTGGCCCTTTGCGTACTCGTGGCCGCGTTCATCCGCGGCTACTCGGGCTTCGGCTTCTCGGCGCTGGTGGTGTCTGCCTCGGCGCTGGCCACCAACCCGCTCTACTTCGTGCCGGTGGTCATGCTGCTCGAAGTGGTGGCAACGGTGGGCCAGGCGCCTGCTGCATGGCCCAACCTCGACAGGCGCCTGCTGCTGCTGATGCTGCTTGGCGCGTGCATCTCCATGCCGGCCTCGGTATGGGTGCTGGCGGGCCTCGACGTGGACCTGCTGCGGCTGGTCATATCGCTGTGGGTGCTGGCCATGTGCGGGCTGTTGCTGGCGGGATGGACGATCCGGCACAAGGTTGGCACAGGTGGTCTCATCGGGGCGGGCGTGGTGTCGGGCATGGCCAACGGAGCTGCCGTGGGGGGTCTGCCGATTGCGCTGTTCCTGGCGGCACAAAATATCCCTGCGCGCACCTTCCGGGCGACGATGATCTTCTACCTGTGCGCCATCGACCTGGTGGCACTGCCGATGCTGGGGTTCAACGGTGCCATCTCCCTCGACACCTTCATTGCAGCGGCACTGGCCGTGCCCCTGCTCTGGCTGGGCGTGTGGCTGGGCGGCAAGCGGTTCGTTTCGGCCGAACCGGAGAACTTCCGCCGCATGGCCATTTCGCTGCTGGCGTTCCTCGCCCTGCTCGGGCTGGTGAAGTCGGTAATGTGACGGTCATCACCGATTAACCATTGAGCAGTGTGCGACAACTATACTCGCAACCAGCCAAGGGACTGGTGAGTTGTGTGTGCGAGGAGAGACGCCATGACGAAGTCAGAGCAGGATTTCAGTGCGGTGATGCAGGCCGTTTCGGCCGGCAAGGCATCGGACCGGACGTCGATTGCCACCATGATCATCGCAGCGGTTGCTGCCACCATCGCGCTCGGCACGGCCGCCAGCCTGATCATCTGATCGCGGCCCGCCGGTCAGTTCGACGTCGCCATCAGGATGACGGACGCAGCGATCACGTCGTCCACGCTGCAGCCGCGCGAGAGGTCGCACACGGGCTTGCTGAACCCCTGGAAGAACGGGCCGATCGCATCGGCGTTGGCCATGTATTGCACCAGCTTGTAGCCGATGTTTCCGGCGTTCAGGTCCGGGAAGATCAGCACGTTGGCATCGCCTGCCACACCTCCACCGTCCTTCACCTTGCGCGCGGCGACGTCCGGCACGAGGGCTGAATCCACCTGCAACTCGCCATCGATCAACAGGGTTGGCGCACGCTGTTTCACCAGCTCAAGCGCTGCGGTGACCTTGGTCACCGAGGCGTGCGACGCACTGCCCTTGGTCGAGAATGACAGCATCGCGCCCCTGGCCGGTTCCTCCAGCAGGCGGGCCGCCGTAGCCATCGTGGCGAGGGCGATGTCAGCCAGGTCCTCCGCCGTCGGGTCGATGTTGACGGCGCAGTCGGCGAAGATGAAATCCTTGCGGCCAAGGCCCCGGTGGTTCGGCACCGACATCAGGAAGTAGCTCGACAGCCGGCTGGTGTCGGGCGACAGCCCCACGGTGCGCAATCCGGCCGAGATGACCTTCGCGGTCTGGGCCACCGCACCGGCAATCATCGCGTCGGCCTGCCCGTGGCACACCATGGCACCGCCGAAGTTGAGCGGGTCGGACGCCAGTTCGTCAAGCCGCGCGGGGTCGAGGTTGGGCTTGCGGTCGAGCAGCAGTTGCCGTGCATCCACGCGCAACGCCGAGGTGGCGGGATCGACGATCTCGCAGCCTTCGAGCGATGCGCCAACCGCGCTTGCAGCAGCCCTGACGGCGGCCTCATTGCCCAGCAGGATTGGCCGGGCAAGCCCCTCGCCGACGAGCCGGGCCGCGGCGAGCAGGATGCGCGGATCGGTTCCCTCGGGGAAAACGATACGGCCATTTCGTGTGCGGGCACGGGCGGCGAACGGTTGAACAATGGCGTGCAAGAGCGTTAGTCCCTGAGAGAAAACCTGCGGCAAACGTTACATCCGGGGGCCATTCAAGCGGCTAACGCTGATGCCTCGCAAGCACCAGTTTTGTGCATTGCAGCAACCAGCGCAACAGGAGAATTCCCGCGCAAGCCGTTCCGCGCGTTAAGGAATTCGCCCGAATAATGCCGCATACACATCACATTGAGGTCGCGTTCAGTGGCAACAGTGTCAACCGTAGAGGGACGGCTTCGCCTTCGCAGGGAACCCTCATCATGAACAGCGCCGATTACCCCCTCCTCGGCCCTGACGCGGAAAAGGACGTGGCCGAAGAGCCAACCGTTGCAGACGAAACGCCGCTTCAGGCAGACGAACTCCACGCCTGACAGTGGCACCATTGATACCAACGACATGCGCGATCCAGGCGTTGAGCCTGATCTGCCGCCGCTGCGCTTCAACCCGCATTCGGTTGGCAGGTTCAGCCCTGGCGACGAAGAGCTGGACGATGACACGCCCGTCATCCGGCGGATTGCGCCGGAACGTCCCGCCATGCGCGCGCATCGTCATACACGGGAGCCTGAGCTTTGCACGCCACGCCTGTTTGCGGCGCAGATGCCGGTGGGCTTGCCCGGCGACGCTGACAACCACGTGGCCACCGTGCGGGCTCATCCGGCTGAACGGGCACCCGAGTGGTATGACAGCCGCAACAGCGGATGGAGCGGCAGCGACAACGTGGACTTCTCGGTGGCTGCCATCCGCGCCAAGCGGATGCGCACACCTGCGGGCACGCACAGCCCGACCAGCATGGCCACAAAGGTCACGGTGATGAGCCTCGCCAGCGTCTGCCTGATCGCGGCGGGCGTGTCACTGGGACTGTACGGTGGCGACTTGCGTCCTCAGGTGGAAGACAAGCTTGCCGCTGCCGGCAATGCCATCCAGCAGGCCTACAACCGGCTTGCAAGTGCGGCACACGACGGCCTTGAGCCGGGCACGGCAACGGCGCAAGCCAGCATGACCGGTGGCAGTGCTGCTGCAGCCCTGCCCGGTGGCCCGGACGCAACTCAGGCTGCTCCGGCAGGCAGTGGCCGCAAGTTGATCTACATGCGGTTGCCGGTGGAAAACGCCGATGCAACGGACGCCCTTGCCCCGCCAGCCGAGCCTTCGCAAACCGCACAGGCAGCCACGCCGCTTGAAGCGCTGCTTGCGACCCCGGTGGACTTCAACGCGTTGCCAACCATCAAGGTTGACTGACTGCCAACCTACTGGTGACGACATCATGCAAGACCCCGGCACCAGGTGTGCCGGGGTTTTAGCGTCATGAGGTTTGCTTGCCGAACAGCGCGTTGTAGAGCTTCTTGTCGCGCCCATAAATATCAGTGCGAAACTCGACTGAACCACCCTCGCCGCGCCACGCGGTTGCATAGACGATGTGAACCGGTAGCTTGTTGGGCAGCTTCACGCGGGTTGTCTCACGGGTTTCGACAACCTGCTCCAGCCGGTCGATCGTCCAGCCCGGTACATCGCGCAGGAGCGTCTCGCCGAACTCCAGCGGCTTGTATACCCGGATGCAACCGTGGCTGAAGGCGCGTTGCGTCTTGCCGAACAGGTCACGCGAGGGGGTATCATGCAGGTAAATGGCATGCCGGTTCGGCAGCATGAACTTGATGATGCCCAAGGCATTCTTCGGGCCGGGCTTTTGCCGGATGGTGAACGGAAAGTCGCCCACCGAGTACTGGTTGAAGTTGACCGACGAGAACGGGATCTCCTTGCCACCGGCCAGAAGCTGGAAGTTCTCGCCCAGGTAAGTCGGGTTGGCCTGCAGCTTGGGCAGCATTTCCTTGGTGGCAATGGAATACGGCACTGTCCACGTCGGGTTGATCTCGACGTACTCCAGCTCGTCCGAAAAGATCGGCGTCTGGTGCTTGTCCTTGCCGACCATCACCGGCCGGACTTCCTTCAACTGGCCATACTCGTAGCGGTAAAGCTCGAACGCGGCGATATTGACCATCAGGTGCTTGTCGCCCATGTCGCGCGGCATGTGACGCCAGCGCTCCATGTTCACGATGATCTGGCGCACGCGCTCCTCCGCCGTGACGTTGAGCATCGACAACGAGTTTGGCCCGATCACGCCATCGGGCGTCAGGCCGTTGCGCTTCTGGAACTGCTCGAAGGCGAGCACCAGGTCGTCGGCGTAGTGATTGGGGTCGGCCGGGGTGCGGCGCGAGATATCGCCTGCCTTTTCCAGCCGGGCGCGCAACTGCGGCACACGCGAGTCGCTCATGCCGGGCTTGAGTACCTCGCCGCGGTCCATGGTGCCCCAGCCACCATTGGCGGCAATCACGCGGTACTGGCGCAACAACGACTTGAGCGCCCTGTAGTGCGCGTTCTGCGGCTCGACGGTATCGAGGTAGTTCGACGGATTGTCCGCAGAGCCAACCCCCTGCAACATTGCCAGCAGGTCGATTTCGCGCGGCTTCTGGAAGTGGTCACGGTCGATCTTGCTCAGGATGACGCGGCCGGTGGCGAGGTCGCGAGCATAGCCCAGGAAGAACGCGGAATAAGCCAGCTCGGTGTATCCGGCCGCCAGTGCGTTTGACGGATCGATCTGGTCGCGCAGCGAGACGAGGTAGTCGACGGGATAATCGCCCGGACGCAGGCCATCGTCCTCGGCGAATTCAAGCCGCTGCACGAGTGGCGTCATGCGCCCGGTGCCAACCCAGAAGATGTCGCCGACATTGTCGATGTAGTGCTGCCTCATCACATCGCGGACGCGCTCAAGCTGAAGCGGCAGCCGGTCCTTGTGGTTGAGAATGCGGATGATGGCGTCGCGTGTCGCCGATGCATCCGGAGCGGCATTGCCCTTCGCAGCAAGAGCCGGCAACGACAGGCTGGAGCTTGTTGCCACAAGGGCAGCCGTTGCCAGGCTGGCGCGTGCAAAGGTGCGTCGGTTCAGGTCAAGGCGCATGGTGTCAGTTCTCCCCGGTCGAGTGCCGAACCGCCAGGTCGTAACAGCGATTCACGTCATTCCTGCCAAAGTGTAGACAGCACACCGCCAAACATCAAATAACGTATCGGCAATTGTGGGCCATCCCTATACGTTTGGTTCATCCTGGGCTGCCTTCACCCATTCTGCACTCGTCCAAAATGCGATATGGTGGCGCCATGTACAGCGGTGCCGACATACAGTTTGATGTTCGATCTGCCCTGTCGGGCCTTCCCGGCCGCCAGCTCCAGGAGATGGCAGAGGCCGGGGCGACGGTGCGCGAAATGATGCGCATTTTGAAGAAGTCGGGGCAGAACATGGTCGGCCAGTGCCTGGCCAACCAGGGCACGTTCTACGAGCTTGATCACTACCCCAAGGGCGATGTCTACGACAGCGAAACGCACGCGCAGTTCTATTACCATGCCCACCGCCCGGACGCAGGCGAGCACGGTCACTTCCACACGTTCCTGCGGGCCGCCGGCATGCCAGCAGGCCTTGAGCCCGTGGCCTACCAGCATTCCTTGCGACGCCCGATGGGCAGGGATGCGCTGACCCATTTCATTGCCATTTCGATGGACCGGCCCGGCTCGCCGATCGGATTGTTCACCACCAACCGCTGGGTGACGGACGAGACGTTCTATGCAGCCGAAGACGTGATTTCGCTGCTGGACCGGTTCAAGCTTGACCTCAGCTATCCGTGCCTTGCCACAAACCGCGCACTGACCAGCATGTTCGTGCTGTTCCGCCCGCAGATCGAGGCACTGCTCAGGGCGCGCGACCGGACCATGGCGCAATGGGCGCAGCAACACCCCGGCATCGACATTTACGAGGATCGCGAACTGGAAGTGACGTCACAGGTCGCCATCGACATCGGCGAGCAGATCAGCGCCATCGAGCAGGCACTGGCTGCGCGGTCCGCAGCAGCCTGAGGCGCCCCTCCCTGTTGTCCCGGCGCCGGTGTCAGACGTTGAGCAACAGGAACTCGCGTTCCCACGACGAGATCACCTTGCGATACTGGATCTGCTCTTCTTCCTTGACCGCCATGAAGGCCTCGACAAAGCGCTGCCCCAGCACCTGCTTCAGGGGCCGCGAGTAGTTCAGCTTCGACATGGCATCATCAAGGTTGATCGGCAGCGAGTGGGCGTAGCGATAGGCTGAGCCCTCGATGGGCTCCGACGCCTTGGACTGCTCCATCATGCCGAGGTAGCCGCAGGCCAGCGACGCCGCCAGGCACAGGTACGGATTGGCATCGGCACCCGGCACGCGGTTCTCTATCCGGGTGTTTTCAGGGTCGGACTTTGGCATGCGCAAGGGTGCCGTGCGGTTATCAATGCCCCAGTGTGTGTTGGTAGGCGCATCTGCCCCCGGCACCAGCCTGCGATAGGAGTTCACATTGGGCGCACAGAATGCGGTCGCTGCCGCCATGTAGCGCTGCAACCCGCCGACATGCGCGAAGAACAGGCGCGACGGCTTGTTGCCACGGCCCCGGAAGATGTTGCGGCCGGTCTTCAGGTCCAGCACCGACTGGTGCAGGTGCATCGCCGAACCGGGCTCGTCCTGGTGTGGCTTGGCCATGAACGTGGCATAGACGTCATGCTTCAGCGCCGCCTGGCGTACGATGCGCTTGAACAGGAACACCTGGTCGGCGAGATCGAGAGGATCGCCATGGTTGAAGTTGATCTCAAGCTGGGCCGGGCCGCTTTCGTGGCTGATGGTGTCCACATCCAGATCAGCGGCTTCGCAGTAGTCGTAGATGTCCTCGACGATGGGATCGAAGTCATTGGCGGCGTCGATGCCATAGGCCTGGCCCACCTTCTCCGCACGCCCACTGGAGCCGACGGGGGCTTCGAGCGGATAGTCGGCGTCGATATTTTTCTTGACCAGGTAAAACTCCAGTTCCGGTGCCACCACCGGCTTCCAGCCCTGGTCGGCATAAAGCTCCAGTATGCGCTTGAGCACAAACCGCGGCGCGATATCAACCGGCTCTCCGTCAAGGTAGTACGCGTCGCATACAACCTGCGCCGTCGGGTTGGCGTGCCATGGCACCGGCTTCAGCGTGGAGGGGTCAGGCGTCAGGTAGACATCGCCGGAGGCATCGGACACGGGCGAATCCTGCCACGAGTATTTGCCTGTCACGGTGAGGATGAAGATGTCCTCGGGCAACCGCAGCGAGGTGTTGTTGACGCCGTTGATGAACTTCTTGACGGGCAGGATCTTGCCCCGGGGCGTACCGGCCATATCGGGTACAAGGCATTCAATTTCGTCGATGTTGCGCTCTGCACACCAGTTGGCAAAAAACTCTGCTGACATGAATCACCATCATTGCGGGGGGCGGCCTGACCGGCCTCGATGAGACCTTGGTGAGTCAGATCTGCTGGCAACGAACAGCATGATTGCGTGCGCAGGCAGCAGCCGCCTGTTCGCGCACTATAAGCCGATTGCTTGACGAAAAAAAAGCCATGAACGAAGATGCAGTTCCTCTGGCACGTGCAACCGCTGAAACAGGCGTTGCCATCCCGCCCGGCTTCTTCTCCGAAGGCTAGCATGACACCATCCCTTAAGTCTGACCGCGAGGCACACGAGTTCCTTGCCAAGAACCCCGATGTCGTGACCATCGACATGCTGATCCCCGACATGAACGGCGTACTGCGGGGCAAGCAGATCAACCGCGAGTACCTGCCCCGGCTCTATACCGAAGGCGTACGCATGCCGGGTTCAAACTACCTGCTGGACTGGACCGGCCAGAACATCGAAACGCTGACCTACGGCACAACGGATGGCGATCCGGACTTCATGTGCTTTCCCGTCGAAGGCACGCTGAAGCGCATCGACTGGGCATTGCGGCCATCAGCGCAAGTGATCGCCTCGATGGAAGATGCAGACGGCAAGCCACACTTCGCCGACCCGCGCTACATCCTGTCGCGGGTGTTGAAGCGGTTCGACGAACTCGGCCTGACGCCGGTGGTGGCCATCGAGTACGAGTTCTACCTGATCGACCAGGAGGCAGCGTCAAACGGCGAGATCAAGCCCGCGCGCGGGCGCGAGACCGGCTGGCGGGCAAGCACCAACAGCGTGTACAGCATCGACGAACTGTATGATTTCGAGGCGATGCTGGACGAGATCCAGCAGGTGTGTGCCGAACAGGGCCTGCCAGCGGAAACCTTCGTCAAGGAATATGCAGCCGGCCAGTACGAGATCAACCTGCACCACTCCAGTGATGCCCTGAAGGCGTGTGACCAGGCGATCATGCTGGAGCGCTGCATCAAGTCGGTGGCGCGCAAGCACGGGGTCATCGCCAGCTTCATGGCCAAGCCGTTCAGCGACCAGGCCGGGTGCGGGTTGCACATCCATTGCAGCCTGCTCGACGAGCATGGCAACAACGTGCTGACCGGACCAATGGATGAAACGGTGAAGCGGCCAATATCGGACACCATGCGCCATGCCATGGGTGGGCTGCTGCAAACCATGCGCGAGGGCATGGCGATTTTTGCTCCCAATGCAAACTCATACCGGCGCCTGCGGCCAGGGTCCTACGCGCCGGTGCGGGGGCTGTGGGGTGGCGACAACCGCACCGTGCCGCTGCGCATACCCGGCGGCAGCGAGAAGGCCATCCGGATCGAGCACCGGGTGGCCGGTGCCGACGCCAACCCATACCTTGTCATGGCGACGGTGCTGGCCGGCATGCACTACGGCATTACCAACAAGCTGACCCCGCCACCGCCGGTCAGTGGCGACGGCTATTCGAGCGAACAGGGCATCGAGTTGCCGATCCGCTGGCCGGTTGCGCTGGCGGCGTTCGACGAAAGCAACTTCCTCGATGACTACCTGGGCGAGGCATGGTGCGATGCTTTCCTGTCGGCCCGGCAATTCGAAGCCGAGCGGCATCACTTCACCATTCATCCGCTCGATTTCGAGTGGTACCTGAGGACTGCATGAGCGACAGCATCCTCGATGCAACGACCTGGTATCGCGCCACCGCCAACCGGCAGTTTGCGGCAAGCCCCGCCGAGGCACTGCCCGGACGGGTGGATGTGTGCATCATCGGGGCGGGCCTGACCGGGCTGTCAGCCGCGCTGGAACTGGCGAAGGCCGGGCGCAGCGTTGCCGTGTTTGATTCAGGCCCCGTGGGATGGGGGGCGTCCGGGCGAAACGGCGGGCAGGTTTGCACCGGTTTCTCGCCGGGCATGGAAGGCTTCGAAAGGCAGCTGGGCAAGGATGACGCCAGGCTGTGCTTTGACGTGGCGGAGGAAGGCAAGCGGCTGATCACCAGCCGCATCAGCGAGCATGGCATCGAGTGTGGCCTGACATGGGGCTACATCCACGCCGCGGCCCGGCCCAGCCACATGGCCGGGCTTGCCGGGTACAAGGACGAACTGGAACGCTACGGCGTGACCGGTCTCACCATGCTGACGCAGGCTGAACTGCGCGAGAAGCTGGCCAGCGGCTCGTATCACGGGGGCTTGCGCGAAGAAAACGCCGGTCACCTGCACACACTCAACTACGTGCTGGGACTGGCAGATGCCGTCACCAGCCATGGCGGGCTGGTGTTCGAGAACCTGGCCGTGCAATCGGTCAGCGATGGCAGACCCGCCGTGGTGCGGCTGGCAGGCGGACGCAGCGTCTCGTGCGGGCAGGTCATCGTGGCGTGCAACGCCTATCTCGGCAACCTGGTGCCGGGGTTGAACCACCGTGTCATGCCGGTGGCGAGCTACGTGATAACAACGGAGGTGCTGGGCCAAGATCGCGCCACCGCGTTGATCCGCAACGACGAAGCCATCACCGACAGCAATTTCGTGGTCGATTACTTCCGCCGCACGGCTGACCACCGGCTGTTGTTCGGCGGCCGGTGCAGCTATTCCGGCATCCACCCGCGCGACCTTGCCGCAAACATGCTGCCGCGGCTGACCCGCATCTTTCCGCAACTGGCCGGGGTCAAGGCCGACTTCGCCTGGGGCGGGCACATCGGCATTACCTACAACCGCCTGCCGGATGTCGGTCGCGATGGGCACAGCATCTATTACGCGCACGGGTTCTCCGGTCAGGGTGTCGTGCTGTCGGGAAGCCTGGGCAAGATTCTCGCCGAGGCGATCATGGGCGACCAGGCCCGTTTCGACGTGTTTTCGCGCATCCGGCACATGGCCTTCCCGGGTGGACTGCTACGGCGGCCCGCACTGACCGCAGGCATGCTCTACTACCGGTTGCGGGACCTGCTGTCCTGAGAGAAGCCACTGACATATAACATTTTAAATACATTTTTGACCATCGCCTTCCGTGCGCGGACATGCACCGCTCGAATTAACATCCCGTTCATACCTATGACGGATTATGGCCCCCGAAGCCGCTTCCAAGGGGTTTGTTTTGGGCAGTGAAGTCGGGTTTCAGCTAGATCGAATGCAAGTGCTCCGGGAGAGACAAATGCTGAAAGACCTTAATCGCCTGCTCTGCGATGAAGCCGGTGCAACCGCCATCGAATATGGACTGATCGCAGCCGCCACAGGCATGGCGCTCGTGGCCGTGATGCCAGGCCTGAACGACAACGTCGGCGCCAACATGGAAGCCGTGAAGGATGCGCTGATAACGGCGCGCGAGTAACGGCTCCGGCTACATCAACCCCCGGCGCAGCAGGTTCAGCGCGATCAGCAACAAGGCCACCATCAGCACCTTCCGGAAGGTATCGGGGTGCATGGCACCCTGCAAACGCATGCCCAGCCACATGCCGATGTACGCCGGCACGCAGGCGATGACCGACAGCCCTGCAATGGCTGGGGTCAACATGCCGTTGAGCACGTAGCCCGCAATCAGCGGAATGCCGGCAAGGCCAAACACCACCCCCACACTGACGCTCCAGATATCCTTAGCCACGCCTGAGGCGATCAGGAACATGGTCAATGGCGGGCCGTAGACCGACGTTGGCCCGCCCACCAGACCCGCAGCGATACCGGCCACGACGCTGGCAGCGCGCTCGCGATGCGGAGGGATATGCGGCTTCCAGCGGGTGACGTTCATCAGCACGAACGCCAGAACCACGACGCCCAGCACGATGAGCAGCGCATCCGACGGGATGGACGCAGCAAACAGCGACATCAGAAAGATACTGATGGCCGACACGACGATGAGCAGCCAGAACCGGTTGAGCGCCGTGTTTGCGCCTGCCAGACCGGCGGAGAAAGCCAATTGGACGTTGGTGACCACGATGGGAATGACCATTGTTGCAACGGCCAGCTTCGGATCCAGCACCAGCAACATCACCGACAGGCCGACCAGCGGCAACGCGATGCCGACCACGCCCTTGCAGATGCCGCCAAGCAGCATGGCAAGCATGACCATGGCAACCTGCAACCAGGTAAAGCCGAAGAACAGGTGGTCCGGGCTCACCTGGTCATCTCTTGTGCCTGCGCATCATGCAGGCCCGGCTGCGTCGCAACCAGTTGCGGTGAAGCAGGAAAAACATCGGAACAAGCCGCCCTACTGGTCGAGGACCAGCGTGTCATCCGGATGCCAGCTGAGCCACACTTTCTTGCCCTTTTCGAGCAGGCCGCTGATGGCACGATCATTCTGCACGTTGACCGCCAGCTCCAGCCCGTCGGCACAGGTCACGAACACGTTCGAGACATCGCCATAATAGGCGAAGTCGCGGATCTCGCCCTGTACGGCGATGTCGCCCGCCCGCTTTGGCTTGGTCGCGCTTACCTCAAGCTTTTCAGGACGCACCGCCAGCGAGACCTTGCCAGACGCCTTGCCGTCGAACGGTACGGTGACCTTGCCCAGGCCTTTGGCCGAACAGGTGACGCCGCCCTTCTCGACGCCGGCAACCTCTGCATCGATCAGGTTGATCTTGCCGATGAAGTCGGCCACGAAGCGGGACGTCGGCTTTTCATACAGTTCCTCGGGGCCTGCAATCTGCCTGACTGCGCCCTTTTCCATGACCGCGATGCGGTCTGCCATCGACAGGGCTTCGTCCTGGTCATGGGTGACGATGATGAAGGTGATGCCGATGACCTGTTGCAGGCGGGCAAGCTCAAGCTGCATGTGTTCGCGCAGCTTGGCATCGAGCGCCGACAATGGTTCGTCGAGCAGCAGCACCTTGGGCCGCTTGACCAGGGCACGGGCCAGCGCCACGCGCTGGCGCTGGCCACCTGAGAGCTGGTCCGGCTTGCGGTCGGCCATGGCGCGCATCTGCACCATTTCGAGTGCATCTTCCACCCGTGGCCCAATCTCGGCGGAAGGCGTGCCGGTGACCTTGAGGCCATAGGCGACGTTGTCGCGCACACTCATGTGCGGGAACACGGCATAGGACTGGAACACCATGTTGACCGGGCGCTGGTTGGCGGGCACGCCATCCATCGGCTGGCCATCGATCAGGATTTCGCCTTCGCCCTTGGTTTCGAGCCCGGCAATCATGCGCAGCAGCGTGGTCTTGCCACAGCCCGACGGCCCCAGCAGTGCGAAGAACTCGTTCGGCTTGATGTCGAACGAGACGTTGTCGACCGCGACCACGCCGGGGTAGCGCTTCACGACATTCCTGATGGACACGATGGGTTGCATGAAAAAACCGTCCCTAGTGTTCGGACTTGCTGGGGGCCTGCATCCGCATCGCGAGTACAGTGGCCACGAGTGTGATGACGATGAGTGCGGTCGAGGCCGCGTTGATGTCAGGCGATACGCCCCGGCGTACCAGCGAGTAGACCTTGACCGGGAAGGTGTTGGTATCCGGCCCGGCGGTGAAGAAGGTGATGACGAAATCATCCAGCGACAGCGTGAATGCCAGCAGCGCGCCAGCGATGACACCAGGCTTCATGAATGGCAACACCACGTTGACGAAGGTTTGCCACTCGTTTGCGCCGAGGTCCTTGGAAGCTTCCTCCAGTTCACGGTTGAAGCCTGCAAGGCGAGCGCGCACGACCACGGCCACGAACGGAAAGCAGAAGGCGATGTGCGCGGCGGTGATGGCGCCGAGATTGAGCGGCCAGATCGACCACAGCTCGTTCCACCACGCAACCGGGCCGCTGTCGAACGAGCGCATCCAGCCGCCGACGCGCGAGAACATTACCAGCACCGCGACGCCCATGCAGATTTCAGGGATGACGATGGGCAGGGCCATCACGCCCTCGACGCCCGCCTTGAACGGAAACCGGAACCGCCACAACCACATGGCCACGGCGGTACCGATGATGGTTGCAACCACGGTGCACATGATGGCGATGGTGATGGAGTTCACGAAGGCCTCGAACAGCGCCACGTCGTTCCACGCCTTCACGTAGTACTTGGTGGTGAAGCCCTGCCAGACGATGTTGCGCTTGGAGTCGTTGAAGCTGAAGGCAATGAGCTGTGCGATTGGCGCGTACAGCAAGATGAAGACGATGACGCCAAAGCCGATCAGCCAGGGCGACTTGCCGTAATCGAGCGGACCTCTGCCGGATGAGCGTGCCATGGCCTACACCCCTACCCCGCCCCGGGAGCGCGCACTGATGAAGGCGCGCACGGCGAGGGCTGCAAACGTGATGTACATCAGCAGGAACGACAGGGCCGCACCAAAAGGCCAGTCATTGGCGGCCTTGAACTGGTCGGTAATGACGTTGCCGATCATGATGGCGTTGGTGCCGCCAAGCAGGTCCGGCACAAGGAACATGCCAAGCATGGGGATGAACACCAGGATAATGCCGGACACGATGCCGGGCATGGTCAGCGGTACGGTGACCTTCCAGAAGGTGGTCCACTGGCTGGCGCCAAGGTCGAGGCTTGCTTCCAGGTATGAGCGGTCGAGGCGCTCGATGGTGGCGTACAGCGGCAGCACCATGAACGGCATGAACACGTAGACCATGCCGACGATGACGGCACCATTATTGTAGAGCAATTCAAGCGGTTGGAAGGGTCCGGCCACATGATCGAGCTGGAACAGGTTGTACAGCCATTCGAGGAAGAAGTTCAGCGTGCCGCGCGTGCGAAACACCGCGATCAGCGCATAGGTGCGGATCAGCAGGTTGATCCAGAACGGCAGGATGATGAGCAGTAGCAGCAAGGGCCGCCACCGGGGCGGCGAGAAACAGATTCCAAATGCTATCGGGTAAGCAATCGCAAGGCACACGACAGTCGCCACGATGCTGATGATGACGCTCTTGAAGAACACCCACAGGTAAGTGGGGTTGAACGCACGTGCGTAGTTCTCGAGAGTGCCGGTAATGCCGATTTCGGTGATTGAGGTCTTTTCCCCGAACGACATCAGCCAGATCAGGAAAAGGGGAATCAGGAAAAACACGGTGAGCCAGAACACTCCCGGCAGCGCGGTCACCCAGAAGACGACCCTGTTCTCTTTCCAGTTTTCCAATTGATCCCGCCCCAGCTTGCCGGACCGGGTCGCCCCGGTCCGGCCATTGTCACATCAGGTTGCCAATCAGGCAGCCTGGACGCGGGTCCAGCTTTCAGACCGCATCTTGGTCTTTTCTTCCGAGTACAGTGCAGGCTCGCACTTGGCGACTACCTCGTCGCTCGGGAAGATGCCGGGGTTGCTGGTGTACTTCTCATCCATCTTGGCCTTGGCGGCAGCATTGGCCGTGGCGTACTGGATGGTGTCGGCGATGTGGGCGCCGGCATCGGCATCGAAGATGTAGTTGAGGAACGCATGGGCATTCTCGGGGTGCGGTGCACCCTTGGCGATGCAGACGCAATCCTGCCACAGCAGGCTGCCTTCGGCCGGCACCACGTAGCTCAGGTCTTCATCTTCGGCCATCACCTGGATGATGTCGCCGTTCCACTCCATGGCGAGGTCAACTTCACCGGAGGCCAGCAGGTCCTGGCCGTTGTCGTCGGCATAGGCCTTGATGTGCTTCTTGCCGGCGATGAGCAGTTCTTCGGCTGCCTTCATCTCGGCCGGATCGACCGAGTTGTAGGAGTGGCCGAGATACTTCAGCGCGATGCCGATGACGGCATCCGCATCGCCCAGCAGCGAGATGCGGCCGGAGTGGGCATCGCCTTCGAACACCGACTTCCAGCTGCCGGCATTGTCGACCTTGGACTTGCGGAAGCCGTTGCCCAGCGTGCCCCACATGTAGGGCAGCGAGAACTTGCGCCCGGGGTCAAAGGCGGCGTCCTTGAAGGCGTCGGCAATGTTGGCCATGTTCGGGATCTTCGAGTGGTCGAGTTCCTGCAGCATGTTGGCGGCGATCATGCGCTCGACATAGTCGTTGGTCGGCACGATGACGTCATAGCCCGGATTGCCTTCCTTGAGCTTGGCGAACAGTTCAGCGTTGTCGGCGTACAGGTCCATCTTGACCTCGATGCCGGTCGCCTTGTTGAAATCGGCCAGCGTGGTCTCGCCGATGTAGGTATCCCAGTTGTAGAAGTTGAGCTTCTTCTCTTCCTCGGCCATGGACTTGTACGGCATCATGGTGAGGCCGATGAAGGCGGCGCCGGTGCCCTTCAGCACTGACCGGCGGGAAGCGTGAAAGCGTGGCTTGAATGTCATTCGAAATTACTCCCTGGTTTCAGTAAAAGCCGGACACTTGACGGGTGTCCGGTGCAACGTTGCCCGGTGCAAGTGTTAAACTTTCCGGCAACAGATTCAACGCTGTTTTAAAGGCAGTCCGTGCTCAATCATTCAGCTTCGTGACGCACGTCTGCCCAGGTCGCATCAAGCGCGACACGGGCAAGTGCGGCCCACTCGTCCACCTCCGCCTCGGTGATGCACAGCGGCGGCGAGAACACCATCGAATCCCAGCACGCGCGCATGACCAGGTTGTTGGCGAAGCAATGGTCGCGGCAGATGCCGCCGACCCTGCCCCAGTCATCAAAGCGGGCGCGGGTCTTCTTGTTCTTCACCAGTTCGATGGCACCGATCAGGCCCTTGACGCGCACCTCGCCGACGATGGGGTGATCGGCCAGTGCGCCGATCTTGTCCTTCACCACGGCTTCCATGCGCGCGGCGTTCTCGACCAGGCCTTCTTCCTCGATGATGCGCAGGTTCTCCAGCGCCACCGCACAGGCGACCGGGTGCCCCGAGTAGGTGTAGCCATGGTAGAACTCGCCGCCCTTGTCGAAGAACTCGCCGATCAGCGCGTCGGAAACGGCAACCGCGCCGATGGGCTGGTAGCCGGACGACAGGCCCTTGGCCATGATGACGATGTCAGGGTCAAAGCCCATGGTCTGGTGGCCGAACCAGTTGCCGGTGCGGCCGAACCCGCAGATCACTTCGTCCGCCACGATGGGGATGCCGTGTTCCCTGCAGACCTTCTGCACGTAGGGCCAGTAGGTGTCCGGCGGGATGATGACGCCGCCTGCCCCCTGGATCGGCTCGCCGACGAAGGCTGCCACCTTGTCCGGCCCCAGTTCGAGGATCTTGGCCTCGACTTCCTTCGCGGCCTTCAGGCCGAACTCGTCACGGCTCATCTCGCCGCCATGCTGGAACCAGTCGGGCTCGAGCACGTGGTGGAAGCCCGGCAGCGGCAGGCCGCCTTGCGCGTGCATCGCCGACATGCCGCCCAGCGAGGCGGAAATGCAGGTGGAGCCGTGGTAGGCGCGGGTGCGGGCAATGAAGTGCATGCGCTCCGGCTGGCCCTTCACCTCCCAGTAGCGGCGGACGAAGCGCACCATGGTGTCGTTGGCTTCGGAACCGGAGTTGACGAAGAACACCTGGTTGAAGCGCTCCGGCAGCAGGCTGGCGACCTTCTCGGCGAGCCTTGTGGCGGGCACCGTCGTGGTCTTGAAGAAGGTGTTGTAGAACGGCAGGTCGAGCATCTGCTGGTAGGCGGCCTCGGCCAGCGACTTGCGGCCATAGCCGACGTTGACGCACCACAGCCCGGCCATGGCGTCGAGCATCTTGTGGCCCTTGCCGTCCCAGATGTGCACGCCCTTGGCGTGGGTGATGACGCGCGCACCGCCGCCTTCGTGGAAGGACTTGTGGTCGGTGAACGGGTGGAAGTGGTGCGCGTTGTCGGCGGCGACGAGTTCTTCGATGTTGAGGTTCTTGTTCATGATGTGTCTTCCGGAAATGATCTGGGGATGAGCCGCGCAGTCGTTTGCGCGCGGCCCGCTCAGGCGATCACGGAGACGCTCAGGGATTGAAGCCGATGCGGGCGCAGTTGAGCAGCACCTCGTCGTGGTTCACACGCTGGTCGCGCAGGCTCAGAAAGCCGGTGGTGCCAATCCTGAAGAACATGATGTGATGAAGATGCCACGGCGGTTGCCCATTGGCAAGGCAGGGTGGCAGGCGCCGGCACATATCGACAACCGTCACGCGACGCTTGACATTTTGATTGCAGCATCAAGATTTGCTGGCGTGGAAGTCGAAAGCTGGAGGATTATCATGGCTCTTAAAATGCACCCTTCGCTCGCCGTCCATGTTGGAGACTGGCTGAAGACTGAAATTGTCGAACCCGCGGGTCTGAGCGTGACAGCGCTTGCGGAACACTTCGACGTATCGCGTCAGGCGTTGAGCACCTTGCTCAATGGCAATTCCAGCCTGTCAGCCGACATGGCGATCCGCTTCGAGAAGGCGTTCGGCGTCAAGGCCGATACACTGCTGCGGATGCAGACGGCTTACGACCTGGCGCAAGCGCGCAAACACGAGGCGAAGATCAGGGTGAAGCCGTTGAAGAACGAGGCAGCGTAAGGTCCGCCCTCAGGTCCTGGGTCAGGTTGCCGGCGGCATCATGGGCGAAGCTGCGGGTCTCGATGCCGTTGGTCAGCGCATTGGCGATGCGGTTGGAGAGGGTGTTGAAAGTTGGCGTGGTTGCCAATTGACTATTTGAACATTGATCGATACCAAAATGCGCCCGAGTAACGCAGCCATTCTGAAAACTCCGGCTTCTCAAGTTTCAGAAGCTGTTTTTTTGGTATTTTATAGCGATGGAATAAAGCAAGAATTTCAAGAAATTCATTCTGAGTCAGTTTCTTCATGTCAATGCTAACATACAGTGTTCGTAACCTTCCGTGGAATTCAACTACACTCTCAATTGATTCCAACCACGCAAAAAATGCGTCCTCATCCCCTTGGGAAAAGTAGCGCACGTTCTCAAGCTCCAATAAAGTGTGTTGCTTGCTCACGACTTGAATCCCTCACTAGTGTGGGCGTGTTCTACCCTCTGGGTAGACGTTGCCTCTACTACCACCACGTTTGCCCTGCACGTCCCAGTGCGGGCCACCATGAGCTTTGCCCTTGGACTGTCCAGTCGGCACCCATGTGTTTCCCTTGGAGTCCTTCCAGCCCCACTGACCATTTGATGCTTGGCCCCACTGTTCGCCACCTTTGGGGTCCTTAAAGCCTTCGGCATCGCCCGGCTTTCCGGGTGCTTTAGCTCCGTCCTTATCCCATGCATCTGCCGGTGGCTTCGTGCTCATATGGAGCGCGATTGCAGCCGGATGACAAGCCATCAATGCCTGCATCGCCATTCCGGGCGGAACTGGTGGCGACAGCTTGTCCAAGCCAAGCCCGTAACCCAACCCAAGACCAACAGTGAATCCAAGCGCAGAGGACGCGGCATTCGCTGCTGCTCCGGCAAACGGCAGGAGCATGGCAAACTGGCCACTGGGATCCACATACACCTGCGGTGAGTTAACGGCATAGGCGTATCTGCTTGGTCCGTCGGGGGTGAGAAGCGGTCCGAGCCGCAAGGCGAGGATCAATCGATCCGGTGAATCGATTGAAGCGCACGAACGAGCGGGTCTGCCTGAGTATAGCGGCCGAGGGTTGGATCATACGACCGGTGCCAGTTGTAGTGAAGGCCGGTTTCGAGGTTGAACCACTGGCCGGGTAACCGCGCGTCGAGGCTGGCGGTGCCGGTGATCTGGTGCACCCGCTGCCCAAAAATGAGGCTTTGTGTCAGCCCGGTAACGCGCAATACTCACTCGTGATGGGAGAAAATTTCAACGAGATGCTCGACGCGGATGGCAACGTCCGCGCACCCTACAAGATCATGCAGGAGTGGCTGGATACCCAGTCGCCGGCTGATCTTCGCGCCAAGATTCGCGAGGCGGAGTCAATCTTCCGCCGGCTCGGCATCACCTTTGCCGTGTACGGCACCGACGAGGCGTCGGAGCGGCTGATCCCGTTCGACATCATTCCGCGCATCTTTGCCGCCCATGAATGGCGCCGGCTGGAAGCCGGCATCCGCCAGCGGGTGGCCGCGCTCAATTCGTTCATCGGCGACATCTACCACCGGCAGGAAATCCTGCGGGCCGGCAAGGTGCCATCGAAGCTGGTGCTGCAGAACGAGGCTTACCTGCCGCAGATGGCCGGCATGACCCCTGCCCGCAACGTCTATGCCCACATCATCGGCACCGACATCGTGCGCGTCGGCGAGAACGACTTCTACGTGCTGGAAGACAATTGCCGCACCCCGTCGGGCGTGTCCTACATGCTCGAGGACCGCGAGGCGATGATGTACCTGTTTCCGGACCTGTTCGCGCGCCACCGGGTCGCCCCGATCGAGGATTACCCGCAGATGCTGCGGCGCACGCTGGATTCGGTCGCGCCCGAACACTGCGACGGCGAGCCGGTGTGCGTGGTGCTGACGCCGGGCATCTACAACTCGGCGTTCTTCGAGCACGCGTTCCTGGCCGACGAAATGGGCGTGCAGCTTTGCACCGGCGACGACCTGTATGTCGACGACGGCTGCGTCTACATGCGCACCACGCAACAGCCGGTGCGGGTTGACGTGATCTACCGGCGAATTGACGACAATTTCCTTGATCCGCTGACCTTCAACCCGGACTCGACGCTGGGCATTCCCGGCGTCTTCGACGCCTACCGGGCCGGCAACGTGACCATCGTCAACGCGCCCGGCACCGGTATTGCCGACGACAAGGCGATCTATTCGTTCATGCCCGATATCGTAGAGTTCTATACCGGTGAAAAGCCGCTGCTGAACAACGTGCCGACGTGGCGCTGTTCGGAGGAGGACTTGCTCAAGTACGTGCTCGACCACCTGTCCGAACTGGTGGTCAAGGAGGTTCACGGCTCTGGCGGATACGGCATGCTGGTGGGGCCGACGGCGTCGAAAAAGGAGATCGCCACGTTCCGCGAAATCCTCAAGAAGCGGCCGGACAACTACATCGCCCAGCCGACGCTGGCCCTGTCGAGCGCGCCAACCTTCGTGCGCAACGAAGTTGCCCCGCGCCACGTTGACCTGCGCCCGTTCGTGCTGAGCGGTGACGAGATTCGCATCACGCCGGGCGGCTTTACCCGGGTTGCGCTGAAGAAGGGGTCACTGGTCGTCAACTCGTCGCAAGGCGGCGGCACCAAGGACACCTGGGTCCTGGAAGACTAGTGGTTCGGGAGGACTGACGCACAATGCTTCTTGGACGCAATGCAGCCTCGCTGTTCTGGATGTCGCGCTACGTCGAGCGCGCCGAGAACATGGCGCGGCTGGTCGAGGTGAGCTACCGCATATCGCTGATGCCGAAGCCGTTCCGCCGGCAGGATGGCGACTGGACCTCTGTGCTGATCAGCGCCCAGTGCGAGGAGGATTTTGCCAAGCGCTACAACGAGCCGACACCGGAGAACGTGATCCACCACCTGGTGATGGATGCCGGCAACCCGTCGAGCATCCGCTCCTGCATCGAAACGGCGCGCAACAATGGCCGCTCGGTCCGGACCTCGCTCAGCCGAGATGTCTGGGAAAGCCTCAACTCGACGTGGAACGAGTTCAACCACATGCGGGCAAGCCAGCTGACACCGGACAAGCTGCCGGCCCTGCTGGACTGGGTGAAGCAGCGCTCGATGCTGTTTCGAGGCGCAATGCTGGGCACGGCGCTGCGGCTGGACAGCTTCCACTTCAGCAAGCTCGGTGCCTTCATCGAGCGGGCCGACAACACCGCCCGCATTCTGGATGTTAAGTACCACATCCTGCTGCCGCGCGGGTCTGGTCCCGGCAGCGGCGTGGACCAGCAGCAGTGGGCATCGCTGCTCAGGTCGGTATCGGCGCACCGGGCCTACCGGTGGGCCTACAAGGATTCGCGCTACCAGCCGTGGAACGTGGCGGAGTTCCTGATACTCAACCGGGCGATGCCGCGCTCGTTGCTTTTCTGCTACAACTGGATCAACCGCACGCTGGACGACCTGGAGCAGGACTATGGCGAGGGTGGCCCTTGCCACGGCATCGCCAGCGCGACCAACGACATGCTGGCGAAGTCCGACATGCAGCAGATCTTCCAGTCGGGCCTGCACGAGTTCCTGGTCGAATTCATCGAGGTGAACAACCGGCTGACCAACGAGATTGGCGCAAGGTACAACTTCCAATGAGACTGCAGATCCGCCATTCGACCCTGTATACCTATGACAGTGCCGGCGGGCAGCTGATCCAGCGGCTGCATCTGACGCCGGACTCGTCGGCCACCCAGCGCGTCATCGGATGGCAAATCAATGCACCCGGCATCGACCACTCGATTTCGTACCGTGATGCGTTCGACAACCTGACCCACCTGGTGACCAGCACGCTTGAACCCGGCGAGATCTCCGTCGAGGTGGAGGCCAAGGGTGTCGTCGAGACGACCGACAAGGCCGGGATCATGGGGCCCGACGGCGGCTCGGTGCCGATCGGGGCCTACCTTGCAGAAACCGCGATCACCCAGTCCAACGCGGCCATCCGCACCCTGGCGCGCAAGGTCGAGGGCAAGCAGGGGCTGGACCAGGCGCACAGCCTCATGGGGCTGGTGCGGGACGCCATCGCCTACGAAATCGGCACCAGCATTTCCAGTACCACTGCAGCCGAGGCGCTGAAGGCCGGCACCGGCGTGTGTCAGGACCATGCGCACGTGTTCATTTCAGCCGCGCGGGTGCTGAACGTCCCGGCACGCTATGTGTCCGGCTATCTGGCCACCGGCACCGACGAGCTGGGCGAGGCCAGCCATGCCTGGGCCGAACTTTACCTGCCCGATCTCGGCTGGGTGGGGTTCGACGTGTCCAACACGATGTGCCCCGATGACCGCTATGTGCGGGTTGCCGTGGCGATGGACATTCGCGGCGCCCAACCGGTAACCGGCGTGCGCCGCGGCCCGGGCGACGGCAACGAGAAACTGCGCGTCGAGGTACTTGTAGACCCGGCCCCGGCGCAGTAGCGTCTGCTCAGCTCCAACACTGGAGATTCCCTCTTCCGAAGCTTTGCCGGAAACCAGCCATCATGACCTATTGCGTTGGCCTGAAACTCAATCGAGGTCTCGTCATGGCCGCCGATACCCGCACCAATGCAGGCCTGGACAACATTGCCACGTTTCGCAAGCTGAACACCTGGCAGAAGCCCGAGGACCGGGTTTTCATCATCCTGTCGGCCGGCAACCTTGCGGTGACCCAGTCGGTGATTGCCAGTCTCGATGAGGCCATCCATGACATCAGCGCCGGCACCGACTCGCTGTTCACGGTGTCGACGATGTACCAGGCTGCGCGGATGGTGGGCGAGAAACTGCGCAGCGTGCGCAAGGAAGTGCTCGGTGACGAAGGCCTGACCAGCGAGAGCTTTTCGGCGCAGTTCATCTTTGGTGGCCAGATCAAGGGCGAGGAACCGCGCCTGTTCCACATCTATTCGGAAGGCAACTTCATCGAGGCGAAGTCCGACACGCCGTTCTTCCAGATCGGCGAGCACAAGTATGGCAAGCCCATCCTCGACCGCGTGGTGAAGCAGGACATGCGGCTCGGCGAGGCCGCAAAGGTGGTGCTGCTGTCGTTCGACTCGACGCTGCGGTCCAACCTGTCGGTGGGCATGCCGATCGATCTCGTTGTTTACAACACCGACACGCTGGCCATCGACCGGGTGCGCCGCATCGAGAAGGACGATCCGTACTTCACGTCCCTGTCCAACACGTGGTCGGAACAGTTGCGCAAGGCTGTCGGCACCATCGCCGAGTTCGACATATGACCATCAAGGCCTCGGCACTTGGCGAACCCCGCCCAGTTCGGCTAAATGCCCGGCCATGAACCTCAACGCACAGTACAACAATCGCGAAATGGTGCCCGGTCATCCGGCCATCGTGGCAAGCTGGAACAGCGACGCGGCAAGCTACCGTGATCGCGGCGCGTGCCAGCTGGGGCTTGCCTATGGCCCGCATGAGCGCCACGCCTATGACCTGTTCGAACCGGACACTGCAAGTGCAGATGCGTCACTGTTGGTGTTTCTGCATGGCGGTTACTGGCAGGGGCTTGACCGCAGCTTCTTCAGCCACATGGCGGCAGGCTGCAACGCACATGGCCTGAGCGTTGCCGTGCCGTCCTATCGTCTGGCGCCCCAGTTCAGCCTTGCCGACATCATCGACGACATACGCACCCTTTGCCTGCACCTGCACAAGGCGCACGGCCGCAAGCTGGTGGTAGCCGGTCATTCCGCCGGCGGGCACCTTGCTGCCTGCGCCATGGCAACAGACTGGACCTCGCACGGTGCGCCGGCCGGGCTGGTGGCGGCGGGCATGGGCATCAGCGGGCTGTATGACCTGCGCCCCCTGCTGGCGACCTACGTCAACGACGCGCTCAAGCTGGATGAGCCTCAGGCACGGGCGGCAAGCCCGCTGTGCTGGGCACCGCCATCATCCGGCCGGTTCGAGGCGTGGGTGGGCGGCGATGAATCGCGCGAATACCTGCGGCAGTCCGAAACCCTGTGCGCCACCTGGCAAGGTACCGGGCTTGATTGCGAGTGGCAGGCACTTGCCGGCGACAACCACTTCACCGTTGTCCGCCACCTCGCAAATGCGGACAGCGAGATGACACGGGTGTTGAGCCAGTTGTGCGAGGCCACCGCATGAGCGCCAAGCCAACACCAGCTACAGTAATCGAAACGCCGTCCGGCAAGGGTGCCGCCGACGAGAACTTTCCCGTGGGTTCCTTCCTGTTGCCCAAGCGGCTGCGGCCGCACGTGGCGACCTATTATGCGTTTGCGCGCGCCATCGACGATATTGCCGATGACCCGCAAACCCTGCCGCAGGACAAGATTGCCCGGCTCAATGCAATGGACGATGCGCTGCTCGGGCGCACGGCAAACCCCGGCGAGGGACTGGCCAAGGCAATGGCGCTGCGTGCCTCGATGCTGGAGACGGGCGTCGACCTGGCGCACGCCAGCGACCTGATTTCGGCGTTCCGGCAGGACGCCGTGAAGAGCCGCTACAACAACTGGGATGAACTGATCGACTATTGCCTGCGCTCGGCATCGCCGGTGGGGCGATACCTGCTGGAACTGCACGGCGAGGACAAGAAGCACTTCGAGTACTCCGATGCCTTGTGCAACGCGCTGCAGGTCATCAACCACCTGCAGGACTGCGCCGACGACCTGAAGTCTTTGGACCGCTGCTACCTGCCGCTCGACTGGTGCAAGGAGGAAGGCGCCACGCCCGACATGCTGCGCGAGGCCGCCTCGCCCCAGCCATTGCGGGCGGTGCAGATGCGGATGCTGGATGGCACGGAAGCGCTTATGCGCACCGCCGAACAATTGCCCGGCAAGCTGAAGTCCCGGTCACTGGCCATGGAGTCAGGCGTTATCGTGCAGGTGGCCTGGAAACTGGTCCAGAAGCTGCGCAAGCAGGACCCTGTGGCCGGGCGCGTCGAGTTGTCGAAGCGGCAGTTTGCGACCTCCGGCCTCAAAGGCGCCATAAAGGCACTGTTCTAACCTGTAGCAGACTGACTACCGTGCCGGGGGGTGCGGCCATCAGGGCCATACCGAAAGGTTGGCGCGACGGCGGATTTGGTATACACAGCGGGTTTCGTGCGCCACGGTAACTGTTTGACTGGCTGACTGACACAGCGAAAACTGGATGAGTGCTGGCCCGGATGAATGGTCCGGAAAGCCCGCCTCACAAGATCAAAAGAGCTAGCATGCCCATATCCACCCCCTTGCTTGATACCATCAAGTACCCGGCTGACCTCAGAAAACTGAAGCCCGAAGACCTTGAACAGGTTGCCCGCGAACTGCGCGCCGAAACCATTGATGCGGCGTCCGTAACCGGTGGCCACTTCGGGGCCGGCCTCGGCGTCGTCGAGCTGACCGTTGCAATCCATTATGTCTACAACACACCGGCTGACCGGCTGATCTGGGATGTGAGCCACCAGGCCTATCCGCACAAGATCCTGACCGGGCGCCGCGACGGCATTCGCAAGATCCGCCAGGCCGACGGCCTGTACGGCTTCACCAAGCGCACCGAGAGCGAGTACGACCCGTTCGGTGCCGCCCACTCGTCCACCTCGATCTCTGCCGGGCTTGGCATGGCCGTGGCGCGTGACCTGAAGGGCGACGACAACCACGTCATCTCGGTCATCGGCGACGGCTCGATGAGTGCAGGTCTCGCCTATGAAGCCATGAACAATGCAGGCGCGCTGGACAGCCGCATGCTGGTCATCCTCAACGACAACGGCATGTCGATCACGCCGGGCGTCGGCGCGCTGACCAATTACCTGTCGTGGCTTGTTTCCACCCATCCGTTCCTCAGCCTGCGCGATATCGCGCTGAAGCTGTCCAACAAGTTCCCCAAGACCCTGCGCAAGGCGGCCGAGCGCGTTGACGAGTATGCCCGCGGCATGGTGATGGGCGGTACGCTGTTCGAGGAACTTGGCTTCTATTACGTCGGCCCCGTCGATGGCCATGACCTCGATACGCTGGTGCCGGTGTTGCAGAACATCCGCGAAGCCCGCGAAGTTGGCCCGGTGCTGCTGCACGTGGTCACCGAAAAGGGCAAGGGCCATCCCTTCCCCGAAACCACGGCTGAAAAGCACCACGCAGTCGGCAAGTTCGACCCCGTCACCTTCGAAACCAAGAAGGCCACCTCCAACGCGCCCAGCTACACCTCGGTGTTTGCCCAGTCGCTGATCCGCCATGCGCAGGCCGATGACAAGATCATTGCCATCACTGCCGCCATGTCGACCGGTACGGGCGTGGACAAGTTCGAGGAGCACTTCCCCGAGCGCACGTTCGACGTCGGCATTGCCGAACAGCATGCCGTGACGTTTGCAGCAGGCATGGCAACCGAAGGCTTCAAGCCGTTCGCTGCCATCTACTCCACGTTCCTGCAGCGCGCCTATGACCAGGTTGTCCATGACGTTGCCCTGCAGAAGCTGCCGGTGCGTTTCGCCATCGACCGGGCCGGCCTCGTCGGCCAGGACGGCGCCACCCATGCTGGCTCGTTCGACGTCGCCTACCTCGCCTGCCTGCCGAACATGGTGGTCATGGCCGCCGGTGACGAAGCCGACCTGATGCACATGGTGGCAACCGCCGTCGACTATGAAGACGGTCCCTGCGCCTTCCGCTATCCACGCGGTGAAGGCATGGGCGTCGACATGCCGGAAACCGGCGTTCCGCTGGAAATCGGCAAGGGCCGCATCATGCGCGAAGGCACCGAGGCTGCCCTGCTGACGCTCGGTGGCCGGTTGAGCTCGTGCCTGAAGGCTGCTGAAGACCTCGCTGAACGCGGTGTGTCCGTCACGGTGGCCGATGCCCGCTTCGCCAAGCCGCTGGACGTTGAAATGATCGAGCGGCTCGTGCGCAACCACAAGCTTGTGATCACCATAGAGGAAGGCTCCATCGGCGGCTTCTCCAGCCATGTGCTGCATCACCTTGCCCACCAGGGCATGTTGCAGGGCGGTGCCGTGGTCAAGCCGATGACGCTGCCGGATGCCTTCATCGGGCATGGTGCGCCGGACTGGCAGTACAAGCAGGCCCGCCTTGAAGCAGACGACATCGTGCTCGAAGTCCTGACCGGGCTCGGGCTCGAAAAGAAGGTGCTTGAATTCGCCAACAACAAGTCGTGACGGGGCGGCTGCCTGGCATCGAAGATGCAAGGCGGCACCCTCAACACCGACGCCAGGACCGGCAGTTCCGGAGACGGACAGCCTGTTGAAAACGCATGATGGCTAACCAGACCCAACAGCACACGACCGTCCCGTCGGCGGCGTCAGAAGCGCGTTCCATCGCGCAGGCGGTGCGTGATGCCTCCACCTCGTTCTACTGGGCGATGCGGCTGCTGCCTCGCCAGCAGCGCGAGGCGATGTTTGCCGTCTACTCGTTCTGCCGCAAGGTGGACGACATTGCCGACAGCGAAACCCTCAGCGATGCCGACAAGCGCAAGCAGCTCAATGCCTGGCGCGCCGAAATCGATGCACTGTATGCCGGGCAGCCGTCCTGGCCGGAAACCCGCGCCCTGGCCGAACCGATCTCGCTGTTCTCGTTGCGCCGTGATGACTTCATGGACGTGATTGCCGGCATGGAGATGGATGTGGGCGAGCCTGTCACTGCGCCTGACCTTGCCACCTTCGACCTTTACGTGGACCGCGTGGCCTGCGCCGTAGGCCGGCTATGCGTGTGCGTGTTCGGCGACCCGTCGCAGCATGGCGTCAGCGTTGCCCACCACACGGGCCGGGCCTTGCAGATCACCAACATCCTGCGCGATGTTGATGAGGATGCAGGCATCAGCCGGGTCTACCTGCCGCGCGAACTGCTTGAAAAGCACGGCCTTGACTGGTCCAACCCGAAGACACTGACATCGCAGCCAGGCTTTGTCGCCATGTGGCGCGAACTGGCCGAAACAGCCCGCCAGGAATACGACTTTGCCGACCAGGCCATGGCGCTGTGCCGCCGTGACGTGATGCGGCCGGCCCGCATCATGAAGTCGGTCTACCAGCGCAACCTCGAACGGATGATGGCCTTGCCTGATGCAGCCCTGGCTGATCCTGCCGTGTCCAAGCGGCTGGTGGGTGGCAAGGAAAAGCTGCTGATCGCCCTTCGCCATGGCTTCTTCTGACGGGCGCAGCACAGGCACATGGCAACAGCACACATCATCGGCGCCGGCGTGGCCGGCCTGTCAGCCGCGCTTGAACTGGCCAAGGCGCAGTACCGCGTGGTTGTGTACGAGCAAACCGGCCATGCCGGTGGCCGCTGCCGTTCTTTCCATGACCCTTCGCTTGACGCGATCATCGACAATGGCAACCACCTGCTGCTGTCGGGCAACAAGTCGGCGCTGTCCTACCTGGAAACGATCGGCGCGCTGGACGAACTGATCGGACCGGACAAGGCAGAGTTTCCGTTCGTTGACGTGAAATCCGGCGAGCACTGGACAATCGAGCTGAACCGCGGGGCGATGCCCTGGTGGATCCTCGACAAGGACCGGCGCGTGCCCGGCACACGGCTCAGCGAATACCTGACAGGGCTGAAGCTGCTCAGCGCCGGTGACCGCACCGTCAAGCAACTGTTTGCCGGCCAGGGCGTGCTGTACGAGCGGTTCTGGGAGCCGTTCACGGTTGGCGTCATGAACACGCTGCCCGAGGAAGCCGCTGCCCGGCTGCTGACGCCTGTGATCCGCGAGACCCTTGCGCGCGGAGCGGAGTACTCAAGGCCCATGGTGTCGCGGCGCGGGCTTTCGTTCACCTTCGTGGACCCTGCCCTGCGCTGGCTGGAGCAGCACGGCGGCGACGTGCGGCTCAATTGCCGCGTGAGCGGTATCGAGGATGACGGCCAGCGGGTGACCGCCATAGTGACCGGCACCAGCCGCGAGGTGGTCAAGCCCGGCGATGTTGTCGTGTCGGCCCTGCCCGCGTGGTTTGCGGCCATGGTGCTTGGAACCGTGTCAGCGCCGGATGCGTTTGTACCAATAGCCAATGTACACTTTCGCGTGGATTCCGGACGTACACCGTTGATGAAACATCATGTCCTGGGACTGCTCAACTCGATGTCGCACTGGCTGTTTGTGCGTGACGATGTTGCGTCCGTCACCATCTCCGCAGGGGACAAGGCTGCTGCCATGAACAAGGATGAACTTCTGTCGATGGTCTGGCGCGAAATCGCGCCGGAAATCGGCCAGGACCCCGCCCGGTTGCCCCGGCGCACACGCGTGCTGACCGAACGCCGTGCCACCTTCAAGGGAACGGTTGAACAACTGGCCAAGCGCCCGCAGGTGCCAACAAAATGGCGCAATCTGGTGCTTGCTGGGGACTGGGTCGACAATGGTTTGCCGTCGACAATCGAAGGTTCGATCAGGTCAGGGCAAACCGCCGCACGGCACCTGATTTCGGCCAATTAGAGTTGACTTGAACGGCAATTTTCCGTTTTTAATAAGGTTATCAGTCGTCGAGAGGGCGTGACTCGGCTGTTGGTGATCTGAAAGTTGAGGTTACATGCAGTCCAACGTTTACGTCCTCCGCCCCAAGACCGGGCTGACCGGCTCCATTGTTGCTGATGCAGCAGTCACCGCCAGCGAAGCCGCGCAGGCATTGATGGCTCTCCAGCAGGTCGATGGTCATCTGGTATTCGAGCTTGAAGCCGATGCCACGATCCCGTCTGAATACATATTCCTCAATCATTTCCTGGACATGCGCGAGCCGGAACTTGAAGCCGAGATGGCCGAGTACCTGCGGTCGCTGCAGTCGAAGGTGCATGGCGGCTGGCCGCTGTTCCACGAAGGCGGGTTCAACATTTCGGCTTCGGTGAAGGCGTATTTCGCCCTCAAGCTGCTGGGTGACAGCGCCGACGAGCCGCACATGGTACGCGCCCGCAACGCCATCCTGGCGCATGGCGGTGCGGAGAAGTCCAACGTGTTCTGCCGCTATTCGTTGGCGCTGTTCGGGCAGGTGCCGTGGCGTGGCGTTCCGGCCATGCCGGTTGAACTGATGCTGATGCCGAAGTGGTTTCCGGCCAACATGTGGAAGTTCGCCTACTGGTCGCGCACGGTCATTGCGCCGTTGACCATCCTGGCTGCACTGAAGCCCCTGGCTCGCAACCCTACCGGTGCAAGCTGCCGCGAAATCTTCGTAACGCCGCCGGAAGAAATCACCGTCTGGAACCACAACCACACCGGCAGCCGCTGGGGTGAGTTCTTCCTGCAGATCGACAAGCTGCTGCATCCGGCTGAAAAGCACATCTTCCCGCGCCTGCCGTTCCGCAAGGCCGCGATCAGGAAAGCGCTGGCGTTTATCAAGCCGCGGCTCAACGGTGACGATGGCCTTGGTGCCATTTTCCCGGCCATGGCAAACACGGCAATGGCCTATGATGCGTTGGGCTACAGCCCGGACCACGAGGACTTCCTCATTGCCATGTCGGCCTGCCGCAAGCTGGTGACGGGCGGACGCGAAGTGCGCGATGGTGCACCGCGCTATGTGCAGCCATGCGTGTCCCCGATCTGGGATACGTCGCTTGGCGCCCACGCCCTGCTCGAAGCCGGCGTGCCGGAAACCGACGAGCGGGTGATCCGGATGTGCGATTGGCTGGCCGCCGAGCAGATCCTCGACGTCAAGGGCGACTGGGCGATCAACGCACCGGACCTCGAACCCGGCGGCTGGGCATTCCAGTACAAGAACGATTACTACCCCGATGTGGATGACACCGCCGTTGTCGGCATGCTGCTGCACCGCGTTGACCCTGTGCGCTACAAGCTCAACATCGAGCGCGCCGCCAAGTGGGTCATCGGCATGCAGTCGCGCAATGGCGGCTGGGGCGCGTTCGACATCGACAACAATGCCGAGTTCCTCAACACCATCCCGTTTGCGGACCATGGCGCACTGCTTGATCCGCCGACCGTGGACGTGACGGCCCGTTGCCTGTCGTTCCTGGCGCAGATCGGTCACCCGGTCGATTCATCCTGCGTGCGCCGCGGCATCCAGTTCATCAAGGACGACCAGGAGACAGACGGTTCGTGGTTCGGCCGCTGGGGCACCAACTACATCTATGGCACCTGGTCAGCGCTCAATGCCCTCAACGCTGTTGGCGAGGACATGAGCCAGCCGTGGATTCGCAAGGCCGTGCAGTGGCTCATCGAGCAGCAGCGCGATGATGGCGGCTGGGGTGAGGACGGCGCGACCTACTGGAAGGAACGCCGCGGCGAGGCCAAGGCGTCCACCCCGTCGCAGACCGCCTGGGCCATGATGGGCCTGATGGCTGCCGGCGAAGTCGAGCACGACAGCGTGGCCCGTGGTGCGCAGTACATCACTCACGCGCCGCGTGAAGGTGCCAAGTGGGATGAGCCCTGGTACACCGCCGTCGGTTTCCCGCGCGTGTTCTACCTGCGCTATCACGGCTACTCGGCCTACTTCCCGACGTGGGCGCTGGGCCGCTATGCCAAGCTGATGACCGGCAACTCCAAGCGCGTGCAGTGGGGCATGTAGCCAGTGCCGTCTCGCGGCCTGACGACATGACACCCGCACCCGGCGGGCGCCCTGTTGCGCTGATCACCGCACTCGCCCAGGAATATGCCGTGGTCAACAGGTGCTGCGCTGGCCATGGCGAGCGGTTGCGGGTGGTTCAGTCCGGCCTCGGACGGGCTGCCGGCTACATTGCCGCCGAACAGGCCGGTCGCGACAATGGCGGCCTATCCGGCCTCGTTTCCATCGGGTTTTGCGGCGGGTTGGACCGCGCCTTGCGTAGCGGCACCGTCGTCATTCCCTCCACCGTCATTACCCGGGATATCGATGAACGGTTCGATGCCGACGTCGACTGGCAGGCAACCGTCATGTCGCGGCTGTCGCATCTCGATGCACATGCCGGCCGCTTGTTCTGCGCGCAGGACGTGATCTCGTCGACGGCGGACAAGCAGGACATCTGCACGCGCCACAAGGCTTGCGCGGTGGACATGGAAAGCGCCGGCATTGCCCATGCTGCCCGGCGGCTGCACGTTCCGTTTCTCGCCATCCGGATCGTGGTGGACGAGGCCGGTGACAGCCTGCCGCGGGCCACGGCAAACGCCGTCCGGCCGGATGGGAACCTCGACCTGAAGGGACTTGCGAGAGGGCTGCTCAACCACCCGGCAGACCTGCCAGCGCTGATGGCGCTGGGCCGCAAGTCATCGCGCGCGCAGAAGCAGCTGAAGGCCGTTTGCGAGGCGCTGGGACCAGGTTTCGGATTACACGGAACCTGAGCCAAACAAAACCCGGCGCCATTGCTGGTGCCGGGCTGCATTGCCGAAACTTTACTGGAAGTGAAAGACTACTCCGCCGCGATGTTCGACGGGGTATGGATCTGTTTCATCACCTTGGCGACGTGTTCTTCGTGCAGGTCGTAGTCGGCCTTGCGAGCCTGCGTCAGGTCGATCTCGGGTGCGAAGTCACCTTCGGTCCTGACGCCACGCAGCGCAACGACCAGCGCCTTGAACGGGTTCGACGTGGCGTCTGCGGCAGCCGTCGGCTCATAGCCGCAGTGGGCCATGCAGTTGGCGCACTTCTCGTAACGGCCGGTGCCGTACTTGTCCCAGTCGGTGGTTTCCATGAGTTCCTTGTAGGTCTTCACGTAGCCTTCGCCGAGCAGGTAGCAGGGCTTCTGCCAGCCAAACACGTTGCGGGTGGGCATGCCCCACGGCGAGCACATGTACTCCTGGTTGCCGGCAAGGAAGTCGAGGAACAGGGTCGAGTGCGACAGCGCCCACTTGCGGCCCTTGCCGAGGCGGAACACGTCGCGGAACAGCTGCTTGGTCTTGCGGCGTGACAGGAAGTTCTCCTGGTCAGGCGCGCGCTCGTACATGAAGCCGGGCGAGATCGACACGTTGACACCCATCGCGGTGGTCATGTCGAGGAACTTGGCGATGTCTTCGGGTGCGTGGCCATCGAAGATGGTCGCGTTGGCGTTGACCTGGAAGCCCTTGGCCTGCGCTGCCTTGATGGCCGAGATGGCGCGGTCGAACACACCGGTCTGGCACACCGACTTGTCGTGGTGGTCCTTCAGGCCGTCAAGGTGAACCGAGAAGAACAGGAACGGCGACGGCTTGAACAGGTGCAGCTTCTTTTCCAGAAGCAGCGCGTTGGTGCACAGCGACACGTACTTCTTGCGCGCCACCAGGCCTTCGACGATCTCGCCGATTTCCTTGTGGATCAGCGGTTCGCCGCCGGGAATGGCGACGATGGGTGCGCCACACTCGTCAACGGCGTCGAAGCATTCCTGCGGCGACAGGCGCTTGTCGAGGATCGGCTTGGGATAATCGATCTTGCCACAACCTGCACAGGCCAGGTTGCACTTGAACAAAGGCTCCAGCATCAGCACCAGCGGGTAGTGCTTGTTGCCCTTGAGCTTCTGTTTCATCACATAGGCGCCGACGCGCACTTGCTGCATGAACGGAACTGTCACGGTTTGAAATACCTTGCTTTTGGGGTTTGCATGTCCGTTTCAGGCCCCGGCAAACGGAATTGCGTCTAAATTGCCCTTGTTGACTTGATCGTCAATAGGTGTCGCGCGTGGTGTGCGGATTAGCCACTGGAGCGCTTCTTGTAGGCCCACTCGATCAGCTGGGGCAACACGATCAACGTGCATACCAGCGTTACCAGGATGGCGATGGTCAGCAGTTCACCCATGCTGGCCATGCCGCGATGCGCAGACAGCCACAAGGTGCCGAATGATCCGATGGTGGTCATGGCCGAAATCATCACCGCCCGCGGCGTTGAGGTACCGGTCACGTCCGTGCCGTTGTCGCCTTCGCGGGCACGCATGACATAGTGGATACTCGAGTCCACACCCAAGCCAAGCAACAGTGGCAGCACGATGACATTGGCAAAGTTGAACGGGGAGTTAAACACGACCGTGTAGCCAATCATCAGGCTCCCGGCCAGCACCAGCGGTGCAAGCACCAGCGCCACATCGCGAACATTGCGCATGGCCGGCCACACGATCAGCACAACCAGCGCAAGGGCCGCCAGCGTTGCCAGCACCATGGATTCTGCCACGGCACGGGCTGAGCCTGCCACGTTGACCGCCGCCCCTATGGCGCTGTTGGACACTGACTTCACCGCATCGACAAACTCATAGAGCTTGCCCGCATCGCGCATGTCGCCGCTGGGTGAAATCTCCAGCCGCCAGCGTCCGTCCTGCGTCACGTAGCGTTCGCGCACGCTTTCATCCAGGGTTTCCACCGTAACACGCTCGACAGCTGCCAGTTGGTTGACCTGCTGCAGCAGCGCGGGCAAACCGGAGAACAGGTTGGTCTCAAGCTGCTGCACGGCCTCGGGGTTGTCACCCTTCGTTTGCCGGAAGGTATCGACCGCAGTACCCATGCGCGAAGCTGCCGTGCGCAAGGCATCCGGTGCATCTTCCACTGCCGCCAGCGTGCCCATGTTGGCCGAGATCACCTCAAGCATGCGGGTTCGGGCAGGTGCGCCAATGTCGGCATCGGTTTCGACCTGCGGTTCAACAAGGTCCTTGAGTCGCGCCAGGTCTGCGAGCTTTCCGTCTTGGCTGTCCGGCAGGAACTTCTCGATTGTCACCACATCCTTGACGATCTGGAGGGCAGTGAACTTCCCGGCCATCTCGCGGGCTGGTTCACCCGGTGCAGAGATGTACTCCGCCGTATAGTGGACGCCGGCTTCCTCGGTGGCGAGTTCAAGGAACGTTGCAACGGAAGGTGCCGCCGGATCCTTCAGGTTGACCGGATCGCCATCGAAGCGAGCCTGCGGAATGGTGCCCAGGGCAATCACGCCAAGGGTGATGACCAGCACCGTCGCCATGGCGCGAACACGCGATGTATTTTCACCGGGGGCTGCGTCATTGGTCACTGTCGCAGCCAGCTTGCGCTCGATCTTGCGCTGGTTGCCGGGCACCAGCATCAGCACCGCCGGCACCAGGGTAATCGATGCGATGAACGCGATCACCATGCCGCCTGAGGCGATGATGCCAAGCTGCGCCATGCCAACGAAGCTGGTTGGCACGAAGGCGAGGAATGCCAGTGCCGTGGTCAGCGTGCACAAGCCCAGAGCCGGGCCCATGCGTGTGACGGATTCGACTGCAGCCTCAAGGCGGTCAAGCCCGCGCGCACGTTCCTCGGCATAGCGCAGGATGACGTGCACGGCGTAGTCGACGCCGAGGCCGATGAACAGCACTGCGAAGGCAACAGAAATCATGTTGAGATAGCCGATCGCCACGGTGGCAAAACCGGCATTGATCAGGAAGCCGAGCACGATCAGGGCCATGGCAGGAAACACCAGCCGCAGGCTGGGCATGCCGAAGAAAATGGTCACCGAGACGATGAGGAAGGACACGATACCCGCAATGGCGGCACCCTTGGTCACCGCCTCGAACTCCTCGGCATCCATGGCTGCCTCGCCGGTCAGCCGGATGGTGACGGCGCCGTTGCCTGTTACCTGCGGGTCTGCCACCAGTTCGCGGGCTGCGGTCATCGGGCCGGCGGCAGCCTCAAGCTGGGTGAAGTCCAGCACCGGCTTGGTCAGCACGAACCAGCGGTTGCCGGTCACCCCCGGCTCGTCATCGGCAATTGCCAGCCAGTCCATTGGCTTCGGCGAGCCGGCATTTTCAGCCTCGACTGTAGCAGCGAGGCTGTTGAGGAAACTGTCGAACCCCTCTGGCGGACGGCCCGCCTGGGTGTAGGCCGTTACCTCGTTGAGTACACCTGAAAGACCTGCGAGGTTCGGTTGCGAGGCCAGCCCGTTGAGCATGGGGGCAGACTGCACGATGCCGTCAGCAAGCTCCTTCACCTGCGCCGGTGAGGCATACAGGACGCCGTACTTGTCGAAGAATTCACCGGTGCCGGGCGCCATCACGTAGGAGAACATGCCGGGCTGCTGGCGCAGCCGTTGCGCAAGCCGGTAAGCGGCATCGCGGGCGGCTTCCGGTTCCTTGCCGTCCACGATGAACACGAAATTCGCGTCAACAGCCGGGAGCGTTTCGTTGAAATTGTTGAAGTCCTTGCGGAAATCAAGATCCCCGGAAATCATCAGGCCGGGATCGGTGTCGACCGTCAGCTTGTTGGCTGCCAGCGTGGCCCCGCCAATGGCGAGCGCAATGAAGGCCAGCAGAACCAGCCATGCATGGTTGCAGGACCAGCGTGCGATCAAGCCGAATACCCGGCCGTCACGCACGGACTGCACGAAAGAGTTGCGCGGGCCATCGGCCTTTGGCGCGACTGGTGGCGGAGATGTTTCAGCCTTCGGTGAGCCTTCACCCTGTGCCACGGGGGCCTTGCCGCCGGGACGGGCCCGATCGGTTCTGGTGCGCCCCTTGCGGGACTTTTCCGTCGTCATGCCGTCGCCTTGATCTTCTCGTCGCCGCGCCCGAGCGCGTTCCTGGCAATGCGGGTGAGGCTTTCCCAGGCAGGTCCGGGGAAGCGGTGCAGGTCCGTCATGACCTTGTCGAAGGCCGTGACAAACCAGTCCACGTCAGCCTCGGAGATCATCAGCGGCGGGATGAGCTTGATGGTGGTCATGCGGTTGCCGGCGACCTGGGTCAGGATACCGTGGTCAGCCAGCAACGGAATGGTAATGGCCTGGCAGAACAGGTCCTCGTTGAGCGAGTTGACCGTGGCCCAGGCAGTGCGCAGTTTCAGCGACTTCGGCTTGTGGAATTCGACCGCCAGCATCAGCCCGCGCCAGCGGACCTCCTTGATGAACTCGTACTTCGGCACCAGCGCCGACAGCCGCTCACCCAGCAGGTTGCCCATTACGGTGGCGTTCTCCATCAGCTTGTCATCATCGAGCACCGTCAGCGATGCAAGCGCCGCTGCCATGGCAAAATTCGACTTGCCGAAGGTGGACGAATGCACCACCGCCCGGTCGAGCGAGGAGAACACCGAATTGTAGATGCGGTCGGTCATCAGCACCGCGCCAACCGGCACATAGCCGCCGGACAGCGACTTGGACAGGATGACCATGTCAGGCTCGACGCCTTCATCATGGTGGAGGGCCAGGAACTTGCCGGTACGGCCCATGCCGCATTGCACTTCGTCGGCCACGAACAGCGCGCCGTGCTTGTGGCACAGCTTGCTGGCCGCCGCGAGATAGCCTGCAGGGGCAATGTTGACGCCCTTGCCCTGCACTGGCTCAACGAAGAACGCGGCCACGTCGCCCGATGCCAGCGCCCGGTCCAGTGCATCGAGGTCGCCGAACGGCACCTTGACCGTATCGAGAAGCTGGCCAAATTTTTCGCGAAACACGTCGCCACCGTTCAGGGCCAGCGCGCCCGAGGTCAGGCCGTGGAAGGCCGACGAGGTGAACACGATGCGGTTGCGGCCCGTGGCGCGGCGCACAAACTTGATGGCCGTTTCGTTGCCCTCAGCGCCGGTTGAACAGAAATAGACCTTGGACAGTCCGTAGCCGACGCGGGCCTTGAGTTCCTGTGCGACAACACCGCACAACACCGGGGTTTCCATCTGAACGAGCGAGCAATAGTCACCGTCCATGAAATCCTTCAGCACCTGGCGAATCGCGGGGTGGTTGCGGCCCATGTTGAAGGCGCCATAGCCGGCCAGCATGTCGAGGTACTTGCGGCCCTTGTCGTCCCACATCCAGGCGCCGTTGGCCTTGATGTAGTTGCGGTCAAAACCTATTATTTTCAAGGCTTTGGCGAAACGCGGGTTGACGCCCTCAGCATACATGGCGTTGCTGTTCGGGGCGTTGTCGGCAATCACCCGTGCGATATCGATCGGCATGTCGTGTCCCGTTCAATTCAGCGGCAATGTCGCGTCGCCGCTCGTCGTTGCTGTCTATACGCGTAGACCGAATTCATGCCCATGCGACCGATTTGCCGGGATTCTGACCCTGGGTCGACCCGTAGGCGAGCACGACATTACGTCTTGATATATTCACAAATGCTATATATCAGACTGATATATCAACCGGCAGTCTGTCAGGCGGAAATACGTCACATGAATGTGCGCACATTGTGTCTCGGCATCCTCGCTATCGAGGAGGCGTCGGGCTACGAAATCAAGAAGGCGGTGGAGAATGGCATGTTCGCCCACTTCATCGATGCAAGCTACGGCTCGATTTACCCTGCCCTGACCCAGATGCTGGCCGACGGCCACGTCACGGTGCGCGAGGAAGCCCATGCCGGCAAGCCCTCGAAGAAGGTCTACTCGATCACTGCCAAGGGCCGCACGGCCCTGCGCAAGGCGCTGCACGTGTTGCCCAAGCAGGACAAGTACAAGTCGGAATTCCTGTTCCAGGCGCTGTTCAAGGCGGACATGGAGCCAGGCTACCTGCAGGAGGTGTTCGACATTCAGCTCGCATTCCTGCGCCAGGAACTGGCCCAGGTCGAGGAATGCAGCGCACAGGCAGAACCGGGGTCAGGCCACCAGTTCGTGAACGGTTACGGCCAGGCCCTTCTGCGCGCGGCAATTGGCTACATGGAAGAAACCCGTCCGGGAATGCTCGCTGGCCAGGCCGGCAAGGTTCCTGACGCGGCAGAGTGAGTTGATGAAGATGTCGAGTTCAAAAATCTGGTCGTCGCTGTTTGCGCTGGCAATTGTCGGGTGGTTCGCTTCCGGCATCATACTGCCGGCGGCAAGCCCCGAGCAGGCCGGAGAAGCAGCCGCAAAGGCCGAACAGGCGAAGGAAGCAGCCAAGCCATTTTCGGTAATCGTGGAGACCTTCAAGGCGGTGGAGCGCCCGTCGATCTTTCCGGTGCGCGGCCTGACCGAGGCGGTTCGCCAGGTCGAGGTGCGCGCCCGCACGGCCGGCATCGTGGAACGGCAGACCTTTGAAAGCGGCGATGCCGTGAAGAAGGGCGACGTGCTTTGCCAGCTCGATGCAGCAGCCCGCAATGCCCAGCTTGCCAGGGCCAAGGCGCAGCTTGCGTCTGCCCGGCGCGACTATGAAGCCACGGCGCAACTGGCGCAGTCGAACTTTGCAGCAAAATCGAAGGTTGCCCAGCAGAAGGCCGCGATGGAACTGGCCAGTGCCGAAGTGCAGCAGGTCGAGCTTGACATGTCATGGACAACCATCTCCGCCCCGCGTGACGGCATCCTTGCCGCCGATCCGGCCCAGGACGGTGCCTACATCCAGGCCGGCGGCCTGTGCGGCACGTTGTCGGTGATGGATCCGATCACTGTTGCCGCCAACGTGCCGGAGCGCCTTCTGCCCAACATTTCCGAGGGCATGGACGCTGCGGCACGGCTGATCACGGGGCAACAGGTTACCGGCAAGATCACCAAGGTGGCGATGTCGTCCGACCGGGCCACGCGCACCTTCCGCGTGGAGCTGAGCGTACCCAACCCTGACTATGCGCTGCGCGAGGGCGTGACGGCCGAGCTGTTCATTCCGCTGCCCACGACGATGGCCCACAAGCTGCCGGCATCCGCGCTGACACTGGCCGATGACGGCAAGTTCGGCGTTCGTACTGTTGGGCCGGACAACAAGGTCAGCTTCATGCCCCTGACCATCCTGTCACAGGAAACCGATGGGGCCTGGGTTACCGGGTTGCCGGACACGGCAACGGTGATCACCCGCGGGCAGGACTTCGTCATCGACGGGCAGATCGTCCAGCCGGTCGCCAGACAGGCGGAGACAAGCTGATGTCGTCAATGCTGGCTGCAATCCTGTCGCGCCCGCGCGCGGTGCTGTCGATGATGCTGGTCATGCTGATCGCCGGCATCTGGAGCTTTGCCGAAATCCCCAAGGAAGCCGATCCGGACATCCAGATCCCGGCAGTGTACATCTCCATTCCCCTGCCCGGCATCAGCCCGGAAGACAGCGAGCGGCTGCTGGTCAAGCCCGTCGAGTCGAAGCTCAAGGGGCTGGACGGCATCAAGGACATGACCGGTATCGCCACGGAAAGCCATGCCGGCATTTTCGTGCGCTTCGAGACCGGCGTTGATATCGACCAGGCCATCACCGACACCCGCGAGAAGCTGGACCTGGCCAAGGCAGAGTTGCCGGCAGACGCTGAAGAGCCGATCGTCAACGAGATCAACTTCTCGCTGCAGCCCACCATTGTCGTGACGCTGTCTGGCGACGTGCCTGAACGCACGCTGTTCACCCATGCGCGCGAGTTGCAGGACGAGCTGGAAGGCATCTCGACGGTGCTTGAGGCCAAGCTGAGCGGCGAGCGCGAGGAACTGCTCGAGGTCATCGTCGACCCGGTCAAGCTGGAAGCCTATGGCGTGACGCAGCAGGAACTGCTCAGCGCCGCCAACCTGAACAACCGGCTGGTCGCGGCGGGCGCGGTGAACAACGCGTCAGGCCGCTACAACGTGAAGATTCCCGGCCTGTTCGAGAACGCCCGCGATGTGTTCAACCTGGTGATCAAGTCATCGGATGGCACAACGGTGACGCTTGGCCAGGTAGCCGAGATCCGCCGCACCTTCAAGGACCGCATGCGCTATGCCGAGTTCAACGGTGATCGCACCATCGCCATCGAAGTGGTCAAGCGCATCGGCTCGAACATCCTGGAGAACAACTCCGAGGTGAAGCGCATCGTCGGCGAGGTCACAAAGGACTGGCCCTCGTCGATCAAGGTGGCGACCACGCTCGACCAGTCCCGCCTCATCGGTGACATTCTCGGCTCGCTCACCTCGTCCATCATGCTGGCCATCCTGCTGGTGATGACGCTGGTGGTGGCTGCCCTTGGCCTGCGGTCCGGCCTGATGGTGGGGCTGGCCATTCCGACGTCGTTCATGATCGGCTTCCTGTTCTTCGGCTTCCTTGGCTATACGGTCAACATCATGCTGATGTTCGGTCTCGTGCTGACCGTCGGCATGCTGGTTGATGGCGCCATCGTGATGATCGAGTTTGCCGACCGCAAGATGGCCGAGGGCCTCGACAAGAAGCAGGCCTACGTGCAGGCCGCCCAGCGGATGTTCTGGCCCATCGTGTCGTCTACGGCCACGACGCTGGCAGCCTTCCTGCCGATGCTGCTGTGGCCGGGCGTGGCCGGGGATTTCATGGAATACCTGCCGTTGACGGTGATCGTGGTGCTGACCGCATCACTGATCACGGCGATGATCTTCCTGCCTGCCATCGGCGCCATCTTCGGCAAGGCCGACACCACCAACAGCGCCACTGCCGGACGCCTCGCCGCCGATGGCGAAGGTGACATCCTGACCATCCCCGGCGCGACCGGCAGCTACATTCGCTTCCTCAACCGCATCATCCGGCACCCGCTCAAGGTTCTCGTGGTGCTGCTGCTGGGCATGAGTGGCATCGTCTATGCCTATTCGCTGAAGCCCACCGGCGTCGAGTTCTTCGTGAACACCGAGCCGGAAGTCGCCATCGTCTATGTGCGGGCGCGTGGCAACATGTCGAACGAGCAAAAGCTCGACGTGGTGCAGTCCGTCTATGCGCGGATTGCCGATAACCCGGCCATTCTCAACACCACGACCTATGCCGGCACCGACGGTGGCGGCCAGGGCGGCCTCGGTGCCACGCAGGACGTGCCCGGCGACCTGATCGGCCAGGTGCAGATCGAGCTCAAGGAAGTGGGCAGGCGCAAGGACTGGGACACCGTCAAGGCAGAGCTCGAGACGGCAACCAGCGACGTTCCCGGCACCATCATCGAGGTGCGCGAGCTGGCCGGCGGCCCGCAATCGGGCAAGGACATCCGGCTGCAGGTGCAGGCGGCTGACCGCGACGTGGCGCTTGCAGCGACGGCGCGCGTCCGGGAATACATGGAAAGCAGCATCGAGGGCCTCGCCGACATCGACGATGACTCGCCCCTGCCCGGCTACGAGGTCGCTCTTTCCGTCAACCGCGAAGAGGCAGGCCGGTTCGGCGCGTCTGTCGCGGCCGCAGGGTCACTGGTACAGCTCATCACCAATGGCGCGTTGATCGGCACCTACCGGCCGGACGACAGCCGCGACGAGCTGGAAATCCGCGTCCGCCTGCCCGAGAACCAGCGTTCGCTCGCTGCCCTCGACACGCTGAAACTGCAAACGCCGCAAGGCCAGCAGCCACTGTCGAACTTCGTCAGCCGCGAGGTCAGGCAACAGGTCAACACGCTGTACCGGTTCAATGCCAAGCCGTCGGTGTTCGTGAAGGCCAATGCGGCACCGGGCTATCAGTCGTTCTCGCAGATCCAGCAGCTGGACGCCTGGCTCAAGACCCAGCAATGGCCGTCCGGTGTCAGTTTCACGTTCCGGGGCGCCGACGAAGACCAGAAGGAATCCGCTGCCTTCCTGCAGAAGGCGCTGCTGGGATCGCTGTTCCTGATGTTCATGATACTGGTGATCCAGTTCAACTCGTTCTACCACACGGCGCTCACGCTGATCACCGTGGTGATGTCTGCCGTGGGCGTCATCCTGGGCATGCTGGTGATGCGGCAGTATTTCTCGATCATCATGACCGGCACGGGGCTGGTGGCGCTGGCGGGCGTGGTGGTGAACAACGCCATCGTGCTGATCGACACCTACCAGAACCTGTCCGCCCGTGGCCTGTCGCCGGTGGACGCAACGTTGCGCGCCGCTGCACAGCGCCTGCGGCCCATCCTGCTGACCACGGTGACCACCATCCTCGGCCTGTTGCCGCTGATGTTCCAGCTCAACGTGGACTTCCTGCACCGCACCGTCGGCATCGGGTCGATGACGTCTGCGTGGTGGGTGCACCTGTCCACCGCCATGGTGTTCGGACTCGCCTTTGCGACGGTACTGACGCTGGTGTTCTGCCCGGTCATGCTGTCTGCGCCGACGGTGTGGAAGCAAAGCTGGCGCCGCTGGCGTGGCAAACCTGATGACGCCGTGGCGGCCGGTGGTGACCGCAGCAAGCCGGCACTGGTGCCCAAGGGCGATGACGCCTACCCGCAGGCAGCGGAGTAATTGCCGGCCGCCCCCTACCCCGCCAGCACTTCGCTGACACGGGTCTGGAACCAGGCGACGCCCTGCTCGTGGCGGGGTGACAGCGGCCCCGGCGCGTAGCCGCCGGTGGTGTAGTTCTTCTGCGTTTCGAGGCAGATCTCGAAGTCTTCCTCCACAACGGCAATGTTGCGGGCGATGGTGTCCTCGCGCGCGGCTGCCTTTTCCTCCGACGTGTCGGCAAAGTAGAACGTGTAGATGAGTTCCGTCCGGTCCTTGCTGATCGGGTTGATGCGCGAGGTGTTCATGCCACCATCGAACAGTGACAGGGTCCAGTTGGGCCACATCCACAGCCACTTGCCCTTGTAGAACAGTCCTTCGCGCGGCGGCGCCGTCATGCGCACCAGGTTGTCGTGCGCCGTTGTTTCAAAGTGTTCGAACTCGATGGCCTGGAAGAAACCGGGGTGGATGCCGGGGATGTGGTAGCCCTCGACGAAGTTGTCGGTATAGATTTTCCAGTTGGCATCGAACTGCATGCGGCGTTCGGCAACGGCGTGATACTGCTCGATCGGCTCATTGGCCAGTTCGGGCACCGTGTCACCCAGTTGTTGGGCCAGCGTGCCGACAGGGTTGATGGCGATGAAGGCAAGCCCGCGCCATACGTCGATGGAAATCTGTTCCAGCGGCCAGTCATCGATGGCAAAGCCCGGATCCTCGCCGAACC
This sequence comes from uncultured Alphaproteobacteria bacterium, assembly GCA_963700735.1. Classification (GTDB taxonomy): domain Bacteria; phylum Pseudomonadota; class Alphaproteobacteria; order Rhizobiales; family Aestuariivirgaceae; genus Anderseniella. Next base: position 759,154 of record CAVOYR010000005.1, read on the forward strand.
ACGGTGCCTGCTTCAGCGAGCCGTCGAGATCGTAGACCCAGTTGTGATACTGGCAGCGCAGCATGTTGCAGCGGCCTTCGCCTTCCTCGAGGATGCGCGCACCGCGATGCCGGCAGACATTGCGAAAGGCGCGCAGCTTGCCATCCTTCGCGCGCACCGCCATCACCTTGGCACCAGCGATTTCCGTGGCCACGTACTGGCCCGGTTCATCGAGCCGCGAGGCGGGGCCGATCAGTTGCCAGCTTGCCCAGAAGATGCGCTGGCATTCTGCCTCGAACACAGCCGGACTGACATAGAAAGACGGATCAAGATTTCGCATTCTGCAGCCCCTCGCTCGCATACGGACAGATTGCAATTGCGACAATCGCGGGCCGTGCCGTCAAGCCTAAATCGAGCGCTGGTTGACCCGCTTCGATACTTGTTCCGCGGTTTCGACCCGCTCGGAATAACGGTCCACAAGGTATGCGGACCGGCCGCGCGTCAGGTAGGTGAACTTCACCAGTTCCTCGACCACGTCGGCGATGCGATTGTAATAGGGCGACGGCTTCATGCGGTCGTTGTCGTCGAATTCCATGAAGGCTCGAGCCACCGACGACTGGTTGGGAATGGTGATCATGCGCATCCAGCGGCCAAGAATGCGCATCTGGTTGACCGCGTTGAAGCTTTGCGAGCCGCCGCAGACTTGCATCACGGCCAGCGTCTTGCCTTGCGTGGGGCGCACGCCGCCGATGTCCAGCGGCAGCCAGTCGATCTGCGCCTTCATGATGCCGGTCATGGCGCCATGGCGTTCCGGCGACACCCAGACCATGGCTTCCGACCACATCGCAAGCTTGCGCAGTTCCGCCACCTTTGGGTGGTCCGGCTCGACTGCATCGGGCAACGGCAGCCCGGCTGGGTCGAACACCACGGTCTCGCAGCCATGCCAGTCGAGCAGGCGCTGGGCTTCCAGCGCCACCAGCCGCGAGAACGAGCGCGCCCGCAGCGAGCCGTACAGCAACAGCACCCGCGGGCGGTGGGTTGGCGCGCCGGGTCCGGCCAGCGCTTCGGAGTCAACCGGTTGCATGTGGGCAGGGTCGATGTTGGGCAGGTCAGGTAATTTGCAAGTCACAAGAACAACCTAGCGCGCATCACGGGTTTTGATCCTGACAACTTCACCGTCTTCCTTGGTGAAACTGTCAATGGCCGGGGCGTCCAGCAACTCCAGAACGACTTCGGACGGGCGGCATAGCCGCACCCCCTTTGGGCTTGCCACGATAGGGCGATTGACCAGGACGGGATGTTCGAGCATTGCAGCGAGAATGGTCTCGTCATCCACACCGGGTGCGGTCAGGCCCAGTTCTTCCGCCGGTGATTTCGTTGTGCGCAACGCCTCGCCCGGTGTGAGGTCAGCCGCCGCAAACAGCGCCAGCAACTGCGGTCTTGTCCAGCCCTCGTGAAGATACTCGATGACCACAGGTTCGTGCCCGGTGGCCCGAATGATCGCCAGGGTATTGCGGGACGTTTCGCATTGGGGGTTGTGATGAATGACGATAGTCATAGGTCGCTCTTGCTGATGATGTCTGCCTCAGTACCGGTGTTAGTGACGGATTGTGACACTTTGGCATCAGTGGCTTCATCGGCAACGCGAGCCTCCCATGCCTTCTTCTGGCGCAAGTACACGATGGACGAAACAGGTATCAGGACGATGTAGATGGCGGCAAACAGCGTCACCACCTCCCAGGTATAGGTGACCAGCAGCGCCGCCAGGATTGTGACGGCGGCGAGCAGCGGCAGCACCGCCTCGCGGCTGACGCGGCCCACACCCTTGCCCGAGAACGTCGGCACGCGCGACACCATGGCGAAGGCAACAAGTGTGATGTAGGGCAGCACGTAGGGTGCAATCTCGGGGCCGGGCGGCACCAGGTCAAGAAAGCCGAGATACATCGGCAGCATGGCCAGCATGGCGCCGGCAGGCGCGTTGACCCCGGTGAAGTAGTTGATCTTCCAGGCAGGCCGGTCCGGGTCTTCGATGGAAACGTTGAACCGGGCAAGGCGCAGCGCGCAGCACAGCGCAAGTGTCAGCGCCACGATCCAGCCGAGGTTCTTCAACGCGTTGAGCGACCACATGTAGATCAGCAGGCCCGGTACCACGCCGAAGTTGACGAAGTCGGCCAGCGAATCAAGCTCCGCGCCGAACTTGGACGAGCCTTTCAGTGCGCGGGCAATGCGCCCGTCCAGCGCATCCAGCAATGCGGCAAGGATGACACACGCAACGGCCAGTTCGAACCGGCCATCCATGCCCAGCCGGATGGCGGTGATGCCTGAACACAAGGCCAGCAGCGTGACGATGTTGGGTACCAGGTACCGGATCGGGATCTGGCGAAGGCGCGGGTCACTGTCGTTGCGGTCGGTCAGTGGCATGTGGCGCTGCTCGCTTCCTCGTCTGGTCGTATCAGGCCGTGCGGCCGGTCAGGTTGGCAGGCGTACCGGAAACGCTCAGGTCCGCCAGCACGGTTTCACCGGCAATGGCACGCTGGCCCACACAGGCGCGAACAGCGCACCCCTCGGGCAGGTAGACATCGACGCGTGAGCCAAACCGGATCAGGCCGAAACGCTCACCCGCCTGCAACCGGTCACCCTGCCCCGCAAAGGCCACGATCCGCCGTGCCACCAGCCCGGCAATCTGCACCACGCCGATGCGGCGAGTATCAGCCATCTCGAGCGTGAACGCCATGCGTTCATTGTCCTCGCTGGCCTTGTCGAGTTCGGCGTTGATGAACTTGCCTGGCACGTAGCTTTTCTGCACCACGCTGGCATCGACCGGCGAGCGGTTCACGTGCACGTCGAACACGTTCATGAACACCGAGATGCGGGTCAGGCGTTCACCGGTCAGCGCCAGCTCAGGCGGAATGGCGACCTTCTCGATGGCCGAGACCAGGCCGTCGGCAGGTGAGATGACCAGGGATGCATCAAGCGGGGTGACGCGCGGCGGATCGCGGAAGAAGTAGGCACACCACAACGTGAGGATCACGCCGAACCAGCCGAACACGTCGGGCAGCAGCCAGAACAGCACCAGCGTGATGGCAGCGAAAATGGCAATGAACCGGTATCCCTCGCGGTGTACCGGAACAAAAATGGACATGATGCTGTCAAGCATGGGCAGGCGGCTCGCAGACGTTGGAGGCAGTTGTTTATGCCTCCTAGGTAGTGCCAGCGCCGCGCAACTGCAAGCAAACAAAAGGTGCGCACCTGCCCCCCAGCAAGCGCGCGCACCCTTGATGTCCTTGTGTCAGGCGGTGCCGTCTAGCCGCGCGCGAACTGCGGGTAGATGACGTTGTCGCGAACGATGGCCTCGATGACCTCCGGCTCGTCGGCCATGCCGGCATCAGCCTGGACATAGATCACCTGTGGCTGGACCTGCTGCACCGCTGCCGGTGCGTCGGCCTTCTTCAGGTCAACCGCCGTGCCGGTCAGCAACAGCATGAAGCCGTTGTCGCCCACCCGGTGAAGCTGTTCCGTCACCCCGATGATGGCGTGCGCGTGGATCAGCTCGGCTTCGTGCTGGAGTTGCGCAAATGCCTTCTTGCGGGCGTCTTCCAGCTCGGCGCTGAAACCGTCTGCACCGGATTCGTGGTTTGAACGGGCTCCCCCCATGCTGGTCTTCAGCATGCGGCGGGTCATTGACGACGTGGTGGAAACCATGCCGTAGGCACACAAAATCTCGTAGCCTGCGATGTTAGGCAGATTGGTAATGAGCATTGTCTTCAGTCCCCTGTTTGCAACCTTGCAGCACCGCCCTTGCCCTGGCGAATGATTGCAGGCCGCGCTCTCCCCGGCTGTCAGCCCTGCGGCCAGCTATTGCTGCCGGTCTCACCTTGCTGAAGCCACCACGAACAACCGCGTCCGTGATGGACACCACTTAAGCGCGAAGATTTTAACAAGAGACAAATTTTAGGGATTTCCGGGTGACTGCACGTCACTTTGGCCGCTCAACCTGAAAGTGTGGTTGATGAAATCTGACCGTGTGCTGCCGGCCGTGCCCGGCGGATGCAGGCATCACGTGTTGGGTTTCAGGCCGAAAGCCAGCGCCTCTGCGGTGATGCCACGGGCTTCGTAGTTCTCGGCCAGCTTGCGCAGGGCCGCATCGGCCTGGCGCTGGCGGTTCCACATGGCAGCATACTCGCCCTTTTTCTTCAACAACTGCGCATGGGTGCCGCGCTCGGCAATGCCGCCATCCTTCAACACGATGATCTGGTTGGCGTCGATCACGGTGGAAAGCCGGTGGGCAATGACCAACGTGGTCCGGTCTTTTGAGACCAGTTTCAGGGCCGTCTGGATGTCCTGCTCGGTCATCGTGTCGAGCGCCGAGGTGGCTTCGTCAAGGATGAGGATGGGAGGAGCCTTCAGGATGGTGCGGGCAATCGACACCCGCTGCTTCTCGCCACCCGACAGCTTCAGCCCGCGTTCACCCACCATCGAGTTGTAACCCTGGGGCAATGACAGGACGAAATCGTGGATCTGCGCCAGCCGTGCGGCTTCTTCCACCTCGGCATCGGTGGCGTCAGGCCGGCCATAGCGGATGTTGTAGCGGATGGTGTCGTTGAACAGCACAGTGTCCTGCGGCACCATGCCGATGGCCGCGCGCAACGAGGTTTGCGTCACGTTGCGGATGTCCTGGCCGTCGATGGTCACCGAACCACCCGTGACGTCGTAGAACCTGAACAGCAGCCGCGAGATGGTCGACTTGCCTGCCCCCGACGGTCCGACGATGGCGACGGTGTGACCGGCCGGCACCTCGAAATCGAGGCCCTTCAGGATGCGCCGTTCCTCGTCATAGGCAAAGTCCACCTGGTTGAAGCGGATGGTGGCCTCGCTCACCTTCAACGGCTTTGCATCAGGGTCGTCGACGATTTCCTGGTCAATGGCCAGCAGTTCGAACATCTGCTCGATGTCGGCCAGACCCTGGCGGATTTCGCGATAGACGAAGCCGATGAAGTTGAGCGGAATCGACAGCTGCATCAGCATGGCATTGATGAACACGAAGTCGCCCAGCGTCTGGCGGCCTGCCTGCACCTCCAGCGCGGACATGATCATGATGATGGTCATGCCGATGCCAAAGATCAGCCCCTGGCCGAAGTTGAGCCAGCCCAGCGAGGTCCAGGTTTTGGTGGCCGCACTCTCGTAGCGCTCCATCGACTGGTCGAAGCGGCGGGATTCCATCTCCTCGTTGCCGAAGTACTTCACCGTCTCGAAATTGAGCAAGCTGTCGATGGCCTTGGTGTTGGCGTCGGTGTCGGACTGGTTCATCTCCTTGCGGATGGTGATGCGCCAGTCGCTGGCGCGCACGGTGAACCATGAGTACGCCCACACCACGGCGGCGATGATGGCCACATAGGTGAAGCCGTAGGTCCACCAGAAGATGACCGCGGTCAGGGCGAACTCCAGCACCGTCGGCAAGGTGTTGAGGATGGTGAACCGGACGATGGTCTCGATGCCCTTGGTGCCGCGCTCGATCACCCGCGACAGCCCGCCGGTGCGCCGTTCCAGGTGGAAGCGCAGCGACAGGCGGTGCATGTGGACGAAAGTCTTGTAGGCAAGCTGGCGCACCGCATGCTGGCCGACGCGGGCAAACAGCGCATCGCGCAACTGGTTGAACCCCCACTGGACGATGCGGGCGACGTTGTAGGCCAGCACCAGCATCACCGGTACCAGGGCCCATGCCGGAAACGCATCGAGAATGCTGTCCGTTCCGGTCTTGCCGTTCAGAGCATCGGTGGCGAACTTGAAGAAATACGGCACCAGGATGAGCACCAGCTTGGCCAGCACCAGGAACACGAACGCCCACACCACCCGGATCTTGAGGTCGGGGCGGTCTGACGGCCACATGTAGGGCCACAAGTTGCGGATTGTTTCGAGGGTGGATCCGCTCTGCGCGGATACCTTTGGTGCGGCCAAGACAGATGCCTTCTTTGTTACTGGGTGCTGGACGGCCCGTTGCCAGCGCAGCAACCAGCGGGTTCGCAGCATTCATTGACGATTCCGGCGACCGACGACAGCGCGGACTTCAGGGCAGACCGGTTCAAGATGTAACGCGAGCGCGGCCGATTGGGTTCATACGACACCAGCCCGGCCTCCACCAGCACCTTCAGATGCTGCGACACGGTGGATTGGGCAAGGTCGAGATGGCGCACCACCTCCTTGCAGCAACACGCATCGCTTGACGCCAGCCGCCGCACGATTGCCAGCCGGGCGGGATGCGACAGGGCCGCAAGACTGGCAGCCGTAAACTTGTCTGAGGGCCGGGCGAAATCGGACATTGCAAGCCTGCACAATTATCGACATTTCATCGTTCATCGCCGATATACGATTAAATGGCACGCAGAACAAGGGCCGACTTGCCGCATTCCACCGCTGTCAAGGCTCTGGCAGATTGCCGGCATGCAGCAATGGCGCTCAACATCGATCGGCATCGGCATCCGCTTCGTGCTGGCCAGCCTGATCATCTTTCAGGCAGCGCTGTCGTCAGCGGCGATGGCGCGCATGGATGCGGGCCGCCTGACCAGTCCGGCCGGGTTCGAGCTGGTCATCTGCACGCCTGATGGTTTCCGGACAATCGATCCTGCCGCAGTCCAATCCGGTGAGCAGCCGGACAATCCGGGTCGCGACGGTGGCCACACCTCGAACCATGATTGCGGCATGGTTTGTTGCGCAGTAACCGCTCAATTTGCCGCCCGCGGTTCGGGCGAACCAGCCGTCCCGCTGGCAAACCGGCTACCCAAGCGGCAGTACGAGCCTTCGCAAGACCTGCAACTGACCGGCAGCCTTGGCGGATTGCTGGGTGCGCCGCGTGCGCCGCCATATCCGGCCTGAAGCCACACATACCCCGACATTCCCGTTCAATGCTGATCGCCATCAGGCTGCGCACCAATCATTGCGCAATGGCCAGTCAGCCATGCCAAGGACCAGACACATGACCATGTTCAAGATGATTCCATTTGCTGCCATGCTGGGTGCAAGCACGCTTGTTGCAGCAGCCCTCCTGCCAGCCACTCAATCAATTGCGGATACCGCAATGCACAACGCCATGAGCGTGACAGCAGGCAACATCACCATATCGCAACCCATGGCCCGCTTCATGATCGCCGGCCGTCCGGGCGCGGTGTTCCTCACCATCGAGAACAAGGGGGAAGCTGACAAGCTGCTGTCGGCTTCATCATCGATGACCGAGAGGGTGGAACTGCACACCCACACCATGGACAACGGCGTCATGAAGATGCGGCAGATCGAGTCCATCGACATTGCCGCCAATGCCACCACCGAGCTGAAATCCGGCGGACTGCACATCATGATGTTTGGCGTGAGCGATCTGCCGGCCAAGGGCTCCATGGTGCCCCTGACACTGACCTTTGAAAAGGCAGGCAAGGTCGAGATCAATGCGATGGTGGGCGATGCCAGTGGCATGAGCCACTAGTAACAACCAGCCGGTCAGGCAGGGTCAGGGCATTACTGCGCTGTGCCCTGCCCGGCCTGCTCCTGCATTGCCTTGCACTCGGCCAGCGGCTTGCGGCACGACGGGTCAATAGACTGGGGTGCCTGCGAGCCGGGTGTTTCGAATATCTGGCCCGGGTAAATCAGGTCGGGGTCCCGGATCTGGGCCTTGTTGGCATCGTAGATCACAGTGTACTGCACACCCTTGCCGTAAATCACCCGCGAGATCTGCCACAGGTTGTTCCCCGGCTGGATGACCACTTTGCCGGGCTGGTTCGGGTCGGCTGCAGCCGTATCGCCCGTGGTGGGAGCGGCCTCGGTGCCCTGTGCCGGTGCAGCCGCCGGTGCGGCGGCCACTTGTGCAGACTGACCGCCGTCCTGTGTGGCTTGGCCAGACTGAACCGTGGTGCCGGAGGTGGCTGACTGCCCGGCAACGGGCGCGGTTTCAGGTTGCGCCTGTGGAGCAGCAGCGACTTGCGGCTCGGCCGGTTGCGGTTCGCTTGCCTGACCGGCGGACTGCTGGGATTCGCCAGTCTGCACAGGAGGCTGTGCCGGAGCGCCAGTGTCCTGGGCAGTGCCGGTGGCCGTGGCAGCCTGGCGCTGCTGTTGCAGGGCGGCGACACGTTCAGGCGATTCGCGCAGGAACGGCATCTCGATGCGTTCTGCCACCTTACCGTCGCTACCGACAGCATCTGCCCGCAGCGCATAGGTTCCGGCGGCAATCTCGTTCTGTGCTGTCAGGTTCCAGCGGCCATCATCTCCTGCTGCAGCTTCACCAGCATACTGGCTGCCGACATACACCCGCACTCTCGTGCCAGGCTTTGCCGTACCAGAAAAAGTGGTTCGACCGCTGGCGTCATAGTCAACCACATCGAGATTCAGGTTCCGGTCCGCTGGCGCTGCAGCCTGACCTACCGGTGCCTGGGCAGGTTCGTCCGTCGCAGCAGGGGCGGCCGGCGCGGCTGCATCAGCAGGAGCGGCCGCGTCACTGGCGGGCGGGTTTGCAGCGGTACCCGGCTCAACGGCGGCGACCTTGGTGTCCGGTGCGTCCGGCGAGGGCGCACCCGCCGCCGGTGCATCGGATTTTGCAGCAGCGTCTGATGCCGGTGCCTCGGGCTTCTGCAGGACGCGGCTCGGCTTGGTGGCTTCGCTGAGCACGATCAGCGGCTGGGTGCCCGGCTGGTCAGGCACGGTGAAGGCCACCGCCTGGTCGGACGTGGTCATGCCCCCGGATGGCAAGGTCTGTTGCAGTGTCATCTGGTGCGCACCCGACGGCACCTGCACAGTTGGCACGATCACCCACTCGCCGCGTTCATTGACGACTTCCTCGCCAATCGGCTTGCCGTCCAGCAGCGCCGTAACCGTGGCACCCGGTTCTGCCCGGCCTGCAAGCACTGCAGAGCCGTCTTCTTCCACGCGCACCATGTCGAACGTCGGCGCAATGGCAGTTGCAGCCGCCCCGCCCGTCGCGGGCTCGCCTGCCGTTGCAGGCTGGGTTGCGTCAGCTGCTGCAGGCGGCTGAGCAGGCTGCACGGCTGCGACCTGGTCCTGCCCTGCCGGTGCGGATGCCGGTGGCGTGGTTTGCTGAGTGGCGGATGGCGAAGGCTGGGGCGAGGCCGATGACGTGTCGCCGGAAACCGTCTGGACGGTGCTGGGCTGCCGGACTGTTGAGCGCCGTTACCACTGAGTTGTCGTCTCGCCAGCCCTGGTAGCTCAGGGCAAGCAGCCCGGCTGCGCACAATGCTGCAAGAGAGCTGAACAAAACGATTGGCTTCATGGGGTTTCCTGTCGCTCGCGTTCTTCCGTACCATTCATAAAGTGCGCCTGCCCGTGACGCAATCAATCAGTCGTATATGGCGGATCCATGCGACTTTTGAACCGGCAAGTCTTGACGCACGATGCAATGCTTGTGCGACACTGGCATCATGAACGAGAATCACCCGACAGACGATACGCTGGCCTTGTGTGTTTATTGCGGCTCCGGCGAGGGCCGCGACCCTGCCTACATGGCAGCCGCGCGCACGCTGGGCCAGACCATGGCCGCCTCGAACGTGGAACTGGTGTATGGCGGCGGCAGCATCGGCCTGATGGGCGAGGTTGCCCGCACCGTCATCTCCGGCGGCGGCAAGGTCACCGGCATCATTCCCAACTTCCTGGTCCGGCGCGAGCGCATGCTCGAGGAAGGCACGCACGAGCTGATCCAGGTCGAGGACATGCACCAGCGCAAGATGCTGATGTTCCAGCGCGCGTCCGGGTTCGTCGCCCTGCCCGGCGGCATCGGCACGCTGGAGGAACTGGTCGAGATCGCCACGTGGGCGCAGCTTGGCCGCCACCGCAAGCCGATCATCATCGCCAACATCAACGATTACTGGCAGCCGCTGCTCACGCTCATTGCCCACATGCGCGGTGAGCATTTCATCCGCGAGGGCCTTGAGGTGCATTTCGACGTGGTCGACCGGGCGGAAGACATCGTGCCGGCCTTCCTCAGGCGGCTGGAGGCAACCGGCCCGGTCGGCACGCGGGACGACGAGATCACGGAGCTGTTCTGAGCCGCGCCTTGACGGCCGGTATCAGGTTCGTGCGGCTGGCGATCAGCACGCCCACACCCGCCACCGCCATGCCGGCCCATGCCAGCGGCGGCATTTCCTCGCCCAGCACCGCCCAGGCAATCAGCGATGCCGCCGGCGGCACCAGGAACAGCAGGGCCGACACCCGGCTCACCTCACCGGCGCGGATCAGGTAAAGCAACAGCGAGATGGCGATGATCGAGTTGCCGATCACCAGATAGGCCAGCGCGAACAAAAGTTCCGGGGTGAAGTCCACCACGAAGCCCTCGCGCAACACCGCGATTGGCCAGATCACCACGAAGCCGACCGTAAACTGCACGATGGTCGCCACCACCGGGTGCTGCTTCACGCCGAAGCGCTTTTCATAGATCGAGCCGGCCGACATGGCGAACAGGGCCGTGACGGCAAACACCACGCCGATATAAGACGACGTCGAGATTTCCTGGCGCGAGCCGATCACCATGGCGGCACCTGCCAGCCCCAGCATCAGGCCCAGCCAGCGATAACGCGACACCACCTCGGTGACGAACATCGGCGCAAAAACGGCCACGATGATCGGTTGCAACGACACGATCAGCGCCACGCCCCCGGCGGACAAACCGTCGGCAAAGGCAAGGTACGACATGCCGAAATACAAGGCCTGCATGAACAGGCCAGTCACCGCCAGGTGCACCCAGGCCATCGGCTCGCGCGGCAGCGCCGGGCGCATCACCAGGTAGACCGGCCACATCAGCACCAGCACGCAGCCATAGCGCAGCGCCAGGAACGACATCGGCTCGGAGTGTTGCAGGCCAAGCTTGGCGGTGGCATAGCCGCCCGACCACAACAGCAGGAACAGGAGTGGCGCAAGGCGCACGAACAATGGCTGCAGCGAGTTCATGCGGCCATACCGGCAGGCTTGGCGGGCCGGAGGCTCGACATGGTGTAAAGCGCCAGCGCGGTCCAGATGATCGCGAACGTCACCAGCTGGCTGGCGCGCAGCGGCTCGTGCAGGATGAAGATGGCCGTGATGAAGTGCAGCGACGGGGCGATGTACTGCAGCAGGCCAAGCAGCGTGAAGCTGATGCGCCGCGCCGCCGTTGCGAAAAACATCAGCGGCAGCGCCGTTATCGGCCCCGACACCAGCAGCAAGGTTGTGGTCTGCCAGTCGCTGCCGAATGCCAGCGGCGCAAGCGACCCCAGGTATGCAATCACGCCCACCCCGATGATCGACAGGATGACACTCTCCACGAAGAACCCCTGCACCGGCCCTACGTCAACCGTGCGGCGGATATAGCCATAGGCGCAAAACGCGGTGGCCAGCAACAGCGACAGCCACGGAAACACGCCGATGGATACTGTCTGCCAGACGACGGCCGCGACCGCCAGCAGGATGGCGATGAACTGCAGCTTCGACATGCTTTCGCGCAACACCACATAGCCCACCAGCACGTTGAGCAACGGGTTGATGTAGTAGCCCAGCGCCACTTCCAGTGCCCGGCCCTGCGCCACGCCCCAGACGAAGAAGCCCCAGGACAGCGTGACCATCAGCGTCGACAGGCACATGATGGCAAGCAGTTTCGGGCTGCGCACCACGCGCATGATATCTGCGGTGCGGCCCAGCGCCAGCATGATGGCGCCCGCCACCGGGATCGACCAGAAGGCGCGATGCGCAATCACCTCAAGCGCGTTGACATGTGCCAGCCACGAGAAGAACACCGCGTACAACCCCCACAGGGTGTAGGCCGAGATGGCAAAGCCGACCCCGGAATGGATCTTCTGCCTTTCGGCTGCGGTGATGGTGGCGGTGGGTGCGTCGCTCATGATGGAGGCGACTATTGCCCGCCCGCGAACCTGTGTGCAATCCGGTCTGCCGCATGGACTGCCCACCGCTGATGCATGGCTTCAGCCGCGTTCGCGCAGTGGCCACATGCAGGCGAGGCCGAATGCCGGACCCAGCGCAAGGCCCGCCAGCAGCACCTGCCAGCCGGTAGCGGCTGCGATCATCGGGGCCAGTTGCACCGTTGCGAAGGTCAGCAGGAAGCCCAGCGCGGTCTGGAAGGTCATCAGCGATCCGGCCAGTTCGGGCGGCGAGGCATCGGCCACAAGCGAGGAGAACTGGGCCGAGTCCGGGATGATGGTGATGCCCCAGACGATGAAGGCGATGGCCGTTATCCACCACGGCCCGCCAAAGCTTGCTGCCGTGCCCAGGCCCGCCAGCAACGAGCCCACCAGCGCGATGATCGCCACGTTGGCCTTGCCCATCCGGCCTGACATGTATCCGGCCCATACTGCGGCAAGCCCGCCCAGCCCGATGGCGAGAAAGGCGGTCCAGGTCGCGCGCGAGGCGGCCAAACCTTCATCCATTGTCACCGCATAGGACGCAGCAGCAGCGGCCGGCAGCCAGGCCCACATGGCGTAAAGCTCCCACATGTGGCCAAGATAGCCGCCATAGGCCAGCCGGATGCGCCGGTCCGTCCAGGCGAGCGCGATGGCCCCCGGCCTGAACGATGGCGACGTGGCGTGATGCGGCCCGAGGGTTGCCCATTGCACCAGCAGACCGCCGGCAATTGCCGCCGCAGACGTCGTGTAGACGGCGAACCGCCAGTCGGTCCCGCCGATTGCCGTGACCAGGTGAGGCAAGGCCGACCCGACGGTCAGCGCGCCCACGAGTACGCCCACCAGGAAGCCCCGGTCCTTCAGCCCCCAGCCGGTCGCAATCTTCATGCCCACCGGGTAGACGCCTGCCATCAGCGCGCCGGTTGCCGCCCGCGCCAGGATGGCCGGTGTACTGCCCGGCTCCAGCACCGGCAGCAGCGCATTGATCAATCCGGCCGCACACGCGCTCAACAGGAACACACGGCGCGGGTCGAACCGGTCGGCAATGCCCAGCACCGCCGAGACAAGCGCGCCTGCGACAAAGCCAAGCTGGACGCCGCTCGACATCAGCGCCTGCCGCGCCGGTGAGACGTCAACCTCGGCCAGCACGCCGGGCATGATTGCGGACGACAGGAACCACAACGACAGCACCAGCACTTCTGCCAGCACCAGCAGCGTCATGGCGCGCAGTCTTGCCGGATGGTCAGCGGTCATGGTCATGCGCGGCTCCTGCTGTCCGGGGCCGGGCGGCCACCGGTGCAACTTCAGCGAACCGGATTCAGCGCGGCAATGATTGCCTCGCTGCCGGCGGCTGCCTCGACTGCGAACTGCGTCTCGCCCTGCACGATCACGGTATCACGTGCGCCGGCAATTGCCTGCATGGAGCCGGCAGTCACCTGCCATGCACCGGTGACCGCGTGAACGATAGTGATCCCGCCGTGCGGCGGAAAGATCGTGAACGACCCGCCATCGCGATGTATGGCGACCTCGTGGCTCCAGCGGCCACGGCGCGTCATCACGTTGAAGTCACGCGATGGCTCGCCGTCCAGCCGGCTGTCCGGCGTCAGCACACCGTCGAAGCTGAAGGGCTCGAGATGAACCATGGCCCGGCGCGTGCCGTCGTCAAACTCCAGCACGAACGGATCGCCGCCCACCAGCGTGATGGTGCGGTCAATGCCGGGAAAAGACGAGAACGGCCCATCCTGGCTGATTTCGGCCAGCGACAGGCGGATGTCGAAACCGTCGTGCCCGGCACCTTGCGGATGCAGCCACACGTCCTCGGTTATTCCGCCACCGTTCTTCCAGGGCTTGCGGTCATAGCTGCCATTTTTCAGGTATGTCAGTGCCATGTCAGGCCGAGGCACCCTCCTTCAGCAGCTTGTAGGTAACCGAGTTCGATCAGCGCCTCGAACGAGGCATCAACGATGTTGGGTGACACCCCGATGGTGAACCAGCGCTCGCCCTTTGCATCACGGCTTTCTATCAGCACGCGCGTTGTGGCGCCCGTACCTCCGTTGAGAATGCGCACCTTGTAGTCAACCAGTTCCAGATCGGCGATGGCGGACTGGTACTTGCCGAGGTCCTTGCGCAGGGCCATGTCCAGCGCGTTGACGGGGCCATTGCCCTCGCCCACCGACATGATGCGCTCGCCATCGACGATCAGTTTCACCACCGCTTCGGCCAGCGTGATCTCCTCGCCCAGCGCATTGTGACGCCGCTCGACGGACACGCGGAATGACTCTACATCGAAATACTCAGGCACCTCGCCCAGCGAGCGGCGGGCCAGCAGCTCAAACGAGGCCGGCGCTGCATCGTAGGCGAAGCCTTCCGCCTCGCGCTGCTTCACGTCCGCCAGCAGGGTGTCCAGCCGCGGGTCCTTCGCGTCGATGCGGATGCCGGCCCGCTTCAGCTCGGACATCAGGTTGGACTTGCCGGCCTGCTCGGACACCAGCACGCGGCGTTCATTGCCGACGATCTCCGGCGGAATGTGCTCGTAAGTTTCCGGCTCCTTGAGGATGGCCGAGGCGTGGATGCCGGCCTTGGTGGCAAATGCACTCTCGCCCACATAGGGCGCCTGCCGGTCAGGCGCACGGTTGAGCAGTTCGTCGAAGGCACGCGACACCTGTGTCAGCGTTTCCAGGCTGTCACTGGAAATGCCGGTTTCGACAAGGCCTGCAAACGCCGGCTTCAGCATCAGCGTGGGGATCAGCGTCACCAGGTTGGCATTGCCGCAGCGCTCGCCGATGCCGTTGAGCGTGCCCTGTATCTGGCGCACCCCGGCGCGCACCGCTGCCAGCGAGTTGGCGACCGCCTGGCCGGTGTCGTTGTGGGCGTGAATGCCAAGGTGACTACCGGGTACCGTGCGGCTGACCACCGTCACGATTTCCTCGACCTCGTGTGGCAGCGTGCCGCCATTGGTGTCGCACAGGATGATCCAGCGCGCCCCGGCGGAATGCGCGGCGGCTGCGCAGGCGAGCGCGTATCCGGGGTTTGCCTTGTAGCCATCGAAGAAGTGCTCGCAGTCGACCATGGCTTCCTTGCCGGCGGCGACGGCAGCCTTCACGCTGTCGTCGATGCAGGCAAGATTTTCCTCGTTGCTGGTCTTCAGCGCCACCCGCACATGGTAGTCCCACGACTTGGCGACGAAGCACACGGCATCTGCATGCGCCTGGACCAGGTCCTTGAGGCCGGGGTCATTGGCCGCCGAGCGGCCGGGCCGGCGCGTCATGCCGAAGGCGGTGAAGCTGGCACTCAGCCCGCGCGGGCTGGCGTACAACTCGGTGTCGGTCTGGTTGGCGCCGGGATAGCCGCCCTCGATGTAGTCGATGCCAAGCCTGTCCAGCATCCGCATGATGGTCAGTTTGTCCTCGAGCGAGAAGTCGATGCCGGGTGTCTGCCCGCCGTCGCGCAACGTCGTGTCATAGAGGTAGAGGCGGTCTTTGCCGCCTTGCCCCTCCCCCTTGTGGGGAGGGGTTGGGGTGGGGGTCAGAGACATGAAGCCTCCTTCAAGATTGTTTCTGCCAAGGCCTTCATGTCCGCCATTGCATCCGCGTTCGAGAAACGCAGGGTCTTGTATCCTTGTGAGTGCATGAATTCATCCCTGCGGTTATCGATCGCTTGCTGACGGTCAGTCAAATGACTGTCACCATCCAACTCGACGACGAGCATGTGTGAATGACAGGCAAAATCGGCGATGTACGGGCCCATTGGAACCTGGCGGCGAAAATGCAGTCCGTGTGATTTTCGCAACAGCTTCAGTTCTGCCCAAAGGCGTCGTTCAGGTTCTGTGGCCTCCCGGCGCAGCTTCCGCGCACGGGCGCGAACAACCGGTTCAACCCGGGTCGCCATCATGGTGTACCCCCACCCCCAGCCCCTCCCCACAAGGGGGAGGGGGGAAGCCGATCTGCATCAAGCCCCTCCCCCTTGTGGGGAGGGGTTGGGGTGGGGGTCAAACCTGCCATCACACCAGCCCCTTCCAGCGCAGCACGAGGTAGATGCCAAGGCCCAGCACGACGAACTTCAGCGCGATGTAGCCGAGCCAGTGCTTTGGGAAAGGCAGGTTGTCATGCCAGGATTTCTTCGGTGCGGGTGTGTTCATCGCTTCAGTTCCCACGTTGTGATGCGTTCGCCGGTTTCTGAGTTCTTTGAATCCCTTAGCTGGATTCCCTGAGCCGTCAGGTCATCGCGGATGCGGTCAGCCTCGGCGAAGTCCTTCGCCTTGAACGCGTCCAGCCGGGCGGCGATGGCAGCGTTGACCGTCGCCTCGTCAACATCGCCTGCGCGCGGGTCCGTAAGGTCGCCGGCAAAGCCGAGCGCTGCAAGAATTCGCCGCCCGCTCCGCGTCATCCATCTGGTGCAGCGCGGCAATGGCCTTCGGCGTGTTGATGTCGTCCAGCAGCGCGTCCAGCACCTCGCCGGAGAAAGTCTGAGTGGCGTTTGCGGGTGACGCCTTTGCATACCAACCGGCAAGGATGTCCCAGCTCTCCTGCACCGACTTCTCCGTCCAGTCGATGGGCTGGCGATACTGCGTGCGCAGCATGTTGAAGCGCAGCACCTCGCCGGGCCACTTCTGCAGCAGCTCGTTGATGGTGATGAAGTTGCCGAGCGACTTCGACATCTTCTGGCCTTCCACCTGCAGGAAGCCATTGTGCATCCACACGTTGGCCATGACCTTGTGGCCGAACGCGCAGCGCGACTGGGCAATCTCGTTCTCGTGGTGCGGAAACGCCAGGTCGATGCCGCCGCCATGAATGTCGAACACCTCGCCCAGGTGCTTCCAGCTCATCGCCGAGCACTCGATGTGCCAGCCCGGCCGGCCGCGGCCCCAGGGGCTCTCCCAGCCCGGTGTATCGGCGTCGGACGGCTTCCACAGCACGAAGTCGGTCTCGTCCTTCTTGTAGGACGCAACGTCCACCCGCGCGCCGGCGATCATTTCGTCCAGCGACCGGCGCGACAGCTGGCCGTAGTCCTTCATGCTGGGGGTGTTGAACAGCACGTGGCCGTCCGCCTCGTAGGCATGGCCCTTGGCAATCAGCATCTGGATCATCGCGATCATCTCGGCGATGTGCCCGGTTGCCGTCGGCTCGACCGTTGGCGGCAGCACGCCCAGGGCTGCAATGTCCTCGTGGAACTGACGTGTGGTGCGCGCCGTCACGTCGGCAATCGGCACGCCTTCCTGCCTTGCGCGGGCGTTGATCTTGTCATCCACGTCGGTGATGTTGCGGGCATAGGTGACACGCGTCCCGTCCGATGCTGTTCCAGCACCGGGATAGACGTGGCGAAGCAGCCGGAACAGCACGTCGAACACGATGATGGGCCGCGCGTTGCCGATGTGGGCATAATCGTACACGGTGGGTCCGCACACATACATCCGCACGTTGGACGCATCGATGGGCGTGAACACCTGCTTGTCGCGGGTCAGCGTGTTGTAGAGCTTCAGTTGCATGAACGAGCAATTCCCTGTTCGAGCCTTGCTGGCCCGGGCGCTCGTTTCACTTTTCAATCAGGAAATGGGTGCCGCTGCCAGCGCGTGTCGCGTTAGCTGATAATAATCCGGCAAATGTTGCAGACGGATTTATGTGGAGCGGTCTTCAACATGGCGCGCAAGATGCGCGCGATGGGCCTTGCCGTCAAGCCCGGCGTTTGCAATAGGCTAACGCGATGATGACGTACCAACAATCGCTGCCCCGCGCCGCCTTCTGGATGGCCGGATGGCTGACCATGATGCTGTGCATGGCGGTATTCGGACGCGAGGTCACGCGCACCATCAACGTGTTCCAGGTGATGGAACTGCGCTCGCTGCTGGGGCTGGTGATGATCCTGCCGCTGGTCTACGCAGCCGGCGGTTTCCGCGCGATGAAGACGCAGCACCCGATGCGCCATGTCGGGCGCAACGTGGTTCATTACGGCGCCCAGTATGCATGGTTCGTCTCGCTCAACCTGATTTCGCTGGCACAAGTCGTCGCCATCGAGTTCACCATGCCGATCTGGACTGCCGTGCTGGCCGTGCTGTTCCTGGGCGAGCAGATGAACCGGTGGAAGGTTGCCTCGATCGCGCTGGGGCTGATCGGCGTATGGGTGATCGTGCGCCCCGCCACCAGCCAGGTCGACGTCGGGCAGATGTGGGCGCTGGCGGCAGCGGTCGGGTTCGGGGTGTCGGTGGCCATGGTGAAGGCGCTGACCCGCACCGAGGACGTGGTGCGGATCGTATTCTGGATGATGGTCATCCAGTCGATCATGGGCATCATTCCGGCCTGGACCGTCTGGCAGCCGATGCCGGTGGAGCTGTGGCCCTACATGCTCGGAGTGGGCATTTGCGGCACCTTCTCGCACTACTGCATGGCCCGGGCCATGCTGCACGCCGATGCGACCGTCGTCATCCCGATGGATTTCCTGCGGGTGCCGCTGACCGCCATCACCGGCTGGCTGCTCTATGCCGAGGTCATCGACGTGTACACCGCCGCAGGCGCCGCCCTCATCCTGGCCGGCAACCTGCTCAACCTGACGCGCGCAGGCACGGCACGGGTACGCTGAACGGCCGGATTGCTACTCGGCTGCCTCGAAGCTTTCCTCGTCGTCGCTGTCTTCGGTCGCAACCGGTACCTTGCGCAGTTCCTCCGCCACCAGGAATGCCAGTTCCAGCGACTGGTCGGCATTCAGCCGCGGGTCGCAGTGGGTGTGGTAGCGGTCGGCGAGCTCGTCATCGCTGACCTCGCGCGCACCACCGGTGCATTCAGTGACGTTCTGGCCGGTCATCTCGACGTGGATGCCGCCGGCATGGGTGCCTTCGGCGCGGTGAATGGCGAGGAAGTCGCGCACTTCCGACAGGATCGAGTCGAACGGCCGGGTCTTGTAGCCCGACGAGGCCTTGATGACGTTGCCGTGCATCGGATCGCACGACCAAACCACCTTGCGGCCTTCGGCTTCCACCTTGCGGATCAATGCAGGCAGGTGATCGCCCACCTTGCCGGCGCCGAAGCGGGCAATCAGCGTCAGCCGGCCAGCCTCGTTTGCCGGGTTGAGAATGTCGATCAGCCGGATCAGCTCGTCAGCCTGCAGGGAAGGCCCGCACTTCAGCCCGATCGGGTTCTGCACGCCGCGGCAGAACTCCAGGTGGGCATGGTCGGGCTGGCGGGTCCGGTCGCCGATCCACAGCATGTGGCCCGACGTGGCGTACCATTCATCCGAGGTTGAATCGATGCGGGTCATCGCCTGCTCGTAGCCCAGCAACAACGCCTCGTGCGAGGTGTAGAACTCGGTGGACTTGAGCTGTGGGGTCGTATCCGGGTTGATGCCGCAGGCGCGCATGAAGCCCAGCGTCTCCGAAATCCGGTCGGCCAGGTGCTGGTAGCGCTCCGAGGCGGGCGAACCTTTCAGGAAGCCCAGCGTCCAGCGGTGCACGTGCTCCAGGTTGGCATAACCACCCATCGCAAACGCGCGCAGCAGGTTGAGCGTTGCCGCCGACTGCCGGTAGACCATGATCTGGCGCTCCGGGTCCGGCATGCGCGAGGCTTCGGTGAACTCGATGCCGTTGATGATGTCGCCGCGGTAGCTGGGCAGTTCCACGCCGTCGATGGTCTCGAAGTCGGATGAGCGCGGCTTGGCGAACTGGCCGGCAATGCGGCCCACCTTGACCACCGGGTGGCCGCCGGCAAACGTCAGCACCACCGCCATCTGCAGGAACACGCGGAAGAAGTCGCGGATGTTGTCGGCCTGGTGTTCGGCAAAGCTTTCGGCACAGTCGCCGCCTTGCAGCAGGAACGCCTTGCCTTCCGCCACGCGGGCCAGCTTGCGCTTCAGCTTGCGTGCCTCGCCGGCAAACACCAGCGGGGGAAACTTCGACAGGCGCTGCTCGACAACCTCGAGCGCGGCCTGGTCGGCGTAGGCCGGAACCTGCTTGATGGGGAACGAGCGCCAGCTCGATGGGGACCATGTTGTCATGTTATTTACTCTCGCGTACCGGACAAACACTTGCGTCCGTTACAGCGTTAATTGAGCCATAGCCGACGAAAATGCAAGTGATGTGGCGCTGCCGCCCAATCCGGCAACAGCAGGGGACGCCACCGCTGGCCCGTTGGCGGGGAAACGGCCTGTTAACCTACCAGCGTTCACAATACACCATTTGAAAGGGGGCGTCGATCAACTGGCTTTTTGGTGAAAGTGGAAGAGCCATGCTGAAGTACATCATGTCTGACCATGAAGCCGCCTGGCTCCATGCGTTCTTTTTCAAGGGCGATTATCCGCTCGCCTTGCAGCTCGGCATCATCAACGGACTGTGTGTCATCGCCGTCGTGTTGATGCGCTCACACCGGTCCAACACCGACAGGGCCATACAGACCGGCCTCTCGCGCGGCTTCACCTGGCTGATCATCTTCGCAAACTTCTTCCTGATCCTGAACAAGGATCACGGCTTTATCAGGCAACTGGCCTGATCAGCTCCCGCAAGTAACGCAAGCACTTGTCAGACGGCAGCAATTGCGCCAATCGTTGCAAGTCATGGTTACACTTGCACCTTCATTCACCCTCGGCATCGAAGAGGAATACTTGCTGGTCGACCGGCAGTCACGTGATCTCGTGGCTGCGCCGGACGGGCTGATGGATGAATGCACGCGCATACTGAAAGGCCAGGTCAGCCCGGAATTCCTGCAATGCCAGATCGAGGTCGGCACATCGGTGTGCAAGACCATACCGCAGGCACGCGAACAGCTGGCGCATTTGCGCCGCACCATTGCGGGCGTGGCAGAAACCTTCGGCCTTGCACCGGTTGCGGTTGCCACCCACCCCTTCGGTGACTGGCAGCAGCAGCGCCACACCAACAGGGAACGCTACCAGGCACTTGCCCGTGACCTCGCCGGGGTCGGCCAGCGCATGCTGATCTGCGGCATGCATGTGCACGTCGGCATCGAGGACGAGGACCTGCGCATCGACCTGCTGGGCCAGCTTGCCTATTTCCTGCCGCACCTGCTGGCGCTGTCGGCCTCGTCGCCGTTCTGGGAGGGCCGCGACACCGGGCTTGCCTCCTACCGGCTCAGCATATTCGACAACCTGCCCCGCACCGGGCTTCCTCCGGTGTTCTCCAGCTTCGGCGAATACACGCGCACCGTCGAGACGCTGGTTCGCGCTGGCGTCATCGAGGATGCCACCAAGATCTGGTGGGACCTGCGCCCCTCAGCCCGCTTCCCGACGCTGGAATCGCGCATCTGCGATGTCACGCCACGGCTGGACGATGCGATTGCCATTGCCACGCTGGTTCAGTGCATCGCGCACATGCTGTTCCGGCTGCGGCTCAACAACCAGCGCTGGCGCCAGTACGAACGCTTCCTGGTCAACGAGAACCGCTGGCGGGCACAGCGCTATGGCATCTCCGAAGGCCTGATGGATTTCGGCAAGGCCGAACTGGTGCCGTTCGCTGACCTGGCCGACGAACTGATCGAACTGGTGGCGGAAGATGCAGCACAACTTGGCTGCCTTGACCAATTGCAGACGGTTCGCACCATTGCCCGCAACGGCAACAGCGCCGACCGGCAACGCGGTGTGCATGCATCGGCCCTGAAGGGTGGTGCCGATGCGCAAGAAGCCATGCGCGCGGTGGTCGACAGCCTGATTGCGGAAACGGTTGGCGGGCTGGAGTAGAGGCGGGTCAGCCCTTGCCGATGACTTCAAGGTGACGCTTCATGCCGATCTCGGCAGAGGCATAGGCTTCCTGCCGCTCCACCGACCAGTAGCGCAAGTCTTCCAGCCGGATCGCCCTGCCAGTTACAGCACAGCGAACGAACTCGCCCGGGCGGACGATCTGGAAGTCGGCGTCGTGATAGCGGACGCGGGCTTCCTTGGCGGCTGAAAATGGCGCTTCGAAGTTCATGGGATTACTCTATTAGACCCCAGCAACACACTTGAAAAGAGGTTGCAGTGCATTACTTGCACGTTAGTTACTGCAAGCCTGTCCTTCGCGCCGTCGCGTCAGAACAGGCTGCCCTGCCCGCCGGTGCGCCCCGATGCCGGTTTTGCGGCAGGTGAGGCGGGCTTGCCGCCGCCTGTCCCGATGACCGCACTCGTGTTGCCATCGGCAAACTCGATGTCCACGGCCATGCCCCTGGCGGTCGCTGCCACGGAGCGGATGGGCTGGCCGTCAGCATCGCGCACCAGCGCAAATCCGCGGTTCAGCACCGAGTGATACGAGAACGCCGAGAGGAGCTTGGCCGAGCTGTCCAGCCGTGTGCGGCGGGCCTCCAGCCCTGCGGTGACAGCGCGCGACGCCTGCTGGAACAGCCGTGCTGCCGCCCCCCGGTCACGCACGATCTGGTCTGACAACGGCCGCACGTTGAGCCGCACTGCCGCCCTCGACCATTGCCCGCGCAAGCTCTCGATCCGCCCGCCCATGGCGCGCGCGCCTTGCCGCTGCAACCTGATCAGCATGTCGCGGTCACGGGCAATCTGCTGCCGCAGCGGCCTGACGCTGAGCCGCGCCGAGGCCCGGTCCAGCCGGTTGCGGTGGTGGGTGGTTGCCGCCTTCAGCGACTGGTCCAGCCGCGCCGACGCGTTGTCGAAGCGTTGCCGCGCCAGCGCCAGCAGGTCATCAGGCCGGGGCAGCCCACGGCCCGCCGCCATCACCCGGGTGCGGCGTTCATCCATCGCCCGGTGCGCCGCCCGGTGATGGCGGGCAGCAAGGTCTGCCACGTAGGCGATCAGTTCCGAGCGCACCGGCACGGCGCGTTCAGCGGCAGCGGTCGGCGTGGGTGCGCGCCAGTCGGCAGCGTGGTCGACCAGCGTCCAGTCGGTTTCGTGGCCCACCGCCGAGATCAGCGGAATGGCACTGTTGGCAGCCGCGCGCACCACAATTTCCTCGTTGAACCCCCACAGGTCCTCAAGGCTGCCGCCGCCGCGCGCCACGATGATCAGGTCTGGCCGCGGTATCGCGCCGCCCTGCTCCAGTGCGTTGAACCCGGCAATGCCATTGGCTACCTCGGCAGCACTGGCCTCGCCCTGCACGCGCACCGGCCACACCAGCACGTGGCGTGGAAACCGGTCCGACAGCCGGTGCAGGATGTCCCGGATAACCGCGCCAGTCGGCGAAGTCACCACGCCAATGACTTTGGGCAGGTAGGGCAGTTCGCGCTTTCGTTCGTCGTCGAACAGGCCCTCGGCGGCCAGCTTCCTGCGGCGTTCCTCCAGCAGCGCCATCAGCGCGCCGGCACCTGCCGGTTCCATGGTGTCAATGACGATCTGGTATTTCGACTGGCCCGGGAACGTGGTGATGCGCCCGGTGACGATGACTTCCAGACCCTGTTCGGGCTGGATCTTCAACCGTGCCGCCTGGCCTTTCCAGATCACGCCGGAGATCACGGCGCGGTCGTCCTTCAGGTCCAGGTACAGATGCCCGGATCCGGGCCGCGAGACGCGGCCAAGTTCGCCGCGCACCCTGACATGCCCGAAGGTGTCTTCCAGCGTGCGCTTCAGCGCGCCAGACAGCTCGGATACGGAGAATTCAGCCACGTTCGACACAACCGGCGCCGGCTCGTCATCGAGCAGCTCGCCCGTTACCGGGTCATAGGCAGGCGGTGGCCAATCAGTGGACATGGGTCAGAAGAATCCTTTCAATCAGCCCTATTGGATGCCAAAACACACCGCTTAAGCAAGGAGGCTGGCACGCGCGACATGAACATTCTGCTGATCGGATCGGGGGGCCGCGAACATGCGCTGGCCTGGGCAATCGCCAAGTCGCCGTTGACCGGTACGCTCTACTGCGCGCCGGGCAATGCCGGCATTGCACAGGTCGCCGAGGTCGTCACGCTGGATACCGGCGATGCGGCGGCAGTGATCAACTTCTGCAACCTGCAGGGTATCGGCCTTGTGGTTGTCGGACCGGAAGGGCCGCTGGTGGCCGGCTTGGCGGACGAGCTTCGCGCCGGCGGTATCCGGACGTTCGGCCCGTCTGCGGCTGCCGCCCGGCTTGAAGGCTCGAAGGGCTTCACCAAGGACATCTGCGCCAAGTACAACATCCCGACTGGCGCCTATGGCCGGTTTGCCAACGAAGCCGATGCGCTGTCGTACCTCGACGCACAGTCCGCGCCCATCGTGGTCAAGGCCGACGGCCTTGCCGCCGGCAAGGGCGTCACCGTGGCCATGACCATGGCCGAGGCGCAAGCCGCCGTGCGCGACATCTTTGCCGGCAAGTTTGGAGCTGCTGGGGCCGAGTGCGTGATCGAGGAATATCTCGATGGCGAGGAAGCCTCGTTCTTTGCGCTGTGCGATGGCCGCACTGCCATCGCCTTCGGCACCGCGCAGGACCACAAGCGCGTGGGCGAAGGCGACACAGGCCCCAATACCGGCGGCATGGGGGCCTATTCGCCTGCACCCGTCATGACGGACGAGATGTGCCAGCGCACCATGGACGAGATCATACTGCCCACCATGCGCGCAATGAACGCCGAAGGTTGCCCGTTCCAGGGCGTGTTCTTCGCCGGGCTGATGATCACGGCCAAGGGCCCGCAACTGATCGAGTACAACGTGCGGTTCGGCGACCCCGAATGCCAGGTGCTGATGATGCGGCTGAAGGACGACATCGTCACCCTGATGCTGGCCGCCTGCGACGCCACGCTGGACAAGGTGTCGGTGCGCTGGCGCGATGAGGCCGCGCTCACCGTGGTGATGGCGGCAAAGGGCTATCCGGGCGACGTGACGAAAGGCGCCGAAATCCGCAACCTTGAAGCCGCTGGCGCTGACCGCGGCGTGCACATCTTTCATGCCGGCACGAAAGCCGATGGTGAGCGCATCATCGCCAATGGCGGACGCGTGCTCAATGTTACCGCGCGGGCCGCAACCGTCAGCGAGGCACAAGCGCTTGCCTACAGGGCCGTCGATGCGATTGACTGGCCGCAAGGGTTCTGCCGGCGCGACATCGGCTGGCGGGCAATCGAACGGGAAAAGGCGTGAAGTATGGCTCAATTGTTTCCGGGATTTGAGGAACGAAGCGTCACCGGCGATGCGGCAGAGATTTTCGTGCGCACCGGCGGCAGCGGCAATCCGCTGCTGCTGATCCACGGGTTCCCGCAAACCGGCGCCATGTGGCACAAAATCGCCCAGCAGCTTGCCGAACACTTCTACGTGGTCATTCCGGACCTGCGCGGCTATGGCCGCTCGTCGAAGCCCGCCAACACCGCTGACAACCTGCCCTACTCCAAGCGCGCCATGGCCAACGACCTGGTGGCGGTGATGGCCAAGCTTGGGCATGGCCGCTTCGCCGTGGCCGGTCATGACCGGGGCGGGCGCGTGGCCTACCGCATGGCGCTGGACCATCACGCCGTGGTGGATACCCTCGTTACCCTCGACATCGTGCCGACCATCGAGCAATGGCGTGCGCTGCAATCGGTCAAGGGTGCGGTGGACAGCTATCACTGGATGTTCCTCGCCCGCCCGCAGCCGTTCCCCGAGCGGCTGATCGGGGCGAGCCCTCAGTTCTACATCGACAGCACGCTCGCCTCGTGGACAGGGTCCGGCACGCTCGACTGCTTCGACCCGCAGGCGCTGGCGGAGTATCGCACCCACATTGCCAACCCGGCCGTGGCCGAGGCGATGTGCAACGACTATCGCGCAGGCGCCACCTGCGACGTGGAGCACGACCAGACCGCGCTGGACGAAGGCCGCAAGATCATCGCGCCGATGCTGGCCATGTGGGGCGGTACCGGCTTTGCCCGCAAGGCCGGCAGTACGCTCGACACCTGGCAGCGCTGGGCAGACAACGTCTCGGGGACAGCCGTGCCGTGCGGGCATTTCCTGGCCGAGGAAGCGCCCGAGGAAACGCTGTCGGCCATGTTGCCGTTCCTGCAGGGGTTGCACCCGTGAGTGGCACCAGCATCGACCGGCAGGCCGAGTTTTCCGGCACCGGCGACGTGCGCGACGCGCACCGCTTCGATGAGACGGCCCTGGATCACTGGCTTGCAGCAAACATGCAAGGCTACCAGGGTCCGCTGACTGTCGAGCAGTTCAGGGGCGGCCAGTCCAACCCCACCTACAAGCTGGTCACGCCGTCCCGCTCCTACGTGCTGCGCCGCAAGCCGCCGGGCAAGCTGCTGCCGTCCGCCCATGCGGTGGACCGTGAGTACAAGGTCATCGCCGCACTGCATGGCCAGGGTTTGCCGGTCGCGCAGTCGCACGTGCTGTGCGAGGACGACAGCGTCATCGGCACGGCGTTCTACGTGATGGACTTTGCCGCCGGCCGGGTGTTCTGGGAACCGCACATGCCGGACCTGCCGGGCGAGGACCGCGCGGCGATCTTTGCCTCCATGAACCGGTTCATGGCCGATCTTCACTCGGTCGACTATGCCGCCGCCGGGCTTGCCGACTTTGGCAGGCCGGAGGGCTATGTTGCGCGCCAGGTCACCCGCTGGTCAAAACAGTATGTGGCCTCGCAAACCGGAAAGATCGCCAGCATGGAGCGGCTGATGGACTGGCTGCCCGATGCCGCGCCCTCGTCCGGCCAGGCAGCGCTGGTGCACGGCGACTTCCGCCTCGACAACTGCATCATCCACGCAGGCCAACCGTCGATCCGGGCGGTGCTGGACTGGGAACTGTCCACGCTGGGCGATCCGCTGGCCGACTTCACCTACCACCTGATGCAGTGGCGCATGCCGCCGTCTCAGACCGGAGCGGGCGTTGGTTCGCTTGTCGAGCATCTCAGTCTGCCCGGCATACCGCCGCTGGAAGACTACGTGGCCGCCTATTGCGACCAACGCGGCCTCGAGGGCATTCCTGATCTCGACACATATCTCGCCTACAATTTCTTCCGGATGGCGGCGATCTTCCAGGGCATCGTCGGCCGGGTCCGTGACGGCACTGCCGCCAACGCCCGCGCCGCAGAAATGGCTGACCTGGTCGAACCCATGGCAGACGTGGCCTGGGACTACGCCCGGAAAGCAGGAGCTTGACACGTGGGTGCACCGACCATCGGTCTGGCATTGGGAGGCGGCGCCGCACGCGGGCTTGCCCACATCCAGGCCCTGCACGCCTTTGACGAACTGGGCTTGCGCCCGTCGCACATTGCCGGCACCAGCATCGGTGCCCTGCTCGGCGTGGCCTATGCCGCCGTGCCGTCGGCCCAGTCGGTCGAGGACCATGCGCGTGACGTGCTGTCCAACCGGCTCGACGCTGCCCGGCGGGCATTCTCGTCCGGCCGCGGCGGCGTGCTCGACCTGATCAGCCTGAACCCGCTGTCAAACCCGTTGTTCGATGGCGGGCAACTGGTGCGCATCGTGCTGCCCGACGAGGTGCCGGACCGGCTGGAAAACCTGATGATCCCGGTCACCGTCGTGGCGTGCGATTTCTACGCCGGCACCGAACTGTGCTTTTCGAGTGGCCCCACCGTCGATGCGGTCGCCGCCAGCATTGCCATACCCGGCGTGATCTCGGCCCCGCCGGGCGACGCCGTGCTGGTCGACGGCGGCTGCGTCAACCCGGTGCCGATATCCCACCTGCAATCGTGCGACCTGGTTGTCGCGGTCAACGTGATCGGCCGGCCTGCCCCGCGCGGGCGGGCAACGCCGCGCACCTCGGACCTTGCCGCCGGATCGATGCAGATCCAGCAACAGGTGATTGCCGGCCTGCACCGCCAGGCCTATCGCTGCGACATCTGGCTGGAACCGCCGGTCAACCCGTTCCGCGTGCACGAGTTCTTCCGCATCGACGACATCCTGACCGCATCGCGGCCCCTGCGCGACCAGATGAAACGCGCGCTTGAAGCGGTCATGGAGATGCGAATCAAATCAGCCGGTTAGCGCCTGTTGCTTGGAAAATGAGTCAGCCGGCGTGGACCGGAACCGGACCCGCCTCTCCCTCATCCTGTCACCCTCGGGCTCGTGCGGGGACTGTTGATGTTGTGTCCCGGACTTGTTCCGGGACCCAGCAAACCGTCAGCCGGCGTGGACCGGAACCGGACCCCGCCTCTCCCTCATCCTGTCACCCTCGGGCTCGTGCGGGGACTGTTGATGTTGTGTCCCGGACTTGTTCCGGGACCCAGCAGAACCGTCAGCCAGCGTGGACCGGAACCGGACCCCGCCTCATACTCATCCTGTCACCCTCGGGCTCGTGCGGGGACTGTTGATGTTGTGTCCCGGACTTGTTCCGGGACCCAGCGAACCGTCAGCCGGCATGGACCGGAACCGGACCCCGCCTCACCCTCATCCTGTCACCCTCGGGCTCGTGCGGGGACTGTTGATGTTGTGTCCCGGACTTGTTCCGGGACCCAGCAGAACCGTCAGCCGGCGTGGACCGGAACCGGACCCCGCCTCACCCTCATCCTGTCACCCTCGGGCTCGTGCGGGGACTGTTGATGTTGTGTCCCGGACTTGTTCCGGGACCCAGCAGAACCGTCAGCCGGCGTGGACCGGAACCGGACCCCGCCTCACCCTCATCCTGTCACCCTCGGGCTTGTCCCGAGGGCCTATGGAGCATGGATCCCCGGCACAAGGCCGGGGATGACATGGTGCGGTGAAACATGGCGAGGATGGACTGGGGTACGCCGGCGTTTACCGCCGGTCCTTGAAGAACCCGGTCATCAGCTCACGCGCCCTTGCCTCGCCCAGCCCCGAATAGACCTCCGGCGCATGGTGGCAGGTTGGCTGGCTGAAGAACCGCGCGCCGTGTTCGACGCCCCCCATCTTCTCGTCGCCCGCACCGAAGTACAACCGCCCGATGCGCGCGAACGAAATCGCTGCCGCGCACATGGCGCACGGTTCCAGCGTGACGTGCAGATCGCAGCCCGTCAGCCGCTCCGACCCCAGCACCTGGCCCGCCGCGCGGATGGCCAGCACCTCCGCATGGGCGGTCGGGTCGTTCAGCTCGCGGGTGCGGTTGCCGGCGCTGGCGATGATGGCACCGTCCTTCACAACGCATGCGCCCACCGGCACCTCGCCACGCTCGAGCGCCTGTTCGGCTTCCTCGAACGCACGGACCATGGCGGGGTGCAGCGGGGCTTTCATGGTGTGGTCATCCTCGACGCTTGAAAACTCGGGTGTAGGCAGCGCGGCTTTTCGTCTGATACAAGCATCGCCATGACAAGGTCCAGCGCCAAACCGCCAGCTCCATCTGACGACAGCCAGCCCGAACGCATCGCCAAGGTGATGGCGCGCGCCGGGCTGTGTTCGCGCCGCGACGCCGAGAAGTGGATCGAGGCCGGCCGGGTAAAGGTCAACGGCAAGGTCATCATCTCGCCTGCGCTCAATGTCGGGGTCGCCGACCTGGTGGAGGTTGACGACCAGCCAATGCCGGAGCGCGAGCAGGCGCGGTTGTGGCGCTATCACAAGCCGTCCGGGCTGGTGGTGTCGCACCGCGACGAACAGGGACGCACGTCGGTGTTCGACAAGATGCCCGACGAAATGCCGCGCGTCATCTCCATCGGGCGGCTCGACATCAACACCGAGGGCCTGTTGCTGCTCACCAATGACGGCGAGTTGGCCCGGCTGCTGGAACTGCCGGCCACCGGCTGGATCCGCCGTTACCGGGTGCGCGCGCACGGCACCATCGAACCGGCCGCGCTGGAACCGCTGAAGGATGGCCTCACGGTCGAGGGTGTTAAGTACGGCCCCATCGAGGCGACGATGGACAAGCAGCAAGGCGCCAACGTCTGGCTGACGATTTCACTGCGCGAAGGCAAGAACCGCGAGGTCAAGCGCATCTGCGAGCACCTCGGCCTCAAGGTCAACCGGCTGATCCGGGTGTCGTTCGGTCCGTTCCAGCTCGGCGAACTGCCGCGTGGCGAGGTCGACGAGGTGTCGCCGAAAGTCATCGCCGAACAGATCCGGGGTGGCAGCAGGCGTGAAGGTCACGCGGCCAAGGGCGAAGGCGGCAAGCCGGTTCGGCCCGGCAGGCGCACGGCCGCACGGCCTTCAGGCGACAGCGCAGGCAAGCCACCTGCGCGGAGTTCCGCACGGCCAGCCGATGCCCGGCCGGGCAAGCCGGAGGGAAAGCCGTCCGGCAAGCCAATCGAGACCCGGACTGGCAAGCCGTCCGGCAAACCGGCAGAGGCACGGTCGGGCAAACCGGCAGAATCCAGGTCTGGCAGGCCTTCAGGCAAGCCGGCTGGAAAACCGGCTGGCAAGCCCACCGGCAAGCCTTCAGGCAAACCTTCAGGCAAGCCGGGAGCACGCGGTGCGGATCGTCGGCGGTAAGTTCAGGGGCCGCCCCCTGCAGGCACCGGAAGGCAAGGCCACCCGCCCCACCTCGGACCGGGTGCGCGAGTCCATTTTCAACCGGCTGGAACATGGCGTGCCGGATTTCACCATCGAGGGCACGCGAGTGCTTGACCTGTTCGCTGGCACCGGTGCCCTGGGACTCGAGGCACTGTCGCGCGGGGCCCGAAACCTGCTGTCCATCGACGACAGTGAAGCCGCGCGCGGCCTGATCCGGCGCAACGCCGATTCACTCGGCGTGATCGGTCAGGTCAAGCTGTGGCGGCGCGATGCGGCAAAGCTCGGCCCCTGTGCCCCGATGAGCCCTTTCGAGCTGGTGTTTATCGACCCGCCCTATGGCAAGGGCCTGGCGGACAAGGCGCTCTGCGCACTTGTCGCCGGGAGCTGGCTTGCACCAGAGGCGGTCGTCGTGGTCGAGGAATCCACCAAGGCAGACCTCGACGTCCCTGCGCCGTTCACCACCATCAATGACAGCCACTATGGCGAGACGCGGGTGCTGACGCTTCAGCTTGCAGGAGATGCAGGCTGATGCGCGCCTCGATGATATCGGCGGCGCTGGTGGCAGCGCTCGTCGGCTACGGCTCGACAATCGCGCTCGTGCTGGCGGCAGCGCAGTCGGTCGGCGCATCGCCAGAGCAAACCGCGTCCTGGGTTGCAGCAGTCTGCTTCGCCAAGGCCATTGGCTCACTGACGCTCAGCGCCTGGAAGCGCGTACCCATGGTGCTGGCGTGGTCAACGCCTGGTGCGGCGATGATTGCCGCCTCCACCGGCATCAACATCAACGAGGCGGTCGGTGCGTTCATTTTCGCCGGGGTGCTGATTGCGCTGACCGGGGCATTGCCACCGGTCAATCGCGCCGTATCGGCCATTCCCACCGGCATCGCGTCAGGCATGCTCGCAGGCGTGCTGCTGCCGTTCTGCATCGCCGTTGCCACCCATGCCGTGAGCGACTGGCAACTGGTGTTGCCGCTGATTGCCGTGTTCCTGGTGGTGCGGCTGTTCAACCCGCTGTTCGCCGTGCTGGCGGCGCTGGCGGCAGGACTCGTGCTCGCCTTTGCGTTTGCCGGTGTGCCCGCGCCGCAGCTCGCCTTTGACGCCACACCGCTGGTGTTCATTCCGCCGGTGTTCTCGCCGGCCGTCCTCATCGGCCTCGGCCTGCCCCTCTACCTCGTCACCATGGCCTCGCAGAACCTGCCCGGCTTTGCCGTGCTGCGCGCCAGCGGCTACAACCCGCCGGTGCAGGCCGCCCTTGGCGTCACCGGCATCGGCTCTGCCATCGCGGCACTGTTCGGCGCGCATACCTTCAACATGGCCGCCATCACCGCCGCGATCTGCCTTGGCGACGACGTCCACCCGGACAAGGCGCAGCGCTGGAAGGTCGGCATTGCCTATGCGGGCTTCTGGGCTTTGCTCGGGCTGTTCGGACCGGCCATCACCGCCACCATCCTGGTCATGCCGAAGGCCATCATCGCGGTGGTTGCGGGCCTTGCCCTGATCACGCCCCTGATGGGTGCAGCCGCTTCAGCGTTCGAGCAACCGGCCACGCGGTTTGCGGCAGCCACGACGTTCATCTTCACCGCGTCGGGCATAGCGGCGTTCGGCATCGGGGCGGCGTTCTGGGGGCTGCTGGCCGGGCTGCTGGTGCACGGCCTTGATGCGCTGAAGCGGCGTTAATCCGGGCGTTAATCCTGCCGTTCATGCTTGTTACAACCGCCGTTAACTCGCGATGTCAATTGCGACCAAACAGACGCTCGATATCACTCAATTTCAGCTCAACCCACGTCGGCCGGCCATGATTGCACTGGCCCGAATGAGGTGTTGCTTCCATTTCGCGCAACAATGCGTTCATTTCCTCCGGCTTCAGGCGGCGCCCCGAGCGCACCGAGCCATGGCACGCCATCGTCGCCAGCACATGATCGACGCGCTCCTGCACACCGGAGCTTGAATCGAGAGCCGCGATGTCGTCGCCCAGGTCCTTGATAAGCCTCGCAATATTGCTTCCCGCAATCAGCGCCGGCACTTCGCGCACGGCAATCGAGGCTGGTCCGAACCCGTCAATCACCAGCCCTGCTGCTTCCAGTTCTTCGGCGTGATCGAGCAGGCGCGCGGCGGTTGCGGCGTCCATGTCGATGATCTCCGGCACCAGCAGCGGTTGCCGTGCCACGCCTTCCGCGGCGCGCTGCGCCTTCATCCGTTCGTAGACAAGCCGCTCATGCGCTGCATGTTGATCGACGATCACCACACCTTCGCGAGTCTGGGAAATGATATAGTTTTCATGGACTTGCGTACGTGCGGCACCAAGCGGCGCATCCAGCATTTCTGGCGCTGGCGGCTCGCTGGCAACCGCACCGGACGGTGGCGCGAAAGCCTCGAATGCGGCCTGCACCTCGGCAAACCCGGGCCGGGGGGGCGGGGCAAAGCTTGCTGCGTAGGCACGCGGTTCCGGCCGGAATGCGGCCATTGTTCCCGCCGACACGTTGGCCGGGCCGCGCTGGCCTGCCCCCGCCAGCGCCTGGCGGATGGAGCCAACAATCAGCCCGCGCACAAGGCCTGCATCACGAAACCGGACTTCCGTCTTGGCCGGGTGGACGTTCACGTCGACCTCGCCCGGTTCGATGGTAATGAACAGTGCAACTGCCGGGTGGCGGCCGCGCATCATGAAGTCGGCATAGGCCCCGCGCAGCGCGCCCGCGATGACCTTGTCGCGCACCGGCCGCCCGTTCACGTAGACGAACTGCTGGTTGGCCTGCGCGCGCGAATAGGTCGGCAAGCCGATCTGCCCGGTCAGGTGAACGCCGTCACGATGAGCCCTCAACCCTATGGAATTGCTGGAGAATTCATCTCCCATCAGGGCGCGGATGCGATCCGGCAGATCGCTTGCCCGCAACGACACAAGTTCGGCCCCGTCAGACATCAGTGTGAACCGAACCTGCGGATGCGCCAGCGACAGGCGCCGGATCACATCGGCGGCCTGCGCCGTTTCTGCCCGCTCGGACTTGAGAAACTTCAGCCGCGCCGGCACCGCGTAGAACAGGTCCGTCGCCTCGATCTGGGTGCCGGCCGGATGGGACGCGGGCCGCACCGGCTGCTTTCGGCCACCCTCGACGCGGATCTCGTGCGCCTCGCCGCCACCGCGCGGGCGCGAAAGGATCTTGAGCCGGCACACCGATCCGATCGACGGCAGCGCCTCGCCGCGAAACCCCAGCGTGCGGATGTTGACGAGGTCATCTTCCGCCAGCTTTGAGGTGGCGTGGCGCTCCACTGCCAGGTCAAGCTCGTCCGCGCTCATGCCGCAGCCGTCGTCGGCGACGCGAATCAGGTTGCGGCCACCACCCGACAAGGTGATGTCGATTGCGGTTGCGCCGGCATCGAGTGCGTTCTCAACCAGTTCCTTGACCACCGACGCAGGCCGCTCGATCACCTCGCCGGCGGCGATGCGATTGATAGTGTTTTCTGACAGTTTGCGGATCATGGTGCCAAACGCAGTCGAGGTGGTCCGTTCAGGCGACAGGCCTAGCCGTCCATGGCCTGAAGGTATTCGCGCGTGAGAACCTTGCCCTGCTCCACGGCCGGCTGGTCAAACGGATCAATGTTCATCATGAACCCGGCCAGTATGGTTTCAAGCATGAAGTGCATCATGAGGGCGCCGGTGGTGAAGGCATCCACCTTATCCACTGAAAACACCCGTACCGGCCGGCCATTGCGCGACAGGACTTCAGCTGCTGCGGTCTGCTGGCAGGAGGTGACGTCACCCACCGTGCGCCCGGCGAGGTAGGCAAGCTGCGGATCCCCCGACAGGTCTTGCGGCAGCAGCGGGCCCTGCCCCGCCGTGGCGGGTGCAATCAGGTTGACCAGTCTGCCAGCAGGGCCATCGATGAACAGTTGCATCTGTGAGTGCTGGTCGACCGGCCCGGCAGCGGCAACGGGTTGCGAGCCCAGCCCCTGCTTGCCGAGGCTCTCGGCCCACAATTGCGCATACCACGCCGAGAACAGCCGGAGCCGGTCGGCATAGGGCATCATCACCGAGACGTTCATGCCACGGGCTTCCTGCAGCGCGACGCAGGCCACCGCGCCTTGAACAGGGTCCGCCTCGGGCGAAGTAAGCACGGCCTGCATCACCACACCGGCTCCGGCGCGAATGGCCTCGGGCTCGAGGCCGGCCACCAGTGCCGGCACCATGCCGACATTGGACAGCACCGAGAACCGGCCACCAACCTTGGGGTCGTGGTCGAGCAGCCTCAGGCCATGCCGTTCGGCCAGCTTGAGCAAGGGATTGCGGGCGGCATCGCCCGGTTCGGTCAGGGCAGCGCAATGGTCTGCCGCGACAAGTCCGCGGCGCGCCAAAGCGTCGAGCAAGCAAAGCGCCTGCACCATGGTCTCAGGCGTGCCGCCGGATTTCGACACGATGAATGTCCGGGTGGTCTCGAGCGGCAAGGTGTCGAGAGCCTGCTGCATGGTGTGCGCGTCGAGGTTGTCGAAGAAGTGCAGGCGTGCTGGCAAACCGGCCTCACAGCCAGGCACGCGGAAACCTGCCAACTGGGCGAGCGCCTGCGCACCAAGCGACGAGCCGCCCGTGCCAAGGAACACGATGTCGGTTGCACCACCGGTGAGGAAATCTGCAACGCTGCGGCAGGCAGGCAGATCGACATCCTGCTCGGGCAATCGCAACAGCGGCAGCGCGCGGGTCTCGTACAAATCAATGAGCCGGGCGCGCGCAGCACTGGCGCGCACTTCCAGTGCCGCGATATCAGCCTGCGTCAACCCGGCCTTGCCGGCGCGATCTGACATCACGCCCGAAAGGTCCTGCAGGTATGGTTTGGAGGCAGTGCGTATCATGCGTGGTCTCACCCGTTCATCCTGCGCCCCAATGGTGCGGAATTGCAGGCCACACTAGCAGATTCGCAGCAGCACCAATGCGGCAGGCTTGGGGTCCAGACCCTAGCCCGGCGCGCCGGTTTTCAACGGAATTCCTTCAGGCCGGCCGACTATGGAAATGCTGAGGTCCAGCGGCTTGATCAGGCGCTGGGCCACGCGCTTTGCATCCTCGATGGTGATCGCGTTGATCATGTCGTTGCGCTTGATCACATAGTCGATGCCGAGGTCTTCCTCCTGGATGCCGAGCAGCTGGTTGGCGATCTTGCTGCTGGAATCAAAGCGCAGGGCATAGGAGCCGGTCAGGTAGGTCTTGGCGTCTTCCAGTTCCTTGGCCGTGGGGCCTGTCTCGGCCATGCGCTTCAGTTCAGCCCGCAGCACGTCAATGGTTTCGCCTGCACGGCTGTTCTGGGTAGACACCGAACCGGACAGCAGACCGGCATTGCCCCAAGCCGCGAGGCCCGTGTAGATGCCATAGGTGAGGCCGCGCTTTTCACGGATCTCTTCCATCAGGCGCGAGCCGAAGCCGCCATCGCCCAGCACGAAGTTCATGACATAGGCTGCCATGAAGTCCGGGTCGGACCGGACCATGCCGGGCATGGCGAACGCCATGACCGATTGCGGAATGTCGCGTTCAACGATGGTGATCGAGCCGGTCTCCGGCCATTTCACATCAGGCACGGACATTGGTTCGGACTTGGCAGGCAGGCTGCCGAACACCTTGTCGAGCACCTTGCCAAGCTCTTCCTCAGAAATATCTCCGACCACGGCAACCTTGAGCCGGTCACGGGTGAACATCGTCTTCCATGCCGCGCGCAGGTCGTCCGGTGACATGGCCGCAACCGTATCGACGCTGCCCTTTTCATCGCGGGCATATGGGTGGTCGCCAAAGATCGACTTGAGCAGCTCGCGGTTGGCAATACGCGAGGGGTTTTCGGCATCGCCCTGGATCGACAGCTGGATCTGGCCGCGCACCTTGTCCATCGGCGCAACATCGAAGCGTGGCTCGTTGACTGCCTTGCGCAGCAACTCGAATGCCTCGTTCTTGTACTCGGTCAGCGTCTGGAAACCACCGGTGAAGGACTCGCGATCGTTCTGCCAGGACATGCGGACGGCGAGTTCCGACATGCGCTGCTGGAAGGCTTCGCTGTCGAGGTCGGCCGCGCCTTCATCGAGCATGCCGGACAGGAAATATGACCGGCCCACCTTGTCGGCAGGATCACTGACCGAGCCGCCCTTGAACGAGAAGTTCATGGCGACCATCGGGATGGTGCTGTCGGAGACCAGCCAGGCCTTGATGCCGCCGGGCGAGGTCACTTCCCTGATCTCGAATGCCTGGGCGCTGACGATTTGCAGGAAGCCCGCGAGCATCATGACCAGGGTGAGTTTGACTGCTTTCATCATGCCGTTTTCCGATTGTCCGGTTGAATGTCGTTGCGAGGGCGCGAGCGGTAATCAGTTTGCCGCGGCTGCCGCCTTTTCAGGCGCGGGCAGCAGGATGCCCGTGGTCGAGCGGTTCGCGGTCAGGAATGCCTTGGCGGCGTTGGTGACCTGTTCGGGTGTGACCTGCTTGATGCGGTCCGTCCAACCCAGTGTGTCCTCTACGCTGCGGCCTATGGCGAACTGCGATCCGAACAGGTAGGCAAGCTGGAACTGGCTGTCGAGCGAGTAGACAGTGGCGGCCAGCAGCTGCGTCCTGGAGCGTTCGACCAGAGCCGGATCGATGCCGTCGGTCTTAAGCTTGAGCAGTGCCGCGTCCAGCGCCTGTTCTGCCACGGCCACGTCTACACCCGGCGCGGGATTGAGGGAGATGGACAGTTCGCCATGGTCAAGCGTGTCACCGTTGTACCAGGTCTGGACCTGCGAGGCGACGCGCTGGCGCACCACCAGCTCACGGTACAGGTATGACGACGAGCCCTGGCCCAATCCGGTGCCCAGCACGTCAAGCGCTTCGCCGACGCCCGGTCCGGCCTGGTTCACGCCGGGCACGATGTACATGCGGCTGATCGACGGCGAGGCAACGCGGGGGTCCGACATCTCGACACGCTTTGCAGCGATGAACGAGGGCTCCAGGGTGCGCTTGCGAGGCTGCACCTCTGCGGTGTTCTTCAGCACGCCGTAATACTTCTTCGCCAGTTCGTAGACCGTGTCGGGGTCAACGTCGCCGGCAACAACCAGTGCTGCATTGGCTGGCGTGTAGTGCCTTGCATAGAAGGCCTTGGCATCGGCGGCGGACAAGCCTTCAACCTCCGACATCCAGCCAATGATCGGCCGGCCATAGGGGTGTGCGATGTAGGCGGTCGCGTTCATCTGCTCGCTCATCAGGGCGGCGGGATCGTTGTCGGTGCGCGACCTGCGTTCTTCCTTGACCACTTCAAGCTCGGTCTTCACGTCCTTGTCGTCGAAAACGCTGTTAGCCATGCGATCGGCTTCGAGCTTCATGACCAGCTCAAGCCGGTCGGTGGCGATGCGCTCGTAATAGGCGGTAAAATCGTAGCTGGTGAAGGCGTTGTCCTCACCGCCATTGATGCGGATGATGCGCGAGAACTCGCCCGGCTTGAGGGTTTTCGTGCCCTTGAACAGCAGGTGCTCGAGGTAATGCGCAATACCGGACTTGCCGAGCTCCTCGTCAGCCGAGCCGACGCGGTACCACACCATCTGGGTGACGACCGGTGCACGGCGGTCCGGCACCACGATGACCTGCATGCCGTTTTGCAGCGTGTACTGCTTGACATCAACGTTCAGCGCGCGCGCTGGAAGCGCAATGGCCAGCAGCAGTGCAGTGGTCAGCACGCAGGCGGCGAACAGTCTAGTGGATTGGCGGATGAATGGCTTGCGTGCACCAGCAGCGTTCAAGACGATGGCCTCCAGTCAGGTGGGATCGCAGGTGAAGCGGCCACATGGCAAGCATGGGCGGCCCGTCGCGAAAACATCAAATCACGTTGAATTCAGCATGCACGATTGTGCATTCACGTGCCACTGAACTCTTCGTAACATCGCCCCGGCGAGACAGGATGTGCAACACCAAAATCAGTTGCCTGACCAGACTTCGCCCATGTTGAAGATGGTGCCGTAACTCGGGTTCTGGGCACGCTTCTTCTCGATGCTCTTCTGGCGCAGTGCCTCGTTGAGGGTGGCTTGCGTCTTGCGCGTACCGTCAGCGTTGTACGGGTTGATGCCGTTGTCGTAGTACACCTTGTCCTGCGGCTTGACGGTGCTGGCTTGCGGGGCTGCGGGCGCAGACGGCGCATAGGCCTGCTGCTGCGGTGCGGGCGCTGGCGCCGAATTCTGCCAGGCAGGTTGCTGCTGGGCAGCGGCCGGCGGCTGGTAGGACGGTTGCGGCGGTGGCGGCGCCTGGTAGGTTGGCGAACCGCGCTGGCCCTGCTGCACGGCCAGGCCGTTGGAGGGCGCAGGCGCATTGGCAGCGCCGGGCTGGCGCAGCGCCATGTCTGGCGGCATCGACAAGGGCCGGTTGGTGCTGACGACGTTCTCGTCCGGCGTGCTCTTGCCGGCGTCAAACGCGTCCATGACACTGGTTTCCGAACAGGCGGCCAGCAGCGGCAAGGCGCAAATGGCAAGTCCGGTCCTGACCAAGCGTTTCAGCATTACCCTCTCCTTACGATACGTCTGGCGGCAGATTCTGCAGCAAATGTTGCAGGACCCCGGCTCGCGCAATTGCCGCCACCGGTGACGGGTGACAGCAGTTTTGGGCGAAAGCAAGGCCCGGGCCATCACAAGCCGGTCAGTCAGCGGGGTTGATCCTGCCCCTTGCCGAAGACGGAGTCATACATCAGCACGGCCACCCCGGCAACGATGGCCACGTCGGCAAGGTTGAAGACGTACCAGCTGAACGATCCGGCGTAGAGGTGGAAGAAGTCAGCCACCGCACCGTGCACCAGCCGGTCGGTGGCGTTGGCCAGTGCACCGCCCAGCACCAGCCCGATGGCGGCTGCCAGCAACGGTCTGGTCTGCCGGGCCAGCCACATCACCAGCACGGCCGATATGACCAGCGACAGGATGATGAGCATCCACTTGACGAACTGCGAATGCGAGGCAAACCAGCCGTAGGAGATGCCGTAGTTCCACACCATGACCAGGTCGAACCCCGGCATGACGTTCACCGGCTGGCGTGCGGCAATGCCGTAGGGGCCGAGCATGTACCACTTGTGCGCCTGGTCCAGCACGTACGCCAGCACGGCAATGCCCGTTCCGGCCGCAGACAGCGGCCCCCAGAAGCGCCGGGCTCCAGCCACCATCACACGGTCACGCCGCGCTTGGCCCATTCACGCAGGGCATCGGCATCGCGCGGGGTCACGTCGGGATACTCGGCATCGCTGCCAACCTCCGTCGACACCTTCCACGAGCGCGCGCACTTGGTGCCCTTGGCCCTGGACGGCACGACGGCCACGCCACGCACCTCGTCCATGCGCCAGGCATCGGCGGGGCCTGCCCCGCCGGTGACGGTCGCGCCCGAGGTGATGCTGATCTCGGCCACGTCGACATCCGAGACGGCAGCCAGCAAGGCGTCGTCCTCGATGTAGATTTCCGGTGCGGACTCGAGCGATGAGCCAATGCGCTTTTCGCGCCGCTCCACTTCCAGCGCACCCGTAACCACGGAGCGGACCTTCATCACCCGCGCCCACTTGTCTTCCAGCGCCTTGTCGCGCCAGACGGCCGGCACCTCGGGGAACTGCTCGGTGTGCACGCAAGCCTCAGGCCCGTGGCGCTCCATCCAGGCCTCGTCGCAGGTGAAGGACAGGATCGGCGCCATCCACGTGACCACGCAATTGAAGATGCGGTCGATGACGGTGAGTGATGCGCGGCGGCGCAGGCTGGACGGCGCATCGCAGTACAGCGCGTCCTTGCGCACGTCGAAATAGAACGACGACAGCTCGATGTTCATGAAGTTGCCGAGTGCGGAATAGATGCGGCGGAAATCGAACTCGTCGTAGCCCTTGCGCACCACCGCGTCGAGGCGGGCCAGATGGCTGAGCATCAGCTTCTCGAGCTCGGGCATGTCGGCATCGGCGACGGCATCTTCGCGCTGGAAGTGTGCCAGCGAACCGAGCATCCAGCGCAGGGTGTTGCGCAGCTTGCGGTATGCATCGACGTTGGACTTGAGGATTTCCGGGCCGATGCGCTGGTCCTCGGCATAGTCAACGGAGGCGACCCACAGGCGCAGGATATCTGCGCCGTACTGCTTGATGACGTCTTGCGGCACGGTGGTGTTGCCGAGCGATTTGGACATCTTGCGGCCCTGCTCGTCCATGGTGAAGCCGTGCGTCAGCACCGCGTCATAGGGCGCGCGGCCACGGGTGCCGCACGACTCCAGCAGCGAGGAATGGAACCACCCGCGATGCTGGTCGGAGCCTTCAAGGTACAGATCAGCAGGCCACTTCAGGTCGTCGCGCTGCTCCAGGCAGAAGGCATGGGTGGAGCCTGAATCGAACCACACGTCGAGGATGTCACGCACCTGCGTCCATTCACTGGTGGAGTATTCGGACCCGAGGAAGCGTTCAGCCGCACCCTCGGCGTACCAGGCATCCGCGCCCTCAACCCGGAACGCGTCGAAGATGCGCTGGTTGACGGCTTCGTCCTTCAGCACCTCGCCTGCCTCATTGACGAACACCGCAATCGGCACACCCCAGGCGCGCTGGCGCGACAGCACCCAGTCAGGGCGGTCCTCGATCATGCCGCGCAGCCGCGTCTGGCCGCGCGCCGGCACGAA
Source organism: uncultured Alphaproteobacteria bacterium (assembly GCA_963700735.1). Taxonomy (GTDB): domain Bacteria; phylum Pseudomonadota; class Alphaproteobacteria; order Rhizobiales; family Aestuariivirgaceae; genus Anderseniella. The sequence goes on from CAVOYR010000005.1 coordinate 799,827, forward strand.
CCGGGTATCATCGATCGCCTTCAGCGCAACGTTTCGCAAGGTGCCGTTCATTCCGGGAATGGACTTGTCCATGTGGACAAACCACTGCGGTGTGTTGCGGAAGATGATCGGCTTCTTCGAACGCCACGAGTGCGGGTATTCGTGCTTGAGGCGGCCGCGGGCAAACAGGTTGTTGGCCCCGATCAACGCCTTGATGACAACCTCGTTGGCCTTGCCCTTCTCGCCCTTGTCGGTGATGACCTGTTCGCCTTCAAAGCCTGGCGCATCGGCGGTAAAACGCCCATCAGGCCCTACAGTGAAGGGGATGGCCGGGTTTATGCCCGAGCTCCGGACCGTCGGTTGGTTGTCCATCCAGATGTCGAAGTCATCGCGCCCATGACCCGGTGCCGTGTGCACGAAACCGGTACCAGCGTCGTCGGTGACATGGTCGCCATCAAGCAACGGCACGTTGAAGTCATAGCCGCCTGCAAATCCACGCAATGGATGATCACACAACATGAATTCAAACTCGTCATGGCCAACATCGAACGTCGTTCGCAATGTAGCTTGGCCTTAGCGACGCATTCTTCAGCTAAGTTGTCGGCGAGGATTAGCTTCTCGCCAGGCCGGGGACCAAAATCATTCTCTGCGATCGTTATCTCGTAGAGACCATACTTGATCCGACTGGAGTAGCAGATGGCGCGATTGCCAGGGATTGTCCAAGGTGTCGTTGTCCAGATCACAACGAAGGCACCCTGAAGGGCATCCAACAATTTAGATGCGTTTCCGAGTCCCTCTATCATTCCAGTCATCGGAGCTACCGATATCGGAAACTTCACCCACACCGTGTCGGACTCATAGGTCTCGTACTCGACCTCGGCCTCGGCCAGCGCGGTGCGCTCCACCACCGACCACATCACCGGCTTGGAGCCGCGATAGAGCTGGCCGGACATGGCGAACTTCATCAGCTCGTTGGCGATGATCGCCTCGGCCTCGAAGTTCATCGTCAGGTACGGCGTGACGAAATCGCCGACCACGCCGAGGCGCTTGAACTCTTCCGTCTGCACGCCGATCCAGTGTTTCGCGAACTGGCGGCATTCCTCGCGGAACTCGTTGACCGGTACCTCGTCCTTGTCCTTGCCGGCCGCGCGGTATTTCTCCTCGATCTTCCATTCGATCGGCAGGCCGTGACAGTCCCAGCCCGGCACGTAGTTGGAGTCGTAGCCGCGCATCTGGAACGAGCGGGTGATCAGGTCCTTGAGGATCTTGTTGAGCGCATGACCGATGTGGATGTTGCCGTTGGCATAGGGCGGGCCATCGTGCAGCACGTATTTCGGACGGCCCTTCGACTGCTCGCGGAGGGTCTTGTACAGGTCCATCCTGTCCCACTTGGCGAGGATTTCCGGCTCCTTTGCAGGCAGCCCGGCGCGCATGGGAAAATCGGTCTTGGGCAGGAACAGCGTTGAGGAATAGTCGCGTTCCGTCTTGGTATCGCTCATCGGTTCAAATCACGGGATAATTAAAGGATGCTGCGCCTTCTAACAGCGTTTGTGCGGGGATGGAAGCGGTGCTTGCCCGCGCCTGACTTCTGGCTGATATTGTGGTCAATGCCTGCGACATCACCCACCATTCACTCAGGATCCCCTGCCCATGTCCGACCTGCACACCGTTCCCGCCCGGCGCGGCAAGGCCACCCTTGTCAACAAGGGCCAGGCCATCAAGATCATCAACACGCACGGCACGCAGGTGGTGGACTTCTGGGCGTTCGTGGCCGGTCACCTGACCGAGTACACCGGCATGGACCAGTGCCGCGCCACCTGGACACGGCTGTTTCCGAAGACCGGCGATGCGCTGTATTCGAACCGCCGCCGCGCGCTGATGACCATGGTGGAAGACACCTCGCCGGGCCGTCACGACACGCTGATGGCGCCGTGCGACAATGAACGCTACGGGCTGCTCGGCTGCAGGGAATATCACGACAACTGCAAGGACAACATGCACGCCGCGCTGGCGGAACTGGGGTACTACGTGCCGTACACGCCGGCCTCGATCAACCTGTTCATGAACATTCCCTGGTCGGAAGACGGTTCGCTGTCATTCGATCCGGCCCTGTCGAAGCCCGGCGACTATGTGGTGCTGCGCGCCGAGGTGGACGTGATTGCCGTGATGTCGTGCTGCCCGCAGGACATCCTGGCCATCAACTCGCAAAAGCCGGTCGAGGCGCACTTCCAGGTGCTTGACCAGTAACGCGGCACAGCGCGGCGGCGGTCAGGTCGCCGCCTCGACATGCTTCGGCTTGAGCGCGGCGGCGAAGGCACCGCAGCCGATGGTCAGCACGGCCACGCAGATGAGCAGCAGCTTGGTGTACTTGTGCTCGATGCCGAAGGCTGCGGTCATGAAGCCGTTGCCGCCTTCCTCGAGGTAGTACAGCACCGCGCCAGCCATGGCCGACGCGAATGCCGCGTGGAACGCCCACAAGCTGACCCGCCGGCCGCCGATGATGCAGAACAGGATCACCGGCGTCAGGAACATCGATGCCGTACCGGATATGGCAACGGCGGCGTAAAGCTCCTTGGTATCAAGGAACAGGAAGACCAGCCCGCCGAACATGAACGCCAGCATGGCAATGCGGCCATTGGCGAGCGTGGGGGCGGCCAGCCCCATGTCCTTGATGGCCAGCTTGGATGCACTCGAAAGCGTCGAGTCCAGCGTCGACACCGCCGACACGATCAGCGCGACGTTGAGCACCAGCATGGTGGTGTCGCCCAGGGTGCGGCGCAGCACGTCCAGCATGGCTTCGTCCGGCAGCTTCACGGTGCCGGCATAGACACCCAGCATCGCAAACAGGAAAATGCAGGCCATCGACAGCCAGCCTGCGTGCAGGAAGGATTTCCACGTGGTGTTCCGGTCGGCCAGGAAGCCGCGATCCATCATGACGGGATCGTGCATCGGGTACGAGATGACCTGCAGCATGGCCACCATGAGCAATATCCAGCCCGGGTCAGTGACCGGCCGGGCGGTCGATCCCAGCAGCGAAACGCTCCAGCCCGGCGCACCGGCGAGGGCAACCACCAGTGCGGCCAGCATTACCAGGAACACGCTCATCTGGAAAACGTCAGTGCGCAACGACGACTGCAGGCCGCCCAGCATGGCATAGCCCAGCGTGAACAGGGCAGCGATACTGGCGGCCGCGAGGTAGAGCGTGGTGCCTTCAGCGCCGAAGATGATGCCGACCACGATCAGGTTGGCGAACACTTCTGACAGCAGCCGCAAGGCAACCACCACGTTGTAGGCGCTGGTGCCGGAGGGGCCGAACCGGTCGGTCAGGAACGCCTGGACCGAATTGAAACCGTGGCGGAAGCGGATCTGGTCGACAATCACGGCACCGGTGAAGAACGACAGGTAATAGGCGGTGTAGGCCAGCGCGCCACCGATGCCGTAGTAAAATCCGAGGATGGCGGCGGTCAGCAGCGAGCGCGCGAAGATCCACGTGGTGACCTGGCTGAACACCAGCGTGATCATCGATGGCGCGGACCCGTCTGCCGATTGTCCGGCATAGAACCCGTCCACGGTGCGCTTGCGCGGGGTGAGCAGAAGGGAAATCACGGCGAGAACGATCAACGTCGCGAGGAGAGGCGTGGTCATTACGGGGTGGGCCCAGCTGCAGGAATTGAGGTGGCGCAACCTGTGTCGCAGCCAGCGCGGTTTCTCAAGTCACGTTTGGATGATTGGGGTGTGAGCGGCCGGGCCCGCTGGCCGGTTTGTTCCCGGCCGCCCGAGGTGCTAGCATGGGCTCCGATAGTTTGGCACCAGTGCAAACGGGCAGGTATCCATGAGCGGCTTTTTCTCGAAACTGTTTGGCGGCGGCAAGGACACCCCGGCCGGCGCGCCGAAAGGCGAAGTCGAGGTCTACAACGGCTATGAGATCGAACCCCGCCCCAAATCTGCCGGCGGCCAGTTCAACATTGCCGGGATCATCCGCAAGCAGGGCGAGCCGGATGGCCCGGCGCACGAGTTCATCCGCGCCGACACCTTCCCCAATGCCGAGGAAGCCGCGCGCTACACGATCATCAAGGCGAAGCAGATCATCGACCAGAAGGGCGAGCGGATGTTTGCCGATGGCGGCGGCTGGTAGGACCAGCGCTTGTTGCGCAAGCTGTCACGGCTTGTGAAGAACTGCACATTTACCCCCTTGCGAAGTGTGGTTGTTGTTCATCAACAACAATTCACAACCTTGAGGGGTTTTTAAAAAAATGGCTTACCAACTCACGATCAACAACTGGTGGATATCTAAGCCGCTTCTCGGCATGACCTGGTACGTTAACGGTACCCAGAACAGCGATAACCTTTATGGCACAATTGCCAACGACATCATCAAGGCAGGTGATGGCAATGACCGCATCTACGGTAGCGTCGGTGCTGACCAGATTGACGGCGGCAATGGATACGACGGCATCAACTACTACAGATCAACGCAAGGTGTGACCGTCAATCTGGCAACGGGTCAAGGCTTTGGTGGGGATGCACAGGGCGACACTTACACGAGCATCGAATTCGTCTATGGCTCGGCTTACAATGATGTGCTGATTGCCAGTTCAACCGGAAGCTCGCTGAGCGGCAGCGATGGTGATGACCAGTTGTCAGGTGGAGCCGGGCACGACGATCTCTTTGGTGACAATGGTAACGACACCCTGAATGGCGGCGCTGGACACGATGAACTCTATGGTGGCAATGGAAACGACAACCTCTATGGCGATGCCGGACAGGATTATCTTTCCGGTGGCAAAGGGAACGACAACCTCTATGGCGGCGCTGATGATGACGAGCTCGCTGGAGGTGCCGGTTCAGACTTCATCGATGGTGGAAGTGGCTATGACACACTGGATTTCCGCAATTCGTTTTTAGGCGTGACAGTCAACCTTGAAACCGGCACAGGTCTTGGCGGAGACGCGCATGGTGACACCTACGAAAATATTGAGGGGGTCCAAGGCAGCAATCAAAATGACGTCCTGATTGGAGACAATTTAGAAAGTGGCAATTGGCTTTTCGCCAATGACGGTAGTGATGTTCTCAATGGCATGGGCGGTAACGATTACCTTGAAGGTGGAAGAGGTGCCGACACATTCGTGTTCATCAATGATGACCGGTTTGGTAACAACAACGACATCTTCCATGGCCGTGACAATATATACGATTTCAACTCCGCAGAAGGCGACCGCATTGATCTTTCGCAAACCGAAGTCCGCGACTGGAATGACCTGATCAACGGTGGCGACCGGTTCCTCACCGATGACGGACAAGGAAACGCAATAATCTATACGATGAACGGCGTTGAAGGTGATTATATCAATTTGTTTGGTGTCAGCGCGAGCAGCCTCACAGCAGACGATTTCATTTTCTGATCACGGGCTCAAGGCAACACTGAAAATCTGATGGGGCGACTGGCAGATGTCAGCCGCTCCACTTGGTGCGCATGGTTACAAGTTCTTCGGAGGCGGTCGGGTGGACGGCCATGGTTGCGTCAAAGTCAGCCTTGGTGGCACCCATCTTCAGCAGGATGCCCAGCATCTGCGCCATTTCACCGGCATCCGGCCCGAGGATGTGACAGCCGGCGACCCGGCCGGTGCTGGCCACCACGACCAGCTTCATCAGCATCTTCTCGTCACGTCCGGACAGGGTGTGGCGCATGGGCCGGAACACCGACTTGTAGATGTCGACGTCCTTGAACCGCTCGCGCGCCTGCGCCTCGGTCAGGCCGACGGTGCCGATCTCGGGCTGCGAGAACACCGCCGTGGCGATCAGGTCGTGGTCAACCTTGACGTCCTTGCCGCCGAACACCGTATCGGCAAACGCATGGCCTTCGCGGATGGCGACCGGGGTCAGCGCCACACGGTCGGTGACGTCGCCCACGGCGTAGATGGTGTCCACGCTGGTCTTCGAATACTCGTCAACCTTGATGGCGCCGTTCTCGTGCAGTTCGACGCCTGCATTCTCCAGGCCCAGCCCGCCGGTATAGGCATTGCGGCCGATGGCGAACATGATCTGGTCCACCTCGCGCACGTCGCCGCCCGTCAGGGTGCCATGCAGCTTGTCGCCCTTCTTCTCGATCTTCGAGAACACCTGGCCGCAGACGATATCGACGCCCTTCTTCTTCATTTCGCTGGTCAGGTGGTCGCGCACGTCCTCGTCGAACCCACGCAGGATCTTGTCGCCGCGATAGAGCAGCGTGGTATCGACGCCCAGCCCGTTGAAGATCGATGCAAACTCGACCGCGATGTAGCCGCCGCCGGCAATGATGATGCTTTCCGGCAGCTTTTCCAGGTGCAGCGCATCGTTGGAGGTGATGGTGTGCTCGATGCCTTCAAGGTTGTGGTCGATGTTGGGTTGGCCGCCGGTGGCGATCAACACGTACCTGGTGGTAATGTGGCGCTCCAGCCCGACCAGCCGCACCGAGTGGGTGTCGCGCAGCTCCGCCCGGCAATGGAATAGTTCGACGCCGGCCGATGCGAGGGTCTTTTCGTAGACGGCGTTGAGCCGGTCGATTTCCCGGTCCTTGTTGGCAATCAGCGTCGGCCAGTCGAATGCGACCTTGCTGGTGGTCCAGCCATAGCCCATCGCGTCTTCGAAGTGTTCGGCATACTGGCTCGCATAGACCAGCAGTTTCTTCGGCACGCAGCCGCGAATGACGCACGTGCCGCCGAAGCGGTACTCCTCGGCGATGGCGACCCGTGCGCCGTGCTGGGCGGCGATGCGGGCGGCACGCACACCGCCTGAGCCGCCGCCGATGACGAAGAGGTCGTAGTCGTATTCTGACATGTCAGCCCGCTTTCCGCGAAATCACTTCAATGCCGTCGGGTCCGCCAAGAATGGCCAGGCCCGCCATGTCGATGAACAGGCCGTGATCGACCACGCCGGGGATGGTAGACAGCACCGATGCCAGCTTCTGGGCGTCCGGGATCCTGCCGAACGAGCAGTCGATGATGACGTTGCCATTGTCCGTGACGAACAGCTCGTCATGGCGGATGCGCAAGGCGAGTTCGCCCTCGCAGCCCGCCCAGCGGGCAGCGTGCTCGATCTTCATCGCGGTGGACTTTACCCCGAACGGCACGATCTCGACCGGCAGTGGAAACTGGCCAAGACGCGAGACTTTCTTGCTGCTGTCGGCGATGACGATCATCTGCCGCGATGACGAGGCGACGATCTTTTCGCGCAGCAGTGCGCCCCCGCCACCCTTGATCAGGGTCAGGTCGGCGTCCAGCTCATCGGCACCGTCCACGGTCAGGTCGAGGATCGGTTCCTCGTCCAGCCGGGTCAGCGGAATGTTCAGGCTTTCGGCCTGCTGCCGGGTGGCTTCGGAGGTCGGAACGCAGACAACGTTCAATCCGTCCGCCACCATCCTGCCCAGGCCGGCGACGAATTTCGCCGCCGTCGACCCGGTTCCCAGCCCCAGTTTCATGCCGTCGCGCACGTGCTTCAACGCCTCGCGCGCGGCGGCCTCCTTCGCCTCGTCTGGTGTCACTGGTGAAGACCGCCCATCAGCATGTACTTGATCTCGAGGTATTCCTCGGTGCCGTGCACGGAGCCTTCACGGCCAATGCCGCTTTCCTTGACGCCGCCGAACGGGGCCACCTCGGTGGAGATGATGCCTTCGTTGATGCCGACAATGCCGTAGTCCAGCGCCTCACCCACACGCCATACCCGGCCGATGTCGCGGGTGTAGAAGTAGCAGGCAAGACCGAACTCGGTGTCGTTGGCCATCCTGATGGCCTCTTCCTCGGTCTTGAAGCGGAACAGCGGGGCGACCGGTCCGAAGGTTTCCTCGCGGGTGACCTTCATGTCGGTGGTCACGTCGCGCAGGATGGTCGGCTCGTGGAAGTTGCCACCCAGGGCCTTGCCGCCGGTGACGATCTTGGCGCCCTTGCTGACGGCGTCCTCGATGTGCTCCTGCACCTTTTCGACGGCTGCCTTGTTGATCAGCGGGCCGGTGGTGACACCTTCCTCGGTGCCGTTGCCAACCTTCATCTTGTTGACGGCAGCGGCCAGTGCGTCAGCGAACTTGTCGTAGACACCGTCCTGGATCAGCAGGCGGTTGGCGCACACGCAGGTCTGGCCGGCGTTGCGGTACTTGGACGCCATGGCACCGGCAACGGCGGCGTCGATGTCGGCATCGTCGAACACGATGAACGGCGCGTTGCCGCCCAGTTCCATGCCAACGCGCTTCACGGTCTTGGCGCACTGTTCCATCAGGATCTTGCCGATCTCAGTGGAGCCGGTGAAGGTGAGCATGCGCACGGACGGGTTGGAGGTCAGTTCGCCACCGATCTCCGAGGCCTTGCCGGTGATCACGCTGAGCACGCCTGCAGGGATGCCTGCACGCTCGGCCAGTTCACACAGCGCCAGCGCCGACAGTGGCGTCTCTGACGCCGGCTTGATGACCATGGTGCAGCCGACGGCCAGCGCCGGGCCGGCCTTGCGGGTGATCATGGCATTGGGGAAGTTCCACGGTGTAATGGCACCGCACACGCCAACGGGCTGGCGCACCACAACGATGCGGGCATCAGCCTTGTGGCTGGGGATGGTCTCGCCGTTGATGCGCTTGGCTTCCTCGGCGAAGAACTCGATGAACGAGGCGCCGTAGCCAATTTCACCGCGCGCTTCGGCCAGCGGCTTGCCCTGCTCGGCGGTCATGATCTGGGCCAGGTCTTCCTGGTTTTCCATCATCAGGTTGTACCACTTGCGCAGGATGTTGGAGCGCTCCTTGGCGGTCTTTGCAGCCCAGCCCTTCATGGCCTTCTCGGCAGCCTCGATGGCGTGGCGGGTTTCCTTGGCGCCCAGCTTCGGCACCGAGGCGATCACGTCGCCAGAGGCCGGGTTGGTCACGTCGATGGTGGCGTCACCGCCGACCCACTTGCCGTCGATGTAGCACTTGTCCTTGAGCAGCGACTTGTCCTTCAGGATGTCGCGCAGAGCCTGCGTCTTGATTGCGTCCATGGCGGGAAACCTCCTTGTTTTGACGGCGTGTTGGCACGCGGTTTAGCACGGTCAGCCAACGGCTCCAAGGCAGATCAGGTTGCATGTGCGTTGGCTTGAGTGCATATCTCGCTGCCAACCGTCATTCCGGCGAAAGCCGGAATTGACACTTTGCCAATTCACCCGGCCTTGCCGCATGGACCCCGGCGTCCGCCGGGGTGACGCGGCAGCCAAGAGGTTTGTGACCCATGCCACGCCCCGCCGTCATCTTCGATCTTGATGGAACCCTGGTCGATACCGCGCCCGACCTGTGGGCCGCGACCAACCACGTGCTGACCTCGAACGGGCGGCGCGCCGTGTCACTGGACGACGTCTACGAGATGGTCGGCATGGGTGCCAAGAAGCTGATCGAGCGCGGCTTCGAGCGCACCGGCGACCCGATCGCCACGGACATGATCGACATCATGTTCCGCCAGTTCATCAACCACTACACGGCCAACATCACCGCCACCTCCACCCCCTACCCCGGCGTGCTTGCGCTGCTCGACGAACTGAAGGGCCGTGGCGTGGGCATGGCGGTGTGCACCAACAAGCTGGAACGGCTGTCGGTGAAGCTGATCAACGGGCTGGGCATGGATCACTATTTTGCCGCCATCATCGGGCCGGACACCACCGGCGTTGCCAAGCCTGACCCGAGGCCGCTGCGCGCGGCTATCGAGAAGGCCGGCTCTGCCCCGACGCATGCAGTGATGATCGGCGACTCGGCCACCGACATCCGCACCGCGCAGGCGGCGCAAGTGCCGGTGATCGCGGTCAGCTTCGGCTATACCGACACACACGTGTCAGCGTTCGACCCGACCCATGTCGTGGATCACTTCGACGAGATCCTGCCACTGCTGGATGCGCAGTTTGCTGCTCAGGTTGCCTGAGCCTGCTCGATGCGGCCCAGCAGGATGCCGGCCAGTGCGGTGAGTGCCGCCATCGGCAACAGGTAGGCCAGCGACCACGCCCACACGCCGCCACCCATGCCGACCAGCCAGGTCGTGATTGCCGGGCCGATGAGCTGGCCCACGGCAACGCCTTGCAGCATCAGGCCATTGACCGTGGATATGTGGGCCGGGCTTGGCGCATGGCGGGCAACGCCGGCAAACAGCGAGCCCGGTATCAAGCCGCCGAAGATAGAGAACAGCAGTGCCCCTGCAATGCGCAACGGTACCGGCAGCGCTGCGGTCATGACGATGATTGCACCAGCGGCCATGGCACCCGACGCCAGCAGGATGAGCGTGCGCCGATGGATGCCCCGGTCAAGCAGGAAGCCGGACGAGACGTTGCCAATGGTGTTGGTCACCATGATCAGCGCGCCGACAGCGGTAGCTGGTGCAAGTGCCCAGCCGGCGCGCTCGACCAGTATCAGCGGCACGAAACTGGTCACCGCCATGTACTGGCCCGAGTAACAGCCGAACACCACCGCCAGCAACACCGCGCCCCGTGTGCCCAGCACCTTGCTCACCCTGCCCTCGCGTGCCGGCGTGGCGGCTGGCACATGGCGCGGTGCGGCCCACAACAGGGCGCCAAGGAAGATCACGTAACTGGCAGAGATCGCCAGCCACAGGCCGCGCCAGCCGAACGCCGATATGATGAACCCGCCGCCCAGCAGGATGAGCCCTGCACCCAGTGGCAGATAAGCGCCCCACAAGCCCATGGCGGTCTGGCGGGTCCGGTCATCGGCCAGCCGCGCAATCAGGCCGGGCAGAGACACCGACATCATGAAGAAGCCGACGCCCTCGGCAACGCGGGTGGCGATCAGTGCTTCGCCCGTCTCGACCACTGATCCGGCCACGCCGGCAACACCGGCCACGGCAAGGCCCGCAACTGCCAGCCGAAGCTGGCCGAACCGGTCCGACAGGGCACCGAACATCAGCCCCGTGGCCGCAGCCACCAGTGAAAACATCGACACCACGAGACCGGCCTGGAAGAGACTGAGCTGAAGCTCCGACCGCAACACCGGCAGTGCCGCCGGGGCCTTGCCCACCAAAAATGCCGCTGCCACGCCGGTCGCAAACAAGGCCCAGATGCGCGGCCATGGTGTGGAGTGCTGGGGAGACATTTGCCTGCCTTGTTGATGATCGCCGTTGAACCGGCGCCCTGACGGTGGTTGGACCGGTGCCGCCGTTTCAATTTTTGCGGATGCCATAAGGCATATTTTGAGGTTGAGTGAAAGGTGGCCACCGGCCCGCACGCGCTGATGCGGGGCCAGACGGGCGCAATCGGCTTGACTTGCCAGCAGGCACGCCGCTATATCGCGCCCGTCCATGCGACGGACGGGCGGTTAGCTCAGTTGGTAGAGCACAGTGTTCACATCGCTGGGGTCACTGGTTCGAATCCAGTACCGCCCACCATTCTTTCCCCATTTTTCATGACTTTTTGAGGGTGCCTGGAATTCTTCCGTCATTCCGGGCGATTGGCCCTGGCCGGTTGCCGTTTGGTGGACAGGAGACGCCGTGTTGCGGCCCGACCTGCCCCAACTCGCAGGTTCGTCTCTGCGAGGCCAGTTGGGTGTCCACGGTTCTGGAAGGAAGCTCGGCGGTTCGGCTCACTGGGCGGGCGGGAATCCGAGCAGGATGCGTTGTTGCTGCCAGTTGAGCGGGATGGGCCTGTGTCGCCTGAGGCGCGTTGAGGTCAGCTCGACCGGCTGCCGCCCGTCAAGAATGGCCTCGACGATGTCTGGGGCCAGGAACGCCAGGGGCAGGATGCGGGTAACCTCGCGAGGGTCTGCTCCCTTCTGTTTCGCAAGTTCAGAGACGGAGAGGCCAGATCCGCTGGTGACCAGATCAAGCCAGTGCCGGGCCTCGGCAATCTTGCTGACGAGCTTCTGATCCACCCGCGCCCGATTAAGCTCCGGGGCTGTCATGACGAGGCGGGCCTCGATGCCGCGCCGCCTCAGACTGAATGGATGGTGGATATCGAAGCTGTCGACGCTATCCGTGGGTGGTGGCTGGATGCCCAACGCATCGCAGAGTGCTTTACGATTGACTGCCAGTGTGAGTTGACCTGGTGTGACTGTCACCCGATCGATGACTGAACGGACGAGTGTTCTGGCTTGGGTGGGATCTGTCCGCAGTTGGCTTGCGAGTTCGCAGGCCTTGTCGATGATCCCGATCACCTCCCCGGGGCTGTATTCCGAAGGTGCCAGTTGATCCAGCAGCCGCACCTGGTCGCACAGTAGTCTTGCCAGTGCATCGACAACCGCATGCTCGAGTTGCCTTGCAGGCAACCGCCAGGCCGCGTGGTCACGCCTTCTGCCTGCTGTGACCAGGCGATTGGAGACATAGTAGCGGTATCGCCGCCCGGCCTTGACGGTGTACGTCGGTGTGAAGCGATCTCCGGTCTCATCATGGGCGAGGCCACAAAGCAGACTTGGGTCCTGTCGGGACCTGTCGCCCGGTGTTGGCTGTGAGCCTTCCTGCAGGCGCTGCTGAACGGTATCCCACAGCGTTCGCTCGACAATCGCATCATGCTGTCCGGGCCAGGTGTTGCTGCCATGACGCACGTCACCGGCATAGACCGGGTTCGACAGGGTCCAGTACAGTCGCCCCCGCGAGAACCGGGTCCCTCCGGATATCCGGCCTGACCTGCTGCGCCGCCGTGGTGTCTGGATGCCGAGGTCATCAAGCTTGTCCTTGAGCGCCGGCACCGAGCCGCATTCGAGGTACTCGTTGAAGATCCGGCGAACCAGTTCCGCCTCCCGTGGCTCGATTACCAGCTTGCGGTTCTCTACCGTGTAGCCGACTGGTACGGGTCCGCCCATCCACATGCCCCGCTTCCTCGAGGCGGTAAACTTGTCCCGGATCCGTTCGGCTGTGACCTCCCGCTCGAACTGGGCAAATGACAGCAAGACATTGAGCGTCAGCCGACCCATGGACGTCGTGGTGTTGAACTGCTGGGTGACTGACACGAAGGACACCTCGTGACGGTCAAACACCTCGACGATACGGGCGAAGTCCATGAGGGAGCGGGTCAGCCGGTCGATCTTGTAGACCACGATGACATCGACCCGTCCTGCCTGAATGTCGTCAAGCAGGTTCTGCAGGGCTGGTCTGTCCATCGTACCACCGGAGATGCCGCCGTCGTCGTAGGACTTTGCCAGCAGCTTCCAGCCCAGGCTTGCCTGCGAGGTAATGTAGGCGGCACAAGCCTCTCGTTGCGCATCCAGCGAGTTGAAATCCTGATCGAGGCCTTCCTCGGTCGACTTGCGGGTATAGACAGCACAGCGCAGGGACCTGCTCTTCATGGCCCGACCCCGAAGAAGCGGGGCCCCGACCAACGGGCGCCGGTGATCTCGCGGGCCACGGCACTGAGTGATTTGAATGCCTGCCCATTCCACTCGAAGCCATGCTCAGTCACCTCGACATGGTGGGATCTTCCATTCCACACCCGAACCAGCCGGCTGCCGGGCTTCAATGCAGGAGAAGCGTCTCGTCTTGTGCCCTCGCTTCCGGAACAAAACGCCGACAGCAGCTGCTTGTGCCGTTGCCTGCTGAGCCCGCCGTATACAGGTGCCTGCAGGGCATACGCTGCCGACAATTCCAGCAGTTGCCGGCTCGCCCCCTTGGGAGGGGCAGTGCCGTGGAAGCTTGTCCAGCGCTCGACAAGGACAGGCCGCGGCAGTTCGCCCAGCTTTGCAATATCGTCTTCGACTCCAGCAACTGTCTCCATGGCCTACTTGGCCTCGGCCTTAATCCGGTACCTCCGCGTTCCGTCGCCATCGACGTTGCTCGCAATGATAAGGCCGTGGCGCTTGGGCAGGGCACCGGACAGCAGTCCACGGATGCTGTGGGCTTGCCATCCGGTGGCGTCCTGCAGTTGCTTGATCGAAACACCTGGCTTGCGGCTGAGAAGCCTGATGACCTGCGCGGTCTTCGTTGCAGTTGGCTTTGAATGGGCCCGTCGTGTGTCCGCTCCTGACATCCGTGACGATGTCCTGGAACTGCAGGTCTTGTCAGGCGGAGTGGTCGAAGGGCATTCGGTGTGTTGTAACGGCTGGTGACATGGCGGTGTCTTGCGGGCCATGATGATCTCCTCGGTCGGGGCAACCGGACATCCCGGTGCTCGCACTGACCGAAGCCCGCGAATGCAGGCTAGCCGGGGCCGAAGTACCGAATTGGGCCAAACGCCCAATCACCAGGCACACCCAGCAATGCTCGCTTTGCCACTGAAGTCGAGCGGAATCTGCGCGTTCTGGGGCAAGACAAATTGTGCCCGGTCATTGCTCGCAGGACCAAGGCATCAAGCCGGGAGACTGTTGGCATCACCATAGCCCCCGCCATCGGACCTGCACGCCCACACCATCAGTTGTTGCTGGCCGGCCTTCATTGCCAATGTCTGCTCTGTACCCGAGAGCGGACTCTTTCTGCTACCACCAAGGACGTCCGGAATGTGCCAAGAAGCGACATAGTTACCCCCGAAAGCTTACACAGAGTGCGGCACCAGTTGGGGCGCGACAGCCGCGATCAGGACACAGGTTGGCTGGTTACACGGACCGTCACGCCAGTTCCAGTGCGCTCGCCACACTAAGCAGTGTCTCTTCAGCGTGGCGTCCACCGATGAGCGACAGACCAAGAGGCGCTCCCTGGTCCATGCCGGCTGGAATGCTTGCCTGTGGAAGGCCTGCAAGGCCCGCCGGGCAAAGCAGTTCAAGCGCCGCCATGCGGAAGCTGTCCAGCGAGCCGGCATCTGCGTTGCGCAAGGGGGCTGCGCCGGGGCTGGACGGAGACAGGATGACAGTGTCGTCCCGCAGCAGGTCCAGCATGCGTGCAACGATGTCCTTGCGCCTTGCCGATGCGCTGGCGCGCTGGTCCGGTGTAATGGACGCTGCCATCTGGAACCGCTCTTTCACGCCTGGCCCGAAGTTTGGCTGGACTGTGGTCACCCAGTCTCCGTGAACCTGCCACACTTCTGCGGCCTGACAGACCTTGAACACCTCCAGCCATTCAGACAGATCGGGACACAGCCTTATCCGGTCAGCTGCCCCGTAAAGCTCCTGAAGCTTGTGCAGGGTGTCGTTGAACGATGCGGCGCCCTCTGGCGTGGTGCGTGCCATCGCATCTTCGGCAATCAACAGTCTCACTGAACGTGCTGCAGCCGGTGGTTCGATCCCGTAGGCCTTGCCGGTGGCGGCAAATGTTGCGGCATCGCGCGTAAACCATCCCACCGTATCGAAGCTCGGCGCCAGCGGCATGGCACAGCCCAGGTCGATGCGGCCATGGGTTGTCCGCATGCCGTAAACGCCGCAAAACGAGGCGGGCATGCGGACGGAGCCGCCAGTGTCGCTGCCCAGCCCGATATCCGCCATTCCTGCTGCAACTGCAGCGACCGAGCCTGAGGACGATCCGCCCGGTATCCGGTCCGGAGCAGCGGTGTTGAGCGGGGTTCCGTAATGCGCATTCACGCCCATGAGGCTGTAGGCGATTTCGTCGGTATGGCTCTTGCCGACCAGGGTCGCTCCTGCATCCAGCAAGGCCTGCACAGCAGGCGCCGTGGTGCTTGCAGGCTCATGTGTTGCCGCCCAATCGGGGTTGCCGCAACCCGTTACGTGGCCTTCTATGTCATAGAGATCCTTGGCCACAAAGGTGCGTCCGGCGAGGGGGCCGGACGGCGAGCCGTCGATTACAAACTGGGCGATCAGGGCGTTGGCGGTGTCTTTCATGTCTCAAGCAACCTCGTTTTCGGGGGCGTGAAGCTGGGGTAGAGGGCGATCAAACGTTTTTCTGCCAGCCTTGAAGCCCATCACGGGGGCTGAAAGTTCTGCAACCGCCATTGAAGCCGACTTGTTGTCGACAATGATAATGTCTGCCGATGCTCCGATCTCAAGGCCATAGCCTTTACGGTTAATCAACCTGGCTGAGCGGGAGGAGATCATCTCGAAGCAGGCTTCCAGGGAGGCCGGATCGCCCGCCTGTGCAATATTGGCATACAGGTTGGCCATTCGAATCAGCGAGCAATCGCCGAACGGCGTGAAGGGATTGAGCACGTTGTTGGTGGACAGCGAGCAGTTCACCCCGTGGGCCAGCATGGCATGGACCGGCGTCACGCCGCGCGGTGCATTGTGGGTGAAGTCACGATTCATCAGGAACAGGTCCGTCGATGGCAGGACGGTAACCGCCACACCTGCATTCGCAAGGCGGGCCGACAACGTCGCCAGGCTGGCTGGGTCCAGCGACGCGAACTTGGTCACGTGACCAATAGTGACGCGGCCGCCCCAGCCGTACTCATCGGTTTTCCGGCACACATAGTCGGCATCAAGCTGGCTGGCATCGGAGCCGAAATCCAGATGCATGTCGATGTCCACGTCAAATTCGCGTGCCATCTCGAAGATGCGATCGATCTGGCCGTGCGGGTCGCTGTCCGTATAAGGGGCAGCGCCCACACATGGTGCGCCATCCTTGAGGGCGGCTACCATCAGTTCGTCGGTACCAGGGTTGTTCAGCAAGCCGTCCTGGGGAAACACGCAGATTTCCACGTCCATCGACCAGGCGTGCCTGGCAATGGCCTGCTTCGTGCCGTGGTATCCGCGCAGGCCCACGACGGGATCTACCTCCACGTGGGTACGCATCTGCGTGGTACCATTGACGATGCACTTGCGCAGCGTTCGCGATGCCCGGGCACAGACATCCTCCTCGACAAAATCTGCCTTAAGGCGGGCGACTTCGCCGATGGCCTTGCCGAGGTCCCCGCCATTGGGGGAGCAGCGGTCCAGTATGCAAGACTTGTCGAGATGGATGTGGGTTTCGACGAAGCCGGGCAGTGCCAGCCGGCCTCCGCAATCGTGATCGTCTAGTGCCGGCTGCAGTCCGGGCCTGATCTCCACGATACGCCCCCGGTGCACGCCGATGTCCACTGTTTCAATGTCGGCGCCGGCGATCCGCACGTTTCTGAGGGTAAGGTCCATGAGTGTGTTCCTTTGGTTCACGAGGTGGCGTGGCCCAGATAGGCCGCCTCAATCGCTGGATCGTTCTTGAGTTCGGCTGAACTGCCGCTGCTGACGACGGACCCGTTCTCCAGCACATAGCCCCTGTCGGCGACAGCCAGCGCGAGGTTTGCCATCTGGTCGACGATCAGCACGGTTACTCCTTCGTCGCGCAGGTCTGCGAGGACGTCGAACAGTTCGGCGATCATTGACGGCGCAAGGCCGAGCGATGGCTCATCCAGCAGGAGTATTTTAGGGTTGGCAATCAGCCCGCGGGCAATGGCCAGCATCTGCTGCTCGCCGCCTGACAATACGCCGGCCTTGCTGTCGATCCGGTCACGCAACCGGGGAAACCGGACCAGCAACCGCTCAAACTCTTCGGGTGTCACCGGGGTCTTTCGTGTCCACGCCCCCAGCATAATGTTGTCGCGCAGGCTGAGCTCGGGGAAAACCTGGCGGCCTTCCGGCACGAGGGACAAGCCGCTCGCTGTGATGGCTGGTGCGTCCTTGCCGGACGTCTCCTCGTTGGCAAGCAGGATCGATCCGCTGACCGGGCGATGTAGCCCGCTGATGGAGCGCATCAGCGTAGACTTGCCTGCGCCGTTGGCGCCAAGAACGGCAACCATCTCGCCCGGGTTCACATCGACCGAAACCGACTTGAGAACGGGCGCCGCGCCGTACCCGGCTTCAAGCTTCACGGTCGACAGGGTTGCAAGCTTCTCACCGTTCCAGGCTTGTGACCTTGGCCGGCCCTTGAACGCCGTTGCGCCGAGATAGGCCTCAAGTACCCTGGGGTCCTGCCGTATGGTTTCGGGCTGGCCCTCACTCAACGGATGACCGGCATCGAGCACGAGTATGTGGTCGGAGACGCCCATCACGAGAGACATGTCGTGTTCGACGAGAACCACTGCGATGCCGCTTTCGGCGATGCGCCGCAACAGGCCGCCGAGGCGTTCCTTGTCGTCCCGCATCAGTCCGGCGGCCGGTTCATCCAGCAGCAATGCCCGGGGCCTGGTTGCAAGTGCCCGCGCGATCTCGACCAGCCGCTTGTCCACATGCGGCAGGTCGCCAGCCTTGCGGTGCAACCCGCCGTGATAGCCCACGAACGTCAGCAGATCCCGCGCCAGCGCTTCGGCTTCGTCTCCACCAAGCGGCGTCAAGAGGAATCCGAGTTCGCCCTGGCGGTGTGCTATCAGCACGTTTTCCAGAACCGTGAGGTCGCTAAACAACTGGGTTGTCTGGTAGGTGCGTGCGATGCCGGAGCGAGCAACGACGTGCGCCGGCTTGCCGGTCAGGTCCTTGTCCATGGTGACGGTGCCTGCATCGGGCACATAGAAGCCGCTGATCATGTTCAGCACCGTGCTCTTGCCCGCACCATTAGGTCCGATCAGGCTGGTGACCTTGCCTGGCAGTGCTTCCAGCGTGACATTGCTTGCCGCCTTGACCCCGCCGAAGCTGATGCCGAGGCCTTTCACGGACAGGGGGCTGGCAGTGGCCTGTAACCGGTTCAGAACGTCGTTGCCAGCCGACGTCGGCTGATCCCCCTCTGATTCTCGCGCGGCAGGCAGCCATTGCGACAGCGTGCCCATGATGCCCTTCGGGGCGGCCCACAGCACCAGCAGCAGCAAGGCGCCAAACATCAGCAACCGGTATTCGGCAAAGTCAGACAGGAATTCTGGCAGCAGGACAACGATGATCGCCCCTATGACCGGGCCCCACAAGGTGCCCGCACCGCCGACCACAACTGCCAGAATGAACAGGATGGACTGGAAGAACGGGAAAGAGCCCGGCGAGATGAACATGTTGAGCGGGGTATAGAGCGCCCCGGCCACGGCGGTCAGCACCGCAGACATGATGAAAGATACGGTCTTGAGCAGTACCGGATTGAGGCCTACCGACTGTGCTGCGATCTCGCTGTCGCGGACTGCGCTCATGGCGATGCCCCATGTGCTGCGAGCCAGCACAAAGTAGAACAGCAGCGCGCCGCCGGCGAGAACCATGCCGAGCAGGGCGATGTCGGCCTCGTTCATCGGATATCCAAGGAACGACGGTTGGGGAAAGCCCATCAGGCCATTCTGACCGCCGGTCAGTTCGCGCCATTCGATTGCCAAATGCTCGACAATGAACGCGAAGGCAATGGTGATCATGGCCAGGTACGGGCCGGTGGCCCTCAGGACCGGTATCGCCAGCAGCAAGCCAATGAGCGCAGCGATGGCTCCTGCCAGCACGATTGCCACCCAGAAGTTCACGCCGTTCAGCGTCAGGATGCCGGCTGCATAGGCGCCAATGGCAAAAAAGCCAACGTGCCCGAACGATATCTGACCTGACAGCCCGAGCAGGATGTTGAGCCCGACGCCCACCAGGATGTTCATGGCCACCATGGCGAGAATGAAGCTGAAATAACTGTCGACATAGCGGGTCAGGGCAGCGCCGATGAGGGTTGCTACCGCGATGCTGCCAACCGACAGCAGCGTGTTCCGCGAAGCCTGGCGGCGCGTGCGTGAGGATGAACGGGTTGCGTCAGTGACCGGGTTTGATGTGGGCATGGCTCAGACCTTCTTGATCGCAGCACTGCCGAATAGGCCGTTTGGCATGAAGTAGAGCGCCAGGATGATCATGCTGAACGACAGGATCTGGGTATATGAGGAACCCAGAAATGCCGTCGTCAGAGCTTCCACCAAGCCATAAAGAAGGCCCGCGATCACCACTCCCCACGCACTGCCGATGCCGCCGAGAATGGCGGTGGCAAAGGCTTTGATGCCGAACACCAGACCCATGTCGGACGAAACGTTGAACAGCGGCGCGATCAGAAGTCCCGCCACCCCCGCCATCATGGTGGAGACGGCGAATGCGCCGGCAATGACAATTCGTGTATCTATGCCCATCAGGCGTGCTGCTTCACGGTTCTGTACGACCGCGAGCATGCCTTTACCATAGGCCGTGTTGCGCAGCAGGAAGCTGAACACGGCAGCGGCCGCGAGACCGACGACCGGGATCACCAGTTGCAGCGGATACGCCCCCACCCCGAACACAGAAATCGCGTCAGAGGCCCATGAGGAAGGCAGGCTCCTTGGTTCCTTGCCAAATGTGAACAGGACGACATTGTCCAGCACAATGCCGCCGGCAACGGTGGCCATCAGCCAGCCGTTTGAACCGCGGTCAGCAAACGGGCGGACCAGGAACCGCTCGACTGCCAAACCGTACATGCCACACAGAACAAGAGCGGCGACTACAGCGACAGGCATTGGCCAGCCCATGGTTATGCCGAACGTGTAGCCTAGAACGGCGCCAAGCATCATCGAACTGCCTTGCGAGAAGTTCACGGTGTTCGACACGGCGTAGGTGATGTGAAAGCCCAGCGCCAGAAGCCCGTACATGGCGCCTAGGCCGAGACCGGTAATCACGGCCGAGGTGATCAGCATGTTGAATTTCCAGTGGTTTGTGCCCGACGCTCGTGCCTGTTTGCGGCATGCTGCGCGATGCCATGGCCGGAGCATGCCGGCCATGGCGTTCAGTCCGGATCAGTTGATGGGAACGATCTTGCCGTCCACGAAACGGGTGAACAGATAGTCCTCGGGCCCGAGGGCATCCTGGTTTTCCGGCGTGAATGGTGTCTTGTACGTCTTGATCAACCCCTCATAGGTGTCGATGGCGTAGAAGCCCTCACGAACTTTCGGTCCTTCCGTGCTGCCGGCGTTCTTGATCGCCAGTGCCGACAGGTGCATGGCGTCGTAGGCATTGGCGATACCGACGGCCGGAGTGACGTCAGCTTCCGACTTGATCTCCGGGAAGCGGGCCATCAGCTTTTCCATCATCTCCTTTGCCTTCGGCGAGTCATTGCCGGAGAAGGTGAAGGTCTGGATCATCTCCACGTCCTTGGCGCGCGGGCCGCCGAGTTCGGAGAAGCGGCCGCCAGCAGGTCCCCAGTGCGATACCACCGGCACATCCCAGCCCATGCGCTCAAGCGACTTCATGACCTGTGCCGAGGGACCGACATTGGCCACCATGAACAGGGTGTCTGCGCCGGCTTCCTTGAGGCGGGTGAGCTGCGGCACAACGTCGACGTCGGATGCCTCGATCTTTTCCACACCGGCATGAGACATGCCCTTGGCCTCTAGCGCAGCCTTCAAGCCTTTTTCGTTGGATTCGCCCCACGGGTTGTTGATGAGGATCATGCCGGGATTCTTGGAGCCATGCACGCTCACGGCGCGCTCGACCAACGCAATGTCAACCAGCTCGTCCACCGCCGACACGCGGAACACATAGTTCTTCTCCGCACCGTTCTTGGTGATCGGCGTGCCCGCAGCCCACGGCCCCATGAAGGGAACTTCGACCTGGTTGACGAAGGGGACGATCGCAAGCGACACGGGCGTCTGCAGCCCGCCAAACAGTACGGCCACCTTCTCACGCTGGATCAATTCGCGGGCGGCGACAAGGCCCTTGCCCGGATTGTTCTCATCGTCGCGGCTGAGCAGTTCGACCTGCTTGCCGAGCACGCCGCCGGATGCATTGATTTCGTCGATGGCTATGGTCAGCCCGCGAGTGATGGCTTCACCCGACTTTGCAGAGGGGCCGGACAAGCTTGCAATGAGGCCAATCTTGATCGTGTCGGCAGCGATCGCGGGGAAAGTGCCCGCTGCCAACAAGCCGGCGGCGCTTGTTGCAAGCAAGGCGCGACGCGTAAGGCGAAGTCTGTTCCTGATGAGTTTCATGACGCTGCTCCTGTTAGGGTTAACCCTTTCGACCTCAGCAATCGCCATGCCAACACTTAAGACTTTGATTTTAATTTATATTTCGAAATCCGCCATCAGATTTTTGCATAATATTTAATCAGCAATTATTAATGGTGCAAAAAATATGCGCAAACTGTATGCGATTTTTTGTCTGATTGTATACACTTTTGAGTTGCCTCAAGCTGGTATCATAGTCACCGTAACAAACGACTTTCAGGAGCCATACCATGCGAGTTTCCCAAGATATGCACCCTGCGCTTGCGGATGAGAGCGAGGCCAGCCAGACCCTGCGTGAGGCCCGGATGATGGTTGAACAGTTCCTGGAGAAATCAATGATCCCGGATCCGGATGCAGCGGCTGAATTCCTGGCGCCTGACGCGATCATTCACTTCACCGGTGCAACGCGAATGCATCACCCGCGCGACATGGCCGCGTACAACGCCCGGCGGTACAATTGGGTCAAGAAGAAGCTGGGCCCGACCGATGCCTGCTTCAGTGATGATCAGGTCGTGGTCTACTCCTTTGGCACGTTGTACGGTGAGTGGCCGGACGGAGAAGAGTTCAGCGGCAATCGCTACGTAGACCGGTTCGTGGTGCGTGATGGAAAGATCGTCCAGATCGACGTACTCAACGACAGCGCCGAAAGAATCATCAATCGCAGCCAGGCTAGCGGTCAGGCGTCGCCGGCGGTGGGCGCGTAGACTGCAAGTATGTCAGCGATGCTGTCGGGCTTTTTCGCCACCGGCTTGATGAGCGCGCGATTTACGACAGCAGACAGGTGATGGCTCATGGACCTGCGCGCAGCTTCGACATCATTGCTCTCAAGCAAGTCGATCAGTTCGCGATGTTCGGTGACGGCGCAGTCGGAGGAGTGGGGGCGGCTGAACAGGGACAGGATCAGGCAGCAGCGGGAAGCGAGTTCGCGCATGTACCTTATGAGAATGGGGCTGTCGGTCATTTCGGCCAGGAGAGAATGGAATTCGCCGGCAAGCCGTATGGATCTGGATTCGTCACCGGCCTTGCGCGCCTGTTCTTCGAGTTCGACATGATCGCGCAGAATCTGCAGCCGCCCAGCCGTGAGGTTTCCCGCGAGCCGCGAAACGACCAGATCTTCCACGACGATGCGCAGATCGAATGTATCGTTGGCTTCTTCCCAACTCGGCTTCATGACGGTGGCGCTGCGGTTGGGCCGCTGATCGACCAAGCCCTCGGAGGCAAGTTGGGCAATAGCGGCGCGGACGATGGTGCGGCTGACGCCGAACTGTTTGCCGATCACGTCTTCCGGCAGTCGGGTTCCCGGGGCGATCGCCTGCTCGATGATGGCGTTTCGAAGCGCATCCGCAATGGCTGCTGTACGGTTGTTAGAATGGCTGGAAGCGCCGGGCACGGGGGATTGCTCTTTCGGTTCTTGAACAGGTCCGCAGTCGCCGGACCTGGAGCGGTTACCTGAAACGAGACATAGGAAATGTGAACCATGGAAGTCAACAAGCCGAACGTCGTCGCCGAAGTGAGCAATGTGTTCGCCCGTTATGAAAAGGCGCTCGTTACCAATGACGTAAGGACGCTCGACGAGCTGTTCTGGAACAGCCCCCATACCATCAGGTTTGGCGCGGCCGAGAACCTCTATGGTCATCAGGAGATCATGGCGTTCCGCGCTTCGCGGCCATCTGCGGGTTTGATGCGGACCCAGGTCCGGCCGGAGATCATGACATTCGGTGACGACTATGCCGTAACCAACACGATGTTCACCCGCGAAACGGCCCCCGGAAAAATCGGCCGGCAAAGCCAGACCTGGATAAGGCTGCCCGAAGGTTGGCGCATCGTGGCTGCTCATGTGAGCGTGATAGAAGGCGAACCTTGATAACACCGCCTGCATATCAACGAGTGCACGCCGTACAAGGCGCCAAAACATTTCGACATCAAGAGGTCATCGCCAAACAGTCTGCAAGGCAGGACGCAATAGTGAGTTGAACTTGCTTCCCAGTTCAAATTCAGAATCCGCAGACGTCCGCAAGGGGTCAAAACCGGCCGGTTTTAGGCGGTGTGGACGGATTTGACCAAGATGAAGCCTGCTGCCAGGGCGACGAAGGAAGCGAAGTTTCTCTTGGTCTTCTCGCAGCGTAGGGCGATGCGCTTGAAGCGTTTGAGCTTCCCTACGGCTTGCTCGATGCGGGCGCGGCCCCTGTAGAGGGTGCTGGCGAACCATGCGGGCTGATGCTTCTCATTGCTCTTGTGCGGGATGACTGGAATGGCTCCATGAGTGCGGGCAGCCTCCCGGTTGGCCTTGCTGGCATACCCCTTGTCACCGATCATGGCCCGTGGCTCGACGTCAGGACCGATGTCCATCAGGATCGGCATGTGAGGTGCATCGGCTGCTTCACCACCGGTGAGGTCGAAGGCGATCGGATGGCCGTCGAGGTCGGTTTTCAGGTGGATTTTCGTCGAGAACCCGCCTCGCGAGCGGCCCAGCGCCTGGCCTTCTTGCCCCCCTTTGCCCCGGCTGCCGAGACATGGGCGCGGACCACGGTGCTGTCGAACATCTGCACCAGGTGGGCAGAGGGGCTGAGCGCCGCCAGGTGATCGAAGAAGGCTTCGAACACGCCTGCCTTGCTCAACCGGTCAAAGCGTTTCCACACACTGTTCCAGTTGCCGAAACGCTCCGGTAGGGCCCGCCAGGAGATGTTGTGTACCGAGAAGTAATGCAGCGCCTCCAGGAACAGCCGGTCGTTGCGTGCCTTGGCACCGCGTCGCGGCAAAGAGGCGCGAAATACCTCAAGCGCCACATCCCAGTCTGCTTCGCTCATCTTCGTGGACATTGCCGACCCTCCATAAACAGTCGGCAACCCATGAATCACATTGAAAATGCTTCGGGAATCCTCAAACCAATACCTGAGTCAAATCGTCCACACTGCCTAGGTGTCGCGAAGAATGTCTGCTATAGCCCCGAAAGCAGACATTTAAGGTTATACACTGCAGGGCCGATAACCTCGATAACCTGATAACTTTCAGGCGTCAGAACCGTCCAAGTAACCAGGTTACCGAAGTTATCGGGGGTGGAGGGTTACCCGTCACCGCAGGATTTCGGCAGACAGTACTTTCCCCGCTCAGGGTTGAGAATCTCCCCGTTTTCCGCCATTTTGCGCAAAAGCTGCTTCACGTTGTTCTGCTTCATGCCGGTCTCTTCGGCAATTTCCGTGGGCGTCATAGTGCTAAAGTTATCGCCTAGGTTATCGCCGGCCTCTCGGTTGCCAAGGTTATCGCGCAACACGTCCATGATAACTTTGCGCTCGTTGGAACGGCGGACCTCAGAAGCATTGCCCAGTAATCGCCAGCGGCAGGTCTCCTTGTTGAACTCCATGGCATGCTCGCCGCCCGGTATGTCACGACCCTCGCTGTAGAGGGTGACACCCTGGCCATCGCGCCTGATCACCATGTGTGCATCTGCGCAGCCTGCAAGTCCAAGTGTGCCAGAGATCGCGTCAACTGCCTCGCCGCCTTCCTGCTTGCGCGTGTGGTGAACGACCACGATGGCAATACCAAGTTCGGCAGCCAGTTGCTGGAGGCTCTTGAGGGCCTCGTAGTCCGCCTTGTAACCATCCTTTTCTCTCATCGGCCTGATCCGTTGCAGGGTATCGATGATCACCAGCCTGGGCCGTTCAACGGTACTGGCCCATTCTCGGACTTGCTCAGCACAGCCCTCATCCACTCGTGGCCATTCGGTGTGGTAGGACAGTCGATCACCGTTCACCATTTGCGACTGCATCAGCTTGCGGATGCGGGATTGCAGACGGCGCGGATTATCCTCCAGAGCCAGGTAGAGAACATCACCAACAGAACAGAGACGTTCACCATCCAGCACATACCTACCTTCTGACACTGCCAGCGCAATATCCAGCATCAGCCAGCTCTTGCCGATCTTGGGACGAGCAGCCAGCAGGGTCAGGCCTTCCGGAAGGAAGCCCGGCACACACCATTGCACCGGTGGGAACTCCAGTTTCATGAGGTCAGCCACAGACCGCCAGGGTGCATTCTGAAGCTTCTGGCGCCTCTCGAACTCGGCGGCACTTACAACTGTCTCGTTCATGCCGCCTCCTTGTCGTCACTGAAGACGAACAGTTCGGGCAGATGCGGCGGCTGCATCGCCGCACGATAGGTCGGCAGGAGACGGGCATCGATTGCAACGCGTGGCCAGTGGCGAAGCCGGTTAAAGGCCAGACTCCAGTCCAACACGAAGATGCCGTCTCGGCCTGACCGTAACCAGTCAAGCGGGCTGGCATGGATTTTCAGATGACCGCCCAAGCTGTATGTCCCGGGATTTCTGATCTGCTCCTCGCCCAGTGCGAAGGCGCACTTGAGCAATCGCGCCGTGCCACCAGTTTGGGGATCCCAGAAGCCCACGTCGACTACACCGTCGCCATCATCGATGGGCACTGCGTAACAGGCTGGGCCAAAGTCTTCAGCGTCAAACCAGCCATCGCTTGCACAGAGCCCGTTTGCCACCTTGAGCGGCCAATTGGCTCCTGAGCCAAGAGCCAAAGGTTCAACACCTCTATCCAGCAGATGATCGATCATGGGCTGAGAGATCACCGGCAAGGTAGAATAGAATTCAGAGGGATGGAGCATTATCGCCACCCCCGAGGCCCAAGGCCAGCTAGGTGAGCGATTGCTGCCGCTGTTGCCGGACATAGTCCGAATTTCCGGGCAAGCTTCAGCTTGGTGTGTTGGGCAAGCCGGTGGTCTTCCTGGGAAAGCACGAAACTGTCGGCACGGTTGTTGAAAATCAACGGGGAAGAAGGTACCTTCATCGCACCGATCTCCTTGAATTTTTGCAGGTTTAAGCGGATTGGATTGGCCCCGGGGATGTTCCAGCATCTGTCCGGGGCTATTTTCTATTACGTGCATCGATCAGCCCTCCCCAGTCTGGGAGCGGGTTTGGATGAACTCTGCGATAACATGATCGGGCCAGCCGACGGCCCGCTTGCCAAGCCGGATTGGACGGGGAAACAATCCCTCATCCATCATTGCGTAGATGGTAGAACGGGACAGCCCGGTACGGAGTTGAACTTCAGGGCGGCGCAGGATGCGGCCACCTGTGTGCCAAGGATCGAGGGCTTCGCCCTTTGCCTCACGCTCTTGGCGCCGTTGTTCAACAATACGTTCAAGAGCGGCACGTGCGGATTGCTGTTCAGGGGATAGCGGCTTGTTGGACATCTATGAACCTTTCAAGGCTGGTAAAAATCACCTTGGAAGGTATAGCCGCGGACCGGATGCGGCTCATGACGCAACAATCAATCAATTCTTACCGGGCTGCCCAATATCGAATTTCGACAAGAGTTCATCTATGTCTGCCTCGTGTCGCTTCCGTTTGCGCCAAATATCGTAGATGCCTCGATAAGACGCAGGCGTCAGACCAAGTTCTGACATGGCGCGGGCAACAGCATCACATGCACTTTCTTTGCTCTCCCCGTCTGGCACATCATCGTTTCGGGACGCGGTCAGTCCCTTCATGACCAAACGTTGGACAAGGTCAATAACGATGCCCTCATTGCTCAGCTTTTTGTGGCGCCCAGTTCGTTTTATGGGTTCCTCTCGTTTGCCGAGCAGATACTCAATCAGCCACTGGTGGACTATAGGGGGCAGTTGCTTGCCAACAGACAGTAACGCCGCCACCCCAAATCTTAATCCATCGAATGCATCAGGGTTGCGCCTGGACTCTTTGACGATGACATCTGGGTCGGTTTGGATACGATGAACGCCAACGCTCTGAAGAACCATGTTCTGCATGTGACGGTCGTCGGTCGGCGCGGAAGGCGAATGCGTCGATGATTGCTTTGATGCGGTCAGATACTTCTTGGCGTATTCAACAGCCTGCGTGAACGTTATATTTTTTTCAGGCTTTTTCACGCGAGCCTCACGACTTCGGCTTTGCCTGTACCAATGTAACCTGCCCACCTCTCCATCATCTTCCTGCGCCGCTCGAACACGTCAGAACGTGCATATGCCTTCTCGGTGGCATCGCCGGTCGCGTGGGCCAAGGCGGCTTCCGCCACCTCGCGGGGGAAGTTGGTCTGCTCTTGCGCCCACGTTCTGAAGCTGGTCCTGAAACCGTGGACATCGGCATCGAAGCCCAGTTCCTTGACCAGTTTCGACAGCGTCATATCAGACAACGGTCTGCCCGGCTTGGAGCCGGGAAATACAAGTGGAGAGCCGTCGGATAGCGCCTTAGCCTCGTTGAGTATCTCGACTGCCCGCGATGACAGCGGAATACGATGTGGCTTCTTCATTTTCATGCGCGATGCCGGGATGGTCCAGGTTGGTCCATTATCAAGATCGATCTCGTCCCATGTGGCAAGCCGAACCTCACCGGACCGCGCAGCTGTCAGGATCAGGAACTCCAGCGCCAGCTTGGTGGACAGGCCAGCCCCTGATGCTTTCACGGTGTCGATGCACTCGGCCACGCGCTGATAGGGCAGCGCCTTGCGGTGCTGCTTGGTACGGTCATGCTTGGGAAGAGCCTCGGCAATGCTTGCTGCCGGGTTGTCCTGCCTCCAGCCTTGCGCAATAGCCCACTTCATGATGGTGCCGATGCGCTGGCGAACTCGCCGTGCAGTTTCAGGTTTGGTTGTCCATATAGGCGTTAGAACGGCGAGAACATCAGACGTCGTGACATCGCCAACCTTGATTTTGCCAAGGCGGGGGAACGTGTAGGTCTCAAGCGTTGAGATAAACTGTGCCGCATGCTTGGGATTGCGCCACGTGGGCTTGTGCAGGGCATGCACTGTTCTGGCGGCTTCCTCGAAACTCAGAACCGCTGCGGCTTCGTGCTTGGCCTGTAACGGATCACCACCCGCCCTGGCCAGCTTGTAATTCTGAAGTGCCTGCTCGCGTGCTTCAGCCAAAGACACCAGTGATGGATTGCCCAGGCCCAACTCGGTGCGCTTGCCTTTAACGGTGATGCGTTGAACCCAGAAGCGCGAACCGCTCTTGTCTACGCGCAGATATAGCCCATTGCCGTCGAAGTACTTGCCGGGCTTCGAGACGGTCCGGACAAACTGGGCTGACAGGGATTTTTCGGGTGTTCTACTCATCGGCTCCAGCCTTCCCCCAATTCGTCCCCCAACAACTGGGGGAACAAATCAGATTATGCCGGAACTCTTTGAACCGAAATATGACCATACAGCCATGAAAAACATGATGATGTGGAAAAGTTAGGAACAAAGTGGAATTAACAATGGCAG
>CAVOYR010000006.1:0-232108 GCA_963700735.1 uncultured Alphaproteobacteria bacterium
AATCTATATAATCTGTAGCCATATTCGCCGCCCATTGAATGAGCATTGGCTTTGAGATGACCGATAAGACGGTGGTAACGCCCATCAATGGCTTACCATCTAGCTCGTGAATATGTTTTTTGTCGCTTGAAGGTGTACATTATCGTTCACTTAGTTGGTCTAGGTTCCGCATCTCTTCGTTACGGCTCGGTGATGGGTGTTTATCTCTCGGTCTTCACGGAGCTGGTCTACGTTGGAGCTCGGGGCTCAACGGCCACCATCAGGGGATTGGACATGTCGCTCAAGGTTGTAGGTGCAGGACTAGGCCGAACTGGAACTTATTCATTAAAGCTGGCCATAGAACAGCTTGGCTTCGGGCCTTGCCATCATATGGAGGAAGTCGCCAGGAATTTGCCAGTACAGCTCCCACTCTGGCAGGCAGCGCTACGGGGACATGCTGACTGGCCTGCGATCTATGACGGCTTCAGCAGTGCTGTTGATTGGCCCACCGCTAGGTTCTTCCGCGAGCTCAATGAGACTTATCCTCAAGCCAAGTTCATTCTTGGCCATCGCGATCCGGAGATGTGGTCAGAAAGTTTCAGTGAGACGATTTATAGATTGATAAGCGAAACAGACCAGGCGCCCGAGCATCTCAGAGATTGGTTGCAGATGGCCAGAGAGGTCATCCAACAGACCGGGATACCCATGGGCACTGACCTTAGCGGTCTGAAGGCGGCATTTGTCGCACATCTCGACACGGTAAGATCCACTATCCCGGCTGAGCGTTTATTGGTTTACGAAGTGAAGCAGGGCTGGGAACCGCTTTGTACTTTTCTGGATGTCCCGGTCCCTGAAGGACCATTTCCGCGTTCCAATAACCGGAGTGAGTTCTGGGACCTGGTCGAGAGCGTTTCGTGATCGTCTGTGCTTGTATGGTGGCCAATGATCCATTGGAGAGTTCCCTCGTAGTTGCCGGAAAGCTGGCTGGGGGAAATCTCGTTGAAGCTGAGCTTGTGCGATCGGACCAGCCGAGGACCAGCCTGATCTGCCGAATGGATCTGTCGGCAATGGGAAAACCCGGTTGAATGATGGAACTAGAACTCAAGCTGCTGATTGACGAGGCCACCGCGGCAGAGATCTGGAAACGCGCCCAGGCGGCCGGTCTTTGCCAATCCCGTCCCCGTGCCAGGCGTATCGAAACGACTTACGTCGACACCCCCGATCATTGTCTTCGCAACGCTGGGCTGACGCTGCGCTTGCGTCGGGATGGGCGGCAATCTCTGCAAACTGTCAAATCAGCTTCTTCAATTCATGGCGGACTTTCCAATGTCGTGGAGGTAGAAACTGTTTTGCCAAAGGGGCAACTGGATCTCGCAGCGATACCCGATAAGGGACTGCGCGATAAGATTGTAGGGCTGGTCAAAGGAGCGGCGCTGAGACCCGTCTCCACAACGGTGGTGAGGCGTGCTGAAGGTAGGGTCAGTGATTCCAGTGGCTCGACTGCTTTGTTGGCAGTGGATGTGGCAGAAGTGTTTGCCGGCAAGCACTCGGGCCGGTTCTTCGAACTCGAACTAGAGCATGTCGAGGGGTCACCAGCTGGTCTGTTCGACATCGCAAGGCAACTGCTTCCAGAAGGGGGGGTAACGTTCTCCGCATTGTCAAAGGCCCAAAGAGGCAACTTGCTGGCTGAGACCGGCAAGATTGCTGCTGAGGGCAAGCCCCGCAATGCTCAGGTGGTTGACCTCTCAAAGGGCATTACGTCAGAGCAAGCCGCACAACAGGTGCTGCGTGAGTGTGCCGTTCAGATTGCTGATAACATCAATGTGGTGAGACAGCTCCCGGTGCCCGAGGGCCCGCATCAGCTTCGCATTGGGTTACGCCGCCTGCGCAGCGCCTTGCTGATCTTCCGTCCACTACTAGACAGCCCGGCAGCTAAGCTGCTTGGTTCAGAAGCACGGTGGTTGGGACAGCAGGTTGGGCGACTTCGCGACCTCGACGTGATCATCAAAGACATCATTCATAATGAGGCAAAGGCGCATCCTGAAGTTTCCGGCTTCGACATGTTGTCAGAATCTTTGAACAAACAAGCCGAAGAGGTCAGGCAGCAGTTGCGCGACCTGCTGGTTGGCCCGCGGGTTCAATCATTCCTGTTTGATCTGATGAAGTTCGTTGAGACCCGTGGTTGGATCAAGGTTCGGGATGTCGACCAGACTTCAAAGCTGGCGATCCCAATTATCGATCTCGCAGCGACGGCTTTGGACAAGCGCTGGCACAGGGCCTCGAAGTGCGCGAAGGATATTCAGACCCTTTCAGTTGAAGAACGCCACTCATTGCGTAAGGAACTCAAGAAGCTTCGATACGCAGTAGAGTTCCTCTCGCCGCTCTACCAGGCGAAGAAGGTCAAGCCGTTCTTAGCGAACCTCAAGAGCCTTCAGGACGTGTTTGGCGATCTGAACGATGCGGCGATGATAAAGGCAACGCTGATAAAGGGTGGTCTGCAGTTCGAAGGCCACGAAAGTTCAGGCATAGCCATTGGATGGGTTGCAGGAGCCAGTTCCGCGAGAGCGGATGTTCACTGGGAAAATGCCAAAAAGCTTTGGAAGAACCTCAACAGGACGCCGAGGTTCTGGACGTAGCTTCCATCCAAGCCTTCAACGCATAGCAACTCTGGAACAGGCTCTTATTGCGGCTGGCGAATGACAACAATGTTCAGCCGCCATGTTCAAGACCTATCCGGCGAAAGGCCGTTCACACCAGCGATTCAAAGCTGGGCTCATCCAGGAGCTGGTTCATTTGCTGCACCGCGGCGTGGAGCTGGCGTTCCCTGCGAAGCGCATAGAAAATCTTGAGGGCTTCGTCGGCATCTGCGTTAGCAAGCTGCATTGGGACCTGACAGCCGAATGCGTTTGCATTGGAACTTTCTGCTGGTCACTGCTTTGAACTCACCTGCATTCGACGCTCTCATCTTTACGACATTTAAGCGCCAATGCCGAATGTGGTGATCGCAATCCACACAGACGCAGGCCAGGATTAAAGTGTTCCTGTCAACTTCAACGATATCAAATCCAAGCTTGCTGGCTTCAATTTCATAACTCGTCAACCTTACATGTAAGCGGCCAATGGTGCAAAACAGGTGAACTGGCCAGTGCCTGAATGAACCGCAAAGGCTGAACTGCAAACCTCGTTGCGAGCGCGTTGACCGGTGGCATTTGGCACAGTTCCGACAACTTGAGCCACCATGTGAGTTGGTAGCTGTGGGTTCACGCCTTCCGAACTCGCGTCGCATTAACCGGCAGTAGACGCCTGTCAAGGCGCAACCCTCCGCCAATTCTGGCGGAAGGCTGCTCAGTGCCTCCGTTAAAGGGTTCGTTGAGGAGGCCTCAATAGTTACGTTTTAAGATGCAATGAATGGTTACTTGGGAAGTAACACGCCTTCGACGACATGGATGACGCCGTTGGACTGGTTCACATCGGCAATCGTCACCTTGGATGCGCCGCCGCTCTCGTCGAAAATGTAAAGGTGTGATCCCTTGACGACTGCCGTAAGAGCGTCGCCGCTGACAGCATTCATATTGTACCGGCCGCCATTGGCCCGTGCCTTCTTCATCAACTGCGCACCCGACAGCTTGCCGGCAACCACATGAGCCGTCAGTACCTTGGTGAGAGTGTCCTTGTTCTCGGGCTTCAGCAGTGTTTCGACTGTACCTGCCGGCAAAGCATCGAATCCCGCATTCACGGGCGCAAAGACGGTAAAGGGACCATCGGACATGAGCGTATCAACCAGACCGGCTGCTTTGACTGCAGTAACCAGGGTTGTGTGGTCCTTCGAGTTGACTGCGTTCTCGACGATGTTCTTGTCGGCGTACATCGGTGCGCCGCCTACGTCCGGGTTCGCCGCCAATGCTGCGGTCGACGTGACCGCCAGGGCGAAGGCTGCAATAGGGCCGAGCACCTTGTTTGACTTCATCATTTGATCTTCCTCCGTTGCGCATGTTCTGAGTGAACATGAGAAGTCACGACAGGGCGCCAGAGAAAGTTTCACCGGCATACGAACATTTCACAAATAATGTTTCCCAACAGTGTGGACGGCACACCGTTGGTGACAATGAATCAGGCTCACCTATTGGGCCGTTAAGACAGTCACCAAGAACTTGTCGTCAACCCCGATTAGTCCACCTTGCTTGACGCCATGGGTGTGTTCGAATGGCATTGATACCGAAGCGTCAGCGCAACGGTTGCCACCGCACCTCTGGCCACTGCCCAATCCATGCCAGCGCCTGGCACAACTTGCCAGAAGGGCGCCAGAGCGATGCTGGACTACTCGGCATTCGGCGGGTCCGGCCCGGCTGCGCCCACGGCGGCAAGACCCAGGCGCTGATCAACTAGGATATTTCACGCCCGCCGGGTCAAGACCCGCCGGGCTGAAGCAGACACGCAATGAAAAACTCCCCCTCCGGCGGCCGGAGAGGGAGAACTGGATTGTCTTGCGTGCGATATCAGAGCTCGCTGGCCGGGGTGGCGTAGATCACCTTCCAGTTCATTTCGCCCTTGCGAATGATGCCTGCCGTGTCTGCAAGAAACAGCTTCTCGTGTGCGGCCTGGCTGCTGTTGAGGTAAAGCCGGCCATCGACGATCTTCCAGAATTCCGCCGGCTTGGTGGCGACCTTCTTGCCCTTGCTGGCGCCGGCTGAGCACCAGCCACCGTAGGCGGGTGCGTACTTGGCAGGTTCGGCCTTGAACAGGTCGCGATTTTCCGCCGAGGCAAAATGCCAGCTGACGCCTTGGTACTCGGCCGTGAATTCGGCAGAACCCTTGGTCGGCTTGCCAACGGTATGGTAGGCGACGGCGTCGTAACCGCTGATTGCGGCTTCACCGGCAATGAAGTGTTCGTCGGCGGCGTGAGCGGCCTGGATCGAGCCTGCGACCGACAACATGAGGGCTGTGGCAGCGAGGCGAATCATCCGGCGAGGGGCGAAGTAGTTGGACATCTTTGGACTTTCCTGTGTTGTGAGGTGCGCCCGCTGACATGAGCGTCACTTTGCGTTGCGACCCGCCCCTGTACAGAGGCGACCCAAAGCATGTTCGCTCCAAGCAAACTGCGGACTTAATTCACAAAGATGCACGAAGTGGTGACCCTGTTGTGAGGTCGAGTGGTCGAGCGGGTCTCGACCAA
The DNA here is from genome assembly GCA_963700735.1 of uncultured Alphaproteobacteria bacterium. GTDB lineage: Bacteria > Pseudomonadota > Alphaproteobacteria > Rhizobiales > Aestuariivirgaceae > Anderseniella. The sequence goes on from CAVOYR010000006.1 coordinate 5,153, forward strand.
TGACGCGCACAACAGACAAATTCTGGTAGGAACGTGCGCCCGCCGTATCGGCAAATCATGGCTGTCCTAATGTTTAGATGTCACCCATGTTCAATCCGACAGCCTGAACAATCGGGCAATGGCAGTTACAGCGCCTAAAAGTGAATAACCGGTAAGATTGATCGCATCTGTTCTTCAAGCGCGGTTTCCATATCTGGAACATGGGTTGTGCACCGATCCAGAAAAGCAGCTCGGCGATCTACGTCACCGCGTACTGCCTGCACTCTTCATAGTTGCCGGCTTTTCCCATAATGGCCACCTTGCCTCAAAATTCGGGAAGAAAGCGACTACGAACCTAGGGGCTATTCACAGGCCCTCCAAAATGAAAGCGCCCCTGCCGGCAGGCAAGGGCGCATTCGATCGTTTGATGCTGGAACGGCCGACGGCGAGAGACTGTCTCGCGCGACCTGTCTCAGCCTCCTGTATAAGCGTCCGACGGTTCCGGAGAAATCTTGTAGTTTGACATGGTTGGCTCCCTTCCTGTTCTGGTGGCTCTGTCTTATCGTCTTACGTAGCGTCTGTCCATACTGGCAGGCCAAATGCCGGGCTTCAGCCGGTGGCGCACACACGTGAACGAGGGAGCATGCCATGTCGCTGGGGCGGGGAGCAAAGTGGTTTCTGGTGGTTTTCGGGCTGCTTACCCTGTCTGCGGGCATGTTCGTGCTGGGCGTGTATGGCGCAGTACACAATCCGATGGTCCGGGTCTGGCACAAGCAGTTTGAACGTGCCGGCAGCGCCGAGCGGGCTGCGCGCAAACTTGAGCAGAACGGGCTGTGGGCCGAACGCGTCATCCAGGGCGGATACATCCTGCACTTCCGCCATGCCCAGCGCGAGAAATGGCATGATTCTTCGGCGTTTGACTCGTATGCGCTGGCCAAAGGCATAGACGTGGCGGGGTCTGCCTTTGCCCGTGCCACCTGCCTTACACCGCAAGGCGTCGAGGAAGCCAAGCTGATCGGCGAGGTGTTCCGCATGGCCGGCGTAAAGGTGTCGTCGGTTGTGTCCAGCCCGAGTTGCCGCGCCCGGCAGACGGCGCAACATGCCTTCGGGGATCACACTGTCTCCAACTCCTTGCTGGCGCGCACCGGGATCATGGTGGAACAGCGCAATGATTTTGATGTGAAGCTGCGCCAGTTGCTGATGCAGATGGACGTTCCGCAAGGCCAGAATGCGGTCTTGACGGGGCATGGTCAGACCTTTGTGAAAGGCAAGACCGTCGTCATTGATGAAGACCGGATGGTGAAGGGCGGGGAACGTCTGGAAACCGGGTTCTACGTGCTCGAGCGCAAGGACGGCAGGATCATCGCTCACTATCGCTTTGAGAGCATCAGGGAATTTTCCAACGCGGTGATCCGTCTGCCGCTGGACTAGCGGCCATTGAAGAATAGATGCTTGGCCGACCACTAAGGGCCGTTTGTCGCATAGGAGATGCTTCTAAAGGTGCAACACAACGGGCGGGCTTAAACCATGGAAGCTGATCTCTTTCGACTGGTTGAGCCAGGCTTTCGGCTCGATCCTCAGGCACCGGCAATAGTGACACCGCATGGTCAGCTGGTCAGCTACGAACGGCTGGAGGCCACCGTTCACCAGTTCGCCCGCAAACTCGAAGAGGCCGGCGTCGCAACTGCTGATCACGTCGCCATCGACATCCGCAATCCGGCCGTTGTAACCGCCCTCATCCTGGCGATTTCGCGGTTGGGGGCGGTATATGTTGCCGGAACCAGTGTTGCCAGAATGCAAGGCGAAGGATTGCATGTCCACTTCGTTGTTGCCGATACCATCCGGCCGAGGGCGAACGTCCGGGAAATCCTGTTCACCCAGGCATGGTCTGTTCAAGACGATGTCCCGCATGCGGCAGCCTCCGGACTGGAAGGCGAGAACTCGACGGCAACAATCCTGTCTTCATCCGGCACGACGGGCACCCCGAAATTCATGGCATTTCCTCTGACGGTCATCGAGCAGCGACTGGATGATCACGATACGGTACACGGGCAAGGGCCGTCGAAATGCATGATCACCTTTGGGCTTGGGTCACCGTTCGGACTGGAGCTGGTACTTCGCGTGCTGCGTCTTGGGGGAATGGTAGCATGGCCAGTCGAAAGTGCGTTGCACACGCTCCAGCAGATCGAGACACTGGGAATCACCGAGATTTACACGGCGCCCGGTTCGCTGTCCGAACTGGCGAACCAGCAGAAACAATCAGGCGTCGACCTTTCGTCCTTGACCCGGATCGTGACAGCCGGCAGCGGCCTGACTGCCATACATGCCGACTTGGCCCGTCGGTATCTGACAGCGCGCATCTATAACGAATACGGTTCTTCCGAACTGGGGCCAGTGTCATGCATCGACGCCGGGTCGGCCAATCCGGGAACGGTGGGCGTTCCTGCCCGATGGATTGAAGTCAGGGTTGATACGAATGGCAAACTCTCGTTCAGGTGCCAGGGTGACCGGCTGCCCAAGGGATATCTGAATGCAGGGGTTAGCGAACCAATGGTTTCTGATGATGGCTGGTTCACGCCCGGTGACTGCGGATATCTCGATCAGCAGGGACGCCTCGTGATAACGGGTCGCAACGCCACTCTCGTAAACACCGGCGGAAACAAGATTTCCACTGCAGAAATCGAAGGAAGGCTATGCAGGCTTGCGGGAGTCGAAGCGTGCGTGGCCATTCCGCTTCCAAATGACCTCGGATATGACGATATTGGCCTCGCAATCGTAGCGGGCGCCGCATTCGATGAAGTACTGATGCGGAAGCAGTTGTCGGTGGCCTACGAGAACACGGCCCGCATTGCCGTCGTCCATGTTGACTCGATACCTGCGTTGCCAAGCGGCAAGGCCGACCTGCAAGGCATCAAGAAGCTGCTCGAAGCGTCCGCCAGCTCAGAAATTGAATAGGAGTGCTGCCCGGATAGTAATGTCCGACCACTTTCCCTGATAGGTTCCCGGACCTGACAGATCGTCATCGAACTCGTCGTAGAGAACCTCGACACGCGCATGCATCGCATCCGAAAGTGCTGTTTCCGCACCGCCGCCAATCGTGAAGCCAGTTACCGTCTGGCTTGAGCCAACACCGCCCAGTTCTGCAATGGCAAGGCCGCCCGCTACAAACAGGTCCACCTGGCCAGTGGCGAAGCCAACGCGGCCACGCAAGTGAGCCTTCCAGTCCGCATCGCACCATTGCTGCTGACAGATCGAAGGCGGAACTCCTGCGCTGCCGAAGACGAAACCGAAATCGCCTTCAACGCCATAGAACATCGAGCCGTGGTGGAAGTTGATGCCTGCCAAACCGCCGGCCGTGCCGAAGGTGTCCTCATATGATGCTGGAGCCAGGGGCCCCCCGGTCACATCCCTGTCAGCAAACAACACGCCGCCGAAGATACCAGCGTAAACGTCAAGTGGAGAGGCCACAGGTTCGTAGTCGGCCGCAGTCGCAGTGCCTGCAGTCGCAAGCGTAATAGCAAACGCCATTCCACCGACGGACTTCAAATTGAGATTGGTCATGATTGCCCCTAGCCGCTGCGCGTGAGAATTCATATCTAACACACAATATGGACTGATCGAACCGGTATCAGGCCTTAGTAAGCCGATTTCCCCAAGGTGTGACTGAATTGCCACAGTTGTGGTGGCAGCTTTGACTGGATAGCTGTCATTGAGGGGAAGGCGTTCGGACGGCTGCTTTGGGCCGTAAGTAGCAGAAGTAATTCCCCAACCGAATGGCTTTAATGGGCTCCCTGCTGCCGTTAACCACGCCGCAGCAGCATGTCTGCAGCGGGTCAACAGCGGCCGGTTTTGATGGCCGCTGCGAGCGTCTGCTGTGCGCTCGAAAGCAGACATCGCCATCGCCATCACCATCAAAAACCATACGACTACATGGGAGGTTTCACCTCGAACATCTGTGGCAGGCACTCAGCCACCTGAAAGACTTGCTTCGGTTGAAAATCCCCCGCCTGCACGGGCGACTATCAGGCTGGCGGCCTCGCATCAGGCCTCGCCCAGACTTTTGTCGATGTCGCCGAGTTCCTGAACTCGCAACGACTGCATCTCAGCCGCACTGCCACCTGTGGCACTGGGTAGCTGTCTGGCAGCTTTATGGTGTTGGCATCCACATACTCATGTCGGTCGCAGTTCATACAGCCGATCTCGATCGCTTTTCCTTCACGGCGTAAATCCCCGATCGTGACCGGGCCTGGTTCATGGGAAGTGACTGTCACTGCGGTCTGCCGCAAGGCGCAGAAGGGCTATTGAGGCTCGCTGACGCGCGTTTTGCGCTTTCTGGTGTCCCTAGGGCACCCGGAGATCCGTTTCGCGCACTGCTGTCAGCAGCTTCAGTGGACCATTTGTTGTCCTTTCACGGTCAGACTATACCGCCCAAAGTCGCCAGTCGCATTCTGCAATGTTGTTTCCCGGCGTTCTCAAGACCGGTGACGTGGGTTTCCGTTCTCAGGCAAGCCACCCACCAATCGAGCTACATTGCCACGTTTACGCCTCCTACCGCAGCGAGCAAATAGTTGCTTTACCTGAACGGGGTAGGCTCCAGTCATGAAACAGATCATGACTTTCGTATCGGGTGGCGCTGTAAGCGTCTGGCTGTTGCTCTATCTGACGGCATCAGGTGTCCTGGTTCACAGCGCAGGTCCATATGCCGGTGCGGGCTTGGGCCAAAAGCAGATCGACTGCACCTACTTCCACGGCACCGGAATGGTCACCACAACCCACCTGTATTCGTCAAACGGATTGATCGGCAGGACAGTGTGTCCTCGACTGGCGACACTTGGCTAGCAACTGCGGTCAGGCCGTGGAGCGCCGAAAGGCGTCTGAGAGGGGGTGGGTCAGCCAAGCGCTTCGGAACTCGCTGGTGCCGTGACCGGACCACAGGAAAGGGCATTGGCATCTGGTGAGTAGGCAACCCCAGCGCGTTCCAGAGGCTGGGCCAATCAGAGATCAACTGCTGAGCCTTCGCACTCGATAGTAATACCCCATCTCGTGCGCGCGCCTGCCCGTGCGTATTGCTCGCATTATGGTGCCGGATGAGTAACACCCCAACCCACGCACGCGCCTGATCGCGCGTAATGGTGCGAAAATGCACCGGATCAGTAACACCCTACCTCACGCGCCTGCGCCTGCGCGCACGTATCTCTCCCGAAACGACCTGCCTATGCCACCTTTCGGTACTCTGCCCAACGTCGCCGCTGTGCTGCGGCAATCCGTTCACGACCTTCTGCTGATTTGGGTCCTGTCGACTTGCCGCCGTGGAACTTGCACCGCTGCTTCCCGGGGAGCGGCTTGCATTTGCAGGGAGTGCCTTTACGAGTTCGTGCGCCACAGCGTTGATCCGATGCCGTAGCAGGCCGTTCGTCAGTCATGAGCGTGGCAGCCAAAACCCTGAACATCTGATTGACCGCCACTCCGTCAATCACGCCCGTTCTTGCCTCCCAGTGCTTGACGGACTGCTCGTGCAGGCCAGCCCGTTTTGCCAGCTCACGTTGAGACCAGCCAACGTGATTGCGACACTGCTTGAGTAACTCGGCCGTGAGTTCCAGTTCGGGTTCGTTGGTCATGATGTGCAGCTCCAAATCAGTCGTGATGTGCAGGATACCCTAATTACCAAGGCTGGTGCGGAACATTCGTTTGAGCCAACATGGACTTAGCATTACGAACCATAGGAACGCGGTGGGACATGCAGCTCAAGCTCCACGACGATTACTCCAGAGAAGAAGTCCACGACATCTTCGCGCCTGAGACGCCATTCACGCCTCAAGCGGGCACATGGGGCCTGCACGGGATCATCGGGTTGCCTGATCGGCCTAACGACTTTGTCCTGTTCGTCACTTTCGGTAAGGAGGAAGGAGGGCACGAGTTCGACGAAGGCGTCTCTGCAGAAGGAATACTGCGCTGGCAGTCGCAACCGCGGCAGCGATTGGTGGATCGTGTCATACAGCAGCTCATTTCGCACAATGAGAATATCAACTCGATCTACCTGTTTCTACGGACGAAGGCACGCCGCGACGGCGGCCCATGCCCGTACACATATCTCGGCAAGCTCAAATATCTCACTCATGACAATGAGCGGGAAATGCCCGTCTATTTTGACTGGCAGCTGCTGAGTTGGCCTATTGTCCAGAGCGTGCAACAAAGGATGGGATTGAAGCTTGAGGGAGCAAGCGGATTTCGACCTCTCGCCTGATCTAGACGTGGTCATCCAAGACACAAGAATTGAGTTGGTCGAAGGCCACGAACCCCCTCGCCAAGCTAATCGACAGGGACGCACCACTCGCACGTTCAAGGGCGCATCGCTCCGGATTACTCCGCCAGAGAGCGATCAAATCGCAAGCTTGGTCTGGCTGGTGAATTGCTCGTGGTGGAGTATGAGCGACGGCGCCTGCGAGATAGCGGGCAAGGAGGAGCTGTCCAACAAGGTGCGGCACGTGGCCGTCGTAGAGGGTGATGGCGCGGGATATGACGTTCTGTCTTTTCACCCAGATGGCAGACCTCTCTACATTGAAGTGAAAGCTACCCGCGGCCCAATCACCTCTGATTTCTACGTTACCCCGAATGAGCTAGATTTTTCATGTCAGCACTCGACGAGCTACGAACTTCGACGTCTTTACGACTTCGACAAGCGGAATGGCACATGCCGCTTCTACTCAATCCTTGGAGACCTTGGGATGCAGCTTAAGTTGACGCCAACCGAGTTCAAGGTATCAAACCTAACGGTCGCCAAGCCTGACGAAGTGAGCGGTGATGAGTGAAGCAAGGAAGCAAGTTCATCAATGCCCGTTCTGCGAGATAGAGGCATCGCGCATCGTCGAGCAATCGGACCTTAGTTTGGTAATTCGGGATGCATTTCCGGTAACGCCCCTTCATACGTTGATCATCCCCAAGCGCCACGTGGGCGACTATTTTGACCTCACTGGTTCAGAACGCAGTGACATCGACAGGCTCCTGCTTTGTGAGAGAGAACGCCTAGCAGCTCGGGATCAAAACATCGCCGGGTTCAATTTCGGCATAAATTGCGGTGTCGCCGCCGGGCAGACGGTGATGCATGCCCATGTTCACCTGATACCCCGCCGAGTTGGCGATGTGTCAGAACCTCGGGGTGGCGTTAGAGGGGTCATTCCGGGCAAGCAGAAATACGATGGTCCGGCATAGGTATGATAAAACTGGCCTGCTGCAGCGATGATTACGCAGGTGGACCACAAGGCTTAAGGCCCCTACGATTCACAAACGAAGTGCCACAGCCAGCGTACACACGTGCGATTTCAGATCAAACCTCCCCATCTCGCACCCTCCCCACCTGTGACGTGTATTCCGGCTGAAACCATGCGGGTGGACATAGGATTTTGAGGCTGGCAAAGAACGTATGCTATAGACTTGACGTGCGAGGGTGATTTGATGAGTAAACGAGTTCGAGATCCGGTTCATGGTCTCATCGTTTTCGATGCGAACAGACCTGTCGACATGCTCGCTTGGCGGCTCATAGACACGCCTGAGTTTCAGCGTCTTCGACGAATCCGGCAACTTGGCGTTTCCGAGTTCACATTCCCGGGAGCTGTACACAGCCGCTTCTCACACTCCATTGGCGTCTTTCACACCGCGAGAATGCTTGTCGAAGTTGTGAAGAGAGAGATGCACCGCAATGGTCAGGGTTTTGATAGTCAAATGGCTGATGTGGCCTTGATCGCCGCACTGCTGCACGATCTTGGCCATGGCCCCTTCAGCCATACATTTGAAAATGTGCAGGCATCTCGCGGTGCCACCAAAAGACATGAACAGTGGACGGCAGACATAATTCGTAATTTGAACGGAAAGGTACAGCCGTTGCTGGACGGCCATATGGCAGGGTTGACCCAGCAGGTAGCATCTTTGCTTGAGAAAGAAGACCCGGAACATATCTACCATGCAATCGTTTCAAGTTCATTTGATGCCGACAGACTCGATTATTTGCGACGAGACAAACTTATGACAGGAACCGGAGCTGGTGGAATTGATTTTGACTGGCTCATGGACAATGTTCGAGTGGCAGAGATTGAGATTGATGCGCCAGACGAGGACGGTGGTGAAGACTTAAGACGACGTGTTCCGACATTTTGTCTGGCAGCAAAGGCCAAGCCAGCTGCAGAACAGTTTCTGCTCGCCCGCTACACACTTCATGAACAGGTCTACTTTCATAAGACCACACGCTGTGTGGAGCATATGGTCGGCAAAATGCTGCGCGCAGTAGCGCGTTTGGCTGGTGGCCGAGCAACAGATTGGAAGAAGACTGGCCTGCAAAAGCACCACCCTTTGGTAAGGTTTTTTGGCAATGGCGGGGAAATTGTCGAGAACTACCTAGCGCTCGACGACTCTCTCATCTTTGGTTCGCTTGAGTTCTTGAAGGTGCAAGTGATCCCGAGATTGCAGAGATTGCGGTGCGCCTTCGCGAGAGGAGGCTGTTTAAGACAATAGATATGGCTGAATATGGAGATGACAAGGGGACCCAGAGAGGTCGCTTGAGGGCCATTACGAGGAAGTTTGAAAAGGAAATTGAGGCGGGGACAGTAATCCTAGATGACAAAGCAGCAATCGGCATTTATGCAGAGGTCGGGGGAGATGACGAGAAGATGCATAAGAAGCTGCATGTGCTGGATGGAGAAAACCCAGTCGAAATCAGCAAAACTTCGCCGTTGATCCAGTCGCTAGAGGCAAAAAAGCAGTTTACCCGACTCTACTTTGCCAATCGCGAGGACAGGGATGCTGCGCGGGAATGATGGAGGAGCCGATGAAACAAGAACCAGAGCATAATATCGCAGATATTATCCGTGCTGCAGGAGGGCGGCTGGTTAGTCGTATCCGCTTGCAGAAGATCGCCTATATCCTTGATCGGCTCGGTGCCGAAAGTGGGTTCAAGTACTCCTATCACCACTACGGACCGTATTCCCGCGAGCTTGATTCAGCAATCGTCGATGCCGAAGCGTTTAATCTTGTTGTTGAAAGTTTCGACCGACGTATATCTGACGGCGCTCGGTATAGTATTTTCGAGACGAGCGATGGCCAGAAAGACCGTGATTACTCGTATCTCAAGAACAAAGAACTGCAGAGTCTGGTCAAGAAACTCGCATCAACAAACGTTACGGTTCTCGAGCTTGCAGCGACCGCCAACTGGATTGCAGCAGTGGAAGAGATTGCAGATTGGGAAGTCGAGATTAAGCGGCGAAAGGGGTCAAAGACCGACAAGGGCAGACTCGAAGAAGCCATTAAACTTCTGGTCGCAATAGGGCTGCCCCCTGCCACGACTTCACAATAGCGAAATCAGTCTAAAAACCATACCGCATGATGGCATGCAGTACAGTTTTCTTGCAGTGTGGGCAGTTTGCGACTGGTGAAATGTATCTGAGCGTTCTCGCCCTTGATTAGCGTGACTTGCTTTAGTCATGTCGGCATTATTCATCGCATCAATGGCTCAGACATGCTCGTGCAGATATTTCCCCAGTGCCCCAAACGCCCATTTTCCAGTGGTGTTTTGGGCACTGCACCAGTGGTGATTTGGGCACTGGCAACTGCGGATTTCTGCCATCCGACCCCAGTGGTCATTTGGGTACCACTCTATATATCTTGGCTGGGGGCATGCTCACATCTGTTCACTGCGGCATACGATCTATTCGCCTTTTGGCGCTTTTTGTGACGCACCGCATCTATGATGTCCGCTGCCTGTTCCTTGCTCTTGATCGCCTTCCACCTGTTGGTTGGGTCGCTGCCATCATTCATAGGCAGCCATGATAGTGCATACTGAGAAGGTCGCTTTGCAGAACCGTGACTGGGACTGCCGTGGAAGGTCACGTGGATGAAACCAAGTGCCTCAGCGGTGTCGAGGGCCGTCTTGATCGCCTTCCTGCTGATGCCGAAGTTTTCAAAGTCGTCGTATGTGACGGTCAGTTCACCGTTCATGGTGCCGGCGTGGCTCATGTGTTCGATGGCTATGCGATCGATGACGCGTCGCGCTGGTGAAGTCAGGGCAATCCAAGCAGGTGACTCCAGCATTTCACGGGTCAACCAAACCCACGGTTCACCAGGCGGGGGGTGGTTCTTCTTGTTCCAGCGCTCATAGCCGCGCTGGCCGGGTCGGATGCGCATTGAACCGTTTGTCATCTGCGCCTCCCAAGGCCATTCAGATCGGCGAAGACCTGTGCGATCGGGAGTGACATGCCGGTTCGCTCAACCAGCTTGATTGCGGCACGGTCATAGCGCCTGCGATCATGCGACGACCCCCACGAGCCAAGCGGGGTGGTGTTGAATGAAAGATTTGAAGGGCGTATGTTCCGCATGTCTAAATGTCCTTGTTCGCAAAGCTGGGATTTGAGGATTGGCCCCGGGCAGTGTTGGCGCACCGCACCGGGGCATATTCGTTCCTGATGATCACTTGAACTCGCCGTGATTGTTTCCGGTGGTGTTGACGTTGTGGGTTAGCGGACGCGCTTCAGCCTCCGCGTTCACCCGTCAGCGGCCGTTTCAGGGTTAGACGTACCCAAGGCCCCAACAGCCGGCTTTCGGCGCTCCACGTTCAGACCGCGAAGCCGGTTGTCGGGTGGATTCCACTTGTCGATCCGGAGATCGGTGTTGGGGCCTTCGACGACGGTGAGCTTTGCCGCCTTCTCGATGGTCGACTGCATCCGGGAATAGGGACGCTCGTGGTCCCACATTTCTAAAGGGCCATTCAGGCCACGTTGATGAAGAACACGCGCACCATCGAAAAGCGGCTGGTGGGAGACACAAATCAACTCACCGTCGTAGGTTGCCTCGAACAGGGGCCCCCGCTTGGTGACTTTGGGCCGTCCGTCTTTGCTGACTGCGGGATTGAGGTAGATGCGGTGGAGGAGAACCATGGGTCAGCCCTCCAACGTGCTGGAGCGGCAGCGAACCTCCAGCCATTCCTGAAGATCACTGGCCCGCCAGTACCGCCTGTTTCCGATGTATACTGGCCTGGGGAATTTGTTCGCCTGCAGCCAGCGATGAAGGCTCATGTCCGAGACAGAGATGAAGCTGCGCAGCTCGGCGCGAGAGATCAGCCGCTCGCCTGCCAGAGCATCAGTCGCGTCAGCTGAGTTCAGATTTTGGTTTGGTTTTGTTGGCATGGCGCACCTTCGTTTTCTAACGATGTGCGACGAAACCTAACGGTTGGAGTTTTGACCAAGCAGGGGGTCTAATGTCGTCGATTAGATACCCTGGTCGGCTTTTTGCCCTCCTTGGAAGGTGGCCGCCTGTTCTGCCTATACTGATGAGCATAGTTCCTTAGGGTAAACGCAAAGACGTTAAACTGCTCTCCCGGTTTGGGACGAAGGTGTGGGTGAGCCGTTGTCAGCTGTTCCGCGGCTTCCTCACGATCTGCGATGAACTGGAGCGTCTCGGGAAAGGAGAACGTGTCTTTTCTGAACTTCTTCACCCAAACATCCAGCGCACTCTCAGTGACTTCGTAGGCCTCACAGATAGTTGTGATGGGATCGCGATCCCCCGTAAGCCCCTTTTTACTCGCCTTCAGATACGCAACCGCAAAACGCTGGGCTTCTTTCGCAAGTGCATTGTCTCCCGGCCTCGTCTGTCCTTCGTTGAGGATCTTGAGACTTGCAGGAGGGCTTCGAGTAAGGGTTCCCTCCAATGCTTGCATGGCCTGCTCAAGCACCGCGTCAGGAACTAACACACAAGGCACCGCACGGTTCTGATCGGCTTGTGCTACACCAAACTCTACATTTGCCCGGCGCAGACAGGTTGCTACTGCCAACCAGTGTCGCTGAGCGGCTTCCCGATAGCCTTTGTCGCCTCGCTTTAGGTAAAACAAAGTATCGTTTGCCTTTTGAAACGCACGAAACGCCTTTGGCTCATCTGATGGCAGTGAAGGCAAAATTCTTGTTCTGAGTTCGCGGTTCAGCGCTTCTAATTCAGCATCCAACTCCTTCCAGCTCATATCGGCATAAAGGAAGTCGGCCACCTTGCTGAACGACGAGAACACGAGCTGTTTCAGCGCCTCAGATTTTTCGTGCTGCCCTTCGGCGATATACATGTCGTACTCATGCTTTAGCAAAGAGAGGTCTGCCTGAAGCCTACGAATTGCTCGATCAAAGTCTTCGTCTTTCAACAAAGCCTCCGTGCAGCCAATCAGGCTGATCTCGTTGGAAACCACACTACGTCGGCTTCGCTTGAAGTACTTGTCAGGCCCTTTGCCCAAGTTTCTAAGGCACGCCGCCGCTCCGCCATGTAGGTCGCACGGTTGTAGACACCGGCAATGCCCCCTCTGTGTCCTGACACATGATTGACGATGGCTTCGATGATGTGTGGCGCAGCGATGCCCTGCTCATTCAGTCCGGTCACTAGACTGCGGCGAAGGTCGTGCATCGTCCAAGGCGGGAGGGGCTGACCGCCATCCTCAGCGATCTGGCGATCAATCTGTCGCTTGAGCTTGGAGAAACCCGAGAACGGTGTCGCCCCCGTGGTGGTGAATACCAGCTCGCTACCCTCGAACCTCGGCAATGAAAGGATTACCTTCACTGCCTCTGAGGCCAACGGGACCGTGTGAGGTCGGTGGTTCTTGGTCATCTCACCGGGGATCGACCACAGCGGGTTATCGCCATCGAGTTCCGACAAGTCCTGCCAGCGCATCATGCTGGTCTCAAAACGCCTCTGGCCTGTCAGCATTAGCAACTGAACAAGGGCGCTGCCTGTGCCGCCGACAGCTCCTGCCGCGTTCCACACACGGTGCAGTTCATTGATGGCCAGCACCCTGTCGCGCGACTTCACAGAACCGTTGAGCCGTATCCGGTGCGTCGGCAGGTCGGAGATGACATCGCGCTCAGCACACCAGTTAAAGAACTTGCGCAGATAGGCCAGCATAAGCCTTGCGGTGGCATGCTTGTCCTCTGCCTCGAGCTGATCGAGCAGAACAATCATGTCGCCGCGCGAAATGCTTGAGATGGGCCTATCCCGCCACGCCTTCGTCCGCTCACCCCGTAAGGCAGCCTCATAAGCTTCAATCGTGCGAGGTCTTAGTCTGATCTTGGCATAGCGCTCAATGAACTGATTAGCCATGCCTCCAAAGGTCAGGCTGGCCGCATCCTCGGCAGCGAGGGCGGCTTGCCGTTTACTCTCTCGTGGATCGCCTCCGGTCTTCGCTTCGATCTTGGCCACCTGGGCGGCCTCATGCGCTTCAGCCAGCCCAATGATGGGCCACTCGCCCAGTGTGAGGCGGGTTAGCTTGCCATGGACGCGTGCCATCACGATCCATGACTTGGTGCCGGAGTATGAAACCCGAAGCGCAAATCCAGGCATGTTGAGGTCGTAGTACTCCACCTGCCCCTTAGCTGGGGGTGAGATTCGCTCGACCATTGCTGCTGTAAGGCGCTTCTTGGGCATGCCAACTCTCTAAGGTAACATTGAGGTTACACTCTTGGGTGATATAGAGAGTTATATACAGGGACGATGCGTGAGCCGCAAACCACTAGAAATGCATATCATCAAATATTTACATAGGGCTTTCGGTAATTCATCGTTATGCAGGGGTAGGCTTATTTCTCTTACTCTTAATCAGACGGTCCAAGGTTCGAATCCTTGTGCGCCCACCAATCATTTCAATGACATAAGCGAACTGATCGCTCTCCTCAGGGGCTCGCGGGTCCGTGGGGACCCTTCACAGCGCCGTGCGGTTCACCAGCTTGAAGGCCAGCATGCCGGTGAGCATGCTCGCGATGAACACCCACACAGGCCAGCCACCCAGCAGCGTCGCCGCCAGTGCCGGACCAGGGCACAAGCCCACCAGCCCCCAGCCAAGCCCGAAGATTGCTGAACCGGCGATCAGCCGCGTGTCCACCGCAGGTGACGGTGGGCCGGGCAGGGGATCTCCGCTCAGGCTTTTCGAGCGGCGCGACGTGATCAACCAGGCGAGGCCCATGACCAGCGTTGCCCCGCCCATGACGAAGGCCAGTGTCGGATCCCACCGGCCGCCGAACAAGTCAAGGAAACCAAGTACGCGAGCAGGGTTGATCATGTCCGACAGGGTGAGGCCGGCGCCGAACACCAGGCCTGACACGAGTGCGATTGTTTTGCGCATATGCATGACTTTAACCGGTGACTGCGCGCGTCAGCGCGACCGTGGCGATGGCAACTGCCATGAATGTGAGGGTGGCGAGGATCGAGCGCTTCGACAGCCGCGACATGCCGCACACGCCGTGTCCGCTGGTGCAGCCGGAGCCGAGCCGTGATCCGAACCCGACCAGCAATCCACCGGCCACCAGCAGCGGTACGGTTTGGGTGATCTCGATGTCGGGCATCTCGACCGTCAGGGCATAGATCAGCGGGGCGACGAGCAGGCCTGCAATGAACAGCAGGTTTTCGCGCCACCAGTCGGGCAACTTGCTGGTCACGAGGCCGCCCACGATGCCGCTGATGCCGGCGATGCGGCCCGAGCCGATGAGGAAGATCGCGGCCGAAAGCCCGATCAGCGCGCCACCGGCCAGCCCGGCCAGGGCGTCTGCGAGGTCAAAATTCATTGAGGAAACTCCGTGCAGGATCGTGCATGTATTTCAATTTCTGAATATGTTGGCGGGGTGCAAGATTATCAAGAGCAACACGCACTATTGTAACGTGAATTGTTGAATCAGGCTGCCAACCTGCGTTAGTTCCATCATGGCCCTTGTTCTCATTCTTGGCGATCAGCTTTCACCCCGTCTGTCTTCGCTGGCGGCGTCTGACCGGTCCTGTGACGTGGTGCTGATGGCGGAGGTTATGGACGAAGCGAACTACGTCCGCCACCACCGCAAGAAGCTGGCCTTCGTGTTCTCCGCGATGAGGCACTTTGCCGGAGAATTGCGAGCCGCGGGCTGGACAGTCGACTATGTACAGCTCGACGATGATGGCAATTCTGGTTCGCTGAAAGGCGAGGTGGCGCGGGCGCTGCAGCGCCACGGCCAGTCATCGGTGCGCCTGACGGAAGCCGGTGAGCACCGGCTCAAGAGCGAAATCGACGGCTGGAGCGAGGCGCTGGGGGTGCCGGTCGAGGTGATGGAGGATGAGCGCTTAATCTGTTCCCACGCCCGCTTCCGCCGCTGGGCCAGCGACCGCAAGAGCCTGCGCATGGAGCATTTCTACCGCGAGATGCGCCGCGACACCGGGTTGCTGGTCAACAGCGACGGGGAACCCGAGGGCGGGCAGTGGAACTATGACCACGACAACCGCAAGCCAGCGGGCCAGGACATGTTCATGCCGAAACTGCCAGCATTCGAGCCGGACGGGACCACGCGCGCCGTCATGGCGATGGTGGAGGCCCGCTTTGCAGACAATTTCGGCGACCTCGAGCCGTTCGGCATGGCGGTCACGCGGGCCGATGCCGAGGTTGCGCGCGATCATTTCATCGAGAACGCCCTGGCGCGGTTCGGCGATTTCCAGGATGCCATGCTGGAAGGCGAGGACTATCTCTATCACTCGGTGTTGTCGCCCTACATCAACATTGGTCTGCTCGACCCGCTGGATGTCTGCCGCCGGGCCGTCAAGGCGTATGGCGATGGCAAGGCGCCGCTCAATGCGGTGGAGGGGTTCGTGCGGCAGATCATCGGCTGGCGCGAGTATGTGCGCGGCATCTACTGGCTGCACATGCCGGACTATGCGCAGCGCAACTTCCTCGGGGCCACGCGGCCGCTGCCTGCGTTCTACTGGACCGGCGAGACGGACATGGCGTGCCTGGCCTCTGCGATCGGCCAGACGAAGCGGCTGGCTTACGCACATCATATCCAGCGGCTGATGGTGACCGGCAACTTCGCCATGCTGGCCGGGTGCAGCCCGCAGGCCGTGCACGAGTGGTACCTGATCGTCTATGCCGATGCCTACGAGTGGGTCGAATTGCCCAATACCCTCGGCATGAGCCAGTTTGGCGACGGCGGGTTGATGTCCACGAAGCCCTATGCGGCCAGCGGCAACTACATCAACAAGATGTCGGATCACTGCGCGAACTGCCGTTACTCGGTCAAGGAGAAGACCAGCGCGAACGCCTGCCCGTTCAATTCGCTGTACTGGGATTTCCTGGATCGCAACCGGTCAAGGCTCGAGGGCAATCCGCGCATGGGCCAGATGTATGCGACGTGGGACCGTATGGGCGATGACAGCAAGGCCGCATACCGGCAGCGCGCGGAAGATGTGCTCGAAGCGATCAAATGGGATGATGGGTCGTGGACAGGCTGACTTACACCGGTGGCCTGGTGCGGGCTTCCTTGCGGCACCGGTCGGAGCAGTACTTCACCTCGTCCCACACCTTCTCCCACTTCTTCCGCCAGGCGAAGGGACGTCCGCAGGCCTCACAGGTCTTTTGCGGCAGGTCGGACTTGCGGCGCATCTTCATGGGGCGTGTGCTCGGATATGCTGGCCGCGCTACTGGACGATGATGGTCTTGTACTGCTTGTCGGCGCCCTCGAGCTTGTCCAGGGCGAGTTGCATCCGGCCGAAAAACCAGTCCTCGCCCGCATAGCCGCTGAACCGGTCGATTTCCACGCCGTTGTCCATCAGCACGAACGTGGGCGTGCCGGCAATCGGCAGCAGCGGCTTGATGTCGGCCGGTGTGGGCGTACCCAGCCGGTAAATGCGCAGCGGTGCCCGATCCGCGCCGGGCAGGCGCACATAGCCCGCCGGGCCTATTTCCCTGTGCCACTTTGCGCACCACTGGCAGCCCTTGAGGTCGAACATGACAAGTTCGGCCGCGCGCGCTGCCGGCATGCTGGCGGCGAGTGCAAGAAACATCAGGGCTGCAAGAACGACTCTCATCATGGTGGCCTCTTATAACGCCAAACCTGGCCACAAGGCGATCAAGCTTTTGTCACCGGATCAGCGCCTGATACGGCGCTTGTACTGCATCACGCGTTGCCAGGAGCGATACAGCCCTGCAAACGACAACTCGCCCGACTTGACGCCCTGATCGATGGCCCGCACGGCGAAATCGGCATTCGACGGGGCAGATGCCAGAACGTTGCCGACCAGTACCATGTCGTTGCCGGCCTTCAATGCCAGCACGAT
Source organism: uncultured Alphaproteobacteria bacterium (assembly GCA_963700735.1). GTDB lineage: Bacteria > Pseudomonadota > Alphaproteobacteria > Rhizobiales > Aestuariivirgaceae > Anderseniella. Next base: position 22,211 of record CAVOYR010000006.1, read on the forward strand.
GGCCTGCTCCAGCGTGCGGCGAGAGGTGATGGCGCGCATCTGCAGGTCGTCGGTGATGACGACGCCGTCAAAGCCCATCTCATCGCGCAGGTGCGTGTTAATGGCGACGGGCGACAGCGATGCCGGCAGGTCCTGTTCCTCGCCCCACTTCTGGTGGAACAGGTGCGAGGTCATCACCATGCCATGGAAGCCCGAGCGGAACAGCCGCCGGTACGGTTCTATCTCGACCGGTTTCCACTGCTTCGTGACGTCAACAAACTTCAGGTGGCTGTCGCCGCTTGACGACCCGTGACCGGGCCAGTGTTTCAGCGCAGTGCCGATGCCGCGCGCGTCATGGGCCTCGATAAACTGGCGGGCATAGCGGGCAACATGCAGCGGGTGTGTGCCGTAGGATCGGCGCTTGCTGGCGATGACCGGGTTTGCCGGGTTCAGGGCCAGGTCCACGACAGGGCCGAAGTTGGTGTTGATGCCGGCCGCCGCGAGTTCGGTGGTCATCTCGTCATAGCGCTTGCGAGCCTGCTCCAGGTTGAAGCGCTGCTGCATGCGAAAATGGCCCGGCGTGTAGGTGAAGCCCTTGCGCCGGTTGAGGCGTTCGACGGAGCCACCTTCCTCGTCAACGGCAATGACCGGCGTGGGGCCGATGTTCGCTTCGCGCAAATACCGGGTGAGGGCGGCGAGCTGCTTCGGGTTGGTGATGTTCTTGTGGAACAGGATGACGCCGCCAATCTCGCTGCGCTCCAGTGCCTTGCGAACCTGGCGCACGCTGGCGTCGCGCGGTGAAATGCCGGCGAACCCCTTGATCACCAACTGGCCGTACATCCGGCGCAAGCCCTCGTCGCGCGTGACGGGTCGCGCGCTGGCGGGTGACAGGTCTGTCATGCTGAGGGCCAGCACACTGGCAATGCAGCCGAGCGTGCAAAGGCGGTACCACGCCATCCATGATCCTTGCGCCAATCAGTTCAACCACAGCGGTAGCATTGCATGGCAACAGGAGTCCATGTTTGCCGGTCATTTTGCGTGCAATCCACTTGACGACCGGGTGCCGCTTGATCACCGTGCCGGCCATGCGTCTGTACCATCCGTCAGCCTTCGATTTCACCACGCCGGTCACCAGTTACTGGGAGGCGACCGCCGGCGCGTTCGCACGTGATGTGCGCCCGCTGAACGGCGTTCACACGGCAGACGTGGCAGTAATCGGCGGCGGCTATGCGGGCCTGCACGCCAGCCTGCGGCTGGTGCGGGAATTCGGCCTGAAGGTGGTGGTGCTGGAGGCAGGGCACGTCGGCTGGGGTGCGTCGGGCCGTAATGGCGGGTTCTGCTGTCCGGGGTCGACCAAGCTGAGTTACGGCGAACTGATCAAGCGGTTTGGCCTTGATGAAACGCGCCGGTTCCACGGTGCCCAGCGGGGCGCGGTGGAGTTTGTGGGCGGCTTCCTGCAGGAGCATTCGATCGATGCGGACCGGACCGGGGAAGGCGAGCTGCAAGTGGCCCACAAGCCGTCCCGCGTCGAGGAAATGCAGCAAGACCAAAAGTTTATGCGTGAAACCTTTGGCGAAGAGTCAACCTTCCTGAGCGCCGGCGCGCTGGCCGAGCGTGGCTATGACAGCAAGGCGTTCCATGGCGGGGTGCTGACACCCGGCACGTTCGGCCTGCACCCGCTGAAGTACGTTCGAGGCCTTGCGCGCGTGGCGGTGGATGCCGGCGTCCAGCTTTGTCCCAACTCCGAGGTGACGGGTTGGGACATGAAGGATGGCAGGCACGTGCTGAAGACGGCCACGGGTCAGGTCAGCGCGGCCAAGGTGCTGGTCGCCACCAATGGCTATACCGACGAGACGTTGCCTGCCGCCGTTGGCGGGCGGTTGCTGCCGGTGCTGACGCGCATCATCGTCACCCGCCCGTTGAGCGACAACGAGCTCAAGGCGCAAGGCTGGACCGGCACCGCTCCAACCTATGACTCGCGCCGCCTGCTGCACTATTTCCGCATGCTGCCGGGCAACCGGATGCTGTTTGGCGGGCGCGGCGGAACCGATGCATCACCGGCTGCCATGGACGCCATCATTCGCAGCCTGCGGGCGACCTTCGAGACGGTGTTTCCGAACTGGTCGCACGTGGACACCGACTATGCCTGGGGCGGGTTTGCCTGCCTTACGTCGTCACGGTTGCCGTTTGCCGGGCCGGTCGAGGGCATGGACAATGTGTATGGCGCCTTCGGCTGGCATGGCAACGGGGTGGGCATGGCCAGCTACGCCGCCAACCGGCTGGCTGGTGTGATCGCAGGGGCCGAGCGGCATGAGGACGCGCTGCCTGCTGCCATGCGCACGCTGCCGGGCCGGTTCATTCTACCGTCTTTCCGGGTGCAGTACCTGAAAGCGGCCTACATGGGATATGGTGCCGAGGACCGCTGGCGGTGAATGCCGCACAGGCCAGACAATGACAAGGATGACGCCATGAGCGCAAAGATTGCCGACAAGCTGTGGAGCCTCGAGTTCGACAAGCTGCCCGACCCGATTGACGCGCTGCGGTTTCCGCATGGTCCCGGGTTTGTTCGCGACAAGGAAATCAGCAAGAAGAAGTACGAGGACAAGCTCGAGCAGCTTCAGATCGAACTGGTCAAGTTGCAGCGCTGGGTGCGCGAGAAGGGCGAGAAGGTCGTGCTGGTATTCGAAGGCCGCGATGCTGCGGGCAAGGGCGGCACCATCAAGCGCTTCACGGCCAACCTGAACCCGCGCCATGCGCAAGTCGTGGCATTGTCCAAGCCGTCCGACGTGGAGCAGGGGCAATGGTACTTCCAGCGCTATGCCATGCACATGCCGACCACCGGCAACATGACGCTGTTCGACCGCTCCTGGTACAATCGTGCAGGCGTCGAGCGGGTGTTCGGTTTCTGCACCGAGGAGCAGGTGCAGGAGTTCTTCATGGAAGCGCCGGTGTTCGAGAGCATGCTGCAGCGCTCCGGCATTCACCTGTTCAAGTTCTGGCTGACGGTGGACCGGGCAGAGCAGCTCAACCGTTTCTATGAGCGCAAGACGGATCCGCTGAAGCAGTGGAAGCTGTCGCCGATCGACTTCCAGTCGGTCAGCAAGTGGGACGACTACACGAAGGCGATTGCCGACATGCTGCGCCAGACCGACACGCCGCATGCGCCGTGGACGGTGCTCGACGCCAACGACCAGAAGCGGGCCAGGCTAAACGCCATCCGCGTGGTGCTGAACGCGTTCGACTATGATGGCCGCGATGAGGCCAACATCAGCCCAATCGACGAAGACCTGGTGTGGACAGGCCAGGACTTCGTCAAGCACAAGGGCTGGTAAGGCGCCAAGTCAGATGCTGGCGTTGAACATGCCGCCGTCAATCAGGATCGACTGGCCGGTGATGTAGCCGGCTTGAGCCGAGCACAGGAACGCAGCAAGTTCGCCGAATTCCTCAGGGGTGCCGAAGCGCTTTGCCGGCACTGACTGGGTGCGCATGGCTTCCATCTCCTCGACGCTCACGCCCTTCAGCTTGGCTTGCGAGACCGTCGAGCCTTTCAGCCGGTCGGTGTCGAACATGCCCGGCAGGATGCAGTTGATGGTGATGTTGTCGCCTGCCACCGCGCGGGCGGGACCGGCCAGGAAAGCCGTCAGTCCGGCACGTGCGCCCGACGACAGGTCAAGGCCGAGGATGGGGCTTTTCACCGATGACGAGGTGATGTTGAGGATGCGGCCGAACTTGCGCTGCTGCATGCCGGGCAGCACCCGCTGGATCAGCTCGATGGGCGTCACCATGTTCTGCTCGACACCGGCAACAATCGCGTCGCGGTCCAGCTCGCGGAAATCCTTGAGCGGCGGGCCGCCATTGTTGTTGATGAGGATGTCGCAATCGGGGCAGGCTTCCAGCAGCGCGTCCTGGCCCTCGCGGGTGGAGACATCCGCCTTGACGATGCTGACGCCGCGCGCACCGGCTGCAAGGCACAGGTCATGGGCTTCCTTCAGCTTCTCGTCGTTGCGGCCATTCAGCGTGACGTGGACGCCTGCGGCTGCCAGCGAAATGGCGCAGGCGCGGCCCAGGCCCCGGCTTGAGGCACAGACGATGGCATTCTTTCCGGCGATCCCGAGATCCATGAGGCAGTCTCCGTTCGTGTTCTTGTTCGAGCCCACAGAGGTAGCAACAAAAAGGCCCGGAAGGAAGCTTCCGGGCCGGTGTCGTTGCAGGCAGATGGCGAAGGTCAGCCGTTGGACAGTTCCTTCTTGCGATCCGTCATGAAGCTTTCGAATTCTTCGCGGTCGCGGGCTTCGCGCAGCTTCGTCACGAAGGAGTCGAACTCGGCGCGTTCGGCGTCGAGGCGGCGCAAGGTTTCCTCGCGATACGCATCAAACGCGGCGTTGCCGGTCGACGGACGGCTTGACGCGACTGAACCCTTGAACATCGACTTCAACTCGTCATAGCCCTTCTGGGCGAGCTCGTCGATGCTGCCGCCCCACATGATGTAGGCGACGACAGCCAAGCCGACCGGCCACCAGGCCATGAAGCCAAGCACAACGGCGGCGACGCCAAGCGGGGTCCAGCGGCCCTTGCGGCGAGTAATCGTAGACATGTGTGTAATCCCTCCGGTTTTGAATAACTGATGAGGCGGATATGGTAATCTGCTCTCTACCCGTCAAGTCCATGCAAGGCCGATTTTCGCCATGTCACATCTCAAAGCGCCGGAGTTCAGCGATATTCTCGAGGCAGCTCAACGGCTTGAAGCTATGGCGGTGCGTACGCCGCTGATGCGCTCCGACGTGCTGGACGAGTTGACCGGCGGGCGCATTTTCCTCAAGCCGGAGTGCCTGCAGCGCACCGGGTCATTCAAGTTTCGCGGTGCGTGGAATTTCATCTCGCGGCTGAGCAAGGAGAACAACGCCGGCGGCGTGGTTGCCTACTCGTCCGGCAACCATGCGCAGGGGGTTGCCGCTGCCGCGCGCATCATGGGGCTGCCGGCGCTGATCGTGATGCCGGAGGACGCGCCTGCCATCAAGAAGCGCAACACCATTGCCCTTGGTGCGCAGGTGGTGACCTACGACCGCTTCTCGGAAGATCGCGAAGCCATCGGGGCAGTATATGCGAGCGAGCGCAAGGCCGAGATCGTGCCGCCGTACGAGCATCCATGGATCATTGCGGGCCAGGCCACTGCCGGGTTGGAACTGGTGCAGGACCTGCAGGCGCGGGGCGAAGAGCCGGATGCCGTGCTGGTGTGTACCGGTGGTGGCGGGTTGACGGCCGGCATCGCGCTGGCGGTGAAGGAACTGGTGCCGGATGCAGCGGTCTATGCCTGCGAACCGGCGGACTACAACGACTATGGTCGCTCGATCGCGGCGGGGATGCGGCTGGCGAACCAGACGGCCGCGCCGTCCATCTGCGATGCCATCCTTACGCCGATGCCGGGCGAGCTGACGTTTTCCGTCAACCAGCCACGCCTGACGGCAGGGCTTGCCGTGAGCGATGATGAGGTGCGGGCCGCGGTGCGGTTTGCCTTTGAAACGCTGAAGCTGGTGGTGGAGCCGGGCGGTGCGGTGGCGCTGGCCTGCATCCTGTCTGGCAAGCTGGACTGTCGTGGCAAGACCGTGGCGGCGACCCTGTCGGGCGGCAATGCGGATGCAAGCGTGATGTCGGATATCCTCGGCAACGCCTGAAGTCAGGCAGCGCCTGTGTTCAGGCAGCGCCGGGGCCGTCGCCGTCGAAGCCTTCGCCAGCCAGCGGAATGCTGTCGGTACCACCCGCCGGGCGGCGGATCACAATGATGCGCTTGTTCTTGTCACTGCCGGATGAACCGTTCGACGAGGTTCGCGGGCCAGCGGCAACGGGGTTGCCGGACGAGAGCAACTGGTCGGCGGCAACGGCATTGCTTGCAATCGAGGTGTTCGCAGCGGCAGGGTTTGACATGCTGATGCGGCCATTGGTGGCCATGGCGGTGCGTGGTCCGGGCGGTGGCGACATGCGCGAGCCGCTGCGCGTGACCTGAATGACACGGTCGCGGGCTTTCAGCTCATTGGCTTTGTGAAGTGGCTCTGGCGCCGGTTCTTCAATATGGGGCGAAGCCGAGGCCGGGCCTTCGGCTGCCGGTGCGCAAGGGGCTTCAGCGGCAATGGCATTTTCTTCGTCCGCAGGCACGCTGTCCGGCAGGGGCGGCACTTCAATGCTGGAGAAATTCAGCGTGTCCGATGCAAGGGCTGAGTTGGCCAACGGGTTCTGGGCGACGGGGGCGGGGACCGGCCGGGCTGGTGCTGCCTCGAAGATGTCATCGTCAGACGGGACAAACGCTGGTGCACTCGGCTTTGCAGCAGGTGGCTGCGCGACTGCAGGTGCTGCGGTAGGCAAGGGTTCAGGCTCCGCGAGGCGCGGCTGGGCAGCAGGCGTGCAGTTGATGGCGGCATTGCCGGCCCGAAGCTGGCGCACCAGCTGTGCGGCCTTGACAAGCTTGTCGGCAAGCTCACCCTGCTCGGACGTGCAGGCATCCAGGCGGTCAATCTCCGGCTTGATGCGCTCTGCAATGGAGCCGTCGGGCGCGTTCAGGGCGGTGCGCAGGCTGCCGGTGATGGTGGCAAGGCGGGCCGCGATGTCACGGGCGTTGCCGGTGCCGTCGGCACCGGTTGCGCCAGTGCCGGACAGGCGATGCAGTTCGCCCTCGGCTTCTGCGACCAGCGGGCTCATGTCAGGTGCGGCGGAAATGGTGGCGGGCAGCGACAGCAACTGGTCTTCCAGCCGGCGGATGGCGTCCAGCAATATCCGCGTGTCTGCGCCACGCTGGCGGCGGGCGAACTCGGTCAGGAACCAGCGCCCGCGGGCGGTTTCCATGACCGCTTCCTCGATTTCCTCGTAATCGAGACCGGAAACGGTATCGACAGCGGTGTTTTCCGACATAATGCCCCTTGTCACGCCCTGCACGCGCACGTAACGCCCTATCCCTGATTCCAATATTGACTCAAATGGTTACTGAAACCTTTCACACTGCTGTTCGAGCCTGTTCAAACGGCAATTTTCTGCGAGCCTTGCATGACCTCCCACGCCGGTAAGCGCACTGCTGCAGTCTACGGTTCGCTGCTGCTGATGATCGGCGTGATGCTGCCGTTCCTGCCCGTCTGGCTGGCGGCGCGCGGCTTTTCGATCGCCGAGGTCGCCACCGCACTGGCGCTGCAGTCGGTGGTGCGGGTGGTGGCAACGCCCGTGCTGACCTACTGGGCTGACCGGCTGGAGGCACGGCGCCGGTTCATCATCGTGCTGGCGTCCGTCGCCGTGGTGATGATGCTGGCGGCAAATCTGGTATCCGGCGTGTGGGCGGTCACCGCATGCATCGTGCTTGCCTCGGTGGCGTGGACACCAGTGATGCCGATGCTCGATGCGGTGGCGGTGGAACAGGCCGAACAGGGGCTGTTCGACTATGGCCGCGTACGCATTGCCGGCTCGGCAACCTTCATCGCCGGATCGCTGGGGGCAGGCGCGCTGCTAGGCGTGATGCCTGCCACACAGCTGGGCTGGCTGTTGCTGGGCGCGCACGCGCTGCTGGCGGTGAGTGCGCTGCTGCTGCCACGGCTTGGCGCATCACGCAGCGAGGTCAAACGCGACATGTCGTTGAAGGCGGCGCGCAAGGTGCTGGTGCGGCGCAGCTTCTTCCTGCTGGTGCTGGTGGCCGGGCTGACGCAGGCAAGTCATGCCGTCTACTACTCGTTCGGATCGCTGCACTGGGAAGCTCGCGGCTTTGACGGGCTGACCATCGGCACCTTGTGGTCGATCGGGGTAGTCGCCGAGATCGTGCTGTTCAACTGGGCGCGGCGGCCGCTCGAACGGTTCGGGCCGGAGGGGCTGCTGCTGGGTGGCGCAGCGCTGGGCGCGGTGCGCTGGGCCGCAATGGCGCTGGACCCGGCACTTGTACTCACAGGCATGCTGCAGGTGCTGCATGCGGCGAGTTACGGCCTGACCCACATCGGCACGATCTACTTCATCCGCCGCCGGATGGACCCGCAGTTCGGCGGTACGGCGCAAGGGCTGTTCGTGGCGGTGTCGGGCGGCATCATCATGACGGCTGCAATCTCGCTGGCCGGGTGGGCCTATGCGGCCCAGGGTGCGGGCGCCTACGCGTGGATGACGGGCCTGTGCCTGCTGGCGGTTGCGCTGGGCATCATGCTGCGCCGTTCAGCCCCATAGGGCAGGCGGCGGCGGGTACATCAGCGAGCCGTCGAAGCGGATACCGGGATCGCGGTCCTTCGCCAGCAACAGCGGGCCATCGAGGTCCACCACCTTGGCCATCTGGGCAATGATATGCCCCGGCGCCATGGCGAGCGAGGTTGCCAGCATGCAGCCGATCATGATCTCGAAGCCTGCCTCGCGCGCGGCATGGGCCAGTGCCAGCGCCTCGGTCAGCCCGCCTGTCTTGTCGAGCTTGATGTTAATCGCGGTGTACTTGCCCTGGAGCAGGTGCAGGTCTTCCTTGCCATGCGCGCTTTCATCGGCGCAGATCAGCACGCCGGTCTTGCCGAGACCGCGCAAGGCTTCGTCGTCACCGGCAGGCAACGGCTGCTCGACCAGCTCGACGCCTGTTTCGGCGCACACCGCGAGCCGGTCGTCGAGTTGCGCCGGTTTCCAGCCTTCGTTGGCATCGATGATGAGCCGGGCGTTCGGTGCAGCTGCACGGATGGCGCGCAGGCGTTCATCGTCGCCATCACCGCCAAGCTTGATCTTCAGCAGAGGCCGGGCGCTGGCCTTCGCAGCCGCCTCGGCCATCTTGTCCGGCGTGTCGAGGCTCAGCGTGTAGGCCGTGATGATCGGCTTCGGCTCGGCGGCAAGGCCTGCAAGCTGCCAGACGGGCTGTGCCCGTCCGCTTGGCCTCAAGGTCCCACAGGGCGCAGTCGACCGCATTGCGGGCAGCGTGCAGTTTCAGCAGCGACGGCACATCAGCGCGGCTGCAACCGGCCTCGATGGATGCGCGCGCGGCCTCAAGGTCGGCCATGGCACCGTCGATGGTTTCCTCGTAGCGGGCATAGGGCACGCACTCGCCCTGGCCCACCGCGCCGTCCTGTTCCAGCGTGACGCGGACCACCTCGGCGGTGGTCTTCGATCCGCGCGAAATGGTGAAGCTGCCGGCAATCGGCCAGCTTTCATGGGCGACGGTGAGCTTGACGCGGCTGAGCCATCAGGACGGGTAGCGCTTCTGGATTTCGTCCACGATCGGCCCCATGCCGGTGCGGATCGGGTCGACGCAGGGCAGGGCGTGCTGCTTGCCGGCCTTGGCCAGATAGTCCATCGCCTCGGCCTCGGGCAGGTTCTGCGTGTTGATGCAGATCCCGACGCACTGGATGTCCGGGTTGGTCAACTGGCCCTCAATGATGGTGCGGTCGATGACCTGCTGGATGGTGGGCAGCGGGTGCTCGACACCGCGCATCTTCGTCCGGGTCGGTTCATGGCAAACCACGAAGCAATCGGGCTGCGAGCCGTGCAGAAGGCCCAGCGTGACGCCGGCAAACGAGGGGTGGAACAGCGAGCCCTGACCCTCGATGCAGTCCCAATGGTCGTCATCATTGGCAGGCGAGATCCATTCGGCGGCACCGGAGATGAAGTCTGCGATGACGGCGTCCAGCGCAACGCCACGGCCGGAGATCAGCACGCCGGTCTGGCCGGTTGCACGGAAGTCGGACTTCATGCCGCGCTTCTGCATTTCGACGTCCAGCGCAAGGGCGGTGTATTTCTTGCCGACGGAGCAGTCGGTGCCGACGGCCAGCACGCGCTTGCCGGAGCGCTTCGTGCCCTTGCCGGTGGCGAAGGAGATGTCGGAGAAGCGCACGTCGTGCAGTTTTGCGCCGTGCTTCGCGGCAGCTTCCGCGATGGCCGGGATTGACGACAGCCGCTTGTGCAGGCCGGTGGCGACGTTCATGCCGGCCTCGATGGCCTTGACGATTTCCGCCACCCAGTGATCGGGTAGCACGCCGCCAGCGTTGACAACGCCAACGACCATGGTGCGCGCGCCCTTTGCCACGGCATCGTCGATGGTCATGTCGGCAAGCCCCGTGTCGGCCTTGCAGCCGGGCAGGCGCATCTGGCCAAGGCACCAGTCGGGGCGCCAGTCGACGACGCCTTGCGCGGTCTTGGCGGCAAGCTGGTCGTGGACGTCACCGAGAAACAGCAGGTAGGGGCGTTCGATATCCATGTTTGGTACTCATCCGGAAAGGGCAGGAAGACTGCCCTATATAGCCAGCTTGATGTTGCGCTGCGCAAGAGGGCAGTGCAGAGCGCCGGATGGAGCCAGATGTCGCGCAATGGCGCCGGCGGGGCGGTGTAGATTCCTTATGTGTCCCGGCCTGCGTGCCGGGACCCAGGCTGGGCCCCGGACTGAATCCGGGGCACAGCAGTGCACGGCGAGACGCCCGCGCATCCATGATGGACCGACGGTCTGAATGAACGGAAACACGGGCCACTTCAGGTCGCACCGGTGTTGGTTGGATATGTAGGCGCTTGCTGAAGCGGCCCGCCGATGTGCGGTTTTTGCTTATCCGGATGGCCTGGGGTCCTAAAGCGGTTTTCACCCCCACGGGTATCGGCAAACCCTGAACGTGTCGCCACGGCACAAGGAGCCGCCGCTGGTGCCAACTGTGGCACCGGCTGAATCCGGTTTCGCCCCTCTCGGTTGCGAACGGCGTTACTTCGCCCGCGCGCGCGAGGCGCACATGCCTGACTCCGGGAATGGAAACGCATGCCATCCCTTCCACCGGAGCAGGTGAGGCGGACTATATGCCTAGTTAGGAAAAAAGTCAAGAAAAATCCGAGAAGACATATGTCAGCCAAAGGCTGCTTCGAGCCCAACCAAGACACCTGCTAGCAGTTCCTGAAATGGTGAAAACGGCCCGAGGAGACATCGGAAACGAACGTGCTGATCAGGGCATTAGCACTAGTAAACCTGTTGTGGGATGACGGGCGCCATCGACCCCCCCGTAGGCATCAGTTTTGAGACGCGAAAGCCCACAATCGGCGAATCAAAGCTCGTCAATTGAAGTTATAAGCCGTGTACCATAAGTCTTGTCCAGACGGGCCTGGCGGGCGAGATTTACAAACGCATTTTCGCCGATAACGATATCTGCAAACGGCAAGACTGTAGTGAAGGCGGACATGTCGCGCAGGTCGTTCTCATTGATGGGCTTAGTTTGATCCTCGAGTCGGACAGCCAGTTCCCGTTCTGTCGCCAAGATCGGCACGTCGGCTATTATACTACGGGCAAGTGAAGATCCGATATTGCGTACATCAGTCCAGTCCAAACCAAGCCTTCGACCAGTTTCAAGTATGAAATCGAGCTCGTCGATCATCAGCTGTGCGCCATAAACGCGTTTGCGCAGAGCGAAGGGCTCCGAGTTCACAATAACCCGCCGTGCTTCGAATTCCCGCGATAAGATCGGCTGAGCTAGCGCTAAAGCGCCTGACACCTTCGAGCCTCACATCCTCATCGCTAGCGGTTAGATAGTCGAACAGCGCACTTTCAGGATTGGATCTCATATAGTCGATAAGTGCTTCCGAAAGTGCAAAGCCAAGCGTTTCAGGCGAATAATCTGTGACCGCTTCGATCCATAGGTCGGACAGGAACCATTGCTCCCCCAGCGGTGCGCGCGCGATCGTGAATTTCTCCGCCAGATATGCAGTAAGCGTCTCACCTAAGATATGACGCCGACTGCGGAAGACATGACCCTTGCTCAGGGTGACCTGCGTTCGCGCTATATTGGCACGACGGACAGGGTCATTAATCTTTGAGGTTTCGTAGATATTGGCGAAGCTCAGTGGCACGACCAAGTGGTTCTGATCAACCGCCTCGACGACCTTAGTAAGCCTTGCATGATCCTGCGGATAGGTCGCCTTGTCCCAAGCGCCCCGAGCCAACGACACCCATGCATTCTGATCTAGATATAGAAGCTCCGCCACGGTTCTAGAATAGCGATGTTTTGAGGCTGAGTTTAGTACGTTTGCAGCTACGCGAGCTCATTGCGATCATTAGACCCAAGCCGCAATCCGGATCATCTCAAACATCTGCTCAGATTCTCAATTTGGTCACTTCGTCCGCATAGCTGCCGTTCAGTAGTGCTGTTCCATATTTAAAATTAATTCACCCCGGCCTTCGCCGGGGTGACGGCGTGTAGCGCGGCAAGACCAGCATTGTTCATCATTGAAACCAGAATAGCACTCACCGTTAAACCTCCAATAATTGAACTGGCCTAAGTTCAGTCGAGGCATTTCTTCCGAGGCAAATGCGGAGACCGGAGATGGACGCCACGCCTGGAATGCCGGCTCGTATCCTGTTCGGCTTGATCGCTGCTGGAGTGGTGTACGGCCTTTATGCCTTGAGCAGGCATTCAGGTGCTGACCAACGCGGCTGGCGTCATGTCAAGGCCGGGCCAATGCACTTGACCGGTGTGAGTTTGGGCGCTGCGCTGACAGGGCTCATGTCGTACGTCTGGCTCTTTGTCGGGTCGTCGCGACCGGATGCCGAGAGCCAGATGACAATCCTGTTCTATCTCATTATTGCCTTCGGATGCGGCTCAATCATTGTTGCCCTCCAGGCCTGGATGATCGGCCGGCGTGCCATCCGCTGGCGCGGCAAATCTGTGCGGTTCTCCCTTGGTGGACAGGCAGAGACCCGGGAGTTTCAGGACATCGCAGCCATACAGCAGACCCTCTGGGGACGAGTTGCGTTCAAGTTCAAGGATGGTGCGGTACTGATGCTCGATCCGTATGCACAGGGTGCGGGCGAACTCATCGATGCCGCCCGGGATTTTCTTGAGGCTCAACCCGGCAACGCGGCGTAGACAGGGTTACATCCGGGGTGAGCCGGATTGAGCACCAGGCAACAGCCGGTCAGCTGGTCAGTGCTTCACCCGGCCTGCGGCCTCGGCCAGCATCAGGTACACCTTGCCGGTTTCCGACGCGAGGCACTGGTCGACAAGTTCCTCGCCGGCATCCGACGACGCCACCGTGTCGAGCAGCCGCTCGAACAGGCGGATGAAGCCATCGACGCGGGACTTGACCAGCCGCTCATCGCGATAGGCGGCGCGGACCTGGTCCATCAGTTTCTTGCCGCGGGCCTGGAACAGGCGGTGCGTATAGGTCTGGGTTTCGCCCAGCTTGTACGCCTTCTCAAGGTCCTTCGGCAGGCCGCCCTGCAGCGCGTCGTAGATGTCGCGCGTGGCGGCGTTGAGCTTGGCCACCAGGGCTTCTGTCTCGCGGCTCGCCGACCGGGTCTCGCTTGAGCGGGCCGGCTTGGGCGAGGCTTCGGCCTCACCGCTCAGCAGGTCGCCCAGGAAACGGCTGATCGATTTCGAGCCGCCTGCGCTGCGTGCTGAACGGGTGTCATCGTCGCCTGCTTCGCTGCGGGGGGAGTTCGGGGCACCTGACGTCCGCGTTGCAGCGATGGACGAGGTGCCCTCAGTTTTTCCCGGCGAACGCCCCCGGCCCTCCGGCGGTATGTAGATGCCCGGTCCGGACATGGCCAGTGACGACGACTGCCGCTTGACCACGTCTGCCAGCGCGTTGAGCGCGGTGATCTGGTCGGACACGACGCGGCGCATGGCATCGGCGGACGAGCGGGTTTCGGCCGGCAGCTCCAGCACGGCGCGGCGCAGCTCGGTGCGGGCGAACTCGATCTCGCGGACCACGTTGGCGGCAGCTTCGCGCATCTCGTCGGCGGTGGAGGAGAACTCCTCGGTCGAGCCCGACATGGTGGTGTTGAGCTGGCGAACCACTTCCTCGTGCTGGGCCATGATGTTGCGCGCGGCACGGCTGACCTGCTCGTCGGAGATCGCCTCGATCTTCTTGATCTCTTCCTGCAGCTGGTCGGACGCGGCCGAGAACTGCGATGCCATCAGGCGGCCAAGCTCGTCGGTGCGGCCGTTGGCATCGGACAGCGAGTGTTCGACGCGCTCGAGGTAGCGGGCCATGATGCCGTCGACCTCTTCCGACTTCTTGCCGAGCTTGGTCAGCAGTTCTGCCATCTGCGTGTCGCGAGTGTCCATCATCCGGTCGATGCGCTCGTTGAAGGTCTGCACGGCGCGCTCGACCTTGGCGGCGGTTCCGTCAAGGCGTTCCGAGATCTTGCCCGAGGTGGCATCGAGACGGCCAACCAGCGAGGTCGACACGGTGTCGATGCGCTGGTCCAGTTCGCTGGCGGTGTCCTTGAGGGCGTCGGCCAGCAGGCTGTAGGCATCGTCGAGGTGGGTGGAGAACTTGGCTCCGGTTTCCTCGAGGCGGCGCGAGGCCTCGCTGGCGCGGGTTTCCAGTTCGCCGGCCGAGGAGTTGATGCGGCCTACGAGGCCTGCGGCATGGCCTTCGAAGCGGCTCGTGATGCTGGAGGTGCTTTCCTCCAGGCTGTCGGCAAACGAGGTGGATGCGCGGCCAAGCTCGCCGATGAGTTCGCGCGCGGCGCCGTCAAGGCCTTCGGAGAAGGCGGTGCGCGCACTGCCCAGCTCGTTGAACACGCGCTCGGCGCGCTCGTCGAGCATCCTGGCGAAGGCCTCGCCGGTTGCGTCCATGCGGCTGATCACGTCGCCGGTCATCTCTTCGAGCAGGCTGTTGGCCAGGTCGAAGCGCTTGCCGAGATCGCGCGAGTTGGCATCGAGACGCGAGAACATGGCCTCGCCTGAGCGCTCCATCGTATCGGCGACCTGCCGGGTGGTGTCCTCGAAGCGGCTTGCCATGTCGGCATTGGCCTTCTCGACGTGGCTGTACCACTGCGCGGTGGTGCTGTCGAGCTGGCCGGACATGCCTTCGATCTGGTTGAGCACGGTGCCGGAGCGATCCTCCAGCTGGTTCATCAGGGTGGACATGGTGTCGGCCACGCTGTCGAGGCGCGTGGTCAGGCTGGAGGAGGTGGTGTCCAGCCGCTCGGTCAGCAGTTGCGACACTTCGTCCAGGCGGCCGGTCATGGCGCCTGACGATGAATCCAGCCGGTCGGCGAGCTGGCTCGTGGTGCTGTCCAGCTTGCCGGTCATCTCGGCGGAGGCATGGTCAAGCAACTCGGCCATCCGGGTGGTTGCGGTTTCGAGGCGGCCGGTCAGTTCATCCGACGAGCCGTCGAGGCGGTCAGCCAGAACTTCGCTGGTCGAGTTGAGCTTGGCGGTCATCTCGGCAGACGCCTCGTCGAGCACGTCCGCGATGCGCAGCGTGGCAGAGTCGAGACGGCCGGTCAGGTCGGTCGCGTTGGTGGTGAGCTGTTCGGACAGCGCACGGGTGGTGGTTTCCAGCTTTGCGGTCAGTTCGGCGGACGAGGTGTCCAGGCGGCTGGCCAGCGCAGACGTGGTGCTTTCCAGCGTGCCGGTCATGTCGACGGATGCCGTGTCAAGCAGCTTGGCCATGCGCGAGGTGGCGCCCTCAAGACGAACCACCATCGCGTCCGACGTCTGTTCGATCTGGCCGGACAGGCGGGCGGTGGATTCATCCAGGTGGCCTGACATCAGCGATGTTGCCGTCTCGACCCGGTTGAACAGGGTGCCGGCAGAACTTTCCAGCTTGCCGGTGATTTCGTCGGTGATGCCTTCGAAGCGCTCGAACAGTTCGCCCGACGCCTTCTGCAGGGTGCCGGTCATCTTGCCCGACACGTCTTCCATGTAGGTGTAAACCTCGTCGCGCGCGGTGGCGACGTTCTGGACGAACTCGCCCGAGATCGACAGCAGCTTGTCGGTCAGGGCAGAACCGGACAGGTCAAGCTGTTCGCCAACGGCGGTGGAGGCTGCGGTGAGGCGGGTGGTGACCTTCTCGACAGAGCTGTTGAGCAGGTTGGCCATTTCGCCGGTGGAGCTTTCGAGCCGGCCGGCAACGCCCAAACCTGCTTCCTCGATGGCACGCGACACGCGTGCACCGCTGTCGTTGATGTGGTCGAGCAGGGCCTCGGACGAGAGCTCGGTGTTGCGGGCAATTTCCTCGCCGGAGGCACGGAGCTTCTCGACCACCTTGACGCTGGTCGTCTCGAGGCTGGTGGCAACCGTTTCACCGGTGGTGTGCAGGTTGTCGACAACCGACTTCGAGGCAGACTGCACCCGGTCGGTGACTTCGATGCCAACCTCGTTGAGGTTGCGCAGCACCACTTCGGAGGTGACCTGAACCGACTGCGCCACATCGTCGCCGACGGTGCGGAGCTGGCCGACAATGGCGTCGGACGTGGACTGCATGGTGGTGACGACGGTGCCCGATGCAGAGCGCACGCTGTCGTTGACGCGCTCGCCAGCGGTGGTGATGAGGCTGGCGTTTTCCTCTGCAACGGCGGCAAGCCGGGCGGTGACGTCGGACGAGGCGGAGTCGACGGCGCGCACGATGCTTTCGCTGGAAGCACGCACGGTATCGCCAATGCGGTCGCTGGCACCGACGATCAGGCCAACCTTTTCGTCTGCCACGCCCTGCAGGCGTTCTGCGGCGTCGGTAGACGACAGTTCGATCGAGCGCACGAGGTTTTCGGCGGACGAACGCACCGTGTCGGTGACGATCTGGCCGGCGCTGATGATGATCGAGGCGTTGTCCTCGGCCATGCCCTTGAGTGCGTCGGCGACGGAGGTGGCGGTGGATTCGGCCTCGCGCACGGTTTCGGCGCTGACCGTTGCGACGTGATCGGCGACGGCCTGCAGGCGCTGGTGCACCGCGCCGGTTGAGGACTCGACGGCCTTGACGATTTCACCCGATGTCGAGCGGATGTTGTGGGTCACGCTGTCTGACGTCGTGCGCATGATATCGGCGTTGAGCTCGGCGGCACCTCGCAGCTGCTCGCTCAGGGTCGAGGTGAGGTTCTCGATGCTGCCGGTTACCTCGCTGCGGGCCGTGCGCAGTTCGCCCACGCTGCCCTGGATGGCATCGGCAATGCTGGATTCAAGCATGCGAAGGTTGTCGCCGAACTGCATGCCTTCAGAGTTCAGCCGCTGCGTTGTCTCGTGCATCATGCCGACCTGGCTCGACACGTTGTCGGAGAACAGGCGCATTTCGGAGACCAGCGTGCCGGACATCTGTTCCATGCGGGCGGTCTGGCCGGCGATTTCCGTGCCGACGAAACTTGCCCGGTTGGAGATGTCATCGACGGTCTGGGCCAGTTCGATGGTGGTGTTCTTCAGGTTGTGCTCAAGCGCTGCAAGCGTCGAGGAGGCGGACTCGATGATGCCGGACAGGCCGTGGGTGTTTTCCTCCAGGCGGCCAAGCAGCGGCTGCGCCTCGTTGCCGAGAACGAGGCCGGTCTCATGCAGGGCGTTGCGCTGGCGCTCGAGGCCTTCCAGCATCAGCCGGATGCGTTCCTCGTTGGCACCGAAGGCGCGCTCGATGTTGGCCATTTCCTTGTGGATGACACCTTCCAGCTCGGAGGCGCGCTGCACGGCGTGCTCAACGCCGCCGACCAGCTGGTCGACTTCGCGGCGCACCAGCTGCGAGACCGATGACAGGCTTTCGGTGGCAATGTCCTGCGGACGCACCAGGCGCATGGCCGTCTGCATCAGGGCCTGCGAGACGTGGTTCATCTGGTTGGCGCGATAGACGAGGTAGCCGATCGCCATGAACACGGCGCACGGCACCAGTGCGACCAGCGCAGTGCGGGTGGTCAGCGGCAGGTTTTCCAGCGCCAGCGGGTTGCCCAGCTGCACGAGTGCAGGAATGTACAGGACGATCCAGATCATCAGCCACATCATGGATGCAACGACAGCGGTCCAGATCGGCGTGGTGGAGGTGCGGCGGCGGATGGCGCTCAGCGAACTGGCGGCGAAAGCGTCGTTCTCATTGGCAGGGCGGCCGCGCATGACAGCTTCGCGGCGGCGCTGGTCTATGGCTTCCAGACGGCGGCGCTCGGCCACGTCACGGTCCTGGACCACTGGTTCGTCGGCTGCGTCAGCAGGCCTGCGGTTCCGGCGTGACGCACGGCGCGGCTGGTTGATCTCACTCGACATACTTGCATCCCCGCAACAAAATAACTGACAGTGCACATCCGCTCTCACCGGAACGCCCGGTTGCCTCGACAGCGGAATGCAGGTCTTGACGCCCCACAAAAGCAAAGACTCATCATTGTCCGGTACTTTACCCGTTAAGGGGTCAATTCCGGCAATGACGGGATCCCACTCCTGCGTCCAACATGAGATTCTAGTGCAAAAGGCGCTTCTGCACGACGCAAAATCGTTCAGCAGGTACCTGTTTCTGCACAGTTGGTTAACGGGTTGCACGAAAATGAGTTCGCATTTTAGTACGCGATGCAACCAGTTGTTTATGTAAACTGTGGTAAACTGCACGTTCTGATTGTGTTGCATTTTGTTCCACCAGCGGTGGTGCGTGATCAGCCGGAGAGAGCGACGGAATGGTGCAAAACGAGGCAGCAGCGACGACGCATGTGAACAGCGTGCTCAACCTGGATCATCTGAACCAGTACACGCTGGGCGACAGGGACCTGCAGACCGAGTTGCTGGGGATGTTCCTGGAGCAACTCGATGCGCAAAGCCGCATTCTTGAAGCAGCAGAAACGGCGAGCTCATGGAGCCAGGCGGCGCATACGCTGAAGGGCGCGGCCCGCGCCGTCGGTGCGTTCGACCTGGCTGATATTGCCGAGCAGCTGGAAGACGCAGATTTCGCTGATGAGGAAAGCCGCCTTGCTGGCTTGCGTGACCTCGCCGTGGCGCGGCAGGTTTTCGAACAGGAACTGTCCCGGCTGGACAGCTGATTGCGCATGATGGAGACGACCGGCGGCAACGCCCGCCGCCAATCCATTTTCCTGCCTGTTCTGCGCGTGCAGGCCGCAGCCGAACGCCCACGTTTGTGTTGCAATTTCTTGCTGTTCAGCCTAGCTACAACGTGAACCCTTATTGGATGTATGCAAACAAGTTTGCATGCGTTGGCTGAGCGCAGGAACCCCAATGGCAAAAATCACCTTCATCGAGCACAACGGTAAAGAGCATACCGTCGAGGGCGACAACGGCATGTCGGTCATGGAAGTGGCCGTCAAGAACATGGTGCCGGGAATCGACGCTGACTGCGGCGGCGCGTGTGCCTGCGCCACGTGCCACGTCTATCTCCAGGGCGAATGGGCCGAAAAGCTCGCGAAGCGGTCCGAGATGGAAGAAGACATGCTGGACTTCGCTTTCGATGTGCAGGACTTCGTCGCGCCTGTCGTGCCAGATCCGCGTGTCGGACGACATCGACGGGCTGGTGCTGAAGGTGCCTGAAAAGCAGTTCTGACAACCGGCGCCGGTCGAACGCGCCCAGGCAGGGCCTGCATGAACTGCGCAAATCAAGATAACAAGGAGAGTTCGCCAATGACGACGCAGGCGATAGAAACCGATGTGGTGATCGTTGGTGGAGGCCCGTGCGGTCTGTTTGCCGTGTTTGAACTGGGTCTGCTGGACATCAAGTGCCACGTGATCGACATCCTGGACAAGCCGGGTGGCCAGTGCGCCGAACTGTATCCGGAAAAGCCGATCTACGACATTCCGGCGCTGCCGATCGTGACCGGCCAGGAACTGACCGACCGCCTGCTGGAGCAGGCAGCACCCTTCAACCCGGCGTACCATTACAACCAGATGGTGACGGACCTGACCCGCAAGGATGATGGCACATTCGAGCTGGGCACGGATGGCGGGCTGAAGTTCCACTGCAAGGTGGTGGTGATTGCTGCCGGTGGCGGCAGCTTCCAGCCGAAGAAGCCGCCGATCCCGGGCATTGATGCCTATGAAGGCACCAGCGTGTTCTATTCGGTCAAGCGCATGGACGATTTCCGCGGCAAGGACATCCTGATCGTCGGCGGCGGTGACTCCGCGCTCGACTGGGTGAACAACCTGCAGCCGCTGGCCAACTCGATGACGCTGCTGCACCGGCGCGACGACTTCCGTGCGGCCCCTGACAGCGTCAAGAAGATGCGCGAGCTGGTGGCGGCCGGCAAGATGGACCTGCACATCGGCCAGGTGACTGCGCTTGAGGGCGACAATGGCGTGCTGAAGGGCGTTACGATCAAGGGCAAGGACGGCGAGTTCGACGTTGCCTGCAACACCATGCTGCCGTTCTTCGGGCTGACCATGAAGCTGGGTCCGGTTGCCGACTGGGGGCTGAACCTCGAGGAAAACCTCATTCCGGTCGACACCGAGAAGTTCTCGACGTCGGAACGGGGCATATTCGCCATTGGCGACATCAACCATTATCCGGGCAAGCTGAAGCTGATCCTGTCGGGCTTCCATGAAGCCGCGCTGATGGCGCAGGAAGCCTTCCGCATCATCAATCCGGGCGAGCGGTTGCTGTTCCAGTACACCACGTCCAGCTCCAACTTGCAGAAGAAGCTCGGCGTGGCTTGATTACATGCCTGCTGACGGTTCAGGATCGGGCGCATGAAGACACCTCATGCGCCCGTTTCATTTGCCGAGGCTGCCCGGTTGGTGCCCATGCTGGCGGCGGTGGAGCCCGACGCACTGGCGCGCGCCGGCAAGACCGCCCAGATCGTCACGGTTCCCGCAGGTGCGACGGTGTTCGAGCCGGGTGCAGCGTGCCGCAATTATATCGTCGTGCTGGATGGGTCGGTGAAGGTGCGCCTGCTTGCGCCGTCGGGCCGCGAGATCGTGCTGTACCGGGTGGCCGGTGGCGAGACCTGCGTGCTGACCACGTCGTGCCTGATGCAGGGCACCGACTATGATGCCGAGGCCGTGACGGAAACAGCCGTGACGGCCCTGCTGATCCCCAAGGCGGCCTTCGACGAGATGATGGACGCCAGCCATGCGTTCCGGCAGTTCATCTTCTCGTCGTTCTCGACCCGGCTGAACGAGTTGCTGGGGCTGGTCAACGAGGTGGCGTTCGGTCATGTCGACCGGCGGCTGGCGGCATGGCTGCTGGCGCAATCACGAGAAGGCCATGTGGCAGCGACGCACCAGGTGATCGCCAGTGAGCTTGGCACGGCGCGCGAAGTGGTGTCGCGGCTGCTCAAGGAGCTGGAGCGGCGCGGGCTGGTCAGCCTGATGCGCGGCGAGGTGAGCATCGCCGACGAGCCCGGCCTGCGGCAGCTTGCCGCGAGCGAATGATGCTGCCTCTGTGACCAGATCACAGACACCGGGGTGGCAGGGGTATTGAATGGCCTCCAACAGCTGGCGGATGACCTGCCGGCTCATATCGGAGGACTGTTCCATGACACGCAATGTTGGATCGATTGACCGCCTGATCCGTACGGTTGTTGGCCTCGCGCTGATCGCCTGGGCGCTGACCGGGACCGGCCAGTATGCATGGCTCGGCTGGATCGGCGTGGTGCCGCTGTTCACCGCCGTCGTGGGCTGGTGCCCGCCCTACAGCCTGCTCGGCATCAACACCTGCAGCGTGAAGAAGGCCTGATACTGGCTTAGAGTCGGCCAGCCTTTTTCAGCAGGTCGAGCAGGCCGTCATGCGGCAGGGCATGCAGGGTGAAGCCGTCCTTGCCGGTCATGGTTTCGTTGCAGACCAGGGCGTCGAGCACGGCTTCCTCGACTGTTTCCACCACCGCTTCAAACAGCGGGTCCAGTTCGCTGTCCGCCAAGGCATCAAGGTGGCGGACGCCGGCTGAGGCGAGCGCTTGCGCGTTGGCGGTGGAGAAGGCCAGGAAGATGTCGCCGGACGAGTGATGTCCGATGGTGCCGGTGCGCGCCAGCCCCATCGGCACGCGCCGGGCGAGCCGCTTCAGCTGGTGCGGCAACAGGGGTGCGTCGGTGGCGATGACGGCGATGATCGATCCGGTGCCGCGCTCAAGGAACGCGCCTGATGCCAGCTCGCGCCCTACGGGCACGCCGAGCACGGTCAGTTCGTGGCGGCGGCCGAAGTTCGACTGGACGAAAGTGCCAAGTGTCCAGCGCTTTCCGCCCGCCGTGAGCTGGCGCGAGGCGGTGCCCGATCCGCCCTTGAACTCGTAGGTCATCATGCCGGTGCCGCCACCCACCGAGCCAAGCTCCAGCGGGCCGGATGACGCGCTGTCGAGGGCGGCGAACACGTGGCGGTCCTTCACGTGAAAGCCATTGATGTCATTGATGAACCCGTCATAGGTTTCAGCAGCGACAGGCAGGCCCCAGTCCTGCCCGGTGCCGATATTGTTGGCCACCAGCCACTGCAGCGTGGCGTCGCGGGCGATGCCGCAGGACGAGGTGTTGGTGATGGTGACCGGTGTCTGCAGTTCGCCGGCTTCCTCGATCCAGATGGTGCCGGTCATCTCGCCATTGCCGTTGAACGAGTGATAGCCGGCCATGCATGGGGCGGGGGCGTTGCTGTGTCCGCGCGGCAGGATGGCCGTGACGCCAGTGCGCACGCTGTTGCCCTCGATGATGGTTGAATACCCCACCTCGACACCGGCCACATCGGTGATGGCGTTGAACGGGCCGGGTGTGCCCGGCATCGGCAGCCCAAGGCCGCGGGCGCGGGGCTTGCCGGAAGGTGTGTGGGTATGGGCGCTGGAAGACATCGTGGTGCTGGCAGCCGTTAAGGATTCGCGCCATCATGCGGATGATTGGCAACGGGTGTCGGGGGGATCAGCATGACGCTGACGGCGGAATTCATCAAGGCGCTTGGCGAGGTTTGCCAGGTGCGTTGCGGCGAGGCCGTGTCGGCGATGGATCCGGGCGTCGACCCTGCCAACCTTGGTGCCGGCGTGGTGGCACGTCCAGCCAGCACGGGCGAAGTACAGGCCATCGTCCGGCTGTGTGCGCAGCACAAGGTGCCCATGGTCACGCATGGCGGGCGCACAGGCCTTGCCGGAGGTGCCGTCAGCCAGCCCGGCCAGTTGGTCATCGACATGAGCCTGATGAACAAGGTCGGCGCGCCGTCCGTGGAAGCTGGATGCATAGAGGTGGAAGCAGGCGCCAGCTTGCAGGCCGTCCAGGCCGCCTGCGCAGCCGTGGGCATGACGCCGGGCATCGACCTTGCCGCGCGCGGCACCGCCACCATCGGCGGCATGATCTCGACCAATGCGGGTGGCATGGAGGCCTTCCGCTGCGGGGTGATGCGCCATCGGGTGCTGGGGCTTGAAGCGGTGCTGCCCGACGGAACGCTGCTGAGCGACATGACGCGGGTGGGCAAGGTCAACGAGGGGTTTGACATCAAGCACCTGCTGATTGGTGGAGAAGGCAAGCTGGGGATCGTGACCCGCGCGGTGCTGAAGCTGGAGCCGCTGGAGCAGGCGGCTGCGACGGCGCTCGCCGGATTTGCCAGCGCGGCGGATGCGGTGAAGGCGTTTCACGCCATGCGCGCTGCTGGCGGCCTGTTGCGGGCGGAAGCGATGTGGCGGGCGTATGTGGACATCGTTTCGCAGGCGAGCGGCCTGCCGGAGGTCGCAACCGCGTGCAGCGGTGAGGTGCTGGTGCTGTTCGAGGTGGCCGGCGACAGCTTCGAGGATGCGCAAGGCAGGCTGGAGACTGGCCTTGGGCAGCTGGCGGAAGACGGCATTCTGGGTGATGCGGTGATCGCGCAGAACGTGCGCCAGCAACAGGATTTCTGGCGGGTTCGGGAAGACAGCTTCGCGGTTGAGAGCACCTGGCCAAATGGGCTCTGGTACGACGTTACGGTGCCGTTGGACCAGCTGGATGCCTATGCCAAGGGCTTGCAGGACCGGGTTGGGGCACTGCCGGGTGATTGCTTCCTGAGCGTGATCGGGCATTTGGGCGACGGCAACCTGCACATCACGGTCTGTGTTCCTGCCGATGCAACGGTGAGCAAGAGCCAGGCGGACGAAGCGGTGTTTCACGGCCTGAAAGACATGGGTGGATCCATCTCTGCCGAGCATGGCATCGGTCTCGACAAGAGGTCTGCGCTGGCCCGCCATGGCGATGCGGGACGGCTTGCCGCCGGGCGGCTTATCGCTGCCGCACTTGACCCGAATGGGCTCATGAACCCCGGCAAGGTGTACGGTTGAGGCACAGCAGACAACCTTAGTTGCCGTCGTGGTAAACCGCAGGTTGATGGCGGCAAATGCTTGGAAACGCTGCCTAAAGGGCAGGACAGCCGGTTCACATTGATTGGAATCCGAGCGTTTTGATTCAGCATTTGTTAGCCGCAACTATCTCCAAAACAAGTTGATTTCTCCTGATCTGCTAGAAAGCGGGATGGATTTTGGTGACCGAAAGTCTTTGGAGAGAGGCTTGAGGTTTTCATCGCGGCAAGGAGACCCTACCCGCCGCAACGGGAGAGAGAGAATGCGTAGACTTGGTGCTAAGATCTCGCAATTTAAGCGCTGCCTGAAAGACGAGTTCGGCAACATGGCGATCATCGTCTCGTTGCTGGCCCTGCCCATGATGATGGCGGGGGGAGCAGCGGTTGACTATGGCAACTGGGTTTCGGTGCAGGCGCGCCTTCAGGCCGCCACCGATGCCGCCGCGCTGGCAGCAGGCCGTGAGGCCAACCTGAGCGACGCGGAACTGCGCCGCGTGGCCACTGATTACTTCAATGCCAACTTCGGCAGCCCGCGCAATGCCGGCACGCCGGAATTGACCCTGACCATCAGCAATGACGGCAAGCTGCGGGTCGACTCGCAGGTGACAGTCGAGAACTACCTGATGAAGGCTGCCGGATCGATGGAGCAGACCATTGTTGCCTCGGCCGAGGTCAGCAAGGAAGCAACGGGGCTTGAAGTGGCGCTGGTGTTCGACAACACCGGATCGATGGCTTCGCAAAGCCGGCTGTCGACGCTGAAGGTCGCCGCCAAGGACTTCGTGCAAATCCTGTTCGGTCCGCGTGACGAGGCAGACACGCTGAAGGTGGCCGTGGTGCCTTTCTCGCAGTTCGTCAACGTGGGCGCGGACAAGGCGAATGCCCTGTGGCTGGATACGCAGGGGCGTGCCCAATACGCGAACGACAACTTCACTGACTCGACCTACCACAACTGGAAGGGTTGGCAGGACATTCGCAACCGCAGCTGGACCGGCTGCGTGGAGGCCCGGCCGGGTGCACTTTCAACCAACGATGCAGCCCCTGACACGACCGATCCCAACACCCTGTTCGTGCCGGCTTTTGCGCCCGATGAGCCGGATACGCCGAGCGACTACTACAACGACTACATCAGCGACAAGAAGCCCAACCGGCAGAACTGGAATGAGACCCAGCGGCAGAAGAACCAGGCGAAATATCGCAATGTGAACGTCAGCAATGCGAGCATGGGGCCACAGCGCGGATGCAATATTGAGGCAATCCAGCCGCTCACCAACCAGAAGGGCCCGATCATCTCGACCATCGCCCAGATGAAGGCAGACGGCTATACCCATGTGGCCGAAGGTGCTGCGTGGGGCTTGCGGGTGCTGTCGCCGCACGAGCCGTTCAGCGAAGGTGTGCCGTACTCCGACCAGGACATCACCAAGGCCATGGTGCTGCTGACCGATGGTGAAAACACTTTCAACACCAACGGGTTGACCAACAACATCAACGGCTCGACCTACACCGCCTACGGCTACCTGAAGCAGGCACGGCTTGGCTCGTCGAACTACGTCACCGCGATCAACACGCAGAACCAGATGCTGCAGACGACCTGCAACAACATCAAGGCGCAGGACATCGTGGTGTACTCGTTTGCCTACAACGTGCCCAACGCCACGCAGCGCAACCTGATCAAGAACTGTGCGTCGAGCCCGGAAAAGTACTTCGACCCGCCGTCCAACGCGGCCCTGGTCCGCAGCTTCCAGCAGATCGCCGACGAACTGCGCAGGCTGCACCTGAGCCAGTAACACATCGCAGCCGGCGGGACAGTTTCTGCCGGTTGCCCATTGTCCAAGAAGAAAACGCGCAAGCACGGTTTCCCGGTCTTGCGCGTTTCCTCGTTTGCCGGCAAGAGCTGGCTGGTCCATCAGCGAACTTCACGATCCCGAAGGAGTGAGGCGCCATCTAATGCCCCGAAAGACATGATCGGGCGCTTCGCGTGTGCTCAAGCGTCAAGGCCTGCCAAACCGGCAAAGGTAGACTGGTCCGCCGCATTTTTCCGAAGAAAATCAAGACTTTCCAGACCCCACCAACATTTGGGAAGTTGCCTTCCCCGCAGTTGATATAGCCATGGTGCTGCCAATTTGACGCAGGTGCAACGTGGTCTGAAGGTTTTGCACAGGTTTCCCACAGTTGCCTGCAGCCGTGCACGCCGCGCGCGTCCGGTCACAGGTCCTTGCACAGCCTCAGGGCGTCATAGATGCCTGCGTGAATGTTGCGCGAGGCCACGGCGTCGCCAATCCGGAACAGCTGGAAGCTGCCATCCGGGTTGCGAATCACGGCTTGTGGCTGACCGGCGACCAGCGCTTCGTAGTCAACCTCCCCGGCGTTGCTGGAGCCGGGCTTCAGCGCGAAGTACAGCTCATCAAGCGGCGAGGTGGCGTACTCGACCACGACCTGGTCCACCAGCCGTTCGCCGATGACGGCTTCATTGTAGGGGCTGGTAAGGGTTGCCGCGATCTTGTTGCCCTTGCGGCGCAAGGCATGGACCCGCGTCATCGTGGTGACGACCGCGCCATGACCTTGCAGCTTCTCGATGTAGGGCACCAGGTTCAGGCCACCGATCTCGGGCGCGAACATGCGTTCCGGGCTGACCAGTTCGAGCTTGCTGCCGGCCGCGATGATGACCTCCGAGGCGGCCATGCCCGGGTGGGCACCGTTGTCGTCGTAGAGCAGCACGTCCTCGCCGATGCTGGCGTCGCCTGAAATGACATCCCAGCTCGACACCGCAAGCTCGCCGCCGTGCGCAATGCCGTCGGTACGGGGCAGGCCGCCGGTTGCGATGATGACGACATCGGGATTGAGCGCGGTCACGTCGTCATGGTCGGCGTAGGTGTTGTAGCGGACCTCAACGCCGAGACGCTGAAGCTGCGCGACCCGCCAGTCCACGATGCCGATCAGTTCGGCCCGGCGCTTCACCTGGGCGGCGAGGCGAACCTGCCCACCGGCTTGTGGTGCGGCCTCCAGCACGGTGACCTTGTGACCACGTTCCGCGCTGACACGCGCTGCTTCCAGCCCGGCAGGGCCTGCGCCAACGATGACGACGTGGCGAGGGGTGCCGCTGGCCTTCGCAATGTCGTGCGGCATGGTGGCTTCGCGGCCCGTTGCGGCGTTGTGGACGCAGGCGGTGCCGCGGCCCTCGTAGATGCGGTCGAGGCAGTAGGTGGCGCCAACGCACGGGCGCACTTCATCCTCGCGGCCCTCGGCGATCTTGCGGGCGATGTGCGGATCGGCGATGTGGGCGCGGGTCATGCCGACCATGTCCAGCTTGCCTTCGGCCACGGCATGGCGGGCGGTGGCGACGTCGTTGATGCGGGCGGCGTGGAACACCGGAAACTTCGTCTCGGCGCGCACCTGCCCGGCAAAGTCGAGGTGGGGCGCTGACGCCATGCCGGTGACGGGTATGACGCGAGCCAGCGGGCCGTCGTGTTCAATGTGGCCGCGGATGATGTTGAGGAAGTCGACATGGCCCGTGGCAACCATGCGGCGGCAGATTTCCAGGCCCTCGTCACGCGAGATGCCCTTCTCCATGTCTTCGTCGGCGACCAGCCGCAGGCCGACGATATAGTCAGGCCCGACACGGTCGCGGATGGCGTCGAGCACCCGGTAGGTGAAGCGCAGCCGGTTGTCGAGCGAGCCGCCATGCTCGTCGTCGCGGTTGTTGATGGCGGGCGACCAGAACGAGTCGAGCAGGTGGCCGTAACATTCCAGCTCGAAGCCATCGAGGCCGGCTTCCTTCACCCGTTCGGCAGCGTCGGAGTAGTCCTTGACGATGCGGTCCATGTCCCAGTCTTCCATGACCTTGGGATAGGCCCGGTGAGCGGGTTCGCGGACATTGGAGGGCGACACCACGGGCAGCCAGTCGGCCCCGTTCCACACGGTGCGGCGGCCCAGGTGGGTGAGCTGGATCATGCAGGCAGCGCCGTGTTCGTGGCAGGCGTCAGCCATGCGCCTGAGCCACGGCACGATCTCGTCGCGATAGGCATGCAGGTTGCCGAACACCGGCGATGAATCGCGCGACACAACGGCGGACCCTGCGGTCATGGTCAGGGCGATGCCGCCCCTGGCCTTTTCCTCGTGGTAGCGGATGTACTGGTCCTTGGGCAGGCCGTCCTCGTGGTAGTTCGGCTCGTGGCTGGTGGACATCAGCCGGTTGCGCAAGGTGAGGTGCTTGAGCTGGTAGGGCTGCAGCAGCGGGTCGTTGGCGCGGTGAAGTGTGGTCATTTGTGGTTGGCCCCCCTCGGGCAGCATTGCTCGGCAGGCGCGGGTGCAGGGTTCGCGCTGCGCGACAAGGTGGTTTCGTTGCCTTCACCGGGGTCGCGCGGTACCAGCAGCGACAGCAGCAGCGAGGTTGCGGCCATGCCGGCTCCGGCGATGAACACCCACGAGGGATGGGTCAGCCACAGCAGGCCGAACAGCACGGGGATGAACACCGCAGCGATGTGGTTGATGGTGAAGGCGACACCTGCGGTGGGGGCGATGTCGGCCGGGTCGGCGATCTTCTGGAAGTAGGTCTTCATCGCGATCGCCATGGCGAAGAACGCATGGTCGATCAGGTAGAGGCTTGCGGCGATCCACGGGTTCTCGACAAAGGCATAGGCGAGGAACACGCCGATCAGGCCGATGTACTCGACGATCAGTACCCGGCGTTCGCCGAGGCGGATGATCAGGTTGCCGATCTTCGGGGCGATCCACATGTTGAACACGGCATTGGCCAGGAACAGCCCGGTGATGGCGGCAACCGAGAAGCCGAACTTCTCGACCATCATGAAGCCTGCGAACACGATGAAGATCTGGCGGCGCGCGCCGGACATGAAGGTGAGCGCGTAATACAGCCAGTAACGCTTGCGCATGAACAGGTGCTTGCGCTGCGGGGTCTCCTCGCGAAACTTCGGAAAGCCCAGCCAGCAGACCAGCGCGATCAGCACGGTCACGCCGCCACCGGCCAGGTAGACCGACGAGAAGTCGAGATGCAGCAGCTTCCAGGTCAGGAAGATCAGGCCATAGGCCAGGATGGTGGCGAACGAACCGGCCGCTATGATGCGGCCAAGCTGGCGTGGGGCCTCGGCCTTGGGCAGCCATTGCAGCGCCAGCGACTGGTTGACCGTTTCGAAATAATGGAAGCCGACCGACATGACGAAGGTGGTGATGTAGAACCCCAGCGCCGTGGGGAAGAACCCGGTGACGGCAGTGCCCAGGCCGCACAGGCCAAGTGCCAGGTAGGCGAATGTCTGTTCGCGCCAGACGAAATACAGAAAGATCGCGGTGAACGCCAGAAAGCCCGGTATCTCGCGGATCGATTGCAGGATGCCGATTTCGCGGCCGGTGAAGCTGGCGCCTTCGATGGCGAAAGTTGTTGAGCAGGGCGGACCAGGTGGAAAACGCCACGGCGTTGCCAGCCACCATGAGCATCAGCAGCACCGTGGGGGTGCGCCAGCCGGTGGCATCCGCCATCGAAATTTCAGTGCGCCTGTTCATGTCCGGCGCGGAAGATAGCACCGCCCGGACGCACCAGTCGTGCGCTATTTTCGATTGCAGGCCCGCACCAGCGGCATGGCAAGCTGGCGCAAGGCGGCTGGCATGCGCAGGTAGGCAGCGCGCGCAAGCGGGCGGAACAGCTGGACGTATGCCACGCAATGCAGCATGCCGCGGGCGGTCAATGGGCGGACATGGTCACTTACCGCAATCGCATGTGAGGACCATGAGGCCTTGTACGGGTCGCCCGGCACCATCAGGTCGAAGGCCGTCATGCCGTCCGCGAGTGCCATGCGTTGCGCCCGGTCCATATGCAGGCGCGCAGGCGACAGATCGGTAAGTTCAGGGTCGTGACCTGTGATGAACGCACAGTGGCGGCCACGGTAGCGCAGGCCGAGTTCGTGCGACACGGCGCGGCCGCCGGCGGTCATCGAGGTGATGACGGGGCGAAGTGTGCCACCCTCGCGCCGGGCAAGATCCGCGATGAAGCCCATCAGGCGCGGGTCGTGCAAGGCGGTGGAGTGCAGGCCACGCTCGGCGATCCAGGCCTGCTTGTGGCCAACGATGCCGTGCAGCAATGTGTCGAAGGCGGCGCCTGCGGTAAACTTGCCGAACTCCACCGGGCCCAGCTTCTCGATGGCCGAGCTGATCTTCTTGCGGCGGCGGCGCTGCACCTTTGTGTAGCGGGCGAGGTAATCCTCGTCACTGGCGAAGGCAGTCAGGTCCATGCAGGGCGCCGTCTCCTGATAGCCGGAAAGCCGCAACACGGCAGTGCAGAACTGGTGGGCAAAACTTCCCTCGCGCACGTGACGCAGGTGAACAAGGTCGATGCGGGCCAGCGTCTTGACGGCGCTGAACAGCGCTGCGATGGCCTCTGTGCGATCAATGGCCGGGTCAAGCAGGATGCCGGTGTACTGCGCGTAAGGCTCGCTCAGCGTGCGAAGAATGCGCGGGCCGCTGTTGCTGCAGATCATGCCGGGAAACAGGCCCACCAGCTTGCCGTCACGGCGCAGGGTGAAGATGCACAGTTCCAGCCCGTCAGTGCCATCGACAAAGTTGCCGGCCCAGGTCGAGCACCAGTCGTGGCTCTGGAATATGGACGCGCTGTCGTTGCAGGCGTCTTCCAGTGCGTTCCAGTCGTCGCGCAGGTTATGCATGCCTTCAAGCGAGGTGATGCAGGCTGCCTCCAGCAGGGGCACGCCGGATGATGGCTTGGCGTGTTGGACGCGCGTCAGGCGCAGGTTCTGCGCCCTGGACTTGTCCAGAACGACTGAATCGTCTGCAAACTGTCTCGAAACGGTACTCACCGCTGGCACTCACACTGTTCTAATGGCCGCAAGATGCTGGCGGATCGGACAAAACGCCGCCTGTCACGGCTTTGTGAGCAAGAGTTGTACCGTTTGAGTCTTTTCAAGGCATTAATCGTCGCCGGCGGCAATGCCGAAGCCGGACGTCTGGCAAAAGAAAACCCGGCCAGTGCGAAGGGGCGAATGATGCACTGGCCGGGCTGTTTTTCACACGCGGCCCGAGGCGGGCCACTTGAGCGAGAGGGGCGTTATGTTTGCCGCACCTTGAACCGCGTGTGAGCTGTACTCCGGTTTGATGCCGGACAATCAGTTGTTGCCGGTCGCGGGAGCGGCATCGTCAGAATTGTTTTCGTCCGATGCGGCATCGTCAGCCTGGGATTCGCTGTCGTTCTGGCCACCCATGCGGTGACGCCACTTGCCACGGCCACGGCGGTCGTCCTTGCTGATGGCACCATCGCCGTTGCGATCCATGCGCTCGACGATATCCGCCAGTGGGCGCTGGTATTCGTCGAGGGTCAGTTGCGCATCGCCATCACGGTCAAACTGCTGGAATTCGCGCACGATGCGTTCCGCACGGGCCTTGAGGTAAAGCTGCTTGAACTCGTCGAGGCTCAGCTTGCCGTCATTGTTGGCGTCGAATTCCTTCAACCATGCATCACGGTTTGAGTTGATCTCGTCCTGGGTCAGCTTGCCGTCCTTGTTGGCGTCATAGCGTTCCATCATCATCATTGCGTAGTGGCCGCCGCCATGGCCCCGGCCATGACCCATGCCGCGGCCATGCCGCATGCCGCGGCCTTCGCCGTAACCACCGCCATGCATCTTGCCGTGGTAGCCGCCATGCTTGCCGTGACCGCCGCCCTGGCCATCGCGGTGCGCCCAGGCAGCGGTGCCGGCTGCGCCGACGGTGATGGCAGCAACGGCAGCCAGTGCAATGGTGACAGACTTCTTCATGGGTAGTCTCCTTGGTTTATCGAGATAATGGGGAATGATCGTAATGAACTGTCCCTCTTCGCCCCCTAGACGAATGGGGGAGCCCAATTCCGGCGCAACCGAACATTACTTTTCGGTCATCCGGATGGCAGCAGGCGGTCTTCCACGCGCTTGCGTATGGTCACCCATTCGCGGTTGTCGAAGCCGAGCAGGCCGGCGATGCGCCAGCCCATGTTCATTTCCTCGTCGGTGATGACGCCATCTGCCAGCAGGATTTCGCACAACATCTCGACCACGGTTTCACGCTGCTCGCGGTCGTAGGCGGTCTTGATCTCGCTGGTGAAGGCGTAGAAGTCGATCGAGTCGTCATAGGCGAGGCGCGCCTCTGCCAGAAGCCGGGACAGTTCCTGCTCGGACAGGTCGAATTTCTGCTTCAGCAGGCGGTCGCGGGCGGCGGCTTCGGCCTGGTCGAGGCGGCCATCCACCAGGCTGGCATGGATCAGCAGTTCGGCCACCGCCGCGCGCACGTCCAGTTTTGCCGGGCGCGCGGGTGACGAGAACAGGGCATTGAGCTTTTCAAACAACATGAGACAGACTTAAGGTCGGGGTGGCGGGGCTGCAAGTTACAAGCCTGCAAGTTAAAGGGAGGAAACACCGATGATCCGTTTGCTGGGCGCATTTGTGCTGATTGCCATCATCGGGTTGATGCCCGGCCAGGCCTGGGCGCAGGTGGCGCCAACGGGCGCAGAACTTGCCGCCTATACGGGCCTGCACGCAGCGGCGGCGCAGGGTGACATCGGGCTGATCAAGCAACTGATTGCGGCGGGGGCAAACGTCAATGCGACCGATGCCTATGGCCGCACGCCGATGCACGTGGCGGCATACAAGTCGCACGACGACGTCGTACTGACGCTGGCCGAGGCAGGCGGCGATGCCAACCTGCTCGAGCGCGACAAGTACGACATCATCACCATTGCTGCGGTTGCCGATGACGCGGAGATGGTTGCAACGGCTGTGAAGGCAGGTGGCGACGCGAAGAACATCACCAGCATCTATGACGGCACGGCGCTGATTGCGGCGGCGCACGAGGGCAACTGGGAGAGCATCGACGTGCTGATCAAGGCGGGTGCGCCGCTGGATCATGTCAACAATCTCGGCTGGACGGCGATGATCGAGGCGGTGGTGCTGGGCGATGGCGGCGAGCGGCACCAGAAGTCGCTCAAGCTGCTGATTGATGCGGGCGCCGATGGCTCCATCACCGACCGGTCGGGCCGCACACCACTCGACCTGGCGCGCGAGCGGGGTTACGAGGCGATGGTGAAGATGCTGGAGAAGTGACGCCTGCGACCCGGCAGGCGGATAAATTGCAGCGTGTCCCGTCAACCTTTGGTAAGGTTTGGGCCTGTACCTTTCGCGTGACGGCTAGTCAGCCACGAAAGGGTCAGTCATGGGAACCTTCGGTCAACGCGGTGTAGCGGCCAGCGGCGCGTTCAATCGCCCGGTCCCGGTCAGCCCGGCCTACGAGGAGCCGACAAGCTACGAGGAGCGGACCGGACTTCTCGGCAGTTTCCTGAAATCGTCCGACGACCATCTCGACGTGGATTTTGGCATTCGCGAGGACTATGCACCGGGCAAGACGTTGTGGATTGCCGTGCCACTTTGGTTTTTCCTCGGCGGGATGGCGGCGCACAGGTTCTATCTCGGTCACTGGAAATACGCTTTGTCGATGAACCTGGCGTGGGTCGTGGCGACAGTGATGCTCGTGGTATCGCTAACCACTGCCGGGGCAACGTTTCCACAGACCGGCGGCGATATCCAGGCCTTGAAAGCGTTGGCCCCCGGGATGGCGTTTCTTGTCGTCTTGTGCCTGTGGGCATTCTTCGACGGCGTCTACGTGATCGTGCGAATGCTGACGAGCGGCCGGTAACTACCGCACCAGTTCCCTGATCGCCTCGTCCAGGCCTTCGATGGTGAGCGGGTACATGCGGCCTTCGAACAGCTGCTGGATGTACTGGATCGACGGCGTGTAGTTCCAGTACTTCGGGCTGGACGGGTTGAGCCAGACGCAGGAGCCGTAGATGTCGGTGATGCGCTTGAGCCATAGCGCGCCGGGTTCATCGTTGAAGTGCTCGACCGAGCCGCCGGAATGGGTCAGCTCGTACGGGCTCATCGAGGCATCGCCGACGAAGATGACCTTGTAGTCGGAGCCATAGGTGTGCAGCACGTCCCAGGTGGGTTCGACGGCGGTGTGGCGGCGACGGTTCTCCTTCCACAGGCGTTCATAGACGCAGTTGTGGAAGTAGAAATACTCCATGTGCTTGAACTCGGCGCGGGCGGCTGAGAACAGCTCCTCGCACATGCGGATGTAGGGGTCCATCGAGCCGCCGACGTCGAAGAAGATCAGCACCTTCACGGTGTTGCGCTTTTCCGCCACCATTTTCAGGTCGAGATAGCCCTTGTTGGCGGTGGAGCGGATGGTGTCGTCGAGGTCGAGTTCTTCCGGCGCACCCTCGCGGGCAAACTTGCGCAGGCGGCGCAGCGCCACCTTGATGTTGCGGGTGCCCAGCTCGACCGAATCGTCAAGGTCCCTGAACTCGCGCTTGTCCCACACCTTGATGGCGCGGTTGTTGCGGTTTTTATCCTGGCCGATGCGGATGCCGGCAGGGTTGTAGCCGTATGCGCCGTAGGGCGACGTGCCGCCGGTGCCGATCCACTTGTTGCCGCCCTGGTGGCGGCCTTTCTGTTCCTCGAGGCGCTTTTTCAGCTCCTCCATGATCTGGTCCCAGCCGCCGAGCGCCTCGATCCGGGCTTTCTCTTCCTCGGTCAGGAACTTCTCGTTGAGTTTCCTGAGCCATTCCTCCGGGATGTTGGCGAGCAGTTCTTCCGGGGTGAGGCCTTCCAGCCCCTTGAAGACGTGGCCGAACACCTTGTCGAACTTGTCGAGGTTGCGCTCGTCCTTCACCAGCGTGGCGCGCGACAGGTAGTAGAAATCCTCGACCGAGAAGCCGGCAAGGTTCTTCTCCATCGCCTCCATGAGGGTCAGGTATTCCTTCAGCGTGGCGGGCACGCCGGCAGCTTTCAGCTCGTGGAAGAAGGTGGTGAACATGGCATGCTTATAGCGGCCACAGCCAAGGCTGGAAAGCACTTCGCCGGCTCGGATCAGGAGGGAGGGGCCTGATCGAAGCCGGCGAGGGGGTCAAGACAGTCTGGCGGTTCTTTTTGGTGCGGTGGGCCCGGTTTGCAGGGGATGGGGGAAGCCGCGTTGTTGTTCGCCTTGGTGTTGAATGCATCCTGCCTGCATTGTTACCGGCAGGATGTGCATTTCATCACATCGCGAGTGCTGCCGGGCCTGCGATTGCCACCACGCCCAGGATGACGAGGATGAACAGGATCAGCGCGATGACGATGAGGACTTTTGCCCCGGTCGCGGCAGCGCCGGCAACCCCGCGAAAGCCGAGCAGGCTGGCAATGGCGGCGACGGCGATGAGAATCGAGAATCCACTTGATCATTTTGGTTTGCCTCCAGACGTTGTGTTGACCGGTAAACGCCGCGTGCAAGGGGAGGTTCCCTGCGGGGAAGCAGAAGTTTTCCTGCTGGTCAGCCTGCGGACTGCCACTGCCTGATCGCCTCGATGGGCCAGAGCAGCATGATGATGTTGAGGACAAGCCCGTCGCGGATGTACCAGCCGACGAACAGTTCGGCAGCGATGAACAGCACGACCGACACCCATACCGGTGCGTGGCGGGCGATCATGAAGCCGAGCACCATCATCGACAGGTCGGCCAGCGAGTTGAGAACGCTGTCGCCGAAATAGTCCAGTGCGATGGTGTCTTCGCGGTACTTGTTGATGATCCACGAGGTGTTCTCGACAATCTCCCAGGCGGCCTCGATGACGGCGGCTGCAACCAGCCGCCAGCCGTGCGACAGTTGCGGCGCGAGGTAGCGCAGGGCCAGGTAGAACAGCAGTCCGTGCAGGATGTGCGATGGCGAATACCAGTCGAGGATGTGCTGCGAGTTCTCCGACGAGATGACCGCGCCATGCCACAGCTTGACGAAGCCGCAGGTGCAGATGGGCGAGCGGCCAAGCCACAGCAGCACGGCGGCCATCGCCACCGCAACGCCGCCCAGGGCCAGCCAGTGACGCGGCGCAATGCTGGCCGGCGCGGGCCTCAATACCAGACACCCAGGCGGGAGGCATGGATGCGCGGCCGGCGAATGGGCGGCACGATGGATACGCCGGGCTTGTGCGGTGCATCGGGGTGAAAGGTGGCGGGCCTTGCCTGCGAACGAAGCGACAGCAAGCGCGCGACACGGTCCTCGGTGCGCGGGTGCGACCGCAGCAGCGACGGATCCGGCATGCGCGCGCCGGGCAGGGTGAGCTTTTCCCACATGCCGGCCTGTTTCTGTTCAAGCACCTGCAACGCCGAGGCAAGGCCTTCCGGGTCTCCGGTGAGACCGGCGGCGTCAAGGTCGGCGTCATACTCGCGGGTGCGCGACAGGGCCAGCTGCAGCAGCCCGCCGATGGTGGGCGCGGCCAGGATGAAGACAACCGCCAGCCAGCTTGCAGGACCAGCGCCGGTGAGGAACAGCGCCGGCATGCCGAACAGCAGCCCGAAGGTGGAGATCGATCCCGTGAGCCGCGACAGCGTGTCGGCGAGCGCCATCACCTTGAGATCGCCGTTGCGGATGTGGCTGACCTCGTGCGCCAGCACGCCGTTGATCTGGCGCAGGTTGAGATTGCGGATCAGCGCATCGGTTACCGCGACGGCGGAGTCCTCGGGCTTGCCGACGGCGAACGCGTTCATCATCTGGGACGGCACGTAGTACAGCTTGGGCGTGGCAGGCAGGCTGGCGCGGGCGGCAAGGTCTTCCATCATGCCGGTCAGCTGCGGCACCTCCTGTGCGGTGAGGCGGCGGGCCTTGTACAGCTTCAGCACCATGGCGGGAGAGATGCGGCTGGCCTGCCAAAGGCCGAAGCCCGTCAGCAGGCTGGCCCACACGATGCCGGACGCGCCGAAGATCAGCCAGGCGATGACGCCCATCAGCAGCGCAGAGCCGCCGATCATCAGCCAGGTGTGCAGGGTGTTGCGCCACCTGTGGCGGTCCTGGGCGTGCACGTCGAGCGGTTGTGGAAAGCTGTTCATGGCGGCAAATGTAGGATGCCGCATCGCCGAATGCGAGGGGTTACCAGCCGCCGCCGCCACCGCCGCCTCCACCACCGCCGGAGCCGCCACCACCACCGCCGCCGCTGAAGCCTGACGAGGAGGACGAGGGTGCGGGCGCTGCATTGGTCATGGAGCCGGAGATGGTGTCGGCCACGCTGCCCATGGTCTGGCCGACGTTGCTGGCGGAGAACCGGTCACCGCTGTACCAGTGCGGACTGTAGCTGGCGGCAACCGCTGCCCCGGCTGCCGTCGCAAGCCAGACCTCGAATGCCTTCGACCAGGGTTTTTCCAGCCCAAGCGCCACGGCATAGGGCAGCACGGTCTCGAAGTGTTGCGGCGACATGGCAGGCGCGCCCTGCAGGTTCATGCGATCCGACTCGGCCAGCTTGATGTAGGTCCTGAGCCCTTCGATGCCGTCCATCAGCTTGCGGCCCAGCGGCGTGGGCGCGCCGAGCAGGTACCAGAACAGCACGTTCAGCAGCACGATGGATATGACGGCTGTTGCCAGCAGCGGGCTGACGCCGCTGACCCAGGCAAGGCCGCCCAGGGTTGGCAGTATGTTGAACCCGAATATGCCGACCGCGAACAACCTGATGATACCGCCGATACTGAAGCCGGACGTGGCAGTATCGTGCAGGTTCCGGAGCCCGAAATTCATTACCAGCAGGGTGATGATGCTGACGAATATGACCGCGATGACCAGCGGGATCATGCTGGCGGATTCCGGTCCCGCCGTTGCGATGCTCAGAATGATGGCGACCACGGACAACATGGTGCCGGCAACGATCCACAGCATGTTGTTCTTAAAGTACTTGTTGCGGTGTTCGTCATGCAGTTTTGAGCGGAACCTTGACGCCAGCGCGACCACGCTCTTGCCGTTTGCCTTGTCGATTTTGAAGCCGCCGGACTTGCTGGAGATTTCATTGTAGATCGCCTGTTCGCCAACCGGCAGGCTGCCGGTGGCCGGAACATTGCCGGTCGCCTGGATTTTCATGTCCTTCTGGTTCAGCTCTTCCAGCGTCACGTGGCCCTTCACGGCGAGCGAAAGCAGCGCCGAAGAAAAGGCCGTGTTGCCGCGCAAGCCGTTGTTCTCGATGTAGTGGACAAGGGCAGGCGAAATGCCATCCGGCGCATCCCAGCGGGGCACGGCGACGCCCCTGGCCGGGTCCCGGCCCACCCGGTTCCAAGCCCAGAAATAGTACAGCGCGATGATGACGAAGCTGAAGAACGAGATCAGCGCAGGCAGGTTGTCACGAACGAACCAGGCCAGGTTGCTGGCCCATGGTTGGCCGGATGACGCCGCCCAGCGGCATGCGGATGGCCACGCTCAGGCCCTCGCTGCGGGGCCAGCGGTCTGGTGGTTTGCGCCGTCACGCGATCGCCCGCGCCGGAGATGCTGGCGGTGGCATTGGTGTCGCGTGAGCCGAGCGGCCCGGTGAACACTGCCACATCCACCGCACTGGCACCCTCCGGCAGGTTGAACTGCGCCGTGGCCCGGTTGATCGGGAAACTCCAGAAGTTGCCGGTGACGTTCCAGAACAGTTCATCGTGGGTGTCGAAGAAGCGGATCTGCCGGTCGGTCCTGTAGGTCAGCTTGTAGGTGAAGGTGCCGGGCCCGAGCAGCCTGTCGGCGTTGCCGATGTAGACGCGGCGTGGCGCGCCAGGCGCGTTCGACCCGGAAGTCCTCCGGCTTGCCGTCGCGGCTCACCGAGACAACCTCGAAATCGACCTTGCGCTCGCGGCCCGTCGCATCCTTGAACACCACGGGAAAGTCGCGATAGATGCCCCGGCGGATCTGTTGGCCTTCGCCCCGCACCGTGATGGTTTCGGTGACGGTGATGCCGCCGTCGCGGGCCAGCGACAGCGCCATGTCGAAGCGCTCGATTGCCTCTTCGGCAAGCGTGGCCGAAACCGACCACGCCATCGCCACCAGGATGAACAGGAACTTGAGCACAGGCTTCATGATGGACGGCCCGGACGTTGTGGTTTGCGGGACTACTGGAACGTCACCTGAGGGACCTCGCGGTCGGTGGCGTTCTCGATCTCGAAGTACTCGGCCTGCTCGAACCGGAAGTAATTGGCGACGAAGTTGGACGGGAAGCTCTCCACCTTGACGTTCAGGTCGCGGGCAGCACCATTGTAGTAGCGCCGCGACATCTGCACTTCGCCCTCGATCTTGTCGAGGGTGGCCTGGAGCTGGAGGAAGTTTTCGTTGGCCTTCAGGTCGGGGTAGGCCTCCGCCACCGCCATCAGCTTGCCGAGGGCTTGCGACAGCAACCCCTCCGCGGCGGCGCGGGCGGCTACGTCGCCTTCCGGCACGGCCATGGCGCGGGTGCGCAGCTCGGTAACCTCGCGCAGCGTGTCCTTCTCGTGGCCGGCATAGCCCTTGATGGTCTCGACGATGTTCGGGATCAGGTCGGCGCGGCGCTTCAGTTGCACGTCGATGCCGGACCAGGCTTCCTTGACCATCTGCCGGGCCTTGACCAGCCCGTTGTAGACGCCAACGACATACAGGGCGAGAGCGGCGATGGCGCCGATGATGATGAGCGTCGTCATGATGAGGAGGTCTCCACTAGCGGTTTGACGTGCAGGTTAGCGTGTGTTCGGCACTTTGTCTGCCATGCCTTGCGGAGGATGTGAGAGTTGTCACATGGCGTGGCTGGTCAGTCCCTGCCGGACTTTTCAGCTTCGACCGGGGTGCCGTCGCCGAATTTCACCACCTCGCGCATGAAGTCGGACAGGCCGGGGCGGTTTTGGGTCAGGAACGGCAGCGGGCGGCACAGGTCCATCGCGGCAAGGCCGATGCGGGCGGTCAGGATGCCGTTCACCGCGCCTTCGCCGAAGCGTGCCGACAGCCGGCCGATCAGCCCCTTGCCGATGATGTGGCTGATGACGCCATCGGTCATGGCTAGGCCGCCTGTGACGGCCAGATGACCGGCCACCATGCGGGCCAGCCTTATGGTGCCCAGCGTGCCGGGCCGGCCTCCATAGAGCGTGGCCAGTTCGCGCATCATTTTCAGGTTCTGCGAGCCGACCAGCGCGATGTCGAGTGCCGCCGGGGCCACCGCCGTGATGACCGACACGCGGCGCGCGGTGCGGGCGATGATGCGGCTGGCCTCTGCGTCGAGCGGCACCATCAGGTCGCGCTCGGCCAGCTTGATGCGGTCGGCGGGGTCCATGATGGCCTGGCCGTGCTGCTTCAGCTGCGCAAGGCCCCAGCGCATGTCGGGGCGGCCCGAGTAGATATCGCGCAGGTCGCCCAGCGTGGCATTGGCGGCGGTTGCGTCGTTGGCGGAAATTGCGCGTGCGGCGTCATCCTGGGTGGTGCCCAGCTTGCGGATGCGCATCAGCCCCGCGATTTCGCGCACGATGATGGCGAGCGCTGCCAGCAGGACCAGCGCCAGGAAGGCGGTGCCGGCCCACCCAAGGATCTGGTTGCGGGCAAACAGGTCCTCGATCAGTTGCGTGGCGGTGAGACCGGCCCACATGGTTGCCAGCCCCAGTGCGCCCGACAGCAGGATGCCGCCCCACCTGAAGCGTCTTGGCAGGGCGTGGGTGCGCGCTACAGCCGGTACCAGAGGCTGGTCGTCAGGCTCTTCGTCAAACTCGATTTCCGGCGCGGGCAGGGCGCGCGGCCGGCGGGCAGACTTGCTGGTGGCGGGCCTAGGCTTTGCAGCCTGCGCGTCGCTGGCTGCCGCCTGCTTCTGCGGTACAGGTGCCGGGGTATCGTCATCGGTCGAAAGGCGGAACGCCTTTGGCTTTCTGGACGCGTCGGTCATGTGAGCCGGTCTCCGATCAGGAATTCGAGCGCCCGGTCCAGCCGAATGTGCGGGAAGGTGGCAACCGCTGCGGCCGCGCCGGATGTGTTGATCTGGGGTGGGCGGAAGCGCACGAAGCGAAGCTCGCCCTCCATCGAGCCATCGACAGCGGAGGCTGCGTCCTTCGGCAGGTCGCCGGGGAACACGGCTGCCTCCGTCTTGCCGTCAAAGGTTTCGCCGGCGAGTTCTTCGCCCGCCATCGGAATGCCGGCGATGCATTCCAGCGTTTCGCCGGCTTGCTTCACGGTCGCCTCGCGGGTGGCGCGGATAGCGGCAACGGCGGCGACGTCGATTCGGGCCCCGGCAAACTCGGCGCGCTTGCGGGCATCCTCGACGATCAGTCCAAGCACGTTTTCCAGCCTGTCGTGGCTGGTATGGTGCAGCAGGTCGGCCTTCGTCGCGGCAAACAGGATGCGGTCGGCGCGGCGGCCGAGCACGGCCGACGCCCACGAATTGGCGCCCTGGCGGAAACAGCCCAGCACGTCGGTCAGCGCGGTCTTGAGGTCCTTGACGGCCTCTGCTCCGGCGTTGAGCGCGCTGAGCGTGTCGACCAGCACGATCTGCCGGTCAAGGCGGGCAAAGTGGTTGTAGAAGAACGGCTCGACCACGCGCGACACGTAGGCATCGTAGCGGCGTGCCATCATGGCTTGCAGCGAGCCGGACGGTGCGCTGGCACCCGGTTCAATCGCCAGCGGTGCGAAAGTCAGCAGCGGTGAACCTGCGAGGTCGCCCGGCATCAGGAACCGGCCCGGCGGCAAGGTGGACAGCGATACGTCGTCGGCCCGGCAGCTTGCGAGGTAGGCGGTGAACAAGGTGGCCGCCTTCTGCGCCTGCGCCTCGTCGGCGGGAGCGGCGGGATCGAGCGTGCGCAGATGCGCCAGCCAGTCGCGCGCAAGGCTCTTGCGCGGTTCGCGTTCGCTGGCGGCAAGCGTTGCCGCCGACCACTCGGCATAGGACTGGCTCATCAGCGGAAGGTCGAGCAGCCATTCGCCGGGATAATCGATGATGTCGATGTGCAGTTTCGAGCCCTGGTTGCGCGTAATCAGCCCGTCCGCTTCATATTCGATGGTGAGGCGCAACTGCGACAGCCGCGACGTGCCCTCGGGCCAGCGCCGGTCCGGGCCGGTCAATGCCTCGACGTGGGCCTCGTAGGCAAAGCGCGGCACGTCGTCATCAGGCTGGGGTTCCAGGTAGACGCGGTTGATTCTGCCGCGGGTCAGCGCAGTGAACAACGGCAGCTTGCCGCCGTGCAGCAGGGCGTGCACGAGCGCGGTGATGAACACGGTCTTGCCGGAGCGCGACAGCCCCGTGACGCCGATGCGCAAGGTGGGCGTGACGAGGCCTGTCGCAAAGTCGCGGATGCCGCCTGCGGCATTGCGCATCTCGTTCAAGACACCTGAAAGAAACGAGCTCAGCGTTTGATCCCCCGATTGATATCTGGCCGGGTTGGAATATGGGGCGCGCGGTGCCTGCAATCAAATGGCGTGCGCTGAAACTTGCCGGAATGAGTCCGGATTATGCCACAAGAAGCTGAAAGCAATGGGGTTTCCGGCCTGGCTTCAGGCATCTACATGATGTCGCGCGGGCGCCAGAAGCCGGTCAGCTTGCCCTTGCTGGATGGCAGGTCGGTCCATGAGTCCATGTCGTACTCGACACGCGACAGGCCGGCAGTGGGGTATTTCATCCGCATCTGGCCAAGCCCGGTCACGTCGCCGCCGTCACAAGTATGCAGCATGAAGCCCTGGATGGCGGGGTTGTGCGCGATGACGAGAAGGCGTTCGGCGTTGCCACCATGGCCCGCGATGGCGGCTTCAAGGTCTTCGCCTTCGCCGAAGGTGTAGAGGCTGTCGAGGTAGTTGACGGGCAGGTCATTGCCCAGCGCCTCGAAGGCCAGCCGGGCGGTCTCGCGCGAGCGGGTGGCAGTGGAGCAGATGCAGTGTTGGGGTTGCATGTCGAGGTCATGCATCAGCCGGCCCATGCGAGCCGCCGCCTTGATGCCGCGCTCGTTGAGGGGACGCTCATGGTCGTCGATGGTCAGGTCGTCCCAGTCGGACTTGGCGTGGCGCAGCACCAGGAGGGTTTTCATGGGCGCGAGGTCAGCACAAGGTGGAGTGGGTCAGCAAGTGAAATCCGTACGCCATGGTTGAATGGTTCAGGCGTTTCCGCGGGATGCATTCTTGCCCTCATGACAGTGAGGCCCTGGCCGTCATGGCCAGTTCGCCACGATGGTTGCAGACCCACAGCTCAAGGCCGTTCTCCACCCGCCGCGCGTGCAGCGAGAACCCATGCACGTGGGTGAGCGGGCTGACGGCGCGGAACGAGAACTGCGCCAGCAGGCGCTCAGGCTCAAGCTCGCGCACGGCCTCCATCAGCATGGTGGCGGTCAGCGGGCCGTGGATGATCAGCCCGTCATAGCCTTCCTCGTTTCGGCAGAAGTCCACGTCATAGTGGATGCGGTGCGAGTTGAAGGTAAGCGCCGAATACCGGAACAACTGCACCGGGCCGCAGGCCATGGCGCGTGACCAGTCAGGTTCATGAGGCGGCATCTGCGGCGCAGGCGCGGCAGCACCGGGCTGCGGTGCCTCGCGATAGACGATCTGGTGCACCTCGCGCATGTCGCCACCCATGTCACCGGTGAACTGGTGCGAGACGGCTACGAACACCAGCTTGCCGGAACGGCCCTGCTTTTCTTCCACTGACTCGATAGTGGACAGCTTTTCAACCGTCTCCCCGATCTTCAGCGGCACCCGAATGCTGATGTCGCCTGAAGCCCACATCCGCCGGGGCAGGTCAACCGGCGGCAGGAATTCGCCCAGCGCCTGGTGGCCGTCGCGGCCGATGCCGGACAGTGGCGTGACTTCGTGAAAGTATGTCCAGTGCCAGCCCGGCGGCAGTGTGCTGCCCGCCGCGACGGGTGGCACGGCACAGTCGAGTGTGGC
Source organism: uncultured Alphaproteobacteria bacterium (assembly GCA_963700735.1). Classification (GTDB taxonomy): domain Bacteria; phylum Pseudomonadota; class Alphaproteobacteria; order Rhizobiales; family Aestuariivirgaceae; genus Anderseniella. The sequence continues at coordinate 65,735 of CAVOYR010000006.1, forward strand.
GGCAAGCTTGATCACCTGGTCCGGACCGATTGTGTCAGCCTGGGTGCGGCTGCGGCCAATCCAGCCGCTCAACGCCCCGGTGTTCATTTGCCGATGTCTTGCAGGTTATAGGGCGTGTGCTGGTACATCTCGTTGAGCCAGTTGCCGAACAGCAGGTGGGCATGGCTTCGCCAGCGGTTTTCGGGCGTGCGCGACGGATCGTTGCCGGGGAAATAGTTCGGCGGAATGTGGATCGGTTTGCCGGCCTTCATGTCGCGGTGATATTCCTCGGCCAGCGTGGTCGAGTCATACTCGATGTGGTTGAACATGTAGAGCGTGCGCCGGGTCGCGTCATTGACCAGGCACAGGCCGGCCTCATCGGACTCCATCAGCACTTCAAGCCCGGCATTGGCCGGCAGGTCGGCCTTGTGGTTCTCGGTCCAGCGTGACACGGGGATCGAGAAATCGTCCGAAAAGCCGCGCAGGTACGGCGAAGCCGGGTTCAGGTTGCGGTGCCGGTACACCCCGAAGCGTTTTTGCGGCAGCTCGTACTTGGGCACCCCGTGATAGTGATGCAGCGCGGCTTGTGCGCCCCAGCATACATGCACGGCTGAATGCACATGGCTGTCGCACCAGTCGAACACGTCGCGCAGTTCGGGCCAGTAGGTCACATCCTCGAATTCGAGCAGTTCAACCGGCGCGCCGGTCACGATGAAGCCGTCGAACTTCTCCTCGCGTACCTCGTCAAACGGGCGGTAGAAATTCAGCATGTGATCGGGCGAGGTCAGCTTCGAGGTGTGGTGGGTCATCTTGACCAGCGTCATCTCGACCTGCAGCGGCGTTGCCCCGCACAGCCGGGCGAACTGCGTCTCGGTGCGCTGCTTGTCGGGCATCAGGTTGAGCAGGCCGACGCGCAGCGGGCGGATGTCCTGGCGCACGGCCTCATCCTCGGCCATCACCATCACACCCTCGCGTTCAAGCTGGGCGCGTGCAGGCAGGTCGTTGGGAATCTTGATCGGCATGGGAAACGGGCTCGCGGATGATTGGGACTATTGCCGGGCGGCGATGGCGCGGCTCAGCAGGCCGATGAAATCCTGCTCGTCGCGGATGGCGGGAATGTCGGCCATCTCGACGGTGTAGCCGTACCGGCGCGCAATGTCTTCGTACAAGGGAATGCGGTGGTGCAGCAGCTTCTCGAAGCCCCACACGATGAACTGGTCCGGGTCCACGTCATCATCATTGGCGATGCCGAACTGGTCCTTGAAGGCGGCCCAGGTCTTGTCGAGAAACTGCGGCTGGTAATACATCGGCTTCGGTGCTGCGCTGAACCGCTCGACCAGCGCTGCGGCGTGATCTTCGGTGCCGCGGATGTAGAGCATCAAGCTGTTGTCCGACAGCACCTTCAGCACCGGGTCACCATGATCGCCGAGGTTGACCACCTCGCACAGCGACCCGCCGGCATCGCAGATGAAGTGCTCATAGCCGTAGATCGAGCGGGCCTTGTCCATGAAATGCGGTACATCCAGCAGCGCCTGGATTTCGGCCTGGCGGTGCTGGGCCTGGCGGCGCTTGTACTCGGCAAACGGAATGCCGCCCTTGTCCGGATTGCCGGGCTTGCCGAGATAGGTCGACAGCGGCGACAGGTTGTCGAAGCTGATGTTGGATGAGATGTAGATCGAGTCCGTGCGCAGCAGGGTGCGCAGGAAGGTGTTCTTCATCGCCTCGCGCTTGAAGTTGTCGACGATGTGTTCGCCCATGTAGCGGGTGCCGATGCGGTAATCGACGGAGTAGTGGAACCAGTCGTCATCGCGCAGCAGGTTTGCCAGCGTGGTCTTGCCGACGCCGGACATGCCCATGATGGTCACGGCCTTGTGGGGCCATGCCACAAGCTCATTCGCACTGGAAAACTTCATCTGGTGGCACTCGGGCAGCGGGGTGAAACGGTGGCGCCCTTGTTAGAGCAATTCAGGTTTGTATGGAATCAGGAATTGCCCAAAGAAACGGGCATCTCCTGATCCGGTTCTTCATTGAACCCTGATTTGCTTCAGCGAAAAAACGCTGCGGTCAAAAGGCCCTTGTCAGGGTCACGGCGAGGCCGTGGCTGTCGAACTCGCTGAGGTCGTCGTTGGACCAGTTCTTCGTGTAGGTGTATTCGAGCTGCGGGGCGAGGCCGTACAGCGAGAAGTCGCGCTTGGTCAGCACGGCGCGGGCATCGAGCCTCGTGTTCTCGCGCGGGGCCAACAGGAACGGATAATCCCCGTCGCTGACCGAGTAGCGCAGCTTTGCCTCGCCATAGACCGTCACGCCGAACGGCACTTCCTGGTAGATGCCAAGGCCACCCCAGCCGGCCCATGTCGAGGTGTGGTCATAGTCGGTCTTGTTGCGGTCGCCGCCGGCCATGGCATAGAGCACCTGGCTGGACGACATGGTCAGCGCCAGCCGGTTGGTCAGGCTGGTGGAGGAGCCGTCAGAGAAGTTGGCCACGTTGAACACGTTCCAGCGGTGGGACAGGCGGGTTTCCAGGTTGAGGGCGTTGGTCAGCAAGTGACGGATGGTGACTTGCGGGCCGAACGACCAGGCGGTCTCGTTGGCATAGGGAAAGCCGCCGGAGCCGTTGGTCTTGTAGAACGATTCCGAGAAAGACATGCCGATGCCGATGGAGCCGCGCGCGTGGTTGCGACGCAACTCGACGTTCTGGTTCAGCGCGATCTTGTCGAACAGGTCGCCTTCGTACTGTTCGAAATAGGTGCCGGTGGCGACGATTGCCTGCAGCTTGTTGCCGAGCTCGAAGACGTAGGCCGCGTTGGCGCCGCCCTTGATGCCGATGCCGGACTTCTTGCGCGACAGCTCGCCGATGGTGCCGGTGAGGCCAAACAACGAGTGATACTCAAGTGCGGTGCCGTTGTTGAAATTGGTGCTCGGGGCCAGCGACAACCATGCGTTGAACGACCACGGACGGCTGGCATCTATCGCTGCAATAAAGTCGCCGAAATTGCGGGCAAGCTCGGGCGTGGGCGCTGCGCCCTTGAGCAGTTCAAGGTGGTGCTTTGCCCCCTCGGTCTGGTCCAGCGCGTGCAACGTGGCGGCCAGTTCCAGCCGCACCATGGTCAGGTTGGGGTCGTTGGCCAGTACGGTGCGATAGATCTCGGCGGCGTGCTCCAGGTTGCCGCGCGCGCGCTCGATCATGCCGGTGATGAACAGGTTGCGGTTCTGGGCGAACTCGCCGTCAAAGGGCGCGGCGCGCAACAGTTGCTCGGCGGCATCGGGCTGGTTGTCGCGGATCAGCGCGACGAGAATTTTCAGGCGCTTGCCGGCGGGCAGGCGCGCAAACTCGGTACGGGTGGCGGCGGGCACGTCCAGGCGTGCTGCGGCTGATGCTGTCGAGCGGGTTTCGGCGTTCTGCGTTGTCTGCGCAGGTGAAGCTGCCAGCGCAGGTGCGCCGCCTGCGGTGATGGACAACAGGGCCATGGACACGCGAAAAGCGCGCCGGGTGGCGCGCCTTGCAATATTGCTAGATGGCAATGCCGTGGTCGACATTTGCGTCCTTTTTACTGGCCGTGGAACACGCCCTGGATGTCGATGGTGCCGCGGCCGTCGTCGTTGATACCGGTGTCGCCGCCGGTCGGGGTCGGCAGCACGCCGTAGGTGGCAAATACGCCGGTGACCTGCTCGGCGTTGGTGCCGTAGAATCCGGCCTGAAGGGCGCGGTCGCCGTTGACGAAGCGGTTGTTGTCGATGGTGGTGCCGGCGGCCGAGTGGTTCACCGTTGCGTCGTTGGTGACGATATTGGAGGTGCCGGTGACGCGGTTACCGGTGATGCTGCCGCTCAGTTCGATCGTCGCCGTGTGGAAGCCCTTGATGTCTCCAGGATCGGCAGGCGTTGCCGTGCCATCATTGACTACGCCCGCGGGCACAGTGCCGACATCGACCTGGATCAGCTTGCCGTCTTCGAACTTTTCCCAGTAGTTCGGCGTCAAGGTGCCGTTGAAGGTGCCGGTGCCGAAGTGCGCCGTGACGTTTGCATCACCATTGAAACGCCATTGGCCATCACCCGAGCTATAGGTCGAGGCTTCGCCCCAGCCCTCAGCCGCCGCGATGCCGGCGTAGGACCCGTTATAGTTGATGGTCGTATTGCCTGCCGTCAGCGCGTCTGTTTCAGCGCTGTCGGTGCCGCCCTGGCCGCCGAAGAACCAGGCATCCTGGCCCTTGGTCACATCGCGGAAGTGGGCGGCGTAGTTGCCGTCGCCATTGCCGTCGGTGAAGTTCCAGACCTGCAGTTCGGTGTCGCTGTTTGCCGTGATGCGGCGGTATTCCACGTAGTTGGTGTCGTCAAACTGGTAGGCGGGGAAACCTGCCGGTGCGGTGGCCGCACCCGTCTGTGTCAGGTACTTCGCCAAGACAGTGGTACCGGTGAATCCCATCGGCACGCCCGGGTCAACCGAGACCTGGGCAGAATTACCTGTGGCCGTCACCACCAGTTGCGCCCTGCCTGCGCCATCGATCGACCGCGCGCCGCCGGCATAGGCGAGTGCCGTGTCGCCACCATTGAGCGTGACTCCGTTACCCTCGCCGGTGCCATCGGTGTCGCCGGAGATCCCATCGCCACCGGTGTCGGTGCCATTGCCGCCGCCGGGGGTGGAGCTTTGGGTGAAGGCTGTATCAAAACCGGATGCGCAGCCGGACAGGGCTGTGCCGGCCAGAGCCAGAAGTAGAACCAGGGAATTGGTACGCATCGTTACTGCCTCGCAACACGAACTGTGAATTGAGGGCATACTGGCGCAACGTGGTTAACATTCCTCTAAGCGTTCACCGGTTGTTATCCTTAACAAAACGTTACGGAATCCGGGCGTTAAAGGTGTCAGCGGCTTTCGCGCCGCGCCATGAACGCAAGCCGTTCAAACAGCGCCACGTCCTGCTCGTTCTTCAGCAGCGCGCCGTGCAGCGGCGGGATCATCTTGGTGGGGTCCTTCTGGCGCAGCGTTTCCGGCGTAACGTCCTCGTTGAGCAGCAGCTTGATCCAGTCGAGCAGTTCCGAGGTCGAGGGCTTCTTCTTCAGGCCCGGCACGTCGCGAACCTGATAGAAAATGTTCAGCGCCTCGCTGACCAGTTTGCCCTTCAGGCCGGGGAAGTGCACCTCGATGATGTCTCGCATCGTGTCGGCATCCGGGAACTTGATGAAGTGGAAGAAGCACCGGCGCAGGAAGGCGTCGGGCAGTTCCTTCTCGTTGTTCGATGTGATGATGACCACGGGGCGTTTTTCAGCCTTCACGGTCTCGCCGGTCTCGTAAACGTGGAACTCCATGCGATCGAGCTCCTGCAACAGGTCGTTTGGAAACTCGATGTCGGCCTTGTCGATCTCGTCGATCAGCAGCACCGGGCGATTGGTAGCGGAGAACGCCTCCCACAGCTTGCCGCGCCGGATGTAGTTGGCGATGTCATGCACGCGTTCATCGCCAAGCTGGCTGTCGCGCAGGCGTGATACCGCATCATACTCGTACAGGCCCTGCTGTGCCTTTGTGGTGGACTTGATATGCCATTCCAGCAGGTTCGTGCCCAGCGCGCGGGCCACCTCGTGGGCCAGCACCGTCTTGCCGGTACCCGGTTCGCCCTTGATGAGCAGCGGGCGCTCCAGCACGATTGCCGCATTGACGGCCACGCGCAGGTCTTCGGTGGCAATATAGTCGCTGGTACCTTCGAACTTCATCACGCTCACGGGATCTTTCGGTTGGACAGGACGCGGGCGATTGCGCCGGTGCGCATGTTTTGCCCAAACATCAGCGGCTTGGCAACCGGCCATCCTCATCATGGCAGGCGGAACCGTCATCGAATCTTGGCATAATTCATGCTTGTACCGTCCGCGCGGTACCAGTCCGCAAGCGTGGCCGGATTTAATGTATTACGCGGTTGCGGCTTTTGGTGGCTGGCGATATAGAGGCGCCTTCAAGCCTGTTGCAGGGGACCGGTCGGAGTTTAATGACGAGGACGATGTCGATGGGAGAGAACAAGCCTATTTCTCTTGCGAAGCTCGAGAAGGAGCCGTTCATGTCAGAACGGCAGCAGGAGTACTTCAGGGCCAAGTTGCTGGCCTGGAAGGAAGAAATCCTGCGTGAAAGCCGTGAAACCCTGCAGAACCTGCAGACGGAAAACCTGGTGCTGCCGGATGCTGCAGACCGTGCCTCCACCGAGACCGACAGGTCACTGGAGCTGCGCACCCGCGACCGCCAGCGCAAGCTGATTTCCAAGATCGAGTTGGCCCTCAAGCGGATCGAGGACGGCACCTACGGCTATTGTGAGGAAACCGGCGAACCGATTTCCCTACGCCGGCTGGATGCCCGCCCGATCGCCACCTTGTCGGTCGAGGCGCAGGAACGCCACGAACGCCGCGAGAAGATCTACCGCGACGACTGATGCAGATGCTTGCCAGCGATGGCACATGAAAAACCGGGCAACCATCAAGGTGCCCGGTTTTTTGCCATTTCTGGAGACAGGTCCTGTTGTCCTATTCCGGCTCGCGCTCGACGGCGCGCAGTCTCGGGCCGGGCAACTCGCCGTCTGCGACGGGGCTGCCGAAAACCGGCGGGCGGGGGGCGGGGCGGGCCGTGAGGGGGCGTACGTTGCCATCGCCGGACAGGGCAGGCTCGGGGGTTGCCACCGGCGTTGCCGGGCGGACATCGCTGATGGCATTGAGGTCTTCTGCGGTATAGATGCGCCGGCTTGGCGTCGTAGCCGTGCTGTCCGGGCGGATGCCGCTTTCAATGACCACATCCTGGCTGCCGCCAACCAGTACCAGGTGCTCCACATCATCGCGCCGCACCAGAACCAGGAAACGGGACTTGTCGACCTCGTAGTATTCGCTGATGCCCAGGCGGGCACCCTTGCGGGCGCGGACCTTGCCGCCGAACGTCCGGATCATGATGTAGCCGAACAGGAGCAACGCGACGACGATTGCCCCGATGTAGATGTAATTCATGGTGGCGTCGTTCAATTCCATAACCCCTCCGGAAACCTGATGTCAAAACGAGAGTTTTTCCGCTGATTGCAACCCTGGGTCAAGTGCAGTGTTGTGTCCGTCGGCGGGTTGATCTCATAGCGGCTCTTTAGGGCTGATCAATGGCATAATTCACCTATACTCGTCGATGATTCGGACGGGGTGCGAGCAGGCCTTATGGCGTTGATGGATACCGATCAGACCAGGGACATGAAGGGTAATGAGCCAGCCAAAGGCGTGCGCGAGATGACTGCGCCCGAGGTTGTGCGCGTGCCCGGTACGGAGGATGACCAGCAGCCCGGACAGGCTGAGGGCCGGCCCGTGCTGAGCCTCGTGCTGGCCGTCGTGCTGGCCTTCGTGGTGTATTTCGCGGTGCAGGGTGTCGGCGAAATCGTGCCGCAGTTCGTCACCATCGCGCTGTCCATGCTGTCGCTGGCGGGGCTGATCGCGCTGTTCGGGGCGCTGGCAGGCTTTGTGCATTTTGGGCGCACACCCCGGCAGAAGGCGTTCTTCGACAAGCTGCTCGATGCCATCGGCGAGCCATGCGTGGTGTCGGATTCACGCGGGGCGATCATCTATTCCAATGACCCGTACCAGCAGCTGGTTTCGAAGGCGGGCCAGACGCGGCTGGTCAACCTGGAGACGTTGTATTCCGGCTATCCGGACGTGTCGGAGCGGGTGTACCGGCTTGCCAAGGCGGCGCGCGAAGGCCGCGAGGCGTCCGAGCAGTTCCGGCTGGCGGCGGGTTCGGCGGCAGCGGGTGCGCGCGACAACAAGGCTGCCTGGTTGCGGTTGCAGGTCAAGCAGATCAAGGTCAGCGCAACCCAGACCTATACCGTGTGGCGGCTGAGCGACGAGACAGATGCCCGCGCCTCGCAGGAAGAGGCTTTCGAAAACCTTCAGTACATCATCAATTATCTCGATCACGCTCCGGCGGGCTTCTTCTCGTCGACGCAGGACGGGGCCATTGCCTATGTGAATGCCACGCTGGCTGACTGGCTGGGCCTCGACCTGACGCGGACCACCGATGGCCAGTTGAAGCTGGCCGACATTGTAACCGAAAACGGTGCCAAGCTGCTGGCTGGCATAGAGGCCGAGCCAGGCCGCCCAGTCACAGAGATATTCGACCTCGATCTTGCCACCAGCAACGGCGAAACCATTCCGGCGCGGGTGGTACACCGGTGCGAATATGATGCGCAGGGCAAGCAGCAACCATCGCGGACGCTGGTGCTGGACCGGCGTGCGCACTTCGCCGTCGAGAAGGATGCAGGCGACGCGCAGGTGCAGATTGCGCGGCTGTTCAACTCGCTGCCGATCGGCATCGTGCAGCTGAACCAGGACGGCGTGATCGAGCAGCTCAATGCCTCGTTCATCGACCTGGCACCGGATGCCAAGCGGCGCGGCAAGCTGACACCGCTGGTGCGCGAGGATGAGCGCGACGAGGTTGCAGCGCTGATCGCCGATGCGGCAGCGGGCAAGGTGTCCAGCGACCTGGCCGAGGTGCATTTCATCGGCAAGACCGAGTCTTCTGGGCAGTTGTACTTCGTGCCGGACGAAACCGGCGGGCCGGGTGCGGTGATGGTGTTCGCCGTCGATACGACGCGGCATACCTCGCTGGAAGTGCAGCTGGCGCAAAGCCAGAAAATGCAGGCCGTGGGCCAGCTGGCAGGCGGCGTGGCGCATGATTTCAACAACGTGCTGACGGCCATCATCGGGTTTTCCGACCTGCTGCTGGCGCGTCACCGGCCAACCGACCCGTCTTTCGCCGACATCATGAACATCAAGCAGAACGCCAACCGGGCCGCCAACCTGGTGCGACAGTTGCTGGCGTTCTCGCGCCGCCAGACGCTGCGGCCGGAAGTGCTGTCGCTGACCGACGTGCTGTCTGACCTGGGCAACCTGCTGGGCCGGCTGCTGGGCGAAGTGGTGGAACTGAAGATCGTGCACGGGCGCGAGCTGTCGCTGGTCAAGGTGGACGTGAACCAGTTCGAGCAGGTGGTCATCAACCTGTGCGTGAACGCGCGCGATGCCATGCCGGAAGGCGGGCTTCTGACGCTGAAAACCAGCAACGTAAGCGCGGCAGACGTGGCCTCGCAAGGCAACAAGCCGGGGCTGGTGCCGCCGGGTGAATACGTGCTGCTGGAAGTGACAGACACCGGCACCGGCATGCCGCCCGAAGTGGTCGACAAGATCTACGACCCGTTCTTCTCGACCAAGGAAGTGGGCAAGGGAACCGGGCTCGGCCTGTCCACCGTGTACGGTATCATCAAGCAGACCGGCGGTTTCATCTTCTGCGATTTCAGAAGTCGGCAAGGGCACGACGTTCCGGGTCTACCTGCCGCAATATTTCGAGACCGCCGAGGAAGAAACTGCGCGGACCGCCGCGGCGGCCGGTGTCGAGGTCAAGCCCACGGACCTGACCGGGTCCGGCACCATCCTGCTGGTCGAGGACGAGGACGCGGTCCGCTCGTTTGCCAAGCGGGCGCTGGAGTCGCGCGGGTACACGGTGCTGGAGGCGGACAGCGGCGAGGCGGCGCTCGAGGTGCTGGAGGAATTCGGCGGCGAGCCGGACCTGGTTGTCTCCGATGTGGTGATGCCCGAGATGGACGGCCCGACCATGCTGCGCGAACTGCGCAAGCGCGGCGTGAAGACCAAGGTCGTGTTCATGTCCGGCTATGCCGAGGACGCGTTCGAGAAGAACCTTGAAGGACACACGGATTTCGCGTTCCTGCCGAAACCTTTTACGCTGAAGCAGCTTGCCGAGGCGGTGAAAGAGGCCCTAGGCTAAGTCATTGACCGCCTTAAGCATTGGTGCCTCCCATGATCTCGATCTCTCCAATGGCCGACCCGACCCGGCTGCCCCCGTCGCTGTGGGCGGCTACCGCCGAAGAAACCTTCGCCGGGTCCGCCATCTCGGGTCAGCACAGGTTTGACATCTGCATCATCGGTGGCGGGTTCACCGGCCTTGCAGCAGCCCTGCGCGCGGCAGAAGCCGGCGCCAAGGTTTGTGTGCTGGAGGCATCGGAGCCGGGCTGGGGCGCGTCCGGGCGCAATGGCGGGCAAGTCATCCCCGGCTTCAAGTGGGACCCGGACGACCTTGTCGCCGAGTTCGGCCATGAGGCGGGCGAGAAGCTGGCAACGTTCGCCGGTACGGCACCCGACAAGGTGTTCGGCCTGATCGAGAAGCACGCCATCCGGTGCGCGGCTGAACGCACCGGCTGGATACAGGGCGTGCACGCAGCCTCGGCGCTGCCTGCGGTGGAGCGGCGTTGCGAGCAGTGGCAGTCGCGCGGTGCGCCTACCTACATGGTGCATGGCGAGGCGGCGCGCGAGCTTATCGGATCACCGGCCTACGTGGCCGGGCTGGTCGAGCCGCGTGGCGGCAAGCTGAACCCGCTGAGCTATGCGCGCGGACTGGCGCGGGCGGCGGCATCTGCCGGGGCCGTCATCTCGCCGCGTTCGGCGGTCACCTCGCTCGACAAGGATGCATCGGGCTGGACGGTCCGCACCGCCACGGCGGTGATTTCCGCGCCGAAGGTGCTGATCGCCACGAACGGCTATACCGGCGCGCTGTGGCCGAAGCTGCGCCAGACCATCATTCCGGTGGCCAGCTTCATCGTGGCGACGAAACCGTTGTCCGGCAATCTACGGCGCTCGATCCTGAAGGATGGCCACGTCATTTCCGATACCCGGCGGATGCTGACCTATTCGCGGCTCGACCCTGAGGGGCGGCTGGTGGTGGGTGCGCGCGGCACCTGGCGCGACCCGATGGACGTGTCGGATTTCGGCCATGTGCGCAAGACGCTGCAGGACCTGTTTCCGCAGGTGGGCGACGTGGGCGAGCCCGAGTTCTTCTGGTCGGGCAGGGTGGCGATCACCACCGACTACATGCCCCATGTGCACGAACCGGACGACGGGCTGGTAATCGTTCTGGGCTTCAATGGCCGCGGGGTCGCCATGGCAACGGCGGCAGGGGCGGCGACGGGCGAGTATCTTGCGACCGGCAACCGGGACGCACTGCCGCTGCCAACGTCTGCGTTGTCGCCGATCCCGCTGCATGGGGCGCGGCGGATGTACGTGGCAGCCGCCTCCGCGTGGTATCGCACGCTTGACCGCTTCAACCTCTGAACAGCCGCTGCCAGTCGTCATGGCCTGCAGCTGCCAGCGCCTGCAGCGCCAGTTGGCGGCCTTCGCGCGCAAGGTCCGGGTCAGGCTGGCAGGGTTGTGCGAGGAACTGTTCGATCACCTCATCACCGAGCCCGTGTTCGCGCGCGCCGGCAATGCACAGCGCGAGATACCAGTCGAATGGCGTGAGGGTCTCATCGTGGAGCATCGGCATGTAGGTGGTCACCGCCAACGCCGACCCGTCCTGCAACCGGGCAGGAAAGTCGTCGATCCTTGAATAGCCGTGGCCGACGCCCTCGAACCGGTCGAGCGCGGGCAGTTCACTGCGTGCGATTTCGTAGACCGCACCGGGGTGGCTTGACGCATCCGCCTGCAGCAGCCCTGCCTTGCCGGATCCGTCCGCGCCGGGCTTGGTGAAGCTGACAGCCCAGCCGGGGGCGCGCGCCATGCCCACCACCCGCGCCGACGCACACCGGGCCAGCAGGCGTGATGACAGCAGGTTCGAGCCATAGGCAAAATAATGAAAGGTGTGCATGTGCGGCCTGATTGCATGGTGCGTTACTGCCGTGCCAATGTGCCGCCAGTTAACGGGCAATTCAACAAGGGGCACACTGGAATGAGCGTTGAAACACTGGCGGGGCTGGCGGACCAGCTGGAGGCTGGCACCATGACGGCGCGGGCTCTGACAGAAGGTTGTCTGGCGCGAATTGAGGACCAGTCGGGCGAAGGCGCGCGCGTGTTTCTGACGGTGGAAGCTGAGACCGCCATCGAGCAGGCCGACCATATCGACGCCATGCGCCGCAAGGGCAGGGCGCCGTCGCGGTTCGCCGGCATCCCCGTATCGCTCAAGGACCTGTTCGATGTGGCAGGCCAGGTGACGGGGGCGGGGTCCACCATCCTGCGGGGCAGCGAACCGGCCCGGCAGGACGCGACCTGCGTGGCACGGCTGCGCGCGGCAGGCTTCATTTTTATCGGGCGCACCAACATGACCGAGTTCGCCTATTCCGGCGTTGGCCTGAACCCGCATTACGGCACGCCGAAGTCGGTCTGGGATCGCGCCAACGGCCGCATTCCGGGCGGGTCGTCGTCGGGTGCCGGCGTCTCGGTGGCCGATGGCATGGCGTACATGGGACTGGGCACGGACACCGGCGGATCGTGCCGCATCCCGGCCGCGTTCAACGGCATCGTCGGGTACAAGTCGTCGACCGGACGGGTGCCGAAGGCAGGTGTCTATCCGCTGTCTGCCACGCTCGACACCGTCGGCCCGCTGGCCAACTCGGTGCAGTGCTGCTCCACCATTGACGCGATGATGGCCGGTGATCGCACAGGCGCGGTGCAGGTGCGTGAGCCGCACACATTGCGGTTTGGAATCCTGCGGCACGTGGCGCTCGAACTCGATGTCGCCGGAAGTGGCAACGGCCTTTGACGGCGCCATCAAGCACCTTGGCAAGGCTGGCGTGGTGTTCAGCGAAATCGACTTCCCCGACCTCGCCGAGCTTCCCAACATCAACTCCAAGGGCGGCATTTCGGCGTGCGAGGCAATGGACGTCCATGCGCAGATGCTTGAACGCCATGGTGCCGAATATGACCCGCGCGTGCGCACCCGCATCATGTCCGGACTGACGGTGACCGGGCCGGAACTGGTGGGCATCTACCGCCGGCGCCGGGAGATGGTCGAGAAGTTCGTGCGGTTGTGTTCGGGGCTTGATGGCCTGGTGATGCCGACCGTGCCGATCCTAGCCCCGCTGATCAGCGAGGTGGACAACAACGACCGATATGGGCCGCTGAACTTCCTGTGCCTGCGCAATACCTTCCTTGGGAACTTCCTCGACAGTTGCGCGATTTCCATACCGATGACGGCGCGCGGTGAAGCCCCTGCCGGGTTGACGTTGATGTGTCCGCACGGAACAGATTCCGCCTTGTTCAATGCCTCGTCCGGCATTGAGACTGTCCTGAACGAGGCCCTGGCATGAAGACTGACACCATCCGCCTGACCGACCTGAAGACCGAGTGCATCCGCGCCCTGAAGGCAATCGGCTGCGACGACGCCAATGCCGACGCGATTGCCGGAACGGTGTGTGCCGCCGAGCGCGACCACTGCCACAGCCACGGCGTGTTCCGGATGCCCGGCTACCTCAAGTCGTTCAGGACGGGCAAGGCGAACCCGGTCGCGTCTCCGTCGTGGGAGAAGATCGCGCCGGGTGTCTTGCGTGGTAATGGCGACAACGGGTTTGCGCCGCTGTCATTGAAGCTGATGGCACCGGAGCTTGCCGGGCTGGCGCGGTCGCAGGGCGTGGCCTGCCTGGCGCTGACCAACATGCATCATTTCGCGGCGATGTGGCCGGAAATGGAGATGATGACCGACCAGGGTCTCGTCGCCATGACCATGACGAGCGCCTTCCCCATCGTACCGCCGCCGGGAGGCAAGCGACCGCTGTTCGGCACCAATCCGTTTGCGTTCGGCTGGCCGCGCGGCAATGGCGAGGCGGTGATCTTCGACATGGCCACGGCGGCGCGCGCGCACGGCGAGATTCTCATTGCCGCGCGCGAAGGCAAGACGCTGGAGCTGGGCACGATCATCGACAAGCACGGCAACCCGTCGACCAACCCGGCGGATGTGCACGGGGGTGCCATACTTGCGTTCGGGGGCGCCAAGGGCGCGCTCGTCTCGATGATGGTGGAGCTGCTGGCCGGGGCGCTGATGGGCGAGCCGTTCAGCTTCGAGACAGCCAGGAAGGTCGAGGCAGACGGGCTCGCGAACCGGGGCGGGCAGCTTGTCATCGCCATGGACCCGGCCCGGTTTGGCGACGCTTCGGGCTGGGCGGCGCACGCAGAAGCGCTGTTTGCCGAGATGATCAAGCAGGAAGGTGTCAGGCTGCCGAGCCAGCGCCGCTACGAGGCGCGGGCGATGACTGAATCTTCTGGCCATGTGGACGTGGCCTCCGACATCCTTGCCATCATCCGCGAGGCGGCTGGTTAGCCTGGATGTAATCGGTAACGAGCCAGCAGCAACCGGCCCAGGCCAGACCGGCGCTCCAGCCGGCTATCACGTCGGTGGGCCAGTGCACGCCGAGGTATACCCGGCTGATGCCGATCAGCACCGATATGCAGGCGGCAGCGATGAGCACGAACAGGCGCAAGCCGCGCGTTGTGCACAACCGGACGACGACAGACGCAAGCAACATGTAGGTGAGCATCGACACCATGGCATGTGCGCTGGGAAAGCTGGTGGTGAAGACGCGGTCGAACTGTTCGACGATGTCCGGGCGGGCGCGCTCCCTGATCAACTTCAGCAGTGTTGAAACCAGCGATCCGCCGGCGAACGATACTGCCAGATACCATGCCAGTTGCCGTTGCCGGATGATCACAAGGGTGGTGCACGCCAGCATCACCAGCAGCACGAGGATGGTGTAGCCGCCCAGTGCGGAAAACTGCGCAGTTGCCTCCTCGAACCATCCCGGCCCAATCGGGTCTGCCGGGTTTGCAGGATTGCGGAACAGGTAAACGATCTGCCTGTCAAAACCGGCGGTAAGTTCCATTCGCACGAGAATCCAGATTGCTGCGAAGGTCGCCACGGCCAGCATCGTCCAGACAGCCACGATGCGATGAGGCTGGTCGAGCCGAGAAGGGCGCACACCTGAACGTGCAGTTTCAGCCGGACCGGAGTTTGGCGGGGGATCGGACGGCAATGCGAGGACCTTGCGGGTTGGAGGTGTCTGTCAAAACCGATGTGACTTTGATCGGTTCCACTTGATTGCCGGGGTTGGCCGCGTATGCGACACTCCGTTGTGTAAGAGGGCCTTTGGGAGGAGGCTGGACGGCTGGGGAGACTTTAGCAAGTGCCGCATCGACGGCAAACAAACAGGAGGAATATACGCCATGTCCGTGAGGCCAGATCCGACGTTCCATGCTACCGCGAAGCTTGCCATGCAAGCGCCTGTTGAAACCTTTGCATTCACCCTGATGCTGTCACCGGACGGCTCGCAACCTGACGGGCTGGCAGTTGTCGACGTTGACCCGAAGTCTGCCAGTTATGGCAAGATCGTCCACCAGGTGATCATGCCGAACAAGGGTGACGAGTTTCACCACTTCGGCTGGAATGCCTGTTCTTCGTCGCTGTCGCCGTTGAGCGGGCATGCCTTCCTCGAACGCCGTTACCTGATCATTCCGGGCATCCGCTCGTCGCGCATCTACGTGATCGACGTGAAGGAGCCGCTGAAAGCCAAAATCCACAAGATCATCGAACCGGAAGAAGTGTTCGCCAAGACCGGATACTCGCGCCCGCACACCATCCATTGCGGACCGGAAGGCATCTACGTCTCCACCCTCGGTGGTGGTGGCGCGGACGGCACCGATGGCCCTCCCGGCATCTTCATCATGGATTGCGAGACGTTCGAGATCCTCGGCCGCTACGAGATGGACCGGGGCAAGCAGGACAAGCATTACGACTTCTGGTGGAACCTGCCGCGCGACTACATGGTGAGCTCGGAGTGGGGCCTGCCGCCGCAGTTTGAAAACGGCATCGTGGCAGAGGACCTGCTGTCCAACAAGTATGGTCACTCGATCCACTTCTGGAACCTGCGCGAACGGCGCAACGTGCAGACCATCGACCTGGGTGCGAACCACCAGATGGCGCTGGAAATCCGGCCTGCGCATGACCCGGCCAAGGATTACGGCTTCTGCGGCGTGGTGGTGGATACCACCAACCTGCAAGGCGCCATCTTCACCTGGTGGCGCAAGGCGGACGGTACGTTCGACGCCAAGAAGGTGATCACCATCGACCCGCAGCCGGCAAAGGCCGACGACCTGCCGCCGCTGCTCAAGGGCTTCGAGGCGGTGCCGCCGCTGGTGACGGACATCGACCTGTCGCTGGATGACAGGTTCCTCTATGTCGCCTGCTGGGGCACCGGCGAGATGCACCAGTACGACGTGTCCGACCCGATGAACCCGAAGCTGGCCGGCAAGGTCGAGATCGGCGGCATCGTCAAGCAGACGAAGCACCCCAATGGCAAGTCCTTCGGCTATGGCCCGCAGATGGTCGAGATCAGCCGTGACGGCAAGCGGGTGTACTGGACCAACTCGCTGTATTCGACCTGGGACGACCAGTTCTACCCCGGCGAACGCGGTGGAGCGATGGTGATGGCCAACGCAGGCGCAAATGGCGGGCTGCAACTCGACAAGGATTTCTGGGTCGATTTTCCCGATGGCTACCGGTCGCACCAGATCCGGCTTGAGGGCGGCGACTGCTCGACCGACTCGTTCTGCTATCCGAACGTGTAGGCCTTGGGCTTTGACGACTGGACGGCGGCAGGCCTTTGGCTCGCCGTCGTCGCTTCCGGCATCTATCATGGCATCAACCCCGGCATGGGCTGGCCGCTGGCCGTCTCGGCCGGGATGATGGGCCGTGGCCAGCGCGACCTGCTGGCCGCACTCGGGCCGCTGGCGGTGGGGCACGTGCTGGCGATGGCGGGTATCCTGCTGCCGTTCGCGGTTATGGCGTCGCTGGTTACATGGCAGCGCGAAATACAGGTCGGGGCAGGCTTGCTGGTGGTGGCCACCGGCATCTATCTGCTGGTCAACCGGCGCCACCCGCGGTTTCTCGCCCGTATCCGGCCAACCCAACTGGCGTTGTGGTCATTTGCGGTGGCGATGGCACACGGGGCCGGGCTGATGCTGGTGCCGATCTTCCTCGGGCTTTGCAGGCCGGAGGAGCTGGATGCGGGTCATACGGCGGCAATGACCCTCATGAGCGGCAATGTTGGCATGGCGGTTGCGGTGTCCGTTGTCCATGCGGCAGCGATGATCGTCTCGGGCGGAGTGATCGCCTGGGCCGTGTTCAGGTGGCTGGGCCCACAGTTCATCTCGAGGAGCTGGTTCAACCTGGACGTGGTGTGGGCGGTGAGCCTGATACTGGTGGGCGGGCTGGGCCTGTGGGGGGCAGTTTGAATTGCTAGCGTCAGGATTGAGTTTCGACTATCGGTTTTACCCAGTGATGGCGGGATGCAACATGGACTTCCTGCGCGGGGCCGGGAAACGTATTATCGCCAAATGAACCGACGCCTACTGCGACGAAGCCGGGCTTGCGCTCTGCTCGCCAGAATACGGTTGAGCCGCAGACTGGGCAGAAGTGAAAAGCCACCTGGTGGCCGGCCTCGGTACGCCTGCGCCAGGTTTTGTGTTCGCCCGCAGATGAAAAGGCAGGCTCCGGGAAGAATGCTGCTATGCCGAATGCCGAGCCGGTTCGCTTCTGGCACGCCCGGCAATGGCAAACGGACACCAGGTCTGGATCACCTGAGCAGGTTACCGTCAGCTGGCCGCAAGCGCATCCTGCCTGCCGTTCCATCGTACACTCCCTGACTACAGTCACTGCGGACCGAAGTTTTCGTCGAAAAACTTCAGCCAGTTGAGGCCCATGACCTTGTCAACCTCTTCGCGGTACATGCCGCGCTCGATCAGGCCGCGCTCGATGTTGCCGAAGTCACGGTTGTCCCTGAACCATGCAGGCTGCGGCGGAAAGCCCGCATTGTCCTTCGAGCCTTCGCCATAGTCGATTTCCTTGGACCAGCGGCCTACCCGCATCCACTCCACCACGCTGTCTGGCTGGTCCTGGCACAGGTCAGACCCAATGCCGATGCGATCGATGCCGATCATGTCCGCCGTGCGGGCAATCATTTCGCAGAAGCTGTCCAGCGTGCAGTTCGATCCCCCCTTGAGGTGGTGCGGATAGAGCGAGAATCCCAGCATGCCACCTGATCCGGCAAGTGCCTTCAGCACCTCATCCGACTTGTTGCGCAGGCCAGGGTGCCAGAACTTCGGGTTGGCATGGGTAATGGCGATGGGGCGGGTGGAGTGGCCGATGGCTTGAAGCGTCGAGCGTTCGGCGGAATGGGACATGTCGACCACCAGTCCGACCCGGTTCATCTCGCGCACAACCTGCCGGCCCATGCGGGTGAGGCCGGTGTCCTCGGCCTCATAGGCGCCGGTGGCGAGCAGGGACTGGTTGTTGTAGGTCAGCTGCATGAAGCGCACGCCCAGCGTGTGCAGGATTTCCACCAGGCCGATGTCGTCCTCGATCGGCGAGCAGTTCTGCAGGCCGAAGAAGATGGCAGTGCGGCCGGTGTCATGCGCCTTGCGGACACAGTCTGCGGTAGTTCCCTTGAAAATCAACTCCGGAAACTGCTCGAACCAGCGGTTCCAGCGCTCGAGGTTGGCCACCGTTTCCCGGAAGTTCTCGTGGTAGCAGACGGTCACGTGCACCGAATCGATTCGGCCCTCGCGCATCTGCCGGAAAATCTTCTCGCTATAGTTGCAGTACTGCAGTCCGTCGATGCGCATGCAAGGGGTCTCCCGCCGCTGCTGGCCAAGCTGGGAAAATGGCACAAAACATGGGTTTAGACCAGCCTAACCCGTAAAAGTTTAGTGCGTTTTTAAGATGCACTCTATGCGCGTAATTAATGATTGATTAACAAATACAACCCATAGTACAAGTCAGTTAGGCGACTGCCCGCTATTCGCGAAATCCGCGAAGGGGCAAACAGTGGGCTGGAGGGGTTATGGCGAAGCGGACGACGCGTGAAAACACGCTGGGGCAGGGTGACGTAAAGAAGGGGAGCGGATCAGATCTCGCCTCCCGGATGCTGGCACTGGAGCCGCGCATCCTGTTTGACGGGGCGGCCCTGGCGACGGGGCTGGATACGGCTGCTGACCTGCATGAACAGGCAGACCAGCAGGTTCGACAGCAGGAGCAGGCACACGACGCGCTGCTGAGCGCGCTGGCTGGCGAAGACGCCGGGCAGGCCTCATCCGGCGGCGAAGCACGTGGCATCGTGTTCATCGATGCCGCCGTCGAGGACCGCGACAGCATTGTCGCCGGCATCGACCCTGCCTACGACATATTCCTGCTGTCAGCTGACCGAGAGCGCGCCATGCGTCTGCGAGAGCTCGAGGGCTACACGGACCGGCAACAACGGCTGGAGATCCGCGCGCAAGGGCCCGGACGGGTGACGTCGCTGTTGCCGGGGCTCGCGCCGGGCATGTGGGCCGGCACCCGGGACAGGCTGGTGCACGTTGCCCGGCAAGGTCCGCTGGTGGCGCGGGGAGTGGTCAGCGAACGTGACGTCGCCCGGCTCGGTGACGGCGGCTACGGGCGGTTCATTGCCGATGATCCGGCACTGCCCGGCGTTGCGGTCACGCTACAGTCGATCTCCACGGGCACCAGCGCCGCGCGCGAACTGCAGCTGCTGTCATCCACCAGCGGCGGCCAGGTTGACGCCACCCTGGACGGCAAGGGCAAGTTGCACACAAGCGCCGCCATGTTCCCGGTCGCCTTCGTCGCGGCCAGCGCGCCGGCCGGGGCGTCCGAGTGGCAGCGCGAGGTGCGCGGCACAGTTGTAGCCACGGGTGAAAGGCGCAGCGTTGCGCGCCGCATCGCAGAGCGAGTCGTCTCGGTTGTCCTAAGGGAAACGGGCTTCTAGTTCTGGTTGTTCCGCGGTCAAAAAATTCCCGGAAATCCCGCAATAATTCAACGACATAAAAATGTGCTTGCGCGAGAACAAAAAGTGTACGATGGTGCGGAACATAAGCGGAACGCACGGGTGGTCTGGCGGTCTGCTGGTCAATGTGAAATAAGGATGGTGAGAGCTATGGGGCAAACGAATCTGAAGGTTGTGGAAACCGGTTCAATGGACAAGCAGAAGGCACTTGAGGCCGCACTGGGGCAGATCGAACGGGCATTCGGCAAGGGCTCGGTGATGAAGCTTGGCTCGAGCAAGGCCATCGAGGTCGAGGCGATCTCGACCGGGTCCATCGGGCTGGACATCGCGCTGGGCATTGGCGGCCTGCCGAAGGGCCGCGTGGTCGAGATCTACGGGCCGGAATCGTCCGGCAAGACCACGCTGGCGCTGCATGCCATTGCCGAGTGCCAGAAGCGCGGCGGCATCTGCGCCTTTGTCGACGCCGAGCACGCGCTGGATCCGGTCTATGCCCGCAAGCTGGGCGTGGATGTCGACGAGCTGCTGATCTCCCAGCCCGACACCGGTGAGCAGGCGCTTGAGATTGCCGATACGCTGGTGCGGTCCGGCGCGGTTGAGGTGCTGGTCATCGACTCCGTGGCGGCTCTGACCCCACGCGCCGAGCTTGAAGGCGACATGGGCGACAGCCTGCCAGGCCTGCAGGCACGGTTGATGAGCCAGGCGCTGCGCAAGCTGACCGGCTCCATCTCCAAGACCCACTGCATGGTCATCTTCATCAACCAGATCCGCATGAAGATCGGCGTCATGTTCGGCAACCCGGAAACAACGACCGGCGGCAACGCGCTGAAGTTCTACGCCTCTGTCCGTCTTGATATCCGCCGCATCGGTGCGATCAAGGACCGTGAAGAGGTCGTCGGCAACCAGACCCGCGTCAAGGTGGTCAAGAACAAGGTGGCCCCACCGTTCCGCCAGGTCGAGTTCGACATCATGTACGGAGAAGGCATTTCCAAGGTGGGCGAACTGCTCGACCTGGGCGTCACCGCCGGCATCGTCGAGAAGTCCGGTTCGTGGTTCTCCTACAATGGCGAGCGGGTCGGGCAGGGCCGCGAGAACGCCAAGACGTTCCTGCGCCAGAACCCGGACATCGCCAACGCCATTGAAGCTGCGATCCGCGCCAATGCCGGCCTGATTGCCGAGCGGATCACCGATCCCAATGCCGTCAAGGTCGATGATGACGGGGTCATCGAGGATGATCTGCCAACCGCTGTCGGCGACTCCGATTGAGGCGGTGGGCGTCACCGCCCGCCATTACCGTCACCGCATCTGCACCAATGTTCACCGGAGACCGGCTTGACCCCAGGTCTCCGGGCCCATGCGGGCGTCAGTTCGTCAGTCAGTCCTCACGCGTCAAGGCATACCCCGCCATCCAGACCCCGGCCGGCCCCAAGCCCGCCTCTCACCACCCATGCCCCGGCGGGTGGCCGGTCCGGAGCAGCCCGGTTCCCCCCAGCCGTTGCTGCACATTGCAAGCGCTCTCCGGTTCCTGCCGGAGGGCGCCTTGCCATTTGCGGGGCTCCCGGCTTACCGCCTGATACCCGGGCCGCTTCCATAGTCATGTGGACAGCCGCGCCCGAGCTTGTATAAAGGCCGCCCGAACCACGGTTTTTCTTACCCTTTCAAGGCGATTGAACATGTCCGGTGTCAATGAAATCCGCTCCACGTTTCTGAACTATTTCGGCAAGAACGGCCACGAGGTTGTTGCGTCATCGCCGCTGGTGCCGCGCAATGACCCGACGTTGATGTTCACCAATGCCGGCATGGTGCAGTTCAAGAACGTGTTCACCGGGCTGGAAAAGCGCGACTACTACGCGCGCCGTCACCTCGCAGAAGTGCGTCCGCGCCGGCGGCAAGCACAACGACCTGGACAATGTCGGCTATACCGCGCGCCACCACACCTTCTTCGAGATGCTCGGCAACTTCTCGTTCGGCGATTATTTCAAGGACCAGGCCAATCGAGCTGGCGTGGAACCTGATCACCCGCGATTACGGGCTGGACGCCAGCCGCCTGCTGGTGACGGTCTATCACACCGATGACGAGGCCCACGGCCTGTGGAAGAAGATCGCCGGCCTGACCGACGACAGGATCATCCGTATTCCGACCACCGACAACTTCTGGGCGATGGGTGACACCGGGCCGTGCGGGCCATGTTCGGAAATCTTCTATGATCACGGCGACCACATTCCCGGTGGCCCCCCCGGGTCTCCGGATGAGGATGGCGACCGGTTCATCGAGATACTGGAACCTGGTGTTCATGCAGTTCGAGCAGGTGACGCCGGATGAGCGCGTCGCCCTGCCGCGGCCCTCCATCGACACCGGCATGGGCCTGGAGCGCATTTCCGCCGTGCTGCAGGGCACGCACGACAACTATGAGACCGACCTGTTCCGCGCGCTGATCTCGGCCATCGAGGACCAGACCGGCGTCGAGGCCACGGGGCAGGGCGAAGGCCTCCAACCGGGTCATTGCCGATCACCTGCGGGCAACTTCGTTCCTGATTGCCGATGGCGTGCTGCCCTCCAATGAGGGTCGCGGCTACGTGCTGCGCCGGATCATGCGCCGCGCCATGCGCCATGCCGAACTGCTCGGCGTCGAAGGAACCGCTGATGTGGAAGCTGGTGCCCGCACTGAAGCGCCAGATGGGTCGCGGCCTATCCGGAACTGGTGCGCGCCGAGGACCTGATCACCGAGACCCTGCGGCTCGAGGAAACCCGTTTCCGCAACACGCTGGAACGCGGCTTGAAGATGCTCGACGACGAATCCGCCGGGCTTGGACAGGGCGACCGGTTTTCCGGCGACGTGGCGTTCAAGCTTTACGACACCTACGGCTTTCCGCTCGACCTGACGCAGGACGCCCTCAAGGGCCGCGGCATCAGCGTCGATACCGATGCCTTCAACACCGCCATGGCAAAGCAGAAGGCGGATGCGCGCAAGGCGTGGGCCGGATCAGGCGAGGCGCCGACCGATGCCGTCTGGTTCGATGTTCGCGAGCAGACGGGCGCCACCGACTTCCTCGGCTATGACACCGAAACCGCCGAAGGCGTGATCAAGGCGATCATCGGCGCCGACGGCAAGTTCCTCGAGCAGGCCGCCAGTGGCGATGCCGTTTCGATCATCGTCAACCAGACGCCGTTCTACGGCGAGAGCGGCGGCCAGACCGGCGACAGTGGCGTGATGCGCACAGGCGGCGGCGCGCGCATCAGCGTCACGGATACGCAGAAGCGCCTCGGCGACCTGTTCGTGCACGTGTCGAGCATTGGCGACGGCACGGTGCGCGTGGGCGATACGGTCGAGATGGAAGTCGATCATGCCCGGCGCAGCGGCAACCGCATCCATCACTCCGCCACCCACCTGCTGCACGAGGCGTTGCGCCAGGTGCTCGGCAACCACGTGGTGCAGAAGGGGTCGCTGGTGCGAGCCGGGCCGCCTGCGCTTCGACTTCGCGCATCCCAAGTCGGTCGTCGGCGGATGAACTGGCGCAGGTCGAGCGATATCGCCAACACGGTGGTGATGCAGAACGACGGCGTGTCGACCCGGTTGATGAGCGTGGATGAGGCCATCGAAGCCGGTGCCATGGCGCTGTTCGGCGAGAAGTACGGCGATGAAGTGCGCGTGGTGTCGATGGGCATCCAGCCTGCAGGCACCGCCGGCCACAACAAGCAGACCTATTCGATGGAACTGTGCGGCGGCACCCATGTCAGCCGCACCGGCGACATCGGGTTGATCCGCGTGGTCGGCGAGTCAGCCTCGGCCGCCGGCGTGCGCCGCCTTGAAGCGCTGGCAGGCGATGCCGCACGCGACTATCTCGAAGCCCGCGACCGGCAGGTGCAGCGGTTGGCCGAAGTGCTCAAGGCCGCGCCCGATGACGTGGAGGCCCGCGTCGTCGCGCTGGTCGACGAGCGCCGCAAGCTGGAACGCGAACTGGCCGAGGCCCGCAAGAAGCTGGCGATGGGCGGCAGCGGGTCAGGCGATCAGGCCGCTGTTGAAGAGGTTTCAGGCATCAAGCTGTTGATGCGGGTTCTGGACGGCCTCGATCCGAAGGACCTGCGTGGCGCCATCGACGAGGGCAAGAAGCAACTGGGCTCCGGCGTGGTTGCGCTGGTGGCGTTGAACGATGGCAAGGCCACCGTAGGGGCAGGCGTGACCGACGACCTGACCGGCCGGATATCGGCCGTGGACCTCGTCCGCGCTGGCGTGGAAGCCGTGGGCGGCAAGGGTGGCGGCGGCCGGCCCGACATGGCGCAGGGCGGTGGCCCGGATGGTGCCAAGGCCACAGCGGCGCTCGATGCCATTCGCAACGCGCTGAAAGGCTGAGCAGACAACCGCACCAAAGTCACCCTCGGGGTAGTCCCGAGGGTCCAGTGACCGTGGATCCCCGGCACAAGGGGCGGGGATGACAAGCCTCGCCAATATCGATCAGGTGTGGCCTACGGCCAGTCACTGGTGTCGTGATCCGGGTGCTGGTGCGACTTGAACTTCGCCAGGTCTTCCGGCGTGCGGTCCTGATCCGTCGTGATGCCGGGCAGGCTGTTCAGCGTGTGGAACCAGGTGCGCTTGCTCTCGATGCCGACCTCATGGTCGGGCGCGGCAGCGTCCGGATCATCAAGCGTTCCAACGCACAGTTCATAGGCGTTATGGCCCTGTTCGGCCATGTAGAGTGGGGTGCCGCACGCCTTGCAGAAGCCGCGCGTGGTGACGGGCGTCGAGGCAAATTCAGCCGGCTTGCCACGGGTCCAGTCGAAATGCCTGAAGTCCGCCGACACCAGGATCATGCCGAAGTTGCCGCTCGCCTTCTGGCACATGCGGCAGTGGCACACGCCGCTGGGGCCAAGTGCACCGGTCACGCGGTAGCGTACCGCGCCGCACTGGCAGCCACCGGTGTGCACGGTCTCGCTCATGCGCGCTGCCACACCACCGGGAACCAGTCTTCCGGCATCGGATCACCCATGTTGAGCTTCAGGCCCATCTCGTCGAAGGGCGGTGATACGGCGTGGTTGCGCGCCACGTAGCGGCAGTCCTCGCCCATGAAGCGGAACGAGACGGCGCGCCGGCGCAGGCCCGACGTGTTGGGCGGGGCGTTGTGCAGCGTGTGATAGTCGAACGCCACGGCATCGCCGGGCTCAAGGTCCCAGGATCTGAGCTGCGCGGCATCGCGCTGCTCGTCGATGTCGGGGAAGGGTTGGTACACCGACGTATCGCCCTCCAGCGGTTCCAGCGTCTTGAAGCGGCGTGGGACATAGGTCACCGAGCCCGTGTGGCTGCCGGCAATGAAATGCGGGCAAACGTCCTTGCTGACGCGGTCCAGCGGCACCCAGATCGACACCGTCTTGGTGCCGTCCATGCAGTAGTATGGCAGGTCCTGGTGCCATGGGGTGGGATCGGCGGTACCGGGTTCCTTGACCAGCACGTGCTCGTGAAACAGTTGCGTGCGTTCCGCCTGCATCAGTTCGCCGGCGACTGCGCCGAGCGGTCCCTTGTCGCAAACATCCTTGAAGGTGCGGATGCGCTTCCAGTTCACATAGTCGCCGAAATACGCGCCCGGCCGGCCCTGTTCGGTATGATTTTTCCCGTAGGGACCGGGGTTTGCGATGTTTTCCTCGATCGCTGATTCAAGCTGTGCAAGCCAGTCCTGGCCGATGATGCCGCGTAGCACGGTCACACCGTCGCGGTTGAAGGCGTCGATTTCAGTCTGGCCGATCATGTGGTCATGCTCCTTGCTGGCGAGGCGTCGTGGCGTGACTATCGCGCCGGGCGTGCGGGTCGGTCAAGGCGTCTTGCGCACCAGGCAGGCGATGGCGCGCGATTGCAGCTGGCGGCAGATGTCAACGGCCTCGCTCTGGCTCGCAGCGCCAATGCGGGCGGCATGGCGCACCCGCGTGCCGAGGCTGCGGTTGCGCACCGGTATCAGCATCGGCGGTTGCGTGGCCAGCTTGCCGGGGAAGTTCTTGCGCAACCGGGCATAGATGCGGCTGGCCGTGGAGGCAGAGAAGTGCTCCGCCACCTGCACGCCCCACGGCTGGCGCGGGGACTGGGGCGCCGCAATGCGCACGCGGCCCGGTTTGCTGACGTGGCCAGGGCAGGCGGTGGTGAAGGGCAACTGCTTGTGGATGCGTGGAATGTCGAACCGCGCGCCAGCCTGGCGCCATTCCTCCGCCGGCCGTCCCGTGATGGAGATCACGTAGTTTTCCGTTTCCAGCGGCAAGCCGCCACCGGCGATGAAGCGGGCGGCGGCACCTTCGCCGGCATTGTAGGCCACGGCCGCCAGCCCCAGGTTGCCGAAACGGCTTTGCAGTACCGACAGGTAATCGATGGAGGCAGTCAGGGCGTGGGCGGGGTCGAACGGGTTGTCGAGGTTGCGCATCTGCGCGGTACCGGGCATGAACTGGGCAATGCCTTGCGCGCCCGCAGGGGAGATGGCGGATGGCGAGAAGCGGCTTTCCACGTCGATCAGGCGGGCGATGAAGTGCGGATCGATACCGCGCCAGCGGCTGCGGTTCTCGATCAGCCGGCACACGTCAGTGGCGAAGCTGGCTTCGCGCACGGGCAGGGGTGGAACCGGCTTGCTGACGCGCTTTAGCGGCCGGGCCCCGGCGCCGGGCGAGGCCAGTGAAACCACCAGTGCGGTGGCAAGCAGCATGTTCACCATCAAGCGTCGCATCTGGAGCCAGTATAGCGTGCACCTGCGCGCCGTCGCATGACAATCTTGCCTTGCGGCCCCAGCCAATCATGAAAAAAGCCGGACGGGGCGTCCGGCATTCTGAAGCAATGCTGCTGCGGTAAAGAGGTCAGCCCATGGCCTTCTGCAGGTTGCGGTCCACCGCGTTGAGGAAGCCTTGCGTTGACAGCCACTTCTGGTCCGGGCCGATGAGCACCGCGAGATCCTTGGTCATTTCGCCGCCTTCGACGGTATCGATGCAGATCTGCTCCAGCGTGGCGGCAAACCGGGCCAGTTCGGCGTTGCCGTCCAGCTTGGCGCGATGCTTGAGGCCGCCAGTCCAGGCGTAGATCGAGGCAATGGAGTTGGTCGAGGTTTCCTTGCCTTCCTGGTGCATGCGGTAGTGGCGGGTGACTGTACCGTGGGCGGCTTCCGCCTCGACTATCTGGCCATCCGGCGTCATCAGCACCGAGGTCATCAGGCCGAGCGAGCCGAAGCCCTGCGCGACCGTGTCGGACTGCACATCGCCGTCATAGTTCTTGCAGGCCCAGACGTAGCCGCCGGACCACTTCATGGCGGACGCCACCATGTCGTCGATCAGGCGGTGTTCATAGGTGATGCCGGCTGCCTTGAACCTGGCTGCGAACTCGGCGTCGAAAGTCTCCTGGAAGATGTCCTTGAAGCGGCCGTCATAGGCTTTCAGGATGGTGTTCTTGGTGGACAGATAAACCGGATAACCCAGCGTCAGGCCGTAGTTCAGCGAGGCGCGGGCAAAGTCGCGGATCGACTCGTCCAGGTTGTACATGGCCATGGCAACGCCGGCGCCGGGGGCGTCGAACACCTCGCGCTCGATCACCTCGCCATCTTCCCCGACGAACTTGATGGTCAGCTTGCCGGCGCCGGGGAAATGGAAGTCGGTGGCGCGGTACTGGTCGCCGAAGGCATGACGGCCAACCACGATGGGCCGGGTCCAGCCGGGTACCAGCCGCGGCACGTTCTGGCAGATGATTGGCGCGCGGAAGATGACACCGCCGAGGATGTTGCGGATGGTGCCGTTGGGAGACCGCCACATCTTCTTCAGGCCGAATTCCTCTACGCGGGCCTCGTCCGGGGTGATGGTGGCGCACTTGACGCCCACGCCGTACTTCTTGATGGCTTCGGCGGCATCCACGGTGACCTGGTCGTCGGTCTGGTCACGGTACTCGATGCCGAGATCGTAGTACTTCAGGTCGATGTCGAGGTAGGGATGGATCAGCTTGTCCTTGATGAACTGCCAGATGATCCGGGTCATCTCGTCGCCATCGAGTTCAACGACGGGGTTTGCCACCTTGATCTTCGACATGAATTTCGGCCTCGCTCTATGGGGTTAGTGCAGTGCACAACGATCACGCTGCGCGCGTCATAGCAAAGCCGGACGGCAAGGGCAAACTGGACAATTGGCGAAGTGCTGCCCGTACCGGGATGGGAAGCGTTCAGTCGTCGAGGAAACGGATACCGATCACCAGGTCATTGCGCCAGCACACCTGGGCCGCGCGGGTGACCTTTTCGGGATAGATGGTAAGCTGGAAACACGACGGCACAGTCACGTCACCGGCCAGCTTGAGCTTTGCACCGGTCGAGTTGATGTCGCGGACCTGGCATTCGACCTCAAAGTTCCCGTTGGAATAGGTGATCTTGCCCTTGCGCAGCACCTTGTGCCGCGGTTCCTGACGCACCTGTTCGCTGCTGTGAGGCAAACCGGTGTCATCAATGGGCTCGATGAGCGGATCACCGGGCTGGGAGTCGCTTCCGTTGATTTCAGCCTTCATCAGGTCCGGCACGGTGTTGTGCCAGTCAGGTTCCCAGTCCAGCGGCTTGGCTTCCACCGGGCCGACCGCTGCAACGTGGGCCGGCTTGTGCTGCCCAAGCGCATTCGGGCCGGACATGGCCTTCGCCCGGTCCAACAGGTGCAGCATCCTCTGATGCAGATCAGAAGCCGTCATGAAACAATCGCTCTCTTCCCATGCGGCTTGCGCCGCCCTTGCATAATTGCGCCTCATTGGTGAAGAGGGCGTAAACGACGGGTGGTGTTTGCACCTTGTTTTTTCTGGGAGGCACTGTATTTGCTCAGTTCATCATGAACAGCCAATCCGCAACCGCTGGCGGCGCTCCTGCCGTCATCCTGGTCAACCCGCAACTGGGTGAGAACATCGGCACCGCGGCCCGGGCGATGGGCAATTTCGGCCTGTCGGAGATGCATATCATCGATCCGCGCGATGGCTGGCCCAGCGACCGCGCCGTCAAGGCCGCGTCAGGGGCAGACTTCATCATCAACAATGCCCGGCTGCATGATACCTGCGAGCAGGCCATTGCACCCTTCCACCAGGTCTATGCCACCACGGCGCGGCCGCGCGGCATGACCAAACAGGTAATGACGCCCGAACAGGCCGCCGCCGACATGCACGCCCGCATTGCCCAGGGCCAGAAGGTCGCCATCATGTTCGGCCGCGAGCGCTGGGGCCTGAACAATGATGAAGTGGCGTTGGCCGGTGTCATCGTGACCGCACCGGTCGATCCGGCCTTTGCCTCGATCAACATCGCTCAAGCGGTGCTGCTGCTGGGGTATGAGTGGTACAAGCCGATAGCCAGGTCGCTCGGCATGGGCACTGGTGAGCTGCCGGCCATGGCTGGGCCGGGCCTGAAGGTGCACGCTGGCGACGGACTTGCCACCAGCGAGGACCTGCAAGGCCTGTTCGACCATCTTGAGAGCGAACTGGATGCGTCGGGGTTCTTCAAGTCACCGAAGATGAAGCCTGTAATGGTGCGCAACCTGCGCAACATGTTCCACCGGGTTGGCATGAGCCTGCAGGAGGTGCGGACCTTCCGCGGTGTTATTGCCTCGCTCACCCGGACGCACCTGCGGGGGCGCAAATCCCGTGATGACGACGAGGCTGCAGAATGAGCGTGGGTCGGCAACGGGTGCTGGTGTTCGACAGCGGCAGCGGCGGGTTGAGCGTGTCCGGTTCGGTGCGCAGCCAGTTGCCTGGCATCGACCTGATCTACGCCGCCGACATGGCCGCCTTCCCCTATGGCAAATGGTCGGAGGTGATGCTGGTCCGGCGTATCCTCAAGGTGATGCGCGAGCTGATCGAGACGGTGAAGCCCGACTGTGTGGTCATTGCCTGCAACACCGCCAGCACGCTGGCGCTCGATGCGCTGCGCGAGGAGTTCCGCGTACCGTTCGTGGGCACGGTGCCTGCCATCAAGCCGGCCGGTGCGCAAACGAAAACCGGGGTCATCGGGGTTCTGGCGACACCGGGAACGGTGAAGCGCGAATACACCCGGACGCTGATCCACACCTATGCCTATCATTGCAAGGTGCTGCTGCACGGCGCACCCCACCTTGCCGAGATCGCCGAGCGCAAACTGGCAGGCCACCCGGTTGACCGCAAGGCACTGCTGGCCGAAATCAAGCCGGTGTTCCGCAGCCGGGCAGGGGCGCGCACCGATGTCGTGGTACTGGGGTGCACGCACTATCCGCTGCTGCTGGATGAACTGGTCGAAATGGCGCCGTGGCCCGTCACCTGGATCGATCCCGCACCCGCGATTGCCCGCCGCACGGCCTCGATCCTCACCGATCGCGGCATGTCAGAACACGGTGGCAGCACCATTACGGCAGATACTGTCATCCTCACCGCGCACCCGGGCCAGGAAACGGTGCCGCAAGGCTTTGCCAACAGTGGCTACAAGCGGCTGCACGTCCTCGACATTCCGGTTTGACAGGGCAAGGAAACCCCCGCACATGGCAGCAATTACCTCGGCAGCGCAGTTGCGCGACATGTATGGTCAGTCCAGTCCACGTGCGGCAGCAAAGGTGATCAACCATCTGGACCGGCATTGCCGGGAATTCATTGCCAACAGCCCGTTTCTGCTGCTGGCCACCACAAACGGTGAAGCAATGGATGTCTCTCCCAAGGGGGATCCGGCAGGCTTCGTCATTGTCGAGGATGACCATCACCTGATCATTCCCGACCGGCCCGGCAACAACCGCATTGACGGATTTCTCAACATCATTGCCTGCCCGCAGGTTGCGTTGCTCTTTCTCATCCCCACGGTGGACGAGACGTTGCGGGTAAACGGGGTGGCTGAAATCCGCGATGATGAAGAGCTTCGCGCCAGATGCGCGCTCAACGGCAAGCTGCCGCGCACGGTGTTGCGCGTCACCGTCAAGGAGGTGTTCAGCCATTGCGGCAAGGCACCGCTGAGGGCCGGATTGTGGAAATCCGGCACCTGGCCGGCACAGCGGCCGGTGGCGACGCTTAACGAGATCATCCGCGACCATTCCGGCGTTGCGGTCGACTCCATCGAGCAATCTGCCGTCGATGACCTCTACCGCAAGACGCTGTACTGAGCGGTGGTTTGACATCCTGCCTGATCCGGCGTAAAAGCCGCCTCGTTCTGCTCTTTTCGAGGGGCAGGGCACGCTTGTTCGTGGCTGCATCCCCCGTCCTTGCATTACCAGACGCAGGACACCTTCAAGGGAGACGCTGCCTGTCGCGCCGGGAGACCGGCGAGGAGGAGACCAGGCATCATATCACCTGACGGCCGGCGGAATTTTCCGTTCAGGCCGTTGATTTGTTTTACATTTTGGAGTTTCAAACCGCATGTCAAAGCGTCACAGCGCAAAATACAAGATCGACCGCCGCCTTGGCGAAAACATCTGGGGCCGTCCGAAGTCCCCGGTGAACCGCCGCGAATACGGCCCCGGCCAGCACGGCCAGCGCCGCAAGGGCAAGCTGTCGGACTTCGGTACGCAGCTTCGTGCCAAGCAGAAGCTCAAGGGCTACTACGGCAACATTTCCGAAAAGCAGTTCGTGTCCATCTATGCCGAAGCATCGCGCATCAAGGGCAACACCGCTGAAAACCTGATCGGCCTGCTCGAGTCGCGTCTCGACGCGGTCGTGTACCGTGCCAAGCTGGTGCCGACGGTGTTCGCCGCACGCCAGTTCGTCAACCACGGCCACGTGCTGGTCAACGGCAAGCGCGTCAACATCCCGAGCTACCGTGTCAATATCGACGACGTCATCGAGGTTCGCGAGAAGTCCCGCGAGATGGGCCTGGTGCTGGAAGCCATCCAGTCGGCCGAACGTGACGTGCCGGACTACATCGACGCCGACCACAAGAAACTCACCGCCAAGCTGGTGCGCGTGCCGCTGCTGGCCGATGTGCCGTACCCGGTGATGATGGAACCGAACCTGGTCATCGAATTCTACTCGAGCTGATCAGACGACCATCGACCCCGAGATACCGGCCCGGCAGCACCAGTTGCCGGGCCTTTTTGTTGCGCAACACTGGAGAATGATCATGCCTGACCCCATCCTGTTCATCGGCAACCAGAAGTATTCGTCATGGTCGTTCAGGCCATGGATCGCCATGAAGGTGAAGGGCATCGCGTTCTCGCAGAAGCTGATGCGGTTCGACGACCATCCCGAGCGGGTGGATTTCCGCAGCTTTTCCGACACCGGCACGGTGCCTGCGCTGCACGACGGCGCGGTGCGGATTTCAGAATCGCTGGCGATCCTCGAATACCTTGCCGACCTCTATCCGGAAAAGGGCTTCTGGCCGACGGACCGTGCTGCAAGGGCAAAGGCGCGCTCGATCTCTGCCGAGATGGCTGCCGGGTTCCGTCCATTGCGCAATGAATGCCCGATGAACTTTGCCCGCGAGGTGCGTGCCATACTCGTGTCCGACGGCGTGCGGGCCAATGTTGCGCGCATCGAGGAAATCTGGAGCACCTGCCTGGAGGCCCATGGCGGGCCGTTCCTGTTCGGCGAGTTCAGCAATGCCGACGCGATGTACGCCCCCGTCGTCAACCGGCTGGAAATCTACGCCCTTTCCGGCCACCCTGCCGTCAAGGCCTACAGCGCCGCCATGCAGGGCCTGCCCGCCTGGGCTGAATGGGCGGCGGCAGGCAAGGTCGAACCGTGGATCGTGCCGGAGGACGAAGCCTGAGCGCAAGCCGGAGTCAGGCCTCGCGCCGGTTACAGGTGCGAGCTGTGCAAGAGCCTGCGCAAAAGTGACCTGTCAGTGCAGCCGCCACTCCTGGCCGACGAGCCGCAACTCGGCTGCGCCGATGATGGCGTTGTGCGCCACGCGCACTTCGGCCAGTGGTCCGTCGAGGTGGTGGCTCCAGAAATCCAGGAACTTCAGCAGCCGGGGAAAGCGCGGGGCCTGGTCGTATTCCTGCCAGATGTAGCTTTGCAGCAGGCTCCGGTGGTCAGGCATCCTGTAGATGATTTCCGCCGTCGTCAGGCTCCAGCCTTTCAGTTGCAGTTCGAGCGGGGTTTGCGTTGTCATGCCGTATGTTCCTCACAGTTTGCGAGATGCATCACGATTGGTGCAGGAACATTCTCGATATGCAATATTGAAAAAATCATTTAAATGAGTAAAATCAGTATGTTGGCACTCGCTGATGCGGACTGCTGCCAAGCAGGTTGAAACACGCTGGCAAGCTGCTTAAGTGTTGCCGAACCACTCCTCAACAACCCACCGTGATTCGACTGCGGGAGAGCGATGTCTGCACTGCTCGAACTGAATGGACTGGTGAAGCGCTTCCAGTCTTTCACTGCCGTGAACGGCATATCGCTGACCGTTCCCGCAGGTGAGGTACTGGGCTTTCTCGGCCCCAATGGCGCAGGCAAGTCCACCACCATGAAGATGGCCGCAGGTTTCCTGCTGCCCGACGAAGGCTCCGCGCTGATATGCGGGATCGATGTGGCCGAACATCCGCAGCAGGCGCGGAAGCACCTCGGCTACCTGCCGGAAGGCGCGCCTGCCTATGGTGAAATGCCGGTGTCCTCGTTCCTGTCGTTCTGTGCAGCCATCCGGGGCATGTCCGGCGATGAAGCCGCCAAGGCGATAGACCGCGCCGTGGGCCGCACCGAACTGCGCGGCGTGCTGGAGCAACCCATCGAAACCATGTCGAAGGGCTTCAAGCGCCGTGTGGGCCTGGCGCAGGCCATCCTGCACGAGCCGCCCGTTCTCATTCTCGACGAGCCGACAGATGGCCTCGACCCGAACCAGAAACACCACGTGCGCGAGTTGATCCGCGACATGGCCAAGGATCGGGCCATCGTCATCTCCACGCACATCCTCGAGGAGGTCGATGCAGTGTGCACCCGCGCGGTTATCATCGACCGGGGCGAGATCGTGGCCGATGGCACCGCCGATGACTTGCGCAATCTGGGCCCGGCCGGGGCACGCTCGCTGGATGATGCGTTCCGCAGCATCACCGTGGGCCGTGCGGCACCCGAGGCTGCGCCCGCAGCAGGAGACGCGTGACATGTCGATCGTGAGCGCCATCTTCAAGCGCGAGTTGACGGGCTATTTCCTGACGCCCATCGCCTATGTGTTCCTGATCATCTTCGCCATGCTGGCGGGGCTGTTCACGTTCTATATCGGCAACCTGTATGAGCGCGGCATGGCCGACCTGCAGCCGTTCTTCATCTACCTGCCGTGGCTGTTCCTGGTGCTGGTGCCTGCCATCTCCATGCGGCTGTGGTCGGAAGAACGCCGTGCCGGCACCATCGAACTGCTGATGACATTGCCCATCGCCACCTGGCAGGCGGTCGTGGGCAAGTGGCTGGCGGGGCTGGCGTTCGTGGCGATTGCCCTGGTGTGCACCATGCCGCTGTGGTGGACGGTCAACTACCTCGGCTCGCCGGACAACGGCATCATCGCCGTCAGCTATGCGGGGGCACTGGTGCTGGCCGGGGTTTACCTTGCCATCGGCGGCTGCATGTCGGCGCTGACCTCCAACCAGGTGATAGCGTTCGTGCTGGCGGTGTCCGCGTGCTTCATATTCGTGACGGCGGGCACGCCCATCGTGCTGGATGGCCTGCGCGCAGTGTTGCCGGAGGCCGCCATCTCGGCCATCGCCTCGCTGTCGGCGCTGACCCACTATGACGGCGTCATCCGCGGACTGGCGGACCTTCCGGCGCTGATCTGGGCCGTCAGCATGATTTCCTTCTGGCTGTTCGCCACCGGCGTGATGGTCGACCAGAAGAAGGGGGGCTGAGCCATGGCTACGCGCAAGACAGGCACCGGCCTTGCAGCCGCAGCGTTGCTGCTGGGGTTCGTGGCATTGCTCGGGTTCAACCTGTGGGCCGGGCAGGGGCTGTCGCGCTACCGCGCCGACATGACCGAAGGCCAGATATACACCCTGTCCGATGCTACCCGCGAGGTGCTGGCCGGGCTTGATGAGCCGGTGACCGTGCAGCTGTTCCATACCCCGCGCCTGAATGCCGAGGTGCCGACCTATGCCCGGCATTTCGACCGGGTCCAGTCGATGCTGCGGCACTACGAGGACCTGGCGCAAGGCAAGCTGCGACTGTCGCTGGTCAAGGTTGAACGCTTCACCGACCAGGAAGACGAAGCAACCGCACTTGGTCTGCAGGCCGCACCCTTGCCCGGCGGCGACGGCTCGGCAATCTTCGGCCTCGCCGGTACCAACTCCACCGACGACGTTGAAACGGTGCCGTTCCTGTCGCTCGAGCGGCAGGATTTCCTGGAACTCGACCTCACCAGCCTCGTGTTCAAGCTGAACAATACCGGCAAGAAGAAGCTGGCAGTCCTGTCGAGGCTGCCGATTGCCGGCAATGTCAATCCGCAGACTGGCCAGCAGATTCCGGCATGGGCGGTGTTCACCCAGTTGCGCGAATTCTTCGAGGTGGAGTTGCTGTCGCCCGCGTTCGATGCGGTGCCGGAAGATGCCGACCTGTTGCTGATGATTGCGCCGGGCAAGCTGACGGACAAGACCGCCTACGCCATTGACCAGTACGCGCTGTCCGGCAAGCCGGTGATCGTGTTTGCCGATGCCTATTCCGAGGTGTTGCCGACCGAGCGCGATGGGCTGGCTGAGAACCCGTCCTTCGAGGCGTTGCTGAAGTCATGGGGGCTTGAGATTTCACCTGACGAGGTGGTCGGCGATATCGAGAATTCCCGCCAGGTGCAGTTCGTCAATGAAGGCCAGCCGGTGGTGGTAAACTATGTGACGTGGCTTGCACTGGGGCAGCAGAACTTCGAGCGTTCCGACACCATTTTCAACCAGGTGTCGTCGGTGATGCTGGCATCGAGCAGCGCGCTGAAGCCCATCGAGGGCAGCGGGCTGAACATCCAGCCGCTGATGGCGTCGTCTACCCGGTCTGCGATGATCGCCAACAAGCAGTTGCGCAATCCCAATCCGATCGCGCTGTTGCAGTCGTACCTGCCCGAAGGCGGACAGCGCATGCTGGCGGCGCGGGTGCGCGGCGAGGCGACATCGGCCTTTGCTGCGGGCAAGCCGGAAGGCGCAACGCTTGCAGGCGAGCACAAGTCCAGGGGTGCCATCAACCTGATCGCCATCGGTGATGCAGACATGCTGTTCGACACGTTCTGGGCCGAGGTTTCGCAAGGACCCGGCGGGCAGGTTCAGGTGGTGCCCCGCGCCGGCAATGCCAATCTGCTGATCAATGCCGTGCAGGACATGGCGGGCGGCCAGGCGCTCAGTGGCCTGCGCGGACGCGGGGTAGAGCAGCGGACGTTCACGCGGGTCAATGCCTTGCGCGCAGACGCAGACGCGCGCTTCCGCCAGCAGGAGCAGTTGCTCAACAAAAACCTGGAGGAAACCCAGAAGAAGCTCACCGCCCTGTTGAGCCGTGCAAAGGATGGCGAGGTGACGCTGACCGAGGATGACAGGAAGTCCATCGAGGACTTTCGTGTCGAGATGTTCGAGACGCGGCGCAAGCTGCGGGGCGTGCAGCGCAACCTTCGTGCCGACATCGATGCGCTGGGTGCCCGCGTCAAGGCCATCAACATCGGGCTTGTGCCGCTGCTGATCGGGCTGTTCGGGCTGTTGTTCCTGTGGCGGCGGCGGGCGCGGGCCAGCACCTCCAAGGTGAGGGGGGCTGGCAGATGACACCACGGACCCTGATCATTCTCGCCGTGATGGCGGCTACCGGCGCTGCCGGTGCCGTCTGGCAATGGCAGGCCAACCGGGCAGGCTACATCGAGGCAGAACGCGGCGAGCGGGTGTTGCCGTCGCTACTGGGCCGGGCCAACGACGTTGCCGCGATATTCGTCCAGCAGAGTGATCGCTCGTTCCGCATCGTCCGTGGCGAGGATGCCGCCTACAAGCTTGAAGGGTCGGACTTCCCGGTCAAGGGCGGGCGCTTCCAGTCTGCCATTGTTGCTGCGGCCAGCCTCGAGAAATTCGAGGCGAAGACTGCCCGCGAAGACCGCTATGGCAAGATCGAGGTGGGCAACCCGCAAGCCCCGGATGCGGCATCGCGGCTGATGCGGTTCGAGACGGCAGACGGCACCGTGATTGCAGAGCTTATCCTGGGCCGCAAGGCGCGCGGCCGGGTTGGCGGTACCATCGCCGATGGCCAGTATGTCCGGCTGCCCGGCGAGGCACAGAGCTGGCTGACGCGCGGCGTGGTGGAAGGTACCGCCCAGCTTTCGTCCTGGGTCGATGCCGGCGTGGTGGAAATGAACACCGACAAGGTGGTCCAATCGACGTTCAAGCCGGTCAACGGGCCGGAGCTTGTGGTGCGGCGCACCGGCGTCACCGAAGGTGGCCAGCCGAAGTTCGAGCTGGACGGCCTGCCTGAAGGCCGCAAGCCGAAGGCCGATCTCACCATCCGCTATGCGGCGACCGACATTGCCAACTCGCAGTTTATCGATGTACGCAAGGACCAGGGTGGCGATATTGCCTGGCGGGCGACATTGCTGATGGAAGACGGCATGCTGATCGGGTTCGACGTGACAGCGGACGACTGGTTGAGTGTCAAGGTGCTGGATGCTGGGAAGGACAAGGAAACGTCGGACGACATCATCAAGCGCACCGGCGGATTCCAGTACCAGTTGCCGGACTACAAGATCAGACAGTTCAAGCAGACGATGGCCGACCTGACCGAGCCGGCGGCGGCTGACTGATTGCGGGCAGCTAAGGCCGCATGGTGAACATCTCGACCGCCTTGGCATCGGCATAGGCAAAGCAACCTGCCAGTTGCGGCAGCACGGGTGAGTTGCGGTAGGCGCCTATCGCGCCGTGCGCCTTCAGCCGGCCGGCAAACCCCGGCTCGTCGCCGTGCACCACCCACGTACCGCTCACCCACGTCGGGCGGATTGGCTTGCCACCGGCGAGGATGATCTTGCCGAAAACCGATCGTGCATTCGTATTAGGCGGGAACACGGCCAGCAGCGTACCAGCCTCGGTCTCATCGGCGCGGCCTGCGTACATAACCCCGGCCAACGCCAGCCCTGTCGCCAGCAGTGTACCGGCGAACAGGGTTATGGCAAGCTTGTGGCCGGGCCAGTTCATGTTCGCTGTCAGGCCTTCGCCGGATCGGGCAGCGAGAAGGCGGGCGCCCGCGATTCCTTGATCGGCCAGTGCATCGCAGCGGCAAACAGACCCAGCGCAACGCCAAGCCACCAGACCGTGTCGTAGTTGCCGTACTGGTCGTACAGGCGCCCGCCCAGCCACACGCCGAGGAAGGATCCGACCTGGTGCGAGAAGAACACGATGCCATACAGCATGGCCATGTAGCGGGTGCCGCAGATCACCGTCACCAGCCCCATGGTCAGCGGCACGGTGGATAGCCACAGCAGACCCATGCAGGCGGCGAAGACGACAGTGGTGACCGGCGTGATCGGCAGCACGAAGAATGCCGTCATGACCACCGAGCGGGCCAAGTATAACAGCGTCAGGCTCCAGCGGCGGGAGTACTTGCCGCCAATGATGCCGGAGCTGTAGGCGCCAATAACGTTGAACAGGCCGACGATGGCAATCGACCAGGCGGCAAGCTGCGGGGCGATGCCGTTTTCGACCAGCATCGGCGGCATGTGGACGGTCAGAAATGCAACCTGGAACCCGCACACGAAAAAGCCCAGCGTCAGCAACACGAAGCTCGGGTGGCTGATCGCCCGTGACAGCGCCTGGCCGATGTTCATCTCGACCTCGGTTTCGTCCCGGGCCGTGCCACCCTTGGCGGCGCGCAACGGCAACACCAGCAGCCACATCAGCAGGATGGTGCCCGCCAGCAGGTACAGCGCGGTCTGCCATCCGAACGAGGCGATGAAGGCCTGGCCCAGCGGAGCGAACACGAACTGCCCCATCGACGAGGCCGCAGTGGCGATGCCGAACGACCATGAGCGCTTCTCCGGCGGCACCAGCCGCCCGAACGCAGCCATGATGATGGAGAACGAGGTCATGGCGATGCCAAGGCCCATCAGCACACCGCCCGACAGGTACATCATCGCGCCGGAGTCCGAGGTCACCATCAGCGCGGTGCCGGCTGCATAGACCAGCGCGCCGACCATGATCACGCGACTGGTGCCAAACTTGTCGGCAAAGGCACCGGCAAACGGTTGTGCCGCGCCCCACACCAGGTTCTGCAACGCCATGGCAAGGCCAAAGGTTTCGCGACCCCAGCCGTTGGCCTCGGTGATCGGTCCATTGAACAGGCCCATGGTCGAGCGCACGCCGAACGCGATCAGCGCGATCAGGCAACCGCACACGATGACGGTGACCGGGTTGATGCCCGCCGGTGCGGACTTTGGTGTTGATACGGCTTCGGCCATCTGCTTGCCCCTCACGGCGTTCATTCGAGGCTGCGCTTATACGGCGCTGGCAAACCCCAGCACAGCAAAAATGCTGTCATGCGTATGCATGACCGGCATGCGTGCCACGGCAGTCTGAGGCGATGGGGCGATGAGGGGAATCAGTTGAACCGGTGGGTGGCTGGCTCGCTGGTGTGGGCGGTAATGACAAGCGTTGCACCGGGCACGAAACGCTCGACGCCTGCGTCGGCGTGCCCGTCAAACAGTTGCAGCGATGCATCGGCAGGCGACACATACTGGTAGGTAAAGCGGACCAGCTGGCGCACGTCGGAGGGTTGATAGCCAAGTTGCAGCGCAAGCAGGGGGGCTCGTTCACAGTCCATGATGGCCAGCTTGCCGGTGGTCCGGTCCACGTGCTTGCGCCCGTCACGCACGATGAAGCACGCGACACTGGACTCAACCACTGTCGCGGGCGTGTCAACATAGTTGAACGCGCTGTCGGCGGCGGACACGCCATACATGCCAAGCAGTCCGGCAGACAGCACGGCGAACAATCGAAGCTGCATTTCCCTCTCCCTGGCTGATGTGATGGCCGGGTTCCTCAAGGCGCAGACAATGGCGCAAAGGCAATACAAAGTTTTGAATAATGCCGGACGGATTTTAGCCGTGTTGTTTACCGGCCATTTGCCCAACCCGGGCTTCGGGTCCGCGCACGGTCAGGCTGCAGCCTGCCTCGTCAAACGTGCGGGACGTCACGGTCAGGTTCAGCGACTGCGCCAACTGTTCCAGTGACGATGCATCCTGGAAGCTGCAGGTGATGGTCCTTTCGACGATGCGATGCCACGGCACGAGATGTGCCGCGCCGATCAACCTGATGGCCGTGCCGGAATAGGCCCGCGCCAGCCCGCCGCTGCCCAGCTTGATGCCGCCGAAGTACCGCACGACAATGATGCCGGCGTCGATGATGTTCTCGCCAATCATCACCTTGAGGATCGGCATGCCGGATGTGCCGGCCGGTTCACCGTCGTCCCTGGCACCTTCCTCGATGCGATCATCATCTCGCATGTGGCGGAACGCGGTCACGTGATGCGAGGCCTTGCGGTGCTGGTCACGCAAGCCCGCCAGCGTCTCGTCAAACATGGCATACGGCGTCAACACGCCCAGAAATCGCGAGCCCTTCTCTTCAAGCTCGGCGGTTGCTGTCTGCCGGATTGTCATCAAGCCGTTCATGTTCGCCAGATAACGTCAGCGGCGGCTGCAGGACAAGCCGCTTGCCCGCTTGACGTGTGTCAATGCGGGGTGCTTCGCTTTGTGTCAGGCTTATCCGACAAACACTAGCCGGGAGGTTGCAGGGCATGTCAGAAGAAGGTTCAACCAAGAAGTCCAACGGCAAGCTTCCGGGCGCTGACGCCGTCGTTGAAGCAGCGGCGAAAATGCCGGAACCCGGCCTTGCGGCCGTACAAGCCGAGGCTGCACCTGCACCCGTTGCGGCCACTGTCAAGAAAGCCGCAACCCGCAAGGCCAGTCTGGCGGAGCGGCGGCATAGCCCTGATGAAATTCGCCGGCTGTTCGAGCAAGGCGAGTATCCGTACACAACCAAGATCCGCCGGCTGGACTATGAGAAGCAGAAGGCCGAGTTGCAGGTCGAGCTGCTGAAGGTGCAGGACTGGGTCAAGGACACCGGCCAGAAGATCGTCATGCTGTTCGAAGGCCGCGATGC
Source organism: uncultured Alphaproteobacteria bacterium (assembly GCA_963700735.1). Taxonomy (GTDB): domain Bacteria; phylum Pseudomonadota; class Alphaproteobacteria; order Rhizobiales; family Aestuariivirgaceae; genus Anderseniella. Next base: position 106,308 of record CAVOYR010000006.1, read on the forward strand.
AGCCGGCAAGGGCGGCACCATCAAGCGGTTCACCGAACACCTCAATCCGCGAGGTGCGCGGGTGGTGGCGCTGGACAAGCCGTCCGAGCGCGAGAAAACCCAGTGGTACTTCCAGCGCTATATCGAGCACCTGCCATCTGGTGGCGAAATGGTGCTGTTCGACCGCTCCTGGTACAACCGCGCCGGGGTGGAGCGGGTGATGGGGTTCTGCTCACCCAACGAGTACCTGGAATTCATGCGTCAGGCGCCCGAGGTCGAGAAGATGATGGTGCGCAGTGGCATCCTGCTGTTCAAGTACTGGTTCTCGGTTACCCAGGACGAACAGTTGCGCCGCTTCAAGAGCCGCGAGGGCGAGCCCCTGAAGAAGTGGAAGCTGTCACCGATCGACCGGCAGTCGCTCGACAAGTGGGGCGACTACACCGAGGCCAAGGAAGCGATGTTCTTCTATACCGACACCGCCGATGCGCCGTGGACCATCATCAAGTCTAACGACAAGAAGCGCGCCCGGCTGAACTGCATGAAGCACTTCCTGTCCGCGCTGCCGTACCCGGACAAGAACCACCGCGTCGTCGGCCGGCCCGACCCGCTGATCGTGGGGTCGAGCATGGACGTGATCGGCCGCAGCGAGCAGATCCTTGGCCGCACCTTGCACCCGGAACTGCGCAAGGGCGAGTGAGGGCTTACGCCTTCTTCATCTGGTAGCCGGGTGTCGAGGCCGACAGGTCGTATTCCTCGTCCGTCATCACCTCGGCCACGCCCTCGAACAGCGGTGACGACAGGTAGCGTTCGCCGGTGTCGGGCAGCATGCACAGGATCGTGGTGCCCTTGGCAGCCTTGCCGGCGATATCCATGGCGATGGCAAAGGTCGACCCGCCGGAGACGCCGGTGAAGATGCCTTCCTTCTGGGCGAGCTTGCGCGACCAGGCGATGCCGTCCGGTCCGGCAACCGGAATCAGTTCGTCGTAATAGTCCTTGTCGATGGCTTCCTGCAGCACCAGCGGAATGAAGTCCGGCGTCCAGCCCTGGATCGGGTGTGGCTGGAAGGCCGGGTGGCTTTCGGCGGGCTGGCCCTTGTCATTGCGCTTCTGCGGCGTGCCGGAGCCGATCAACTGGGCGTTGGCGGGTTCGGACAGGATGATCTTCGTATCCGGGCTTTCCTTGCGCAGCACCCGGCCAATGCCCGAAACCGTGCCGCCGGTGCCATAGCCGGTGACCAGGTAGTCGAGCTTCTTGCCCTTGAAGTCGGCAATGATTTCGCGCGCCGTGGTGTTTTCATGGATTCTCGCGTTGGCGCCGGTCTCGAACTGGCTGGCGAGGAACCAGCCGTTCTTCTGCGCCAGTTCAACGGCCTTGTTGTACATGCCGGTGCCTTTCTGCTCCTTCGGCGTCAGCACCACCTTTGCACCGAGAAACCGCATCAGGCGGCGGCGCTCGACGGAGAAGCTTTCAACCATGGTGATGACCAGCGGATAGCCCTTGGCCGCGCACACCATGGCAAGGCCGATGCCGGTATTGCCCGAGGTGGCCTCAACCACGGTCTGGCCGGGCTTCAGCGCGCCGGACTTTTCAGCTTCCTCGATGATTGATATTGCCAGCCGGTCCTTGACCGAGCCTGCCGGGTTGAAGGCCTCGAACTTTACGTAGAGGTTCACGCCGTCGGGTGCCAGGTTGTTGATGCGGATGGCGGGCGTGTTTCCGATGGTGTCGAGAATGCTGTCGTAGAGCTTGCCGCGGCCTTCGGTGGTGCGTGACATGGGGAGCCTCCAGGATGATGGTTGTTTGTTTTAACGAACAACCTAGCATGTTTTATCGTCCGCGCCAATCGGCATTGCGGTGCCCCGGTTATGATGCAAAAAAAGGCTTCCAGATCAGTGACCTGGAAGCCTTTGCCAGTTCAGCGATTCAAGAAAGATTACCGCGGCCGGCAGCGCTCATAGCGCATGCAGCCGTCATAGTTGCCGCCGCCATAGCCCCAGTTCGCCACGCAGGCGCGGTGCGCGCGGGCGCAATGGCCACCTCCGCGATAGGTGCGACGGTAGCGCGGTGCGGCGTAGTAGGGACGGCGGTAGTAGTACGGGTAGCCGTAATAGTACGGTGCTGCGCCAAAGCCGAAGTACAGGCCCGGATAACCATAGCCACGATGACGCCAGTGGCGTCCACGGCGGCGGACTTCGGTGACGTGGTTGGCGTCGGTTGCGATGCCGGCCACGCCCGACGTTGCCAGGCCTGACGCGGCAGGCGAGGCAGAGGCCGGGGCAGTTGCAGCAAACAGCGTTCCTGCGGCAAGGATTGCCGCGAAGAGTGCTGATTTCAATTTGTAGGACATGATGCGTCTACTCCTGATTTTGCGCCCTCTAGGGCCAGAAGTATAACGCGCCAGTTGTGGCAAACAATTGACCGTGATCAATCGATCTGGAGGGTCACGCCGTCTGGTTGGCCGGGTCCAGCTGGATGCCGTTTTCAGCCAGCGTGTCCTTCAGTTCGCCGTTCTGGAACATCTCGGTGATGATGTCACAACCGCCGACGAACTCGCCCTTCACGTAAAGCTGGGGGATGGTTGGCCAATCGGAATATTCCTTGATGCCGTTGCGCAGGTCGTCTGACTGCAGCACGTTGACGCCGGCATACGGCACGCCAAGGTGGTCCAGCATCTGCACGACGCGGCCGGAAAAGCCGCACTGCGGCTGGTCGGGCGTGCCCTTCATGAACAGCACGACGTCGTTGTTCTTGACCGCGTTGTCGATCCAGTCGTTGATTGGGTTGCTCATTCTCATCTCCATTCCGGGTTCAAGGGCCGGTGTTCGGGAATAACGGTTGCAGATATAGCACCGGGCCGCGGGTGATTTCCAGCGGCTGGTTGGGTCAATCCGGTGCCTTCGTGTTCAGTGCCAGGGCATGAAGCTCGCCGCCCATCTTGCCCTTCAGCGCGGCATAAACCATCTGGTGCTGCCTGACCTTGGGCTTGCCGCGGAACGCTTCCGACACGATGGTCGCGGACCAGTGGTCGTTGTCACCGGCAAGATCGGTCAGCTCGATCTGCGCGTCGGGCAGGGCCTCCTTGATCATGGCGGTGATCTCGTGGGCGGGCATCGGCATGTGGTTTGTCCCTTCAGGCCATTTCAGCGGCGGACGACATGAAGCCGGGGAACCAGCCTTCATGCGCCTCGCGCAACTTGTTGAGCGATATGGAGGCCTGACCCATGACAATCAAGCCCGAGCCGGTGACGGTGCCGATGCGGGTGGCAGGCACGCCTGCGTCTTCGGCTGCCGACAGCAGCGGGTGGGCGTCCATGGCCCGGCAGGTGACGACGTAACGCGCCTGGTCCTCGGCGAACAGCGCCTCGTGTGCCTCAAGCCCGCGCGGCAGTTCGATCTTGCAGCCTATACCCGACGCCAGCGCCATCTCGGCGAGCGCGGCGCACAGGCCGCCGTCGGAGATGTCGTGTACGGCGGTCAGCCTTCCCTTGCGGATCTTCGCCCGGACGAAGTCGCCGTGCTTTTTTTCCCTTGCGAGGTCGACTGGTGGCGGCGTGCCTTCCTCGCGGCCCAGCACCTCGCGCAGGTACATCGACTGGCCAAGGTGATGCCCATGCCCGCCGATCAGGATGATCGCATCGCCTTCCTGCTTGAAGGCCACGGTCGCCATCTTCGTGACGTCGGGCAGCAGGCCGACGCCTCCGATGGCGGGCGTTGGCAGGATGCCCTTGCCGTGGGTCTCGTTGTACAGCGACACGTTGCCCGACACGACGGGGAAGTCGAGCGCGCGGCACGCAGCACCAATGCCCTGCACGGCCTTCACGAAGGTGCCCATGATTTCCGGTTTTTCCGGGTTGCCGAAATTGAGGTTGTCTGTAATGGCAATCGGGTCCGCGCCGACGGCGGTCAGGTTGCGCCAGACTTCCGCCACTGCCTGCTTTCCGCCCTCGAACGGGTCTGCCTCGACATAGCGCGGTGTCACGTCCACGCAGGTGGCAATCGCCTTGCCGTCGTCGGATACACGCACCACCGCGGCATCGCCGCCCGGGATCTGCGCGGTGTTGGACTGGATCAGGTTGTCGTACTGCTCCCACACCCAGCGGCGTGACGCCATGTCGGGCGAGCCCATCAGCTTGATCACGGCGGCGGCCAGGTCGTTCGGGGCAGGCACGTCGTCGCGCCCAAGCGCTGTCGGTACCTTCGGCTCGGTCCATGGCCGGTCGTATTCGGGGGCTTCATCGCCCAGGTCCTTGATCGGCAGGTTTGCCACCTCGCTGCCGTTCCACAGGCAGCGGAAGCGCAGGTCGTCGGTGGTCTTGCCGACGATGGCGAAGTCCAGCCCCCACTTGTGGAAGATCGCTTCGGCTTCCTTCTCCTGCTCGGGGCGCAGCACCATGAGCATCCGCTCCTGGCTTTCCGACAGCATCATTTCATATGGCGTCATGCCGTCTTCGCGGCACGGCACGGCGTTGAGGTCCAGTTCGATGCCGAGGTCGCCCTTGGCGCCCATTTCCACGGCAGAGCAGGTAAGGCCGGCGGCCCCCATGTCCTGGATGGCGATGACGGCGCCGGATGCCATCAGTTCCATGCAGGCTTCCAGCAGGCACTTTTCGGTGAACGGGTCGCCGACCTGCACGGTGGGGCGCTTTTCCTCGATGGAATCATCGAACTCGGCCGATGCCATGGTGGCGCCGTGGATGCCGTCGCGGCCCGTCTTGGCGCCGAGATATACCACGGGCAGGCCCACTCCCTTGGCCTCGGAGTAGAAGATCTTGTCGGCATCGGCCAGGCCCACCGCCATGGCGTTGACCAGGATGTTGCCGTTGTAGCGCGGGTGGAAGTTCACCTCGCCGCCCACCGTCGGCACGCCGAACGAGTTGCCGTAGCCGCCGATGCCGGCCACCACACCGGAGACGAGGTGGCGGGTTTTCGGATGGTCCGGCTCACCGAAGCGAAGTGCGTTGAGCGCTGCGATGGGCCGTGCGCCCATGGTGAACACGTCGCGCAGGATACCGCCAACGCCCGTCGCCGCACCCTGGTACGGCTCGATGAAGCTCGGATGGTTGTGGCTTTCCATCTTGAACACGATGGCCTGGTTGTCGCCGATGTCGATGACGCCGGCATTTTCGCCCGGTCCCTGGATCACCTTGTCCCCGGTCACCGGCAGCGTCTTCAGCCACTTCTTCGACGACTTGTAGGAGCAGTGCTCGTTCCACATGGCCGACACGATGCCAAGCTCGGTCAGCGTCGGCGTGCGGCCAATCAGCTGTTCGAAGCGCGCATACTCGTCAGGTTTGAGGCCGTGCTGGGCGATCAGTTCTGACGTGATCTCGACGTCATTGCGGAAGGTGGTCTGGGCGGGCTTTTGCGAAGACATGGGGCAGGCGGCATCCGATTGCGTGAGGGGCCATCAACAAGGCAGCCGTTCTAACGCAAGAACCGGCAACGATACATACAAATCGCCGAGTTCTGGACAGTCTGTCGCGGCGGTGCGGTTAAAACCGCCAGGCGGCACCGGCACGGAAGGTGTGGGTGTCCACGTCAACGCCGGTTGCACCGCCTGCGTTGAAGTTGTTGCTGCCGTAGGTGGCGTACAGGTATTCCGCGCGCACCGATATGTCTTCGCTCATCATGAACTCGTAGCCGGCACCGACGACACCGCCCAGCAGGAAGTCCTTGTCGCGCGCACCGGTGGAATCGCTGGCCCAGTAATCAGCCAGCGCAAGACCGCCGGTCACGTAGAGCAGGCCGCTCGTGCCCGTCTCCATGCCGAGGCGGGCGCGGAACGTGTGCTGGCCATGGTTGGTCAGCCTGAGTGTGCCGAAACCGGGTGCCGGCTGCTGGTCACTCTGGTTGCCGAACGAGGCGTCGGCCTCGATGCCGGCAACATAGGTCCCAAGGTCCCAGTTGTAGCCCAGCAGCACACCGCCCATCAGGCCAGTGCCTTCGAGGCTGACCGCGGTGCCTGAATTGCCGGATGCATCGAACCAGCCGTAGCCTGCGTGCGCGCCCACGTAGAACCCGTCCCAGGTGGACATGTCATAGTCGGCGGCGCGCGCCGGTGATGCCGCCACGGCGCACGCAATTGCCAGCGCAATCGCGCCTGCTGAAACCGATGCCCGAATCATGCCGCTTCCCTGTGAATGCGGATTATTGTTTTGAGGTGAGAGAATATCACTCTGTGTGCAGAGTCAAGCTGGCGGGGACCCCCACACAGGCGAACGCGCGAAGCATGGCGGCCTCGCGCGTTCTCTCCTTCACAGGCGGCCTGCAGGGCCACCCGCGGCAACCTACTTGCTCAGGTGCAGCCGGCGGATCTCGTCGCCGATTTCCTGGAAGTTCAGCACCAGGGCCGCATCCGATTTGGGGTCATAGTACTTCTCGGCGTCGGTGGCGCAGGCCTTGATCAAGTCGCGCTGGATGGCGCTCGGCACGTTGTAGGAGAAGGTATACAAGGTCACCTTCTTGTCCTTGACCAGCTGGCAGGCCTGCTTGAGCATGGTGTTTTGCGCTTCAACCCCGGTCCAGTAGTCGGTGGTGCCAAGGCGGCCCTCATTGAGGAAGCCATAGGCGGTGTAGCTCGAACCATTGTGGTTCTTGCCATCGGCCACGTTGAAGGTGTTCTCGCCATCGGTGAGCAGCACCATCACCTTCTTCACATCCGGGTCATCGAATGCTGCCCCTTCGGTGTAGGGTTCGGTCGGCGACAGCACCCGCAGGCCCCAGCCCACGCCCTCGGCCACGTGGGTGTAACCGTCGGCCTTCATGTTCTTGATGGTGTCGAGCACAGGCTTCTTGAAGCTGCTCAGCGGCAGGATGGGCTGTATGTTGCAGCCCCGGTGCGGGCCGCGAGCGTTGGTGGTGGCCTTGTTGTCCCTGTACTTGGCCTGGTGCCTCTGGCGCACGTCCAGCGAATAGCCGTCCTGGCGGCTGTCCGTCAGGTAGTTGTTTTCGTAGACCGCCTTGCCGGTCTTGTCACCACAGTCGGACCGGGTTCCATCCCACAGGTGGCAGGCCTGCCCGTCCGACACTTTGCCCGGCTCATCCGGGGCAAACGCGGGCGGGAACAGCGTCACGGCGTTGTTGACGTCGGGCGGGGTGTCATCGATCGACATGGCGCCTGCGCGTGACTCGACGCAACCGGGCCATGTGAGCTTGTCATTCTGGGCGTTGACTGCTTCCCAGGCTTTCCAGTTGTGCCAGCTGGCATTCCTGAAGTTGACGTGCGATTGGGGGTTCAGCCCGCCTGTGTCCAGCCACGTGGCCGTGGCCTTGTCGGGACCAACGTTGACGAACTGCGAGAACGGCACGACGGCGACCTTGAGCCCCTTCACCTCGTCACGATCCTTGAACAGGATGTTGACGAAGTCGTTGGCGGCGGTCTTGAGCGTTGGCAACCGGTTTTGCTGGCCCATCGAGCCGGTGTTGTCGAACACCAGCACAACCTCCAGGCCTTCCGCTGCCTGCTTGACCTGCGAGGCGGCGGCGATCTTGGTTTCCTTGAACCCGGCCACGGCGGAAAGATAGTTCTTTACCGTCACCCGGCCCACCACGTTGATGTTGCCATCGGTGTCGATGGTCATCGTCATCGATGGAGTGCCGGCGTTCTTCGGGGCGCCAAAGTTGGACAGGAAGTAGTTGCTGGCAATTTCGCGCCGGTCAGCTTCTGTCTTGTTGATCGCGCGTCCGGCCGCAAGTGCAGCTGCATCTGTTGCAGCCTGCAGGCGTGCATCGACAGCTACCCAGTTGCCATAGTCCACCGCCGCCCCAGCTGCCATGAACATCGGAACCGCCAGAAGTGCTGCCACCTGCGCCATCGCGCCGGACTCGTGCCTGACAAGCCGTCTGGCCGCAGACGCAAGGCGTCCTGCAAAATTGATCATCGTCCCGTCTCTCCCTCAGGATGTACCTGTTGCCGTCAACGCCGGGCACGCGGGCTTGCAGCTTGGTCCTGCCGGGTCTGCGAAGGGGCAGGGTGGGGCTGCAAGACGGCCCTTGGTTAATTGCTTATTGTAGGGGCTTGCAGGGCTTTACTGTTGCGAAAGCTTTGCTGCTGCCTAAGCAGGCGTGAAGTGCAAGGGTTGCATTTTAGGCAAATGCGATTTGGGCCAACAGATTGATAATGAGCGATTTTGGTTACCGCGTTGCAGGTCTCTGCCCGCCTGCCAACCAAATGGAAACGCGCGCATCCGGTGCTGGATACGCGCGTTCCTTCGCAATAAAGCCCAGTGGAGAACAAGGCTGTTACTGACTGAGATGCAGCCTGCGCAGTTCGTCGGCGATCTGCTGGAAGCTGCGGACGAGGGCCGCGTTGGACGGCGGGTCGAAGTACTTTTCCGGGCTCGACGCGCAGTTCTTGATCAGGTTGCGCTGCGTGGCATTCGGCACGTTGTAGGCAAACGAGTACACCACGATGTCCTGTGCCTTGATGTTGTTGCAGGTCGTCTGCAGCATCTGGTTCTGCGTGTTGATCGCGGTGACGTAGTTCGACGAGCCAAGCCGTGCCTGCTTCAGGTAGCCGTAGGCGGTGTATGTCGACCCGTTGATGTTGTTCTGCAGATCGTTGGTATCGAAAGTGTTCTCGCCATCGGTCAACAGCACCATGGCCTTGGTGATGTCCTGGTCGGAGTACGGCACACCTTCGCTGAACGGCTCGTGCGGCGACAGCACCCGCAAGCCCCAGGCAGCACCTTCGGCCACGTGGGTATAGCCATCAGCCTTCATCTGGGCGATGGTCGAGATGATCGGGCCCTTCTGGTTGGTGAGCGGCTGGATTGCCTCAATATTGCATCCGCGCTGTGGCCCCATGCTCGCATTGCTGACGTTCACATTGCGATATTTCTTGTCGTTCTTCTGCCGCTGTAACGCAGACGGGTTTTTGGGCAGGGAGCCATCGTTGATGTAGCTGTTGTAGTAGCCACTCAGATTGGGTTCATCAGGTGCAAACGCCGGCACGAACAGGGTGTCGGGATCGGTCGTGTCGGGCGCGGCATCATTGGTTGCAAGTGCGCCCGGCCGGGCCTCCACGCAGCCAGTCCACGAGCGGTTCTTGAGTTCTTGCCAACCCTTCCAGTTGTGGTAGGTAGACAAGGTGAAGTTCTCCCGCGACCACGCAGCACGCCCCTGCGTATCCAGCCACAGGGCATCTGCCTTGTCCGGGCCCACGTTGACGAACTGCGAGAACGGCACCACGGCCACCTTCAGCGTGTCTGCCTCGTCACGCGGACCGAACAGGATTTGCACGAAGTCCTTGGCGGCGACCTTCAGCGTCGACAGCCGGCTTTGCGAAGCCATCGATCCGGTGTTGTCGAACACCAGCGCCACTTCAAGCCCGGTTGCTTCCTTGCTGACCTCGGCCGAGGCAACAATGGTCTGCTCCATCGATCCGGCAGCCTTCATCAGATAGTTCTCGACCGATACCTGCGAGTCGACGCGCAGCTTGCCGTCATTGCTGATGGTCAGGGTCAGTTCCGGCGTGCCTGCATTGCGCGGGCTGCCGAAGTTGGCATTGAAATAATCGGTGACCACGCGGCTCAGTTCCGCGTCGCTGAGGTTGGCCTCACGGCCTGCTGCCAGCGCGGCGGCATCGGTGGCAGCCTGAAGGCGCGCCTGTACCGACACCCAGTTGCCATAGTCGACCGCTGCTCCCCCCGCCATCATCATGGGCAGGGCCAGCAACGATACAATAATCGCCATGTTGCCGGACTCGTCCTTCAACATGCCTTTGGCTGATCGCCTGTTCTGCAGGCGTCTCTTGAATGAGCGCAACATCCTGTAGTCTCTCCCTAAAAGTGGACGTTGTCCATGCCGCCGCCGTGCTGCGCGACCCTCTCTCCGGGTTGCCGGACCAACTGCTGGCTGATGCTGGATATATAAACCCGCCAAATAAAAATGCGCGAAGACTCCAAAACTCTGGATAAAAAACCGTTATCAACGCATGGTTTTTTAAGCTTTGAGCGTATTCAGGATGTAAAAACTTGCTGTATAGTTTTTGGAAAGTTGCAGGTTATTTTACCACGCAGGCAGCAATGCCTCTGTGTGGAGCCAGCAACGCCACGATCAGACGTGTCGACCCGACAGGTCAGGTCCAGATCATCAGGGCATCGATGACCGGTTGTACTACTGGCATGATTGTCGGCTGCGAGCGGCATTGCTGTCCGCGAAGCTGGATGATCTGACTGGTTCGCGGGATCAGACTGGCTGCAGCCGGGCGCCGTGACCCGGCTAGATTGCCGGGCGTGTCGGCGCCTGTCAGCAAGGTCCACGCCCGGCCTGTTTCATTCCGGATCAGGCATAACTGTCGTGCGCCGACGGTCCGGCATCGAGCAACGAGCGAATCCGGGTCAGGGCGTCTTGCAGCACCGCCCGGCTGGGCAGCGTGGAGAAGGCAATGCGGACCCGATGCAGGCTCTCATACTGTTGCGAGAAGCGGAACTCGTCATCGCCGTCCACCAGCATGCCGGCATCGCGGGCGGTGGCCACGAACAGGCTGGCCCGCCACGGTTCGGGCAATTTCAGCCATACGAACGGGCAATGCCGGTGGCTGGCGAAGTCGTGTCCCTCCAGCGCTGCCTTGACAATGTCCAGCCTCGCTGCGGTCTCTTCCCGCACGGCCAGGGTGATATGGTCTGCCTCGCCCGACAGCACCAGCCGTGATGCGGCTTCGGCCAGCAGGAACGGCATGCCGCCGGTCAGCATCTTGTGGGCCACCGGAATGGACCCGGTAAAGCCGGGCGGGCAGGCGACCCAACCGGCGCGCATGCCGGCTGCCACAGCCTTCGACAGGCCGGACAGGTGGAAGGTGATGTCCGGGGCGAAGCTGGCGATGGTGGGCGGTGCCTCAGCCAGCCTGGCCCCGTAGATGTTGTCCTCGATGATGCGGACATTGTGCTTGCGGGCGATGGCTGCGATGCGCCGGCGCACGTCTTCGGGCATGATGGCTGCGGTCGGGTTCTGGATGGTCGGGATGACGACGATCAGCTTCGGGTGCTGGTTGGCGCACAGGTGATCAAGCGCATCGGCATCCATGCCGTACTCCGCCATGGGCGCGGGAATGGGCTGGCGGCCGATCAGGCTGGCCGAGCGGGCCAGCGAGGCGTAGGTCAGGCTTTCAAACACGATGCGGTCGCCCGGCGAGGTCAGCGCACCGATGACCGCCATCATGCCGGCATGCACGCCCATGGTGGGTACGATATTGCCGGCGTCAGGCTGCCAGCCTTGTGATGACAGCCATCGCCGCCCGGCCTGCTGCCACTCCGGCTTGAGCGAGCGGATGTAGTCGGTCGTGCGCGAGGGAAACTCCCCCATGATGTCGATCAGGTGCCGGGAAATCATCCCGGCCTGGCCGATCTCGGTGGCGCTGGTGGAATCAAGCCGCAACTTGCCGGAAGACGCCGGGCTGCCGTCGGGCGCGATGTCACCTGGCAGGCCGCTTTCCGCCATCGCTTCGCGCTCGGTCTTGGCGTAGCCGGGCAGGGCAGTAGCCTTGTCCGCTTCGGCGGTAACAAGACTTGTGCTGCCGCGCACGTAGGTACCCCGGCCAACTTCACCCGTGACCAGGCCGCGCTGGCGGGCGAGGGCGTAGGCCCGGCCAATTGTACCGATTGTCACCCCGATATCGAAGGCGAGATTGCGTTGCGGCGGCAGTTTGCTGCCTGGTTGCAGCGTACCGGCGTCAATGTCGCGCTGCATGGCGTCGGCAATTTCGACGTATATGGGCGCGCCAGTGCGGTCAAACTGTGGGATCCAATTTGTCATGGTGACAATAATTACATTGAAACCATTTCGACGGCAAGGCATCAATCATTCCGGCAACAAGTGAGTCAATCAGCACGGAAAGGAGTGCAGATAATGGGTGCAATCGATACAATTCTGGACAAGGTCACTGGCAGAGCCATGCCAGGTGTACAAAACCAGCGTGCAGCATCCGTATCCGTCTGGACGGCTGCATGGCACTGGTACAAGCGGTGGGAAGCGTTTCACCGCTCACGCGAGGAGCTGCGTTACCTGACCGACAAGGAGCTTAGCGACATAGGCGTCTCCCGGGCAGACGCCGAGGCAGAACTCAGGAAGCCGCTGCGCTTCAGGGTCTAGCGCGGATGGCGGGTGCGAACCGCGTCACGGTTACCAGCAGTGCGAGCACGCCGGCGAGGAACGCCAGCATGCCGCCTGCGGTGGCCAGGGTCGCGGGCCAGCCATGCCTTGCGGCATTGAGGATCGGGTAAAGCCATGCGCCGGTGATGGCGCCGGCAACCACCGAGCCACCCAGATACACAATCGGCCACGCCAGCCACCTTGCGATGCGGCCATAGGCAAATGGCTGGCTGGGGCGGGTGATGAACCACCAGGTGACGCATAGTGGCGGCGCAACGAAGTGCAGCATCGCGTCTGGCACCTGTTGCGCCACGCTCAGCGGCAAGCTGCCATACAGGAACAGGGCGTAGATCACGCCGACGAACACGATGTATCCAGTGATGGCAGTGCGCACGCCGTCTTGTGCGAAGAACCGGGTGACAGCCGACCGGGGCCCGCGCAGGTGCGCCCAGTAAATGGTGATCACCATCAGGTTGGTCAGGATGGTGAAGAAGGCAAGCATGGCGATGGCGGACGAAAACCATCCCATGCCCATCTGGTTGAACAGTGGCTGGAACAACACGTATTGCAGGATGATGCCCGCAACGCCGTTGACGAGGCCGAGCACGGCAAGCGTGCGGCTGGCAGGCGTGTCTGCCACACGCTCTACGGTCATGTTAAGGCTGGCGCGCATTGCGGCCGCGCGAGGTTCAAGCCGCGAGGCTTTCGAACAGCGGCTTGCAGTCGACCGATCCATGCAGTGGTTCGATCATGTTTTCCGGATGCGGCATCATGCCGATGACGTTTCCGGCTGCGTTCATGATGCCGGCGATGTCGTTCATGGCACCGTTGGGGTTGGTGTTCTCTGCGTACCGGAACACCACGCGGCCATTGTCTTCCAGTTCACGCAGTGTGTCGGCGTCGGCGAAATAGTTGCCGTCATGGTGCGCGATCGGGCAGGTGACGACGGTGCCACGGCTCATGTTGCGGGTGAAGAAGGTCGAGTCATTCTCGACGCTTAACCGCACTTTCCTGCAAACGAACTTCAACCCGGCATTGCGCATCAGCGCGCCCGGCAGCAACCCTGCCTCGGTGAGGATCTGGAAACCGTTGCACACGCCCAGTACAAGCCCGCCGCGCGCGGCGTGGGCCACGATTGCCTGCATGATGGGCGAGCGACCGGCAATGGCGCCACAGCGCAGGTAGTCGCCATAGGAAAAGCCGCCCGGTACGGCCACCAGGTCGGTGCCTGCCGGCAATGCCGTTTCCGTGTGCCAGACCTTGGTGACCGTCGCCCCGCCGGCGCGTTCGAGTGCGCGGGCCATGTCGTTTTCACGGTTGATGCCCGGAAACACGATGACGGCGGCCTTCATTGGCTGGTCTCCTTCGGCTGCACCTTGATCGAGGTGAGATAGCGCTGGAACTCGGTGATTTCGGTGTCGCTCAGGTCGCGGCTGTTGCGCGCCACGCCCGCAACGATCATGTCGCCGGACTTGAACAGTGCGGCATAGTAGAACTGTGTCTGCATGGTGCCCTCGGCCACCATTGAGCAGACGGGGGCAAGGTTGGCTTGTGGCTTGCGACCGGGCGACAGCCGCAGGCCCTCCTTCTGGAGGTTCTGGGCCATGCCCTGCAGCACGGTGCAGGGGTTGGGTTCAGTGGTGATGTTTGGCGGGGCCGGTGCCAGCTTGACCTGGATCAGGCCCGAGCTGCCATCAGGCTGGATGTCGAACTTCTGGTCGAGCGACACTTGCCCTTCCGAAGACACCTGCCAGTTTGCCAGTGGCTCAGCCGTTACGGTGACCGGCTTGCTGCCGACGACCATCTCGACCTCTATCGGCCGGACGTCGAGGGCGTTTGCCGGCGACAGTGCGAGCACGGCAAGGGCACTGCTGAGACCAGCTGCCAGCGCGTGGCGCAGCACCCGGCGGGACATGGCGGGACGCCTCTCCATCATACGATTTCGACCTGGTAGTTCTCGATCACGGTGTTGGCGAGCAGCTTGTCGCACATGGCCTCCACGGTCTTGCGGGCTTCCGATTCGGATGCAGCCGTCACGTCCAGCTCGATGAACTTGCCCTGGCGTACATTGTCCACGCCGGCAAAGCCCAGCCCGGTCAACGCGCCTTCAATAGCCTTGCCCTGCGGATCGAGCACGCCGTTCTTGAGAGTGATGATGACCCTGGCTTTCATGTCTGCTGACCCTTCATGCGCCCTTGTTGTCGTTGGCAGTTGCGGCGAAATCACGACTTCACGAGTTTCGGCTTCATCGGCGGCACGGGATCATTCTCGTTGAGAATGCCCAGACGCCGCGCAACTTCCTGGTAGGCTTCGACGAGTCCGCCCAGGTCGCGGCGGAAGCGGTCCTTGTCGAGCTTCTCGTTGGTCTTCATGTCCCACAGGCGGCACGAATTCAGGACTGATCTCGTCGGCCAGCACGGTGCGCACCATGTCGCCTTCATAGTGGCGGCCATACTCGATCTTGAAATCGACCAGCTTGATGCCGATGGCGGCGAACATGCCGGACATGAAATCGTTGATGCGGATGGTCATCGCCATGATGTCATCGATTTCCTGCGGCGTGGCCCAGCCGAACGCTGTAACGTGTTCCTCGGCCACCAGCGGGTCGCCGAGTTCGTCGTTCTTGTAGCAGAACTCGATGATGGAACGCGGCAGCGCAGTGCCTTCCTCGATACCGAGTCGCTTGGCCATCGAACCGGCGGCGACGTTGCGCACGATCACTTCCAGCGGAATGATCTCGACTTCGCGGACCAGTTGCTCGCGCATGTTGAGGCGGCGGATGAAATGGGTCGGAAGGCCCAGTTCATTGAGCTGGGTGAAGATGAACTCGCTGATGCGGTTGTTCAGTACGCCCTTGCCCTCGATCACCGCCTTCTTCTGGGCGTTGAACGCGGTCGCGTCATCCTTGAAGTGCACGATGATGGTGCCCGGTTCGGGACCTTCATACAGGATCTTGGCCTTGCCTTCGTAGATTCGGGTACGGCGCTGGTTCATGGAATACCTCTGGGCGCGAACGGACGTGGAAAAGAACCGCCGCGGGCAATGTTTGGCGGCGAGCGCCTGCTGTCAAAGCACTCAAATAGCCCCTTTGGACCGTATCTACAATGCGCCTGTCCCGACAAAGGCAATGATTCAAACAGGAATTGACGGAACGCGATGCCGCAGCCGGTTTCTCGCGCGCGTATTGAAGGGGCAACAATGATCGTCTATGTGACTGCATCAGCAGTCTTCACCACGCGGGACCAACGCTCGCGCCAGATCATGAACAGGAGTCCCACGGACCATGAGCACATTCGACAAGCGCCAGGAAGGTTTTGAGAGCAAGTTCGCCCATGACGAAGAGCTTCGGTTCAAGGCCACCGCGCGCCGCAACAAGCTGCTTGGGCTTTGGGCAGCGGGCCTGATGGGCAAGGAAGGCGACGACGCCGAGGCCTATGCGCGCGAAGTCGTGAAGGCCGATTTCGAGGAAGCGGGCGAGGAAGACGTTTACCGCAAGATCAAGGGTGACCTTGAAGCTGCGAAGGTTGACCAGTCGGAACACCAGATTCGCCGCAACATGGCCGACTTCATGGCCGAGGCGATCACCCAGGTCGAGAAGTCGGGCTGAGCAGCAAAAGTGATCACCTCTCACGCCCTTTCGCTGAAGACCCGGCTGGCGGATGCCGGTGGCAAGTCTTTGTTCACCGCCTGGTGCCAATGGCCGGGCGAATGGCATGGCCTTGCACTGATCAAGGCAGGCTTTGCCGGTGTGCTGGCCGACATGCAGCACGGCATGTTCGACTACGGCCAGATGCTGTCCCACGTGCAGTCCGTGGGCCGGGCAGGCGGGGTGCCGATGGTGCGCCCGCCGCTGGATGATTTCGGCATGGCGGCGCGTGCGCTCGACGCCGGGGCATCGGTCATCATCATGCCGATGATCAACACCGTTGAAGACGCCAGGCGGCTGGTGGACGTGGCAAAGTTTCCGCCGCTGGCATCGCGCTCGATGGGGCCGAAGGGCGCGCTGGAGCTGTGGCAGATGCAGCCGCAGGAATACCTGTCGGCCTCCAACAGCCTTACCTGCCTGTTGCCGATGGTTGAGACCAGGCGCGCGCTCGACAACCTTGACGCCATCCTGTCGGTGGACGGTATCGACGGCGTGTTCGTCGGCCCGTTCGACCTGTCGATCAACCTGTCGGGCGGCAAGGTCGGCGGGGCCAGTGACCCCGATGTGAAGGCCGCGTTGCCGGTAATCGTGGCTGCCGCGAAAAAGGCCGGCAAGATCTCCGGCATCTATGCCTCAGGCCACGACGAAGCCGCGCACTTTGCCAAGCTGGGGTTCAACCTCGTGTCCGCCGCCGGCGACGCGCATGTTGTGGCAGCCGGAGCCAGGGCGGTACTTGACGGATTGTAGAATTCGATTGCCCCGATAAAGTGACATTGCGTCAGAATAGTTCGTATACGGTATATTTCCATTGCTAATCACATTCAATTTTGCGAACGTGTCGTTCAAGCGCTGAATCAAAATCAGCGCCCAAAGAAACGATTTCTCATTTGCAGGGGTGCATTCATGAAGATTTTGGCTTCCTGTGGAGCTGCCGCCATTGCGGTGGTTGCCTCCACTGTGTCCGCGAGTGCAGCAGATCTTGACCGCGCCATCGGGCTTATTGTTGCCGGCGAGGTCGAGAAGGCTACGGGGGTTCAGATTTTTGACATACCGAATGCAGGTCCGCTGGGTGGCGGCTCCGAGGTAGCGTTCTGGTCTGCGACCTCAGGCAAGCTCAGCTTGCCGCTGGGAGAGAACCTCTCGATCCAGTCTGATGTCGATGTTGAATACAATGATCAAGCGTTTGACAGCGGCACAAACGCTGCCGGGCTGCGCTATGCTTTCCAGGGGGCAACCCACCTGAGCTGGCGCAATCCGGAGCAGGGGTTGTTCGGTGCATTCGGGGGCGCCGGTGGAACGCATTACGCGTATTCCTTCAATGACCTGGCTTATAACTACCGGTTCATGGGTGGTGAAGCCCAGTTGTACATGGACAACATCACGTTCTACGCTCAAGGCGGCTATGTTGATGTTTCTGGCACCGGGCCGGCGTTTGGCCAGCGTCTTGACGATGGCATGTTTGCGCGTGGCGTGATGCGCTGGTTCCTGCAGCCCGATACAAGGCTGCAGTTCGAGGGAGCTTACGCCGCGCTCGACCGCAATGGTGGTGGTGGGGGGCCGCGCGACTTGGACGTGTTGTCATGGGCTGCGCGGTATGACACGCGTTTTGCATTGCCAATTGTGGGTGACTTTGCGGTGTTCATCGGCTACCGCGGCACGCTGCGTGAAAACTGCTTCCAGTTTGGTGGTGGCAGCGACCTGACCGATCACACCATCATGGTTGGACTGAACTACCAGTTCGGCGCTACGTCCATGCTCGACAATGACCGGCGCGGCGCAACGCTCGATACGCCTGACTTCGGCAACATGCTCACCTGCGGTGGTCCGGGCGGCGGCTGATCCCTGTTCGCAGGCAACTGGCATCACGTGGCGGCAACTCCGGTTGCCGCCGTTTTTGTGTGAACGGCAAAACACCGGGAATGCGTTCCAAGTCCATTGACGCGCAATGGGCAGAGCGCCAAACTCCGGCTCATCAGGTTTCCTCCAACTGCCAGGGCAGTTCACACCCATGACATCGACATCGCCAGCCAGCCTCTCGCGTGACGAGGCCATCAACAAGCTCGTGGAAGTGTCGCTCGCGGCGGGTCCGCTGGGTGCCGTCACCGACAAGTACTTCACCAACACCCGCATGGTGGTCGAGTCCAATGGCGAGATGGAAGTCACCTACGCGGTGTTCCTGCGCCGGCGCTGCATTGCCGCGCTGAAGCCGGCCGAACGGCTGATCACGCGGCTGGTGCCGGAGGCCCGCGTCAAGCGGTTCCACGCCGAGGGTGACATCGTGCCGGCCGAGCGCAAGCTGATGGAAGTCACCGGTCCGATGTCGAAGCTGTCCGAGGTTGAGACGCTGCTGCTGCAGAAGACAGGCTTTCCGTCGGTGTCGGCGGTCAATGCCTACGAGATGTGCATGGCACTGCCGGAGGCCTCCTTCATCGACATGCACGCGCGCCACGGGTCCGGCGTGGAAATGAACATGCTGGCCGCCTATGGCGCGTCGGTGGGGTCTGAAGCGGCACGCAAGGCCAACCCGGCGGTGCGCGGGTTCGTCGGCTCCTCGCAGGATGTGACCGCGCCGATGTTCGGTGCCATGGCCGGTATCGGCACCATGCCGCATGCGCTTGTCGGATATGCCGGTGGCGACGTGCTGAAGGCCACGCAGATGTTTGCCGAGCGGCTGCCGCACATCGACCAGCTCGTGGCCCTCGTGGATTACCAGGGGCTCGAAATCACCGATGCGTTGCGCACTGCGCACTGGTTCTTCAACGAGGCAAGGTTACACGACAAGGGCAAGTCGCTGGGCGTGCGGCTGGACACCCACGGCGGCCGGTTCGCCGAAGGACTGGATTACGACAAGTCGGTCGAGACGGTGGGCAACTGGCTGGGCGTTGATGGCGAATACAACATCGTGGAATACGTGCTGGGTCCGCGCGCCTTCCAGCTCGATCCCGGCAACATCCTGGTCGACAAGGTGCGCCGGGTGCTGTTCGGGTCGGGCGTGTCGGTGGCCAGCATCATCCACACCCGCGAGGCGCTCGACAGTGCCGGCTTCGACAAGGCAAGAATTGTCGCATCGTCAGGGTTCTCGCCGCAGAAATGCCAGATCATGGGGGCAGCGCGTGCGCCCATCGATACTGTCGGCACCGGCAGCTTCCTGCCTGCAACGCTCACGGAAACCTATGCGACGGCGGATATCATCAGTTATGACGGCGAACCGCGCGTAAAGCTGGGGCGCGAGTTCCTGTTCGACCGCTAGACCTGACCCCGGATTAACTGCGTTCAGGTCCTTCGCTTTATTTGACTGTTGTTTCAGGTGAGACTCCTTGCCAGAGCGTGGGGCTGTGACAATGCTGTTGCGGTCGCAGAGCGAGAATGTTCAATTTTTGGCGAGCGGGTGTACAATCGGCGATACTCATGGTTTCCTTTGCGTCATGAGGGTCGATTCTTGAGGAGTTCGAAGCAATGAGTTGGAAAAACAGGCTGGCGGGTTGCGTGGCGGGCGTTCTTGCCGCCGGCATGATGATGGCTGGCACGGCTACTGCCACGCTTGCAGGCGTTGTTGCGCACATCAACCTGTCGTCGCAGACGATGAACGTCTCGGTTGATGGCCGCCATTTTGCAAGCTGGAAAATTTCGTCGGGGCGCAAGGGTTACACCACGCCGACCGGCACGTGGCGTCCGAAGTGGACGACCAAGATGCACTATTCGCGCAAGTACGATAACTCGCCGATGCCGTATTCGGTGTTCTACCATGGCGGCTTTGCCGTGCACGGCACCAACTACGTCAGGAGCCTGGGCCGTCCTGCTTCGCACGGTTGCATTCGCCTGCACACGGCCAACGCACGCCAGTTCTATAACCTGGTCAATCGCTATGGCCGCAAGAACACCCTGATCAAGGTGAATTACTGACCGCCAGCGCTGACTGTCCGGTTGCACATCAGCCCGCTGTCCATACCGGATGGCGGGTTACCTGTTTCTGGCGCGCAAGGCCTTGTCGCGGTTGCGCTGCTCGAACCGCTCGGCGTTGACCACGACGCGCGAATGGGTGCCTGAGCCGATCGGGCCTTCCTCATCCTCGGCGCTTACCTCGAACTCGAGATTGCGGCCATCGATTTTCACCAGCACGGCTGTGGCTGTTACCCGCATGCCGGTGGGCGTTGCGGCGATGTGCGTGACATTCAGGTGGGTGCCCAGTGATTGCTCGCCCTCGCCGAGATGGCGTTCGGCGCAATCAAGTGCAGCGGCTTCCATCAGGTTGATCATCACCGGTGTCGCCATCACCTTGATCGCGCCCGAGCCAACCCGTGGGGCGGTATCGCTGGTGCCCACGATGATTTCGGCCGTGCCGGTCAGCCCCGATTTCAGATTGCTCACGCCCTAGCCCCTCGCATTGTCGTCGTACTTGCTTCGCGGCTTTCTATAACTGATCCATGGGCCGGAACACAGACTGTTTAACGGAGTGATTGCAGGGCAGAACGATACGATGAAATACAAACCCGAAACTGATGATGCCGCGCTCGGCCCCTGGAACCCCGGCATCACGTCGGAGATCCCGGAGGAGTTCCTGCCTCTGGCCACAGTCTATCGCAGTGACCACGTATTCACGTCCGTCAGGGACGCACGCGAACTGTCCGACTTTACCGGTCTGAAGCCGCAGGAACTGGTGCGCTTCCGGCCGGAACGGCTGATCGTGCACGAAGTGCTGATCCGCGTGATGGGCTGCCTCTCGGTGCCGGACGGCAAGGTGTACGAGGACCTCGGCATCAACTTCCGCCGCATGACCGGCACCATCATGTCGAAGTACGTGGCGCCGGTGCGAATGGACATCATGGCCGCCTATCAATCCGAGATGACCGCTGCCGAGGCGCTGATAGCGGCAGAACTGGACGCCGTGTTCGCGGCATCGCCTGCCGTGGCGGCACCGTCCGTCGCGAAACCCGGTCTGCTGGCGCGGCTTTTTGGTGCGGGTTCGAAGGAACCTGCCAGGCCTGCCGCCCCCAGCGCTGCCCAGCGCGAGCAGGAGGCTGTGGAGGGCTGGCAGCGCAAGTCGCGGATTACCGGGGGCGAGGAAGTGCGGCGCAGCGTGCATGATGCACTGTCGCGCATGGCGGGCGCCATCACGGGCAGGCGCGGCAGGCTGGTGGGAGATACTGACCTGCTGAAGCGGCTGGCGCTGACCTTCTTCAGCAATGATCGCGGTTCGCGCTGCATCGGCGAGCGGATCGAGGAATGCGTCTATGCCGCCGCCGCCGGCGAAGGCTACAAGGTGCTGCCCAATCGCGCCAAGCCGGTCATCATGAACGTCAAGGGTGCGTCGGCTGCGGGCAAGAGCACGTTGCGCCCGCTGCAACGCAAGCTTGCCGAGGCGCTCAAGCTGGACTGGACCGACTTTGCCCTGATCAGCCCCGATATCTGGCGCAAGTACCTGCTGGATTATGACTCGCTGGGCCCGGCCACCCGCTATGCGGGGTCGCTCACCGGGCACGAGATCGAGATCATCGACGTCAAGCTGGATGAATACATGGCTGCGAGGGCAGCTCGCGGGGCGTTGCCCCACCTGCTGGTGGACCGGTTCCGCTTCGACAGCTTCTCGATCCAGCCACACGAGGCAGACGGTGGGCGGCTGCTGACCCGGTTCGGCGACCGGGTGTACATGTTCTTCGTGATTACGCCGCCCGATGCCACCGTCGAGCGCGCATGGGGCAGGGGCAACAAGTTCGGCCGCTACAAGGCGGTTGATGACCTGTTGTTCCATAATGTCGAGGCGTTCACCGGCATGCCGCAATTGTTCTTCACCTGGGCAGGCAGCGTGAACAAGGAAGTGCACTACGAGTTTCTCGACAACTCGGTGCCGCACAAGACGCGGCCACGCACGGTTGCCTTTGGCTGCAACCAGGACATGAACATCCTCGACGTGAAGTTCCTGCTCGACGTGGACCGGTTCCGGAAGATCAACGTCGAGGCGAAGTCCCCTGCCGATGTCTATCCGGATCAAGACGGCATGTCGGCGGGCAACAACACGGCGTTCCTGGCGCAGGTGCTGCGCAATATCGAGCGGGTGCAACTGGCCGATCATGCGACGGGCCGCATTTACGCGTGGCTGGAACGCGCCAAGGTCATTGCGGTGGACCCGGCATCGCTGAAGAAAGCGTTGCAGAACAACGAATTGCGCGCCGCCGTTGAGGAAGTGATTCCGGACCTTGCGGGTGATCTGGCTGGCATCGAGCGGCGCAAGGGCAACCTTGACCTCAACGAGATTCACACACTCGGCGCGTGGGACGGGCGCACCTGAAGTGTAATGTTACACATGAACTGTGATTTTCCGGACCTATTGTCGCTGATCTCATCACATGGAAGCGGAGCACAACAGATGTCTCGTAAAACAGTTTTGCAATCTACACTGGTTGCGTTGGTATCGTTGTGCGTCTGCACTCCGGCGATGGCCCAATCTGACCCTGGCGAAGTCGCAAAACGGCTCACGGAGTTGGGCATCCAGGATTTTGGCAAGGAGTATACTGCCGAAAAGGTCGCCAAGGCCTTCAGCATTACCTTTGACGGCAAGAAGTCGAAACCGTTCACCGATGCAGACTGCGCACTTGTTGGCGGGCTGGAGAAGTTGCGCAGTGTTACCTTCATGAACGCCAAGGTGTCGCGCGCATGCCTTGAAGGTATCGCCAAGCTTCGCGAGTTGAACGTGCTGAATCTTGTGACTTCAGACGTGGACGGGGCAGGGCTGGCTGCCCTCAAGTCGAAGGACAAGCTGACCGAATTACGGGTGTCCGATGTATCCGGCGTTGAACCGGAGCACCTGAGC
Organism: uncultured Alphaproteobacteria bacterium; assembly: GCA_963700735.1. Classification (GTDB taxonomy): domain Bacteria; phylum Pseudomonadota; class Alphaproteobacteria; order Rhizobiales; family Aestuariivirgaceae; genus Anderseniella. Next base: position 128,831 of record CAVOYR010000006.1, read on the forward strand.
GTGCTCAAGCAGTTTGAAGCGTCCAGCCTGATATTTGTGCTGCAGGGCGACCAGGACGCGAAAATCTATGGTGATGCGCACCTTGCCGCCATCGAAGGTGCCAGCGCGATCACGCATCTGCAAGTCGTCCGGGTGCCGTTCGGCGAGAAGGGCGGCGCAGCGGCAGGCTCATTGCCACGGCTGCAGACGCTGAAGCTGTTCTGGAATGATGCCGGCGACAAGGCACTGCTGCCCTTGCTGGGCGCTGCCAGGAAGCTAACGAAGCTCGAATTCCATGACGACAAGGCAAGCGAGAAAGTGCTGCCGGCCATCGCCGCCATGGATGGGCTTGAAGATCTGAAGCTCGAGGGCAACAAGATCAACGGCGGGTTTGCCGCCTTCAAGGATCACCCCAAGCTGATGCGTCTGGCCTTCCAGCTCAAGGGCGTCAAGCCGGCCGACTATGAGGTGATGGCCCATATGCCCGCGCTGCGCGATGTGCGTGTGCTGTTCGGACCCGGCTTCACCGATGAGCATGCAAAGGCGGTGTCGGCGGCGACGCAGCTGACGACGCTCTACACCCAGCAGACCAAGAACCTGACCGATGCAGGCGCTGCCCATTTTGCAAAGCTGGAGAAGCTGGAGAATCTCGATATCTCCCGTGCCCCGCAGGTTGGAGATGCGACGGCCGGGGTGCTGGCCAAACTGCCGTTGAAGAGTATCGGCCTGAGCCATACCGGCCTCACAGACGCAGGCCTTATGGAACTGGCTGGGGTGGCGACTCTGCAGAACCTCTCCGTCAACAAGGCGCAGGTGACGAAAGAGGGCATCGAGAAAGCCAAGGCTGCTGCCGCCAATCCGAAGCTCAGGATTCGCTAGCTGCGACCAGTCAATGCGCCCGGTGAACCGTAGCGCCGTGCCGGGCGCAGCTGGCTCATTCCCCAAACACCCGCGCGAAGATCGTGTCCACGTGCCTGGTGTGATAGCCCATGTCGAACAGGGCCTCCAGGTCGGCGTCTGACAGCGACTTCTTCACGTCTTCGTCGGCCTTCAGCAGGTCGAGGAAGTTGCCTTCGCCGCGCCACACCGGCATGGCGTTGCGCTGTACCAGGCGATAGGCGTCCTCGCGGCTGACACGCCGTTCTGCGTCAGCGCCAGCAGCACGCGCTGCGAATGCACCAGCCCGCCCAGCTTGTCGAGGTTGCGGCCGCATGTTCTCCGGATAGATCAGCAGCTTGTCGATGACGCCGGCCAGCCGGCGCAGCGCGAAGTCAAGGTGCACGGTTGCGTCCGGGCCAATGCCGCGCTCGACCGATGAATGCGAGATGTCGCGTTCGTGCCACAGGGCCACGTTCTCCATCGCGGGCGTCACGGCAGAGCGCACCAACCTCGCAAGGCCGGTGAGGTTTTCCGTCAGCACCGGGTTGCGCTTGTGCGGCATGGCGGACGAGCCCTTCTGGCCGGGCGAGAAATACTCCTCGACCTCCAGCACCTCGGTGCGCTGCAGGTGGCGGATTTCCGTGGCCAGCCGCTCGATGGACGAGGCGATCACGCCCAGCACGGCGAAGTACATGGCGTGCCGGTCACGCGGGATGACCTGCGTGGAGACGGGCTCTGCCGCCAGCCCCATGGCTTTGGCCACGTGTTCCTCGACCGCAGGGTCGATGTTGGCGAAGGTGCCGACAGCGCCGGAGATGGCGCAGGTGGCCACTTCCTTGCGGGCAAACTCCAGCCGCTCGCGGCAGCGGTCGAACTCGGCGTAGGCTTGCGCCAGCTTGAGGCCGAACGTGGTCGGCTCGGCGTGGATGCCGTGGCTGCGGCCGATGGTGAGCGTGTCCTTGTGCTCGAAGGCGCGCTTCTTCAGGGCGGCCAGCAGCAGGTCCAGGTCTTCCAGCAGCAGGTCGGCGGCGCGCACAAGCTGCACGTTGAAGCAGGTGTCCAGCACGTCGGACGAGGTCATGCCCTGGTGCACGAAGCGCGCTTCCGGCCCGACGATCTCGGCCAGGTGCGTGAGGAAGGCGATGACGTCGTGCTTCACTTCCGCCTCGATGGCGTCGATGCGGGCGACGTCGAACTCGGCGTCGCGCGCCTTGTCCCACACCGTCTTCGCAGCCTCCTTCGGGATCACACCAAGCTCGGCCTGCGCGTCGGCGGCATGGGCCTCGATCTCGAACCAGATGCGGAACTTCTGCTCGGGCGACCAGATGGCGGCCATGTCGGGGCGGGTGTAGCGAGGGATCATGCGATGAGCGCTTTCTTGCAGGCTGGAGACAGGGAAAGCGTTGCTCTAGCAGACTAACGCCTTCGCACTCAACGTGCGAAACGCGTTTATCTCCAGGAAGGCAACTCGACCGGCACGGCGATGAAGCGCGCATCGCGGCCTTCGAAGCCGAAGGTGAGCTTGTGCACCAGCACCACCACCTTGCCGGTTTCGGCCTCGCCGAATGAGATCACGTCCGCCAGCCGGTAGCTTTCCGGGCAGCCGCGCGACGTCGGCAGCTCCTCGTCGCGGTAGACCTCGGCCGGTTCCTTGCCGTCAACACCGACCTCCAGGGCAAACCCCTTGACCACCGGCACCGACTGGCAATCGGGCGCGCACCGGCAGGTCTACGTGGCGCAGCTTCACCGTCCACAGCGTGGGCAGGTTGTGAAACCGCTTGAACGTCATGGTGTGCGGGTCGGCGCACTTCTTCGCCGACCGCGTTGCTGGCCAGCATGCGCGGCGGGATACACCGTGCCGTACTGCTCGATGAGTGGAGCGGCCTCGGTCAGGGCCTGGTGGCGGGCCGTCGTAGGAGGTCGGCTTTTCCTCGCGCAGACTGACCCTGATGGGTGAGCCATCGACCCATTTGTCCTTGTTCAGGTCGATGATGTAGATGCTGGAGTAGGGAAAGCCGGAGCCGTCCTGGACGCCATATTCCTCGAACGCGAAGTATCGGCCGTCACTGGAAAAACCGATGATTGCCCGGTCGGCTGAGTCCGCCGCCAGCGCTTGCCAGCGGGCTGCACAGGCAGAATTGCCGTGCGCAAGCAACATTTTCGCCAGCGTCTTCATACGGTCACAGTATGGCGCAGACTGCCAATGTTGGCGATGTATTTGATGCGATCTGGTTAATTATGCGTCCGGCAGCAGTTTCCGATAGAGCGGTTTCAGCAGCATTGGCAGGCAGTAGATGGGAATTGCAGCATGGCGAAGAACAGCCAGGCATCCGGCGGGGCGGCGGCGCCCAGCACGCCCATGACCACGGCAATGTTGCGGCCTGCGTGGGCATAGCCCAGGGTCAGGGCGCGGCCACGGCCGGTGACGTAGAATAGCGCTGACGGTGAGCAAGTTGAGGCCCAGGTGCAGGCCGGTGGCCAGCGCATCAGTGCCAGCGCGTAAGCCGGCTGGGCGATCACGCGGTCCGGGATGCCGTCCATCAGCGCAATGGCGAAGACCACCATGATCAGCACGTTCAGGCCGTCGAACATGGGCGTGGCAGCCCTTGCGCCGCTGGGCCCAGCCAGCGGCTGATCAGGTAGGCGCGTCGCCGACCGACGCGCCGATAAGGCCGGCCAGGCGCAGGGCCAGTTCGTGCCCGAGAGATGGATCGCGTCGCGGCAAATACTTCCACGTAAAGCGGGCGTGACGATGGGGTGCAGGGCGGTGGCGGCAAAGATGGTAGCCACCGTCAAGCGCACCGTCCAGGCCCATCACGAAGGCCAGCGCGGCGGCTGCATAGTTGGGCGGGGAGGTTCCGTAGACGACCAGCGCCGCCGTCAACCCCGGTGACAGGGGCAGTGGCGCAGGGCGATCAGCGACAATGCCATCGGCAGCACCATGAACGCCGTAGATCAGCGAGACGATGAACACTTGGGCTTGCGCAGGTGCGCCAGTGCGCGTTCGACGTCCAGCCGGGCCAGAACGATGGTCAGCATCAGGTACACGGTGAACGGCAGCATAGGAAGCAGCAACCATGCCAGCGGCTGCACCAGCCACGCCGATCACGATGCCAAGCGGCATCAGCAAGGTGCCGTTGCCGGCCGATCCATTCACAAGGCTTGCGGACTGGGCTCACGCTGATCACATCTGTGACGGCAGCCAGGTGGCGATGCCCGGGAACACCGATATCAGGATCACGGCGACCACCATCAGCACGAACATCGGCGCAGCCGCCCTGGCGATGAAGTCCATGTCGCGGCCGGTCATGCCCTGCAGCACGAACAGGTTGAAGCCGATGGGCGGCGTGATCTGGGCGATTTCCACCACGATGGTCAGGAACACGCCGAACCAGATCATGTCGAAGCCGGCCTGGCGGGCAATCGGCTCGACCACGGCCATGGTCAGCACGATGGACGAGATGCCGTCGAGGAAGCAGCCGAGGATGATGTAGAAGATGGCCAGCACCGCGATCAGCATGGCCGGTGACAGCTCCTGCGCGGCGATCCATTCGGCAACAGCGCGCGGCAGGCCGGTGAAACCCATGGCCAGGGTGAGGAAGGTGGAGCCGGCCAGGATGAAGGCGATCATGCACGAGGTGCGCGTGGCGCCCATCAGCGAGGCGATGAAGTTCTCCCGGGTCAGGCTGCCCTGCTGCCACGAAATAGGAAGGCGCCGACGCACGCCTAGCACGGCCGCCTCGGTTGCGGTGGCGATGCCGAAATAGATCGAGCTCATCACTGCGGCAATCAGCGCCGATGATCGGGGCAAGCTGGCCGACGTCGCGACGAGCCGCTGGCGCACGGTGTAGTGCTCGCGTGTCGCCTGCGGTCCTTGCGCCCGCCCATCAGGTCCCACACGGCGACGTAGCCCATGAACAGTGCCGCCAGCATGAGGCCGGGCAGGATGCCGGCGATGAACAGCTTGACGATGCTCTCGTTCACCGTGACGCCGTAGATGATGAAGATGATCGACGGCGGGATCAGCAGGCCGAGCGTGCCGGCACCGGCCAGCGTGCCGATGACCATCTTCTCCGGGTAGTTGCGGCGCTTGAGCTCCGGCAACGACATCTTGCCGACGGTCAGCACGGTGGCCGCGGACGAGCCGCAGATGGCGGCAAAGATGGCGGAGCCCGGCGATGTTGACGTGCAGCAGGCCGCCCGGCAGGTCGTGCAACCAGGGTTGCAGGCCCTTGAACAGGTTCTCGGACAGCCTCGTCCGGAACAGGATTTCCCCCATCCAGACGAACAGCGGCAGGGCCGTCAGTGTCCAGCTTGACGAGGCCGACCAGATGGTCAGTGCCATGGCGTCGCCGACGGGCCGGGTGGTGAACAGTTCCATGCCGACCCAGGCGACGGCGAGCAGCGAGATGCCGATCCACACGCTGCTGCCCAGCAGGGTGAACAGCACGAGCAGGAAGATCAGCGTGGGCAGGAAGCCGTCCATCTGGCTCACTCCGCCGTCAGTTGCTGGGGCGCTGGCGGCGGCAGCATCCGGATCGCGGCGGACGATCACGCGCACCAGCCCATGCACCACGGAAATCGCGAAGATCACAGCCCCGATGGAAACCAGCGTCTGCGGCTACCACAGCAGGGTGGCGGCGGCACCTTCGGACTTTTCCTCGAACTTGTACGAAACCCAGGTCAGCTTGACCAGGTACCAGGCGAGGTAGCTGCTCATCAGCGAGGCAACGGCCAGGCACCAGAGTTCCGAGCCAGAATCTTGCCCGTGTCGCCGAGGCGCGAGCGCAGCAGTGCCACGCGGATGTGGCCGCCGGCGCGAAACGTGTGGGCCAGCGCCAGGAACGATGACGCGGCCATGGCGTAGCCTGAATATTCGCTGATCCCGGCGATGTAGATCTGCAGGGCGCGGGCGATGATCGAGGTCAGCACGCACACGCCGATAGTGACCATGAAGAAGGCGGCAGCATAGCCGGCCCAGAGGTAAAGCCGTTCCAGCGCCCGGTCGAGGCGAGTGAAAAGGCCGGTCATTGTATCACTCGCCCCACCGGTCGTTGTGCGTCAGGTCCCCACGGGTCGACCGGCCTGGCCTGCTCACTGGGCCTTGTAGGCGTCGATGGCGGCCTTGCCGGTTTCGCCGGCCTTCGCCAGCCACTCGGTGGTCATGGTCTCGCCAATGGCCATGAAGTCCTTCTTCAGCAGGTCGCCAGCCGGGCCAACGGTCATGCCGTTCTTGGACAGTTCCTGGACGTACCAGTCGGACAGTTCCTCGGCCTTGGCCCAGCCGCGGTCTTCGGCGGCCTTGGCCTTTTCCAGCAGCACGGCGCGGGTTGCCTCGTCGAGGCCGTTGAGGGCTTCGGTGTTGACGATGACCATGTTCTTGGGCAGCCAGGCCTGGATGTTGTACCAGTACTTGGTGTGCTCCCACAGCTTGCTGTCATAGCCGGTTGCACCGGACGAGATCATGCTGTCCACCGCACCGGTGGCGAAGGCCTGCGTCAGTTCGGCCGCCTCGATCTTGGTCGGCACTGCGCCCATCAGTTCAGCCAGGCGCGAGGTGGCGGCGTTGTAGGCGCGGAACTTGACGCCGCTCATGTCGGCGACGGCGTTGATCTCCTTGTTGGAATACAGCCCCTGCGGCGGCCACGGCACCGTGTAGAGCAGCGTCATGCCCTTGTCCGCCAGCACCTTTTCCAGCAGGGGACGGGTGCTGTCGTACAGCTTGCGGGATTCGGCGAAGCTGGTGACGAGGAAGGGCAGGCTGTCGATCTCGAACAGCGGGTCCTCGTTGCCGAGTGCCGAGATCAGGCGTTCGCCGATCTGGGCCTGGCCGGTGCGCACGGCGCGGAAAATCTCGTCGCCCTTGAACAGCGAGCCGCCGGGATGGGTGACGATTTCCAGCTTGCCGCCGGAGGCTTCCGTGACGTCCTTGGCAAACTGGGTGGCGTTTTCCGAATGGTAGTTGGTGGCCGGATAGGCCATCGGCATGTCCCATTTCACGTCTGCGGCAAACGTCATGCTGGCTGACAGGCCAAGCGCAAGCGCGGCTGCCGGAACGGTAAACCTGTAGTGCTTCGTCATGGTGACACTCCCTGTTTCTTGGTGATCCTGCCGGATGAGACAGCAATGGCAACTTTCAGGCAATACCCCCGGCCAGGGTTTCCGCGCGAAAGCCGATAAAAATCCAGACGCGGCCTGTTCGCAAGCCCGGCCTAGAATGCGCGGTAGGTGACGATGGTGTAGGTGTCCTTCACCCCGGCGATGGAGTGAACCTTCTGGTTGATGAAGTGGCCCACGTCGTCGCCGTCTTCCAGGTAGAACTTCACCAGCAGGTCCCATCCGCCCGCCGTGGAGTAAATTTCCGAGGCGATCTCGGTGTCGGCCAGCTCGGTGGCCACGTCGTAGGCCTTGCCAAGCTCGCATTTGATCTGGACGAAGAATGGTTTCATGGGGCAGTGGCCTCGCTGGCGCTGATCTGGTGTACGGTTTTGCGCAAGCCTAGTTGTGTCCGATGCGGCTTGTGCCGGTCAAGCCTTCAAACGGCTGGCGGCTTGCGTCAACCGGTGTTTGCCAAGCCTGTTACCCAGTGCCGCCACGCGTCGCTTTTTGGGCTGCCAAACTGCGGTGTTTCGGTTGTAGTGTGTCGCGACGGCAACACTGGCGCAGGGCTTTGTTCGTACATGTTGAATCGCGGTCTCGTGCTGGGCAACCTGGCCGGCATGATGTGCATGCTGGTGTGGGCGGCAAACTTTCCGCTGGCTGTTTCGATCCTCAAGACATGGGATGCACTGGGCCTGGCACCGGTCCGCATGCTGCTGGCTGGGGTAACCGTGCTGGCGGCAGCCCTGCTGATGCGGCAGACCGCCAGTTTCCTTGCGCTGTTCCGGTCAACGCAGTTCATTGTGGCTTCGCTGGTGTTCGGCATATCTGCCCTGCTGTTCGTGATTGCGCAGGCGCGCATCGATGCGGTGGCGGGCGCTGTCATCGTGTCGGCCATGCCGTTGTTCTCGGCCCTGATGGGCTGGATCGACGGCACCGAGAAGCCCGGCTGGCGGCTGGCGGTCGCCATCGTGCTCACGGTGTCGGGCGGCGTGCTGATCAGCCTGGTGTCGGCACAGGGCACCGGGCAGGAGGGCTCACCAACCGGTATTGCGGCCATGCTGGTCGCGGTGGTGACCTACGTCTGGTACAGCCGTGAAATGGTGGGGCGCTATGGTGACGTGCCAGACCTCGCCAAGACAGCAGCGAGCATGTTCATCGGCGGCCTGTTGTGCCTGGTCATCGCCCTGTTTGGTCACATGGCGATAGCACCGGTGCGGATCGACCTGTCCACAGAAGTTCTGGTCAAGGTGGCGCTGCTGGCCTGCATTTCCATTGGCCTGTCGTCGGTGCTGTGGCTGTGGGCCGGGCGCCTTGTCGGCATCACGGTGGCGGCGATGCACCACAACCTGGTGCCGTTCTACGTCATCCTGCTGGCTGCGGCAGGCGGGGCCATCGTCACCGGGCAACATATCGCCGGCGCAATGCTGGTCATTGCGGGGGCGGTGATCGCCCAGTTCAGGCCACGCCGCAAGAAGGCCGGCATTACCCAGCCGGTGCCACCGGGCCGCTGACCCGCTGTGTATGGCGGCTCAGACGGCCGGGCCGGGCAGGCTGGTCTGCCCACCGTCCGTCACCTCGGCCACCATCCATTCGCGAAACGCTGCGATGGCCGGTTCATCCTTGCGTGAGTCGAGGCTGATAATGAAGAACGAGAAATCCGCCTTCAGTTTCAGCTCGAACGGCGTGACTAGCCGACCGGCGCGGATGTCGGGCGCGGCCAGGCTGGTACGGCCCAGCACCACGCCGCCGCCACCGATGGCGGCATCAAGTGCATGGTCGGCCACGTTGAAGTGCAGGCCAGACTTGGCTGGGTCCACGCCGGTTGCGCCTGCTTCCTTCAGCCAGTCGGACCATTCCTGCAGGATGAACACGCCCAGGTGCGTGTCGTCATGGATCAGTGTGTAGCGGGCAAGGTCATCCGGCGTACGAAGGGCATCGGGGCCTTCGAGCAGGGCAGGCGAGCACATCGGTGTGACGAACTCGTCCATCAGCTTAACCGAGTGATGGCCCGGATAGACGCCCGGCCCGAACCTGATGGCCACGTCGATGTCGTCAGCTTCGAGGTCCGACTTGCCGACCGATGCCGATATCCGTGCATCGATGCCGGGGTTCAGCGTGATGAACCGGTACAGCCGCGGCGACAGCCACTTGGCGGTGAAGGCGGGGCCTGCAGCAATGGTCAGCACGTTGGTCTGCTGGCGCCGCTTGAGCTGGCGCATCGTTCGGTGCATCTGCTCGAACGCTTCGTGGATGCCTGGCTGCAGGATGCGGCCATGCTCGGTCAGCTCGACCGCCCGGTTGAGCCGGTGGAACAGTTTCGTGCCGAGAAACTCTTCAAGCTGGCGGATCTGGAAGCTCAGCGCAGCCGGCGTCACTGCCAGCTCGCTGGCCGCGTGCTGGAAGCTGAGCAGTCTCGACGCAGCCTCGAAGGCGCGCAGGGCGGTCAATGGGGGGAGTCTGTCGGGCATCACATCACACAAGTTTTGCTTAACTGAAGCCGGAGAATAACTCGTTTGTCGTGGGTCTGGGAAGTCCTTATGTTCATTTCAACGGAACACGAGATTTCAGCGCCAGATACCGCCACCGGCTGATCGTGTATGCCGAAAAGAGAAGGATAACAATATTATGAGCAAGTTTTCCGAAGCAACGAGCAGTGACGTCATCGAACACTTCGTCCGCAAGGCGCACGTCGAACGCTCCCTCGCCGTATGGGCCATGAGCCGTCAGGCGCTGGAAAGCGTAAAGAAAATCTTCTCCAGGGAAGATGCTGTCGACACTGGCTGCTGCGCGCAACAGTAAACCCGAGCCGTCACCTTCTCCTCCCGGGGTAATGGCCATTCAAGTCCCGCTGTCTGAACGGCCCCCTCGAGCCAGACAGCGGGATTTTTCGTGTCCGGACGCGTGTGCCAGATCAGGCCAGCGTGTTGGCGGCGCGTGCTAGCCGCTCCATTGCCTTGACGATCTCGCTGTCACGGGCAGCCACCGACAGGCGAATGCAACCCGGCGCACCGAAGGCCGAGCCAGGTACCGTCGCCACGTGGAACTCGTCCAGCAGCCAGTGGCAGAACTCCACGTCCGTTTCGATGCGCACATTTCCGGCTGTCTTGCCGAGCAGGCCGGAGATGTCCGGCAGCATGTAGAACGTGGCCGGTGGCGGCGTGACTTTCACACCCTTGATGCCTTTGAGCATGGCAATGGCCAGGTCGCGGCGGCGCTTGTAGCTGACCCGCATTTGCTCCACCTCGTCGCGCGGGCCTTGCACCGCGGCCAGCGCCCCGTGCTGGGCGAAGGCGTTGCCGCCAGCGGTAAAGGTGCCCTGCACCTTGGCGATCGCCTTGGCCACCGGTTCGGCTGCGGCGGCATAGCCCACGCGCCAGCCGGTCATGGCAAAACCTTTCGACATGCCGTTGATGGTGATGGTGCGCTCGAACATCCCGGGCAGGGAAGCGAGGCTGGCAGGCGGTTCGTCAAACCATATGTACTCGTAGATTTCGTCCGACATGACGAGGCAGCGCGGGTGCGTTTGCACCAGCCCGGCCAGTGCTTCCAGTTCGGTGCGGGTCCATACAGCGCCCGACGGGTTGGACGGCGAGTTGAGCATGATCAGCTTGGTGCGCAGGGTCATTGCGGCGGCGATATCTGCCAGCGGGGCCTTGAAGCCCGACTCCGGCCCGCCTGTCACGATCACCGGCGTACCGCCCGCCATGCGCACAATGCCCTCGTAGGCATTCCAGAACGGGGCGAGCAGGATCACCTCGTCGCCTTCGTCCAGCGTGGCGAAGCAGGTGTTGGTGATGGCCTGCTTTGCGCCATTGGCCAGCACGACATTGGCGGCAGTGGCGGGAATGCCGTTCTCCGATACCAGCTTGGCGGCAATGGCCTCGCGCAGTTCGGCAATGCCTGCCACAGGCACATAGTGGGTGTGGCCGGCGTTCATGGCGTCGGCTGCTGCCTGCCGAATCAGTTGCGGCGTGTCAAAGTCCGGCTCGCCGATGGTCAGGGAAATGACATCGGCACCGGCTGCCTTCAATTCGCGCGCTTTCTGGGCCATGGCCAGGATCGCGCCTTCGGCAACCGAAGCGGTGCGGGCTGAGAGTGAGTTTGCCGGGTCGAACTTGGTCATCGGGTGGGGCCGCCAAAGAACATGTGAAACGGTGGGCTGATCTGCCTTGCCCGAGCGCGTAGCATGAAGGGGGTTTGGGTGTACATGCGGCAATTGAAAAACATGGCGGTGCTGGCGCTGGGCGGCCTGCTGGCGGTGGCATGCGCGGCCGAGAAGCCGAGGATTGTTGCGGTCAACACCCCGAAGGCGTCGCCCTATGCGTCGGGTGCCATTCACACTGAACCGCTGTACTACAATGGCCGCACCTACCAGGTGCGCATGCAGCATGTGGCTGCCGACAAGGTGTACCTCGTCAACGTGTCGGCACCGGGCCGCCGGCTTGGCTCGACCGAAGGCGACATCCGCATCGTGTCGGAAGTGGGCCGCAACGCGGTCAACCATTTTGCCTGTCCTGACAAGCACAAGGCGCGGCTGGAACCGGGCTCGGCAAAGGTTGCGGCCAATGCGGGCTGGGACATGCGGGTGCGCTGCGGCTGACGCTGGTGCCACGCCGCTTGATTTCACGGCAGTGTGCGGACATTCTTTCGACCCAACCGGCAGGCGGCCAGGTTTTTCAACGCGGAGGACTTCATGACAGTTCGGTTTGCAGGGGCTGCTGCAGCAGCAGTTCTGATGATGGCGCTGGCAGCGCCCGGTGCCATGGCCAAGTCGGACTGCAAGAACACGGGCAGTTTTGATCGCTGGCTGCAGGGCTTCAAGCAGCAGGCCGTGCAGGCAGGCATCAAGCAGACTGTCGTCGACAGTGCCTTGGCGGGTGTGTCGTTTGATCCGTCGATCGTCAAGAAGGACCGCACGCAGGTCATCTTCTCCGACGACTGGCTGACCTTCTCCGGCAAGCTGGTGTCGGCTGGCCGGTTGAAGACAGGCGCCGACAAGCTCAAGCAGAACGCAAAGCTGTTCAACGCCATCGAGAAGAAGTACGGCGTACCCGGCGCGGTGGTGGCGGCGTTCTGGGCGCTGGAAACCGATTTCGGCGGGTTCATGGGCAAGGATTCCACCATCAACTCGCTGGCCACGCTGGCCTATGACTGCCGCCGGCCGGAGAAATTCCAGACCGAGCTGATTGCAGCGCTGGACCTGATCCAGAAAGGTGACCTGTCCAAGGACCAGATGATCGGGGCCTGGGCGGGTGAAATCGGCCAGTTGCAGTTCCTGCCTTCCTATTATGACAAGCACGCGGTGGATTTTGACGGCGACGGTCATCGCAACATGATCACCTCATCTTCCGACGCCCTGGCATCTGCTGCCAACTACATGAAGTATCTCGGCTGGAAGGCGGGTCAGCCCTGGCTCGAGGAAGTGGTCGTGCCGGACCAGATGCCGTGGGAACAGGCTGACGTAACCATCAAGCATCCGCGTTCGCAGTGGTCGAAGTGGGGCGTCAAGCGGCGCGACGGCAGCGCACTGAAGGCCGATGCCTTGCCCGCGTCGCTGATCCTGCCAATGGGCAAGGATGGCCCGGCGTTTCTTGGCTATCCGAATTTCGATGCTTACCTGACGTGGAACGAGTCGCTGACCTATTCGCTGACGGCAGCCTATCTTGGCACCCGCTATGCCGGGGCGCCCAAGGTTGGCCCCGGCCACGGCAACCCGCCGAGCCTCGGCTACAAGGAGGTGGTCGCGGTGCAGCAGTCGCTGATGAAGCGCGGCTATGACACCGGCGGGGCGGACGGCACCATGGGTGCCAAGACGCGGGCTGCGGTGCGCGACATGCAGCAGAAACTGGGTATGCCGGCCGATGGCTATCCGACGCTCGATTTCATCAGCAAGGTGCAGTAGCCGGACCGGCGAAAGGAGCGGCAGATGCGAGTTGATGAATATGCCGCGCTGGACGCCACGTCCCTTGCCGCGCTGATCCGCAAGGGCGACGTGAGTGCGAAGGAAGTGGCCAGGCTGGCGGCCGAAGCCATTGCCATAACCAACCCGTCGATCAACGCCGTTGTCGAGACCTATGACGACAACATCGCATCGGCTGGCGTGGCCGATGGCCCGTTCGCCGGCGTCCCCTTCCTGATCAAGGACGTTCGCGGCCACCTGGGCGGGCGCAAGGTTGAATTTGGTTCGCGGCTGGCCGAAGGTTACACGGTGGAAAGCGACAGCCACTATGGCGAACTGGTGAAGAAGGCTGGTTTCAACATTATCGGCCGCTCCAATGCGCCGGAATACTCCATCGCCACCTCGACCGAGAACCTGTTGTACGGCAACACGTCCACGCCGTGGCGGCAGGGCTATTCGGCGGGCGGGTCGACCGGGGGCGGGGCTGCGGCAGTTGCCTCCGGCATGGTGCCGGTGGCGCATGGCTCCGACATCGGAGGCTCGATCCGCATCCCGGCAAGCTGGTGTGGCGGCGTGGGGCTGAAGCCCTCGCGCGGACGCGTGTCGTCCGGCCCGCAGGTCGATGAAGGCGGCTTCGGCCTGAGCATGAACTTCGCCCAGACCCGCACCCTGCGGGACACGGCGGCACTTCTCGACTGTCTGTGCGCGCCACAACCGGGTGATCCGTTCATCATTCCCGCGCCGGATGGCGGCTTTGCGTCGTGGCTGGACAGGAGCCCTGGACGCTTGCGCATCGCTTGGACCGTTGCTCCGACCATGGATGCACCGGTGGACCCGGAGGTCGCGGCGGCGGTCGAGGCCACGGCGAAGCTACTCGAAGCCGCAGGCCACACGGTCGAGCAGGCGGACCTTGTGTTCGACCAGGAGCAGGCGTCTGAGGTCATGTGCTCGGTGTGGTTCTTCGGCTTCCAGAAGATGCTCGACAGGATCGGCCAGAAGACCGGCCGCATTGCCGGTCCCGACACGCTGGAGCCGGTGACCTGGGAGATCTACAAGCGCTCCCGGGACATGGACCCGTATGAGTTCCTCGACGGGCTGGCATGGATCAACCAGGCGCGGCGCGAGATCGGCAGGTTCTTCGCGAAGTACGATGTGCTGGTGTCGCCCACCACGGCGCAGGTGTCACAGCCGCACGGACTTTACGGGCTCAACCTGCCGGGCCTGTCGCCGGAGGAGTACATGGTGCTGGCCGACGAGCCGGTGCAGTTCTGCTTCCCGTACAATGTGGCCGGAACGCCCGCCATGTCGCTGCCCGTGGCAATGCACTCCAATGGCCTGCCCATAGGGGTGCAGCTTGGGGCAGGGCCTGCGCAGGAGCACCTGCTGATTGCGCTGGGCGCACTGATAGAGCAGGAAATGCCGTGGGCCGGGCGGGTGCCGCCGCTGCATGTCAGCAAGTTGTCCTAACCAAGCTCCAGCAGGGTGATTTCCGGCGGCATGCCGAAACGTACCGGCATGATCGAGCAGCCAAGCCCGCCGGACACGATGAGGTGGCGTCCTTCTTCGACGATGTGGCCGTAGGCGAACCGGTTGCCATAGGATGATGGCACCATCGGCGACCAGCCCAGCAACCTCACCTGACCGCCATGGGTGTGGCCGGACAGGGTAAGCGATACGCGCGCAGGCATTTCGGTGAACAGGTCGGGTTCGTGCGCCATGTGGATGATGGGGGCGTCATCGGTGACACCGGCAAGACAGTTCGCCAGCTTGGCGCGGGTTTCGAACACGCCCCGGCGGCCGGTCCTGATGGCGACGGCTGAATCCGTGCCGGAGAGCCAGAACGGAAAGCCGTTCTTTTCCAGCCGCTCGGCTTCGTTGACCAGTGTGCGGATGCCGTTGTTCGCGAATGCCAGTTGTGCCGCAATCGGGCCAGCCTGACGCTGCTGGGCTTGCGTGTCGCTCCACCAGTCGTGGTTTCCGTTGATGGAATAGACGCCCAGCGGCGCTGACAGTGCTGCGGCAGCCTTGGCGGCATCCTCGACCGGTACAAGACGGGTCACAAAGCGGTGGCTTGCCGTGTAATCGCCGAGCAGCAAAAAAGGTCTGGTTTCAGCTGGTTGGCGGTGTCGATGATCCGCTGCCAGCGTGAAACCGACATGTACGGTTCGCCGAGGTGCGGATCGGCCAGGCAGACGATCTTCAGCTTGAGCCCCGGCGTCCAGTTGGGCGGGGTGAACGCATATCGCTGGATGCGCAGCCGGAAGCCTGGCTCGATGGCGAAGGCATAGCCGGTCAATGCTGCGCCCGCCAGCAGCATGCCGCCGAACCACCTGAAGAACCCGCGCCGTGTCATGTTTGCATCGTTCCCACCAGTGTCCAGGCTTCCGTGCCGGGGCATACTGTCATGCGAGTCTGGGCCAGGGAACAAGCCCGGGCTACCATCAAACTCCAACTGACGTCCATGCAACCCATGCTAAGTTGGCGGCGTTGTTCGGGGATAGCGGGAAATCCAGCAAATGAACTTTACCAGGTTGCAGTGGCTTTGGGCGCAGTTCCGGCGCCAGCTCATCTATCGCGCCATCATTATCGGTGCGTTGTCCGTGGTGGCAGCGCTGATTGCCCTCGTGGTCGATGGCTTCGTGCCATCATCGGTCGCCATCAAGATGGGGTCGGGTGCGGTGGACGACCTGCTGTCGATCATCGCGTCCAGCATGCTGGCGGTGACGACGTTCTCGCTGTCGACCGTGGTCGCTGCCTATGGATCAGCCACGTCGACCGCCACGCCGCGCGCCACCAACCTGCTGCTCGACGACACGGTCAGCCAGAACATGCTGTCGACCTTCATCGGCGCGTTCATCTATTCGATCGTCGGCATCGTGCTGCTGAAGGCCGGGGTTTACGGCACGGCGGGCCGGCTGGTGCTGTTCATCGTCACCATTTTCGTGATTGCGCTGGTCGTGGTCATGCTGATCCGCTGGATCGACTTCCTGATGCGGTTCGGGCGACTGGGCAACGTGCTGGACCGGATCGAGGATGCCGCCCAGGAGTCGATCCGGGCGCTGCGCGAGAAGCCTTACCTCGGTGGTATCCTGTACGAAGGCGATCCGAAGCGAAAGCCGCCCAACACTCACGAGATCAGCTCGGATGAAACCGGCTACGTGCAGTTCATCGACATGTCTGCCCTGCAGGAAGCGGCAGGCGAAGACGGGCAGATTACCGTTGCGGCCTTGCCCGGCAGCTATGTCTATCCCGGTGCGCGCATCGCCTATGCCGCGAGCAAACCGGACGAGGAGATCCACGCGCAGTATCCGACATGCCTTTATCGTGGGCAGCCGCAGGAGCTTCGATCAGGACCCGCGCCTTGCCCTGATTACCCTGTCTGAAGTTGCCTCGCGGGCGTTGTCTCCCGCAGTCAACGACCCCGGCACGGCCATCGAGGTGCTGGCGCGGCAAGTGCGCGTGTTCGTCGACCTCAACCAGAGCGAACAGACCCACGAGCCGGAGTTTCCCAACGTCCGCGTGCCCCGCGTCGGGCTGGATGAGCTGTTTGACGATGCGTTCATGGCCATCGGCCGCGATGGGGCAGGCACCGTGGAGGTGGTCGTGCGCATGATCAAGAGTCTCGCTGCGATAGCCTCGTGCTGCGAGGAGGAGTTTGCCGGCAACGCCCGCCGGCACATGGCGCTGCTCTATGACCGGGCCATGGTCGCCATGTCGGATATTCACGACAGGCAGGTTGTGGCGCACGTGTGCCAGGATGCCGGCATGGAGCTTTCGGGTGCCCGCAAGAAGGCCGCCGGCATCAAGTGAGAGCTCAGCGGCCCTTCCAGACCGGATCGCGCTTTTCCGCAAAGGCCTTTGCGCCTTCGAGCTGGTCTTCGGATGAATAGAGCTTGGAGATCGTTGGCAGCCCCCGGCGGTTGAGCAGCGCCAGTGCTTCCTTGTCGTTGAGGTGATGTACCCGCTCCAGCACTTCCTTGATGGCGGCGTAAACCAGCGGCGGGCCGCCTGCCAGCTTGTCCGCCACCTCGCGGGCGCGGGCCATCAACTGGTCCGCCGGTACCACTTCGTTGACGAAGCCCCAGTGCTTTGCTTCTGCGCAGTCCACCACGCGGCCCGTGAGCAGCATTTCCATGGCCACGTGATAGGGAATGCGGCGTGGCAGCTTGATTGTGGCTGCATCGGCAATCACGCCGGAGCGGATTTCCGGCAGCGCGAAGGTGGCGTGATCGGCGGCGATGATGATGTCGCACGAGATCATGATCTCGAAGCCGCCCCCGAAGGCGAGGCCGTTGACCGCGCACACCACCGGCTTGCCCAGGCCCGGCAGTTCCTGCAATCCGCCAAATCCACCCAGGCCATAGTCGGCGTCAGCCGCTTCACCTTCCGCAGCCGACTTCAGGTCCCAGCCGGGGCAGAAGAACCGCTCACCGGTCGAGGTCAGGATGGCGGCGCGAAGCGTGTCATCATCGCGGAAGGCCGAAAACACGTCGCCCATGATGCGGCTGGTGGCAGCGTCGATGGCGTTTGCCTTGGGCCGGTCAATGGTTACTTCCAGCACAGGCCCGCGCGTTGCCGTCCGGATCGGGCCTTCGGTCATGTTGAGCAGGGTCATCGTCGTCTTTTCCTTCAGTCCTTGCGAATGCGCACAAGCGCATCGGCGGCAATGGCGCCACGGCCGTTTTCAAGCACCATCAACGGGTTGACGTCCAGTTCTTCAAGCGTTGAATCATGCGCAGCGGCAAAGCGGGCCACTGCCTCGATTGCATCCAGCGTGGCGTCCAGGTCGCCGGTCTTGCCGCGATAGCCCTCAATCAGCCTGAATACCTTCAGTTGCTTCAGGGCCGTTTTGATGTCTGCGCGCGTCGTGGGCAGCAGCAACGTGGCGCTGTCCGCCAGCAGTTCGGTGAGGATGCCGCCCGCACCAATAACAAGTGCGAGGCCAAACTGCGGATCGCGCTTCACGCCGATGATCAGTTCTGCCACCGCGCCTGCGATCATCTGTTCCACAAGCACTTCGCTGCAAATGCCGGACATGGCCTCAGCGGCGGCCTGCGCGGCTTGCGGCGATGCAAGGTTGAGTGTCACGCCACCGGCTTCGGTCTTGTGGGCAAGCTCTGCCGAGGAGGCCTTGACCACGACCGGAAAGCCGATCGCCTCGGCCGTATGTCCGGCATCAGCGATGGTGCAGGTCATGGCAGCCGGGGTGCGCAGGCCGTGCTCTGCCAGCAGCGCCTTGGCTTCGCGCTCGGTGAGGCCAGTGATGGTGCCATCGCTGGTGGCCGCAGGTGCCAGCGGTGCCGGGGCGTGATTCTGCGCCCAGTTTCGTCCGATCATGGCGGCGGCGGTGAAGGCCGTGAACGCATCGTCCAGCCCCAGCATTGGGGCAATGCCTTCGCCGGTCAGTCTTGCGGCAACACTCGCCGGCATGGATTCGTGCAAGCTGGTGGCGGTGACGGCTCGTGCGCCGGTCGCGCTGACAGCATCGATCAGTCCGTTCACGGTGACGATCCAGGTTTCCGGGTTCATCGGCGGCTTGTCCGGCACGTCGATGATCAGCAGCCCGACATCGAACCCGCCGGAAAGCACGGCAGAAAATGTTGCGGCCAGCTTGTCGCGCTGGTTCCAGATGAAGGTGTGGTAGTCGAGCGGATTGTCCACCACGACATAGTCGCTCAAGGTTGCGGCCACGAGTTCGCGGGTACCGGGGTCGAACGGCGGAAAGCTGACCGGGTAGGCCAGCGCCATGTCTGATACCAGTGCCGCCTCGCCACCCGAGCATGACATGGAGACAAGGCGCGTATCGCCAATCGGGCCGCCATAGTGCAGGAACTTCAGCGTCTCGCACAGTGCGCTGACCGAGTTGACCCTGGCAATGCCATAGCGGGCAAACATCGCGTCGTAGAGGTCATCCGCCCCGGACAGCGAGTTGGTGTGGCTCATGGTCACCTTCGCGCCCTGTTCGGAGCGGCCGGTCTTCAGCACCACGACAGGCTTCTTCGCGGCGCGTGCGGCCAGGGCGGCACGCGAGAAGTGCGCCACATCCTTCAGGCCCTCGATGTGCAGCCCGATGGCTGTGACGCGCGGGTCGGTGGCAAGGTGTTCCAGCATTGCCGACATGCCGATGTCAGCCTGGTTGCCCAGCGTGAACAGCCCGGCCACTGGCACGTGCCGTTTCATCATGGCGAAGTTGCAGGCGATGTTGCCGGACTGGGTGATGAAAACGACCCCGCGCTCGACCGGCTTCATGCCGTGCTCGTCCGGCCAGGGTGAACACTTGTCCAGCGCGTTGACGTAGCCGTAGCAGTTGGGACCCATCACCGGCATGCCGTTGGCGGCCTTCAGCATCTCTGCCTCGAGCGCCTTGCCGGTGTCGTCAACCTCTGCAAAGCCCGATGAGTACAGCACCACGCCGCCGCAACCCATGGCCGAAAGGTCGCGGATCATCTCGACGGCGAGTTCGCGCTTCACCGCGATGAAGGCGCAGTCGGGCACATGCGGCAGCTCGGCAATGCTGCGCAGGCATGCCACGCCATTCAGGTGGTCGCGCTTGGGGTGGATGGCGTGGATGGTGCCGTCAAAGCCAAGCTCCTGCGTTACGCGCAGGGCGGTCTCGGCTTCCCAGCCGCCGATGAATGCAATGGATTTCGGCGCCAGCAGCCGGGCGAGGGGGGATGGTGTCATGGGTGGTTCCCTTGTGCCCCGGACTTGTTCCGGGGCCCAGCTTGACCCTCTTCTGGGTCCCGGTACGGTGGCCGGGACACAAGCGACAATTTCATCACAACAACTCCGAATAGACGCTGAGGCCGCGCTTCTTGATCTGGCCGGCGATGATCAGTTTCTGGATTTCCGAGGTGCCTTCCCAGATGCGTTCCACCCGGATGTCGCGATACAGCCGCTCCACCGCATAGTCGCGAATGAGGCCGCGCCCGCCGTGCAGTTGCAGTGCGGTGTCGACCACGCGGCCCATCTGTTCCGAGCAGTGCAGCTTGGCGGCGGATGCCTTGGCGTGCACCAGCTTCCTGTCGATGCCGGCATCGATTTCAGCCGCCACCCGGTAAAGCAGCGACTTGGCTGCCATGATGCGGGTGGCCATGTCCGCCAGCATGAACTCGACGCCCTGAAAGTCTGCCAGCCGCTGGCCGAACTGCTTGCGGTTCATCACGAAGCTGGTGGCTTCCTCCGCCGCGCGCACGCCCATGCCGCAGCAGCGCGCCGCAATGGCTAGGCGGGCCTCGACGAACCATTCTTTGGTGATGTCCAGCCCGTCGCCCACCTTGCCCAGCAGCCGGTCGCCGCCGACGCGCACGCCGGTGAGCGTCACCTCCGGGTGCTCGTCCACGCCGCCCATCATGAAACGCGGCGAATGGCCAACGGTGAGGCCCGGCGTGTCGCAGTCCACCAGGAACACGGCAGGCTTGTCCGCATCGCCATCAACGTGGGCGTGCACCATCACTACCTGGCAATAGTTGATGCCGGACACGAACCATTTCTCGCCGTTCAGCACCCAGCCGTCGCCGTCCTTCACGGCCGTGGTGGCAACGGCGGAAGTGTCCGACCCGGCATTGGCCTCGGTGATCGAGTAGGCGATGTGCAGGTCCAGCGCGCAGGCGGGCTTGAGGAAGCGGTCGATCTGGTCCGGCGTTGCGTCGCGCAAGGGCAGGGGCGGCTGGTTGACGTAGGCCCACAGCTCGCCCGTCGCCTTGCCGCATTCCTCGTTGACGAGGCACTGCTGCACCATGCTCATGGCTTGCCCACCGACGCCAGCCGCGTGGTTGATGGCGTTGAGGCGGTGGTCGCGGACGGCCTGCTCGATGGCGCTGACCACTTCCGGCCTCAGCGTGCCGGTCTCGTCCATCTCCATCTCGTGCGGAAACAGATGCTGTGCCGTGAAGGCGCGGGCGCGGTCGCGGATGTCGCGGTCTGCAGGGGTGAGGCTCATGTCCATGGGGTGACCTCTGAGAATGCCGCTTCCCTTGACCTTGACTTCAAGAGCTTGCCCAAACGACTAGCCTCCCTCGGGCTTGACCCGAGGGTCCACGCTTCAAAGCAGATTGTTGAGATCATCGTACAAATTCCGCCAGTCAGGGTTGTTGGTCTGAATGAGGTCGATCTTCCACTGCCTGTTCCAGCGCTTGAGGTTCTTTTCGCGTTGCTGGGCGGCAATGGCATCTTCGAAAGCTTCGAAGTGAACAAGTCTGGTAATCCTGTACTTGCGGGTGAAGCCGGGAATAGCGCCCTCGCGATGTTCGTAGACTCGCCGTGCAAGATCGCCTGTGAAGCCGGTGTAAAAAGTGCCGTTCTGGCTGGATGCAAGAATGTAGACATATATGGTCATCGCTGCCTTGTGGGCCCTCGGGTCAAGCCCGAGGGAAGCGAGATGGGGACGTTGACATGAGGTCTGTCTCCCAGTGACGATTGCAAGCAGCGGTCGAATGTTTCCCCTCCAATGCCTCCCTCGGGCTTGATCCGGGTATCGATCCTTTATCTGCCTCCCTCGGGCTTGACCCGAGGGTCCATGGGTTCAGCCTGTTCATCTCACCCCCCCAGCGGTCTGAGCATTTCGCGCGAGATGATGTGGCGCTGGATTTCCGAGGTGCCTTCCCAGATGCGCTCGATGCGTGCATCGCGCCAGATCCGCTCCAGCGGCAACTCGTCCATCACGCCCATGCCGCCGTGAATCTGGATCGCCTCGTCGGCCACCATCGCCAGCACTTCCGAGGCCTTCAGCTTGGCCATGGCCATGTCGGCCTCGCTCACCGTGCCGGTGTCATACTTCCACGCCGCCTCCATGGTCAGCAGGTTGGCGGCTTTCAGCTCCATCGCCATGTCCGCCAGCTTGAACGACACGCCCTGGAACTTGCAGATCTGCTGGCCGAACTGCTGCCGGTCCACCGACCATTGCAACGCATGCGACAGCGCGCGCTCAGCCCGGCCAAGACACGTCGAGGCCACCTGAAGCCGCGTCGCGCCGAGCCAGTCGTTGGCCACTTCGAAGCCCTTGTGCACCTCGCCCAGCCGCTGCTCGTCGCCGATGCGGCAGTTGTCAAACTCCAGGATCGAATTGGTGTAACCGCGATGCGAGACGTTGCGGTAGCCGTCGCGCACGGTGAAGCCCGGCGTGCCCATGTCGATGATGAACGAGGTGATCAGCTTCTTCCTGCCGCGCGGGGTGTCTTCCTCGCCGGATGCGAAGTAGGCGATGACGAAGTCTGCCTCGTCGGCATGGCTGATGAAGTGCTTGGTGCCGTTCAGCACCCAGCCGTCGCCATCCCTGACAGCGGTGGCCTTCATGCCGCGCAGGTCGGAGCCCGCGCCGGGTTCGGTCATCGCCATGCAATCGACCTTCTCGCCGCGCACGCACGGCAGGGTATAGCGCTCACGCTGTTCCGCATTGCACGCCATCAGTATGTTCGACGGCCTCGCCACGCAGTTCCAGTGCAGCGCATAGTTGGTGCGGCCCAGCTCCTTTTCGTAGAGCACCCAGGTCAGCGTATCGAGGCCGGCACCGCCCACTTCTTCGGGCATGTTGGCGGCGTAAAGCCCCGCGCCGATCGCCTTGGCCTTGAGCTCCTCATACAGGTCGCGGCGCAGCATGCCGGTGCGCTCCACCTCTGCCTCGTGCGGATAAAGCTCGGCCTCGACGAACGCGCGCGTTGTCTCGACGATCATGCGCTGTTCTTCGGTGAGGTTGAAATCCATGTGCGTTACTCCGAGTGAAAGGTTTCGGTGTTGCCGTCCACTGCGATGGCCTGGCCGGAGATGAACCTTGCTGCATCAGATGCCAGGTACAGGCACAGGTCGGCGACTTCATCTGCGGTCGCAAAGCGGCGCATCGAGGTGCCGGCGGTATACTCCTGCCGCACATTGTCCTCGGTCCGGTTGGACGAGGCGGCAATGTTGCGGATGACGCGGTCCATGCGGTCGCCGTCTACGGCAGCCGGGCATATGGCGTTGCAGCGGATGTTCCACGGGCCAACCTCGCTGGCGACCGACTTGGTGAAGCCGATCACCGCCCACTTGGCGGCGGCATAGGGCGTGCGGAACGGATAGCCGTAGAGCCCCGCATTGGACGACATGTTGATGATCGAGCCTGACTTCTGCTGCTTCATCACCGGCACCACCCGGCGGCAGGTCAGCATCTGCGCATCGAGGTTGACTGCCAGGCATTGCCGCCACGCCTCAAGCGAGAGGTTCTCCACCTTGTCGGCCTGTCCGGCGATGCCGGCATTGTTGACCAGCACGTCGCAGCCGCCCAACTCCTCGAGGCAATCTTCCAGCCAGCCATCCAGCGCCGCTTCATTGGTCACGTCGATGCCGTCACCCACGATGCCGGGGTGTTCCCGGCCCAGTGCTTCCAGCGCGTCACCGTCGATATCGCAGACGTGCACCTGCGCCCCGGCAGCGGCAAAACGGGTGGCGATGGCCTTGCCGATGCCGGCCGCGCCTGCAGTTATGATCACGCGCTGGGTCATGGGTTTGTTTTCCAAACGGAAAGGACCGTACTTGTGCCCCGGCCTCGTGCCGGGGCCCAGATTTTATTGGTTGAGCTTCTCATACAGGTCGCTCCATTGCGGATTGATAGTTTCGATCTTCTTGAGTTTCCAGCTTCGCCGCCAGCGTTTGATGGTGTGTTCGCGGCTTCGGGCCTCGGTGATGTCTTCATGCGCCTCATACCAGACCAGCAGTTTCACCGCGTAAGTGCGCGTGAAGCCGGCCACCAGACCATTGCGATGCTCGAATGCACGCCGGGGCAGGTCATCAGTAAGGCCTGTGTAAAGTGTCCCGTTGCGTTGGCTGGCCATGATGTAGACGAAGTAGCTCATTGTTCCTTATCTGGGCCCCGGAACTAGTCCGGGGCACATCTTTGCGAATTCTGCTGGCACAGCCCACCGATCACACCTTGCCGTTCAGTACTTCGCCCACGCCGATGTTGTGCTTCTTCAGCACGTGCATGATGTCGACCAGCACGTCGTTGCGCTTGACTTCCCACTCGGCAATGGTCTTGCCCTCGGCCTGCTTCTCGCAGCCGCCGACCAGTTTCTCGGTCAGCTCGTCAGACCATTTCGGGAACTTCAAATTGGTCCACGGCAGCTCCAGCGCAGGGTCGAACTGCGCCATGAACGCGGCCATGCCGCCGTCGCCGCCGGCCGTGTGGTAGTGCAGGAAAGACCCCATGATCGACCAGCGAAGACCTGCCGAATAGATGATCGCACGGTCGATGTCCTCGGTCGTGCCAATCCCCAGGTCGAGCACGTTGAGCGCCTCGCGCCACAGCGCTTCCTGCAGGCGGTCACAGATATAGCCGTCGATTTCCTTCTTCAGCCGCAGCGGGAACATCGACAGCGTGCGGTAGAACGCATCGGCCCGGTCCATGACGTCCGCGCTCGTCTTCTCGCCGGCCACGGTTTCCACCAGCGGCAGCAGGTAGACCGGATAGAACGGATGCCCGATCAGGATGCGCTCGGGATGCTTGCACTTCGATTGCAACCGCGTCGGGAGGAAGCCCGACGACGATGAGGCCATGATCACGTCTGGCCGCGCCACGGCATCCATGCTCTCGTACAGGCCGATCTTCAGGTCTTCGCGTTCGGGGGCGGCTTCCTGAATCCAGTCAGCGGCTTGCGCCATTTCGCTGAGGTCCGTGGTGAACCGCAATGTGCCCATGTTCGCGGGCCGGTTACCTGCCAGCTTCTCCATGGAGGGCCAGGCGCGTTCGATCTTGTCGCGCATCGGCGCTTCGGATTTTTCGAACGGGTCATAGGCAATCACGTCGTATCCGGCCCACATGGCGCGCGCTGCCCAGCCCGCCCCGATGACGCCGGCGCCGGCAATGCCGACTGTCTTGATCTTGGTCATTCGATCTTTCCTTGCCTCCCTCGGTTTCAACCCGAGGGTCCAGAGCCAGAACCAGTAGGCCCTCGGGTCAAGCCCAAGGGAAGCAGACCGCTAGAGCCCCAGGATCTTGCGTGCTTCAGCCGGGCTTGCGACCTGCGAGCCAAGCAGCCGGATGATCTCGGTGGCGCGTTCGGTCAGCGAGGCATTGGAGGCATACACACCCTTGTCGAGGTACAGGTTGTCCTCCAGGCCGACGCGCACGTGACCGCCCAGGATTATGGCCTGCGCAACCATCGGCATCTGCCACTTGCCGATGCCGAAGCCTGCCCACACGCAGTCAGCCGGCAATTGCGACTTCATGTAGGTCATCGTTTCGGTGTTGACCGGCGCGCCCCACGGAATGCCGAGGCAGAGCTGGAACATCGGAATGCCGGAAATCAGGCCTTCGGTCACAAGCTGCTTGGCGAACCACAGGTTGCCTGAATCGAAGATTTCCATCTCGGGCTTGACGCCGTAGGACTGGATCAGCCGTGCCTGTTCACGCAGCTGCACCGGTGTCTGCACCACGAGGGAGTTGGTGTCGCCGAAGTTCAGCGAGCCGCAATCCAGCGTGCAGATTTCCGGGCGCAGTTCCGCCACATGCAGCAGGCGTTCAACCGGGCCAACGAGGTCGGTGTTGGCCTCGTCGAAGTTGCGCGGGGTTTCGCCGGCGCCGATCATCAGGTCGCCGCCCATGCCCGCCGTCAGGTTGATGATCACATCGGTGTTCTTGGCCCGTATGCGCTCCATCACCTCGCGATAATAGCCGACATTGCGCGTGCCCTTGCCGGTCTTCGGCTCGCGCACGTGGCAGTGCACGATGGCAGCACCTGCGGACGCTGCTTCCAGCGCCGAGTTGGCGATCTGCTCGGGCGTAACCGGAATGGCCGGGTGCTTGCCAACGGTGTCGCCGGCACCGGTCACGGCGCAGGTGATGATGACTTTCGGGTTCATTGGGCGGATCCTTCCTCGCTGATGGTTGTCTATTGACGCCGAGTGTAGCGGGAGTGCAGCCTTCTATTTGAGGAAAAACGTCATCTACATGAGGTTTTGCGATTGAGATCGGTCTTTGACATCGTGTTCGTGCTGGTGCCCGGCTTCTCGATGATCGCGCTGTATTCGGCACTGGAACCGTTGCGCGTGGCGAACCGGTTCGGGGGCGAGCTGTTCCGCTGGCGTTTCGTGTCGCTGTCCGGCGAAGCTGTGGTTGCGTCCAACGGCATTCCGGTATCGGTGGAAGGACCGCTGCCGCTGGCAGGCCGGCCGAACCTTGCCGTGGTGTGTTCCAGTTACGATCACCACCTCGCCATGGTGCCCGCCATGCGCGCTGCGCTGCAGGCGGCTGGACGGGGCAGGGGTGTGGCTCGGCGGGCTGGATACGGGCGCGATCCTGCTGGCTGACGCGGGCCTGCTGGATGGACGGCGCGCCACCTGCCACTGGGAGACGCTGGGGGCGATGCGCGAGGATTTTCCGCGCGTTCAGGTGAGCGACGAGATATTTGTCGTTGACGGGCCGCGCCTGACCGCCTCGGGCGGCACCGCGCCGCTGGACATGATGATCCACTGGATCGGTTCGTTGCATGGGCAGGCGCTGGCAACGCGGGTGGCCGATACGCTGGTGCATGCCCGCTATGGCGGGGACCCCGGTGGTGCCCGAATTGCCGCGCGCACCCGTTTCGGCACCGACGATCCTTGCGTGCTGGCAGCCATCACCGCCATGGAGGAACACCTGGAGGACGTGCTGCGATTGCAGGATGTGGCCGTTCTGGCTGGTGTGTCGCCGCGCCAGCTCGAACGCCGGTTTCGCCGCGCACTCGGCATGGGGCCGATGCGGTTCTACCTCGGCCTGCGGCTGGAACGGGCCGAACGGCTGCTGACGTACTCACGCATGGGGGTGCGCGATGCGGGGCTGGCGGCAGGGTTTGCCTCGCTGGCACAGTTCAGCCGGGCCTACAAGGCACGCTTCGGGCTTGCCCCGTCGCAGCACCGCCGTCAGCTTGCCTCCAGCTAGACGTCCGCGGCTTGTGACTTTTCCAGTGTCACCGAGGCGATGCGCCACGAGCCATCTGCCTGCCGGGCGAAGGTATAGCGCGCGGTCCAGATGACGCCCGCCTGGTCGGTCACCTCGACGGTCTGCACAGGGCGTCCCTCGCCGTCGGTGACAGTTTCGCCAAAACTGAACGAGCGCGGGTCCTTCACCGCAGCGTAGCCGCGTGACACCATCGCCATGAAGTTTTCAGGCGTCTGGAACAGCATCTGCAACTGTGGGGCGGCAAAGCCAAAGGCGGTGCTGCCGTCACCGGCGCGGAATGCCTCGATCTGCCGGGTGATGATCTGCTGGAAGGTCCCGGCATCGGCCAAGGCTGCCTGGCTGAGCATCTGCAGGGCAATAATTGCTGCTGAAATTACCTTCGTGAATTGTTTCATCGCGCCGGTTCCTCTCGTTACTAAGACGATAATTCACACTACGTGGAATTGTGTCTTGATGCCATGTGCAGCCGCTTGACGATGCCGTGAAGCTTGACGCAAGCTGCGCAGCGGCAAATACGCTGGAACCAATCCGGCGTGGCTCAATCAACTAGGGAGGCTTTAGATGCCGGCAATCTCGATGACGGTCAACGGTGAGAAGGTGTGCGGACAGGTTGAGGGCCGCACCCTGCTCGTCGAATTCATTCGCAACACGCTGGGCAAGACCGGCACGCACGTCGGCTGCGACACCAGCCAGTGCGGTGCCTGCGTGGTTCACGTCAATGGCAAGGCCATCAAGTCCTGCACGGCGCTGGCCATCGCCTGCGACGGCGCAGACGTCACAACCATCGAGGGCATCGCCAAGGACGGCAAGCTGCATCCAATGCAGGTGGCGTTCCGCGAAAACCACGGCCTGCAGTGCGGTTTCTGCACGCCGGGCATGATCATGAGCGGCATCGACATCGTCAAGCGCAAGGGCAAGAAGCTCAAGGAAGAGACGATCCGCGAGGAGCTTGAGGGCAACATCTGCCGCTGCACGGGCTACCACAACATCGTCAAGGCCATACAGGACGGTGCGTCCAAGATGTGATGCCTGATGGGCAGGCGCGCCTGTCGGCTGCGGCACTGCTCATTCCTGCCGAACTCCAATCCAGAAGGATATCCCGATCATGACCACCACAGGAATTGGCGCCCGCGTTGAACGGAAGGAAGACCACCGCTTCATCACCGGCAAGGGCCGCTACACCGACGACATCAACCTGCAGAACCAGACCTACGCCTACTTCATCCGCTCACCGCATGCGCACGCCGAAATCAAGAAGATCGACGCAAAGGCCGCGCTGAAGCTGCCGGGTGTCATCTCGGTGCTGACCGGCGAAGACGTCGCCAAGGACAATCTCGGCGGCCTGATCTGCGGCTGGATGATCCATTCCAAGGACGGCTCGCCGATGAAGGCCGGCCCGCACCCGTTGCTGGCACAGGGGCGTGCGCGCCATGTAGGCGACCCGGTGGCCGTGGTCATCGCAACGACCCGTGAGCAGGCGCGCTCTGCCGCGGAAGCCGTCAACGTTACCTACAAGCCGCTGCCAGCCGTGGTTCACACCGGCGACGCCCAGAAGAAGGGTGCAGCCCAGGTGCATGACGTGGCCAGCCGCAACACCGCGTTCGAGTGGGAACTCGGCGACAAGGCTGCCACGGACGCTGCGTTCGCCAAGGCACACCACGTCACGAAGCTGGACCTGATCAACAACCGCCTGGTGCCAAATGCCATCGAGCCGCGCGCGGCCGTCGGCTCGTACGACACCGGCGAGGATCACTACACCCTCTACACCACCAGCCAGAACCCGCATGTGGCGCGCCTCGTCATCTCGGCGTTCCTGGGGCTGGCACCCGAGCACAAGCTGCGCGTGGTTGCGCCCGACGTGGGTGGCGGCTTCGGCTCCAAGATCTACATCTACAACGAGGAAGTGATCTGCACCTGGGCCTCGAAGAAGATTGGCGGGCGTCCGGTCAAGTGGACGGCTGACCGCTCTGAAGTCCTTCCTCACCGATGCCCATGCGCGCGACCACATCACGACGGCGGAAATGGCTGTCGACAAGGACGGCAAGATTCTCGGCGTTCGCGCCAAGACCATTGCCAACATGGGCGCCTACCTGTCGCTGTTCGCCTCGTCGGTGCCGACCTACCTGTACGCAACGCTGCTGTCGGGCCAGTACAACATCCCCAACATCTATGCCGAGGTTGACGCGGTTTACACCAACACCACCTCGGTCGATGCCTATCGTGGGGCCGGCCGGCCGGAGGCGACCTACGTGGTCGAGCGCCTGATCGAGGCAACTGCGCGTGAAATCGGCATGAGCGTCATCGACATCCGCCGCAAGAACTTCATCCAGTCGTTCCCGCACCAGACGCCGGTGATCATGTGCTACGACGCCGGTGGCTTCGACGACACGCTGAACAAGGCGCTGGACCTGATCGACTACGCCAACTTCGACAAGCGCAAGGCAGCCGCTGCCCGCAAGGGCAAGGCCCGCGGCATCGGCCTGTCGTGCTACATCGAGGCCTGCGGCATCGCGCCGTCGGCAGCGGTGGGCTCACTCGGCGCCGGCGTCGGCTTGTGGGAATCGGCCGAAATCCGCGTCAACCCGGTCGGCACCGTTGAAGTGCTCACCGGCTCGCACAGCCACGGGCAGGGCCACGAAACGGTGTTTGCCCAGCTCGTTTGCGAACGGCTCGGCGTGTCGATTGACAACGTGTCCATCGTGCACGGTGACACCGACAAGGTGCAGTTCGGCATGGGCACCTACGGTTCGCGTTCCGCAGCCGTGGGCATGAGCGCCATGTCGCGTGCGCTGGACAAGATCGAGGCCAAGGCCAAGAAGGTCGCGGCCCACGTCATGGAGGCGGCTGAACAGGACATCGAGTTCAAGGACGGCACCTTCTCGGTCAAGGGTACCGACAAGAAGATGGCGTTCGGCGAAGTGGCGCTTGCAGCTTATGTGGCGCACAAGTTCCCGACCTCCGAAGTCGAGCCGGGCCTCAAGGAAGGCGCGTTCTACGATCCGACCAACTTCACCTTCCCGGCGGGCACGCACATCTGCGAACTCGACGTGGATATCGAGACCGGAGTCATCGAGATCGTCGACTGGGTAGCCGTGGACGACTTTGGCCAGGTCATCAACCCGATGATCGTGGAAGGCCAGGTGCACGGCGGTCTGACGCAGGGCATCGGCCAGGCATGGGCCGAGCTTGCCGTCTATGACGACTCCGGCCAGCTGCTGACCGGCTCCTACATGGACTACACCATGCCGCGTGCCGACATGGTGCCGTCGTTCAAGCTGGGCTTCTGCGAAACCAAGAGCCCGTCCAACCCGCTTGGCGTGAAGGGCTGTGGCGAGGCCGGGGCCATCGGTTCACCGGCGGCGTTCATGAACGCGGTCGCCAATGCACTGGACGTGAAGCACGTTGACATGCCGGCCTCGCCGCAACGCATCTGGGCCGCCGCTGCCCACCTGCGCGAAGCCGCCGAATAAGAACAGGGACAGGAGACACGACCATGGAAAATTTCGAATATCACCGTCCCGCCAAGCTTGCGGACGCCGTCAAGCTGATCAAGGCCAAGAAGGACGGCAAGCTGATGTCGGGTGGCATGACGCTGATCCCGACGATGAAGCAACGCCTTGCCTCGCCGTCGGACATCATCGACCTCAGCGGCCTCAACAACTCCGGTGTCAAGGTGCTCAAGACCAAAATCACCATCCTCGCCGGCACCACCCACGCCGAGGTTGCCAACGACAAGGACCTGAAGAAGGCGCTGCCTGCGCTTGCAACCCTCGCCAGCCACATCGGTGATCCGCACGTGCGCCATCGCGGCACCATCGGCGGGTCCGTTGCCAATGCCGACCCGGCCGCCGACTATCCGGCTGCCCTGATCGCGCTCAACGCCCGGGTGGTTACGGACAGCCGTACCATCGAGGCCGAGAAGTTCTTCAAGGGCCTGTTCGAGACGGCACTTCGCACCAACGAAATCATCAAGCACATCGAGTTCGACGTGCCTGAGCGCGCTGCCTACTCGAAGTTCCCCAACCCTGCCTCGCGCTACGCCATGGTCGGCGTATTTGTGGCAAACTTCGGCAAGAAGGGCGTTCGCGTCGGCGTGACCGGTGCAAAGGGCTCGGCCTATCGCGAGAAGGCCATGGAAAAGGCGCTGTCGGAAAACTTCTCCGCCGATGCCATCGCCAAGGTGAAGGTCAAGGCTGACGACATGAACGCCGATATCCACGGCTCTGCCGAATATCGCGCACACCTTGTTGGCGTGATGACAAAGCGGGCCGTGGCTGCTGCCAAGTAGGCTGCCTTTCGAGCCGTTTGACGAAAACCGCTGCGGCCCGTAAGCCTTTTGCGCTTGCGGGCCGTAGCGTTGTACACAAGGGGCATCATGCCAGTGACACTTCCCACCTCGATCGACGATACCCAGCAACTGCTGTCCACCGCGAGCTACATCGCGGACCGGCCATTGGCGACGGTGGTTTACCTCGCGCTCAAGATGGGCCGGCCGTTGTTCCTCGAGGGCGAGGCCGGTGTCGGCAAGACCGAGATTGCCAAGGTGCTGGCGCAAACCCTGGGCCGCGACCTGATCCGCCTGCAGTGCTACGAGGGGCTGGACCTGTCCGCTGCTGTCTACGAGTGGAACTACTCGGCCCAGATGATCGAGATCCGCATGGCTGAAGCCGAGGGCGTGGATGATCGCGCAAGGCTGCAGTCTGACATCTTCTCCGACCGGTTCCTGATCAAGCGGCCCTTGCTCAAGGCGCTGGAGCCGCATGCCGGCGGCGCGCCCGTGCTGCTGATCGACGAACTGGACCGCACCGACGAGGCGTTCGAGGCATTCCTGCTGGAAGTGCTGTCGGACTACCAGATCACCATCCCCGAGATAGGCACCATCACCGCCGATCAACCGCCGATCGTGATTATCACCTCCAACCGCACCCGCGAGGTGCACGACGCGCTCAAGCGCCGCTGCCTGTACCACTGGGTCGGGTATCCGACGGCCGAGCGGGAACTGGAAATCATCAAGGCCCGCAAGCCGGGCGCGGGCGATGCGCTGGCGAAGGAAGTCGTCGGCTTCGTGCAGGCCTTGCGCGGGCTGGACCTGTTCAAGTCGCCGGGCGTGGCGGAAACGCTCGACTGGGTGTCCGCCCTGGATGAACTCAACGCGATCGCGCTTGATCCGAAGACGGTCAACGACACGCTCGGCGTGCTGCTCAAGTACCAGGACGACATTGCCCGCATGGAAGGTTCCGAGGCAAAGCGGCTGGTTGACCAGATCCAGTCGGAGATCAGGAACAGGGCATAAGAGCAATGCCAGGAAAAGTGGACGCCGGTTTTCTGTCCGGCATTGCGAAGAAGTAAAGTCATGAAGCTGCAGGCAGCCAATTCCAACAAGCCGCCGCCCAGCGGCCAGTTGCCGGCCAACATCATGCACTTTGCCCGGGTGCTGCGCGATACCGGGTTGCCCGTCGGGCCGGGCACCGTGCTCGATGCGCTGGAGGCGGTCAGCGGTGGCGGCATGGCCAGCAAGCGGGATTTCTACTGGATCATGCACTCGGTGTTCGTGAAGCGGCGCGAGCACACGACCTTGTTCGATCACGCCTTCGAGGTGTTCTGGCGCAAGCCGAAAATGGTCGAGCAGATGATGCAGTTGCTGTTCCAGCAGGTGCGCGTCGAGACCAAACCTGACAAGAAGAAGGCGGGGCAGAAGCGGCTCGCCGAGGCCATGTTCGACCAGGAGGAGGCCCAGTCGCAACGCGAACGGCCCACCGACGAGATCGAGCTTGAAGGCGAGTACACCTCGTCGGCGCGCGAGATCCTGCGGTCGAAGGATTTCGAGCAGATGAGCGCGGAGGAAGAGCGCCAGGCGCGCGAGGCCATCCGGCGCATGCACATGAACCGCATCGAGGTGAAGATGCGCCGGTTCCGCTCCAGCCCGCGCGGCAAGGTGGACCTGCGCGCCACCTTGCGGGCATCGATGCGCTCCGGCGGCAACCTTGCCCAGCTGAAGTTCAAGGCCCGCCAGACCCGCGAGCCGCCGCTGGTGGTGCTGCTGGACATTTCCGGCTCGATGGCCAACTACAGCCGGGTGTTCCTGCATTTCCTGCACGCGCTCACCAATGACCGGTCGCGGGTGCAGGTGTTCACCTTTGGCACGCGGCTGACCAACATCACCCGCGAGCTGAAACGCCGCGACGTGGACGAGGCGATGGAACTGGTGGGCAGCCATGTCAATGACTGGTCCGGCGGCACCCGCATCGGCCACATCCTGCGCGAATTCAACCTCAAGTGGGCGCGCCGCGTGCTGGCGCAGGGCGCACACGTACTGTTGATGACCGATGGGCTGGACCGTGACGACACCGAGGTGCTGGAGGCGGAAATGGCGCGGCTGGAGCGCTCGTCGAAGCGCATCGTGTGGCTCAACCCGCTGCTGCGCTATGCCGGGTTCGAGGCCCGCGCCAGTGGCGTCAAGGCGATGATGCCCCACGTTGACGAGTTCCGGCCATGCCACAATCTCAATACTCTTGCGGACCTGGCCGAAGTACTGTCAGGCTCGCGCCAGACGATACATGATCCGCGCCGCTGGCTCGACCAGGCGTCTGCGCGGCTCGATAAGGAGGCACGCACATGAGTTCCAGTGATGCCAGCTTGCTCGGCAAGGCCAATGACTGGCTGGCGCAAGGCCGCAAGGTGGCCATCGCCACCGTCATCGAAACCTGGGGCTCGGCGCCGCAACCGGTCGGTTCGCAGCTGGTCATTGATGCCGATGGCAACTTCGAAGGCTCGGTATCCGGTGGATGCGTCGAGGGCGCCGTGGTCACTGAGGCACTCGAGGCCATCGCCACCGCGAAACCGAAGGTGCTCAGCTTTGGCGTGGCCGACGAGACCGCCTGGGAAGTGGGACTGGCCTGTGGCGGCAGGATCCGCGTCTATGTAGAGCCGGTCACCGGGAAAGCCTGACGCCAATGGACGCTGCCCTGCTGAAACGCCTCGAGGACGCCCGTGACGCCCGCACTGCGCTGGCGGTCGTGACTGATTTGGCAACCGGGGCGCAGGAAGTGGTGCTGCGTGCCGATGCGCCGGGTCACGCGCTGGCAGAGGCGCTGGAGCAGGGGTTCCGGTTCGACAAATCCGGAGTCGTTTCAACGGACAAGGGCGAAGCCTTCATCCACATTCACAACCCGGCGCTGCGGCTGGTCATCATCGGTGCCGTGCACATCGCGCAGGCCGTGGTGCCAATGGCGCAGGCACTGGGCTACGACATCACCGTGATCGACCCGCGCGGCGCCTTTGCCACGCCGGAGCGGTTTGCCGGTGTCACCCTGCACGCCGACTGGCCCGATGACGTGTTGCCCGGCATGGCGCTGGATGCCCGCACGGCGTTCATCGCGCTAACCCACGACCCGAAGATCGATGATCCGGCGCTCACCATCGCGCTGAAATCCGGCTGCTTCTACATCGGGGCGCTTGGCTCAAAGAAGACACAAGCTGCGCGGCGCGAGCGGCTGTCTGCTGCCGGGCTGGAAGCATCTCGCATCTGTGGCCCCATCGGGCTGGACATCGGGGCGCGTGGCGCACCCGAAATCGCGGTGTCGATCATCGCCGAGATGACCCGCACCTTGCGGCTTGGCGCTGCATCATGATCTTCGGCGAGGTGTCCGTGACCGATGCCGAGGGTGCCATCCTTGCTCATTCGGTGCGTCAGGGCGGGCTGTCTTTCAAGAAGGGGCGGGTGTTGTCGGCGGCCGACGTGGCCGCATTGCGGGAAGCCGGCGTGACAAGCGTCCATGCCGCGCGCCTGACTGCCGGCGACATGCACGAGGACGAAGCCGCTGCTGTGCTGGCCCGCGCCGTTGCGGGCGACAACCTGGTGCTGCAGGAAGCCTCGACCGGGCGCTGCAACATCTACGCGGCTGCCGCTGGCGTGTTGCTGGTGGATGCCGGGCTGGTGCGCGCCGTCAACCGGCTGGACGAAGCCATCACGCTCGCCACCCTGACGCCGTTCCAGGCGGTCGAGGGCGACCAGATGGTTGCGACCGTCAAGATCATTCCGTTTGCAGCACGTCGCGCTGTGGTGGAGGAAGCAACCGCGCTTGCGCAATCGCGCAGCCTGGTGTCGGTCAGGCCGTTCACCCCGCATGTTGCCGGGCTGGTTCTTACCCGCACCGAGGGCATGAAGGAAAGCCTGCTGGACAAATCCGCCCGCGTCATCCGCGACCGGCTCGAACGGTACGGGAGTACGCTGGGCGAGGTCGTCGAGGTGCCCCACACCAATGACGGCGTTGCCGATGGCATCCGCCGCCTTGCCGCGTCAGGACACGACCCGGTACTGGTATTCGGGGCCTCGGCCATCGTTGACCGTGGTGACGTGGTGCCGGCCGGACTGGTGGCTGCCGGTGGGCAGGTGGTGCACCTTGGCATGCCGGTGGACCCGGGCAACCTGCTGATGATGGGCAACCTCGACACGCGCCAGGTCATCGGCGTGCCTTCGTGCGCGCGTTCGCCCAAGCTGAACGGGTTCGACTGGGTTTTGGCGCGGGTGCTGGCGGGCATAGACGTGCGCCCGCAGGACATCATGGACATGGGGGCAGGCGGCCTGCTGATGGAGATCGAGACACGGCCCTCACCGCGTGAGGCTGGCCGGTGAGTGACGTCGCTGCCATCATCCTTGCCGCTGGCACTTCCAGCCGCTTCGGTGCCGACAACAAGTTGCTGGCCTACTGGCATGGGCAGCCGATGCTGCGCACCGTCGTCGAGGCCGCGCTGGCGACTGAGCTTGACCCGGTTATCATCGTCACCGGCCATGAGGCTGACCCCGTTCGCGCGGCCCTGGATGGCCTCGACATAACGTTCGTCCACAACCCCGACTATGCGCAAGGCCAGGCGTCGTCACTGCAGGCCGGCATCCGCGCTGTCCCACCGCTGGTAGATGGCGCCATGATCCTCCTCGGTGACATGCCACGCATCAGCGCGGCAGACATCAACCTGCTGCTCGACAGTTTTGCCGGTGCCGGCAGCATCGTTGTGCCGGTGCATAAAGATACTCGCGGAAACCCTGTGATCATCGGGCGCGAGCATTTCGCACACCTGCTGACGCTGACCGGCGATCAGGGTGCGCGCGGACTGCTGTCAGGTGATGCAGTCACCCGCGTGACGATGGAGACAGATGCCGTGCTGCAGGATTTCGACACGCCGGAGGCCATGCCATGATCCGCCCGCCAGCCAGGGTTGGCGACCCCGTCAGCGCCATAGACACGCCCGCACTGGTGGTTGACCTGGATGCGTTCGAGCGCAACCTGGATGCGCTGGCAGGTTTTGCCGCCGCCAGTGGCATGCGGTTGCGCCCGCATGCCAAGACCCACAAGAGCGCCGACGTGGCGCTGGCCCAGATTGCGCGCGGGGCCGTGGGCCAGTGCTGCCAGAAGGTGTCGGAGGCCGAGGTGCTGGTCGATGGTGGCGTCACCGACGTGCTCGTCTCCAACGAGGTCGTGGGCGGGGCCAAACTCACCCGGCTGGCGGCACTGGCCACCCGCGCCAGCATTTCCGTATGCGCCGATGACATCGCGCAAGTCGCGGCCTATGGCGCTGCGGCGCGCGCGGCCGGGGCCACGCTGCATGTGCTGGTGGAGATCGACGCAGGCGCAGGCCGTTGTGGCGTGGCGGCAGGCCAACCCGCTGCCGCCATTGCCCGCGCCATCATTGACGAAGCCGGACTGGTATTTGCGGGCCTGCAGGCCTATCACGGCGGCGCACAGCACTTGCGCACCCACCAGGACAGGTCCGCCGCCATCGCCAGGGCCGGAGAGCGGGTTGCGACCACACTGGCCGCGTTCAAGACAGCCGGAATCGACTGCCCGGTGGTGACAGGGGCGGGCAGCGGCACCTTCTACATCGAGGCCGGTTCGGGCCTTTGGGGCGAGCTTCAGGCCGGGTCCTACTGCTTTCTCGATGCCGATTATGCCCGCAATCAACCTGCGGAAGGCTCCAACGTGCCGCGTTTCGAGCACGCCCTGTTCATTGCCTCGACGGTGATGAGCGTTGCGGTGCCTGACCAGTGCATCGTCGATGCCGGGCACAAGGCTGCTGCCATCGATTTAGGGCTGCCGGTGGTCTGGGCGGCCGGCGGCCTGACCTGTACCGGAGCCAACGACGAGCACGGCATCATCACTGTTGCAAACCGGGCGCAACCTGCGCTTGGTGAGCGTATCTGGCTGATTCCCGGCCACATCGACCCTACCGTGAACCTCCACGACTGGTATGTCGGGGTGCGCGGCGGGCTGGTGGACGGCCATGTTGAAACCGTGTGGCCGATCGGTGCGCGCGGCTGTGTTTTCTAGAGTTTGTTCAAACGTTTAACTGGAGAAGTTGAGGTAATGTATACCCTTGTTGGTACCCCGAAGAGCCGTGCCTTCCGCGTCATGTGGATGATGGAAGAAGCAGGCCAGAAATACGAGATCGTCCCGGCTGCCGCGCGCAGCGAGGAAGCGCTGAAATACAACCCGTCCGGCAAGGTGCCGGCGCTGGTGGTGGACGGCGAAGTCATCATCGACAGCATTGCGATCTGCCAGTTCCTGGCCGACCGCCACGATGTGTGCACCTTCAAGGCGGGCACCATCGAGCGCGCCAAGCAGGACAGCTGGCTGCATTTCGCCATCGATGAGCTGGATTCGGCGTGCTGGTGGGCGGCGAAGCACACGCTCATCCTGCCCGAAGAGATGCGTTCGCCCGCCGCCGTTACGGCGTGTGAGCACGACTTCGGCCGCGCCATGAACTGGCTGGAGGCCCGGCTTGGTGACCATGACTACGTGATGGGCAAGACCTTCACCGTGCCGGACCTGATTATCGTGCATTGCTTCGGCTGGGCCATCGGCATGCACAAGTGGCAGATCCCGGAAGGGCCGCTGACCGCCTACATGAAGCGCGTGCGGGACCGGCCAGCCTTCAAGACCTCGTGGGCAGCGCGCGAAGCAGCCTGATGCCCGTGCCATCAAGCTGCTTGAGGCTGACGCAATCGCGCGGCACACTGGCGCAATGACGAAGCATTTATTCGGCTGGCTGCGGGTTGCGGCCAGCGTTTTTCTTGTCGTTGTGGCTGGCGTGCCGGCGGTGGCCGGGGACGCCCTGCCGTCGCGTGAGACGTTGCTGGTGTCACTGGCGCCACCCCCGTCAGACGAGGCGCTTGCCCGCATTCCGGACTTCGGCAGGAAACTGCTGGCACTTCGCAGTTACGTGCGAATGGGCAGCCGCCTGCCGGAGCGCTGGAGCTGGACGAAGGCCGAACTGGAAGCATGGCGGGGTTCACCCCACCACGACGCGCTGGTCAGCGAGGTCGAGGCGGTTGCAGCCCATTTTGCCTCGGTCAATCCCGGCTATGAGATATACGTTCACAGCACCGTCCGCAGCCTCGACGAGCAGCTCGAAAAGTGGAACAGCAACGCCTCGGTTGGCCGCGCTGCCGGAGAAATTGAGGCTGCGTTCATCGCGAAGTTCGGCGACGGAACCGAGCCCGGCAAGCTGACCCCAAAGGAGACCGGCGCGTGGCTGCGTGGTTTTCGGCTATCGCAGCGCGCCAACCTTGCAGCGCCGGGGCTGACCCTGCACGGACGCGCCAGCGCCATCGACTTCCAGGTGATGAAGGATGGCGCAATCTATGCGGGAGCGAACACCGGCGTGGTGGAGCGGTTGTGGCGCGGCGAGGGCTGGGCAGACAAGGTCAAGGCCAGCATTACCGCTGCCGGACCGTCCTTTTCCGGCCCTCTGGAGAACCCCGACGAGCCGTGGCATTACGAATTCCGTTCCGATTTACCGACGGTGGCGGTACCTGTGTCGCCGTCGACAGATGCGAAGGGTGCGGGCGCACAACCGGGTCAGGATGCCATGGGCGAACCTCAATCCGCGCGCGCACCCGTGCCCAAGCCCCGTATGCGTCCGGCAAAGCTCAAGACGGACTAGCGGGTTCAGATCAGCCCGAGCGACCTGAAGCTGGCATGGCCCTTGCGGCCGATGATGACGTGGTCGTGCACGGTAATGCTCAGCTTCTTCGCCACGTCGACGATCTCGCCGGTCATGGTGATGTCGGCCTGGCTTGGCGTGGGGTCGCCCGAGGGGTGGTTGTGCACCAGGATGATGGCGCTGGCCGAAAGTTCCAGCGCCCGCTTGATCACCTCGCGCGGGATAAACCGGCGTGTGGTCCACGGTGCCGCGCTGCTGCACCTCATCGGCAATCAGCACGTTCTTGCGGTCCAGGAACAGGATGCGGAACTGCTCCCTGTCATCGTAGGCCATGGCGGCAGTGCAATAGTCGATCAGCGCTTGCCAGCTGGTCAGCGCGGGCCGGTCGAGCACCGACTTGCGGGCCAGCCGGACCGCTGCCGAGTGGATCAGCTTCAGCTCGAACACCACCTTGTCGCCAACGCCCTTGATTTCCTTCAGGCGGGCAGGGGGTGCCGCCAGCACATCGCCGAAGCTGCCGAACTTGGCAAGCAGGGCCTTGGCCAGCGGCTTGGTGTCTGCCCGCGAAATGGCGCGGAACAGGATCAGTTCAAGCATTTCGTAGTCGGGCAGGGCGTCGGACCCGCCGTCCAGGAACCGGGCGCGAAGCCTCTCGCGATGGCCGTGATAGTGCGGATCGTCCCCTGCAGCGACGGTTTTGGGGACCGCAGCCTTTTCGGCCTCGGCTTTGACTGACGTATCGGGGGCGGGCAGCTTGAAGCCCTGAGCGTCCTTGAACCCCATTTTATGCGCCGTCTCCCTGGCGGTCAGGTGTGCCAGGGCGGGCAGTCGAACCCGCCGGGCGACAGGGTGAAGATTTCGCAGCCATCTGCAGTGACCCCGATGGTGTGTTCGAACTGGGCCGACAGCGAGCGGTCGCGGGTGACGGCGGTCCAGCCGTCTGACAGCACCTTTACGTGCGGGCGGCCAAGGTTGATCATCGGCTCGACGGTGAAGAACATGCCTTCGCGCAGTTCGATGCCTTCGCCTGCGCGGCCATAGTGCAGGATGTTCGGCATGTCGTGGAACAGCCGGCCCAGCCCGTGGCCGCAGAAGTCTCGCACCACCGAGCAGCGCTCGCCCTCGGCAAAGGTCTGGATGGCGTTGCCGATGTCGCCCGTCCAGGCGCCGGGGCGGATCACGTCCAGGCCACGCATCAGGCATTCGTAGGTGACTTCGATCAGCCGTTCGGCACGGCGGTTGATCTCGCCGACCGGATACATGCGGCTTGAATCACCGTGCCAGCCATCGACGATCAGGGTGACGTCAATGTTGACGATCTCGCCTTCCTTCAGCGCCTTGTTGCCGGGAATGCCGTGGCACACCACGTGGTTGATCGAGGTGCAGATGGCCTTCGGAAAGCCTCGATAGTTGAGCGGGGCGGGAACTGCGTTGTGCTCGGCGGCGAAGGCCAGTACCGCACTGTCGAGTTCCTCGGTGGTCACGCCGGGGCGCACCATCGGCACCAGCATGTCGAGGGCTTCGGCCGCCAGCCGGCCAGCCTTGCGCATCGACTCGAAATCTGACGAGCCGTGCAGCTTGATCTGGCCATTGTTGGTCAGCGGCGCGTTGGCCGCATCGACGTAGATATTATGCATGGGTCAATTCCCGCAAATTCACACCGCCGGGTCAAGATCGATTATCCGGTCCACGACGATTTCATCATCCGACAGATGGCATGCCACGGCGATGCTTTCAACGCCAGCTTCGGTGGCCGCATGCCAGGCATTGCGGTAGCGCGGGTCGATGTCGTGTGCCAGCCGGAAACCGAGTGCATCCGTGCGCTGGGCGAGATACACCATCACCGCGCGGTGTCCGTCGCGAACCATGTTGGCCAGTTCGTCCAGATGCTTCGCACCCCGCTCGGTCACCGCATCAGGAAACTCCGCCAGGCCTGCCTCCCGCGACAGGGTCACGTTCTTCACCTCGACATAGCACGCAGGCCTTGCCTCGTCGCTCAGCAGCAGGTCGATCCGGCTGTTGGCACCGTACTTCTGCTCGCGCTTCAGGGTGCCATACCCGCCCAGCGAGGCAATCCTGCCCGACACGATGGCCTCTTCCACCAGCCGGTTGGGAAGCCCGGTGTTCAGCCCGACCCGAGCGGCCACGCCACCGGGGTTCCTCGCCTCGACCATCTCCCAGGTGTGCCTGTACTTGCGCGTCGGGCTGTCCGACTCCGACAGCCACACGGGGTTTCCCTCATCCAGCAGGCCCATCATCGAGCCGGTGTTGGGGCAGGTGGCCGTGACCACCGTGCCGTCTTCCAGCCGCACGTCGGTGAGAAAGCGCTTGTAGCGCTTGATCAGCGTGCCGCGCACCAGCGGCTTGTCGGAAATCTTCATGCGTTGTCCTTGACGTCGGTTGGCGGTTTGGCTCATCTGAGCGGGACCCACCTTCTGCTTCTCACACCCCAAGGCAATGTTCCAGCCATGAGCGAAACCATACCCACAGCCGCCGTTCTGCTGATCGGCGACGAGATCCTGTCCGGCCGAACCAAGGACGCCAATCTCGGCTACATCGCCGACTACCTGACCGCGCTTGGCATCGACCTCAAGGAAGCCCGCGTGGTATCCGACGATGAGGACGACATCGTGGCCGCACTCAATGCACTCAGGGCGCGCTACACCTACGTGTTCACCACCGGCGGCATCGGTCCGACGCATGACGACATTACCGCTGACAGCGTGGCGAAGGCGTTCGGCGTGGGCATCAGCCATCACCCGGAGGCAGTCGCCATCATGCGGGCGCACATGGCGGCACGCGGCCTTGAGGAAACCGAGGCGCGCATGCGCATGGCGCGCATTCCCGACACTGCCGAACTGATCGACAACCCGGTGTCGAAGGCGCCGGGCTTTCATATCGGCAACGTGTTCGTGATGGCCGGCGTACCGCGCATCATGCAGGCGATGCTGGACGCGTGTGCGCCGAAACTTGCCCGCGGCACGGTCATGCTGTCGCGCACCGTCACGCTGAACATTGGTGAGGGCGACCTTGCCGGCCCGCTCAAGGCGATCCAGTCAGCCCATGATCGCGTGGTGATCGGGTCTTATCCGTTCGAGAAGGATGGCGGCTGGGGCTCCAACATCGTGGTGCGCTCGCGGGATGAGGCCGCCATGAACGCTGCCGCCGATGAAGTCGCGAAAATTCCCGCCCTGCTGCGCGCTCAGTCTGCGGCAGCGCGTTCCTCGACGGACAACTGATAGACGAACGTATCGC
Source organism: uncultured Alphaproteobacteria bacterium (assembly GCA_963700735.1). Taxonomy (GTDB): domain Bacteria; phylum Pseudomonadota; class Alphaproteobacteria; order Rhizobiales; family Aestuariivirgaceae; genus Anderseniella. Next base: position 170,794 of record CAVOYR010000006.1, read on the forward strand.
CACCGAAGTCGCGTCTCGCCTCGGCACGCAGTTGTGCCGGCACGATGCGGTCGAGGATGATGGAGCCGAAGCCGTTGTGGCTGGTGTCCAGCGCGCCGTCGATGCCGGTTTCACGCCACACCAGTTCGAATGACCCGCTACCGTTGGCCGTCCAGTTCACGTCGAGTTGCCCGGCGGGTGTTTTCAGCGCGCCGTACTTGATCGAATTGGTGGCCAGTTCGTGCATCGCAAGGGTCAGGATCTGGGCATCGTTGGTGTCCACTGTCACCGCCGGGCCGGACATGCTGACCCGGGGACTTGGCAACTCGTAACATGCTCCAATCTCGCGCGAGATGATGGTGTCGAGCGTCATGCCGTCCCAGTGATCGCCGGTCAGGTACTGGTTGCTGCGGGACAGGGCCATCAGCCGCCGGTCGAACTTTGTCATGAACTCGTCGAAGTCCTGCGAACCTGACACGGTGCGCCTGACGATTGCAGATACCAGCGACAGGATGTTGCCCACCCGGTGTTCCATCTCGCGGGTGACGGCGTCCTTCAACTGTTTCGCCTTGACCACCGCCGTCACGTCCTGCGCCTTCTGGATCATGTACTGGACCTTGCCATCGGCACCGAGCAACGGGTTGTGGTGGCAGGTCCACCAGATTTCCTTCATCTCGCCGGTTGGCTTGCCGTTAGCCCCGGTGACGGGAATGGAGTAGGGCACCTCGAACAGCGAGTTGGCCTCCCCGGTCAGGGTTTGGCGGAAGGCAGCCTCAAACATGGCAAGGCGTTCGCCCTGCTCCGGAAAGGCGTCGAACACGTATTGTCCCTGGATATCCTCAAGGTCGCGCTGGACAGCGTTGAGATAGTTGTCGGTCGCCGTGCAAATGCACAGATCTTGGTCCAGCACGATACACGGTGCGGGAAGGTGTTTGAACAGGGCGTCCCATGGCAGGGCGTCGTCGTTGGTCATGGTACTTTTAAGCCACAGACAAACTGGGTTGATGGTGAAATATCCGGACATGCAGCCGGTCGTTTTGCAAGCAAGGCAAGTTGCACGAGTTTAACACTTCTCGGCAGTCGGAATACGTAAAATATCTTATGCCGTGTCGTTTTGAGCGACAACCTGATGTTTGTTAAGCGGCGCAGGTAAACCGGCTACCCGATGGTACGGCGCAGCACCGAAATCCAGTTGTCCCGGCAGATCTTGCCCGTCAGTTCATTGCCATATCCGGCCTGCCGCATGGCCCCTACCAGCGCGGGCAAGCCTGCCGCATCGCCGATCTCGGCTGGAACCAGCGCACCGTCAAAGTCCGAACCCAGCGCCACGCCATCCTCGCCCAGCTTGTCGATCATGTAGTCAAGATGACGGATCATGGTGGTCAGAGGCGTATCTGCCCTTTGCCGGCCATCATCGCGCAGGAACGGCACGGCGTAGTTCAGACCGGCAAGGCCGCCGCTGTCACGTATCGCATCAAGCTGCCAGTCCATCAGGTTGCGCGATGAATTGGACAGCGCATGCACGTTGGAGTGCGTCGCCACCAGCGGCTTGCTGCTGATGCTTGCAATCTCGCGGAAGCCCTCGGCGTTCATGTGCGACAGGTCCACCAGCACGCCCAGTTCGTTGCAGCGCTTCACCAGCGCCTTGCCGGCATCGGTCAGGCCCGGTCCCTGTTCCGGACCTGCCGGAAACCTGAACGGGACGCCATGGCCGAATATGTTGGGCCGGGACCACACCGGCCCGATGGAGCGCAGGCCAGCTGCGTACAATACTTCCAGTTCACCGAGTTCCGGCCCGATCGCCTCGGCGCCCTCGATATGCATGATCACCGCCAGGGCACCGTCTGCCTCGGCGGCGGCAATGTCGTCGGCACGACGACACAACCGGATGGCATCGGGCCGTGCCGCACACATGCGCAGCAGGATTGCCGCCATCTCGAATGTCGCGACCCTTGCCCAGCCTGAATCGATCGGCCCGACCGGCGGCTCGTCGCATACCGCGCCATCGTCCCGGTCGACATGAAAGCCCTTCGCGGCGGGAGGGTAAATGGCGAAGAACCCGCCGGTGAGGCCGCCTTTGCGCGCGCGGGCCAGGTCAATGTGGCCACCGTCGTCGCCCTCGAGGAAACGCCGGCCGTGATGGTCGTCAAGCTGCCACAGCCGCAGCAGCGTGTCGTTGTGCCCGTCGAAGATGGATTGCATGTCCTTGTCCCTGCCCATGCCGGATCTTGTATTGCCGGACAGTGACCGCGAGCGGCCTCGGGATCAACCGCGATTTGCACATCACGGCCTGTGCCACAAATGGGAGAAGCTTGTCCCCCGGACCCCGGGCCGGGGTCCAGTCTGGGTCCCGGCACGAGGCCGGGACACAAAAGTAATTGTGAGCTGGCAATGGCTGGTCCACCAGCCACCAGGGCGCGCTGCAGATGGCGGAGGGTGAGGGCCTGATGGCCCCCACCCATGATCCGCGCTTCAGTTGACCTGAGATACTGCCAGGTTTGTCAGCTTGCTGTTGGCAGCCTTTTCCTGGTCCAGAATGGAGCTCAGCAGGTCGTGCGCTTCATCGAGTTTCAGCACCTTCGCCCATTCGCGCAACGTGCCATAGCGGGCGATCTCGTAATGCTCGACCGCCTGGGCCGCACCGATCAGGGCAGCGTCGAGTGCCTTGCCGCTGGCTTCCTCGATGATGCCTTCCGTCTCCTTGATGAGACCCTCGATCGCGTCGCACTTCTCGCCCTCGGGCTCCTTGCCGATCGACTTGAACACCTTGTCGAGCATCTTGATCTGCTCGCGGGTTTCCTTGAGGTGGTCTTCCACCGCTTCCCTCAGCGCGTCGCTGGTGGTGGCCTTCGCCACCTTCGGCAATGCCTTGGTCAAGGCATTCTCGGCGTAATAAATATCCTGCAGCGTGTGTTCGAATGCATCATTAAGGGTTTTCATGGGTTTGTCTTTCAATCATTGAGGGTTGATCCAGAGGGTAGGGCAGATGCGCCTGCGGTGCGCTTCAAGCGCCCTTTGTCTTGCCGCCGGGCGCGCGCTTGGAAGACCCGGATGAGGCAGGGTTCTTCTTGACGATATCCCGCGACACGACAGACGAGGCCTTGCTGACTCTGCCGTCATCCTTGCCCTTGTTCTTTTCAGCGGCGACCTTCTTCGCGGCCTTCACCGTGCCGCTGGTCTTCTTTGTGGTGTTCATTTTTGCCTCCATTGGCCGTCTCCACCCCCTCAACGTCACACCCGCGAGATTGGTTGCCCGCAGTTGCGCTTCTTGTAGACAGCCACATGGTTCTGAATCTTCATTCAAAATCCCGCTTGCCAAAATCCGACCCCTCAGGCAGATTGAATGTACATTCAGAATAAATCCCAAGCCGCCAGGTGCCTTCATGCTCAACAAGCTTCACAACCAGTTTGACAACGCCCGCCTGTGGGAGATGGACCGCGACCATTTCCTGCATCCGTGGACGCATTTCGACAGCTTCGAGAAGGAAGGCTCACTGGTAATTGCTGGCGGGCAGGGCGCCCACGTCACCGACGCAGAAGGCAAGCGTTATCTCGACGGTATTGGCGGCATGTGGTGCGTCAATGTCGGCTATGGCCGCAACGAGCTGGCACAGGCAATGGCCGACCAGGCCATGCAGCTTGCCTACTCGAACACCTTCGTGGACGTGTCCAATCCGCCTGCCGCCATGCTTGCCGCCAAGCTCGCCTCGCTCGCGCCGGGCAGCCTCAACCGGGTCATCTTCTCGCTGACCGGTTCTGCCGCCAACGAGGGCGCCGTTCGCCTTGCCCAGTACTATCATGGCCGCAAGGGGCGGACCGGGCGCAAGAACATCATCTCGCGGCACAATTCCTACCACGGCTCAACCGTGCTCACGGCATCGATGGGCATGCGCGATGGTGACCGGCAGGTGGAGTTCCAGTACCTGTCTAGCTTCATTCACCACCTGTCCGCACCGTACTACTACCGCCATGGCGACGGCATGACCCAGGCCGAGTTCACCGACAAGCTGGTGAAGGAGTTCGAGGACAAGATTGCCGAGCTGGGCGCCGACACCATTTCCTGCTTCATCGCCGAGCCAATCCAGGCATCGGGTGGCGTGGTGCCGCCGCCGCCGGGCTACCTCAAGCGCATGCGCGACATCTGCACCAAGCATGACATCCTGTTCATCGCCGACGAGGTGGTGACGGCATTCGGCCGCATCGGCCACATGTTCGCCTCGTGGGACGAATTCGGCATCCAGCCGGACATGATCGTGATGGCCAAGGGCATCACCTCGGGCTACTTCCCGCTCGGCGCGACGCTCTATACCGACGAGATCCACGAGGTCATTTCGACCGACAACCCGGATGGCTGGTTTGCCCACGGCTTCACCTGCGCCGGCCACCCGGTTGGCTGCGCCGTGGCGCTTAAGAACATCGAGATCATGGAACGCGAGGATATTTGCGGCCACGTGAAGGACGTGGGCGATTACTTCGAGACGCGGCTTCGCGAGCTGGGCGATCTGCCGCTGGTGGGCGATGTGCGCGGCAAGCGCATGATGATGTGCGTCGAGTACGTTGCCGACAAGCAGACGAAGGCGCACATTCCGCACGAGGTGAACATCTCCAAGCGCATCTCCAACCTGTGCGAGGAACGCGGGCTGCTGGTGCGCCCGATGGGCCATCTCGACGTGATGTCGCCGCCGCTGACCATCACCCGCCAGGAGGCGGATTTCCTTGTGGATACGCTGCGCGGTGCCATCGTCGAGATCACCGACGAACTGGTGCGTGAAGGCGTGGTCTGATCGATATGTGTGTCCCGGCCTTGTGCCGGGACCCAGCTGGGCCCCGGAACGTAGTCCGGGGCACCAACTAGAACGAGGTACGCAGTGCGGAAGCCAAATTCCCCCGCGCCGCCACTTCGACCCTCTCCAGCTCCAGCCACTGCGCCATGCCGGCAAGGGTTGGCGCAATGGCTTCGGCCACCTCACCCGGAGCCACGCCGTCCTCGTGCCAGGCAGCGTTGATGCGCAAGGTGCCGGCCTGCCGGTCGGCCTTCATGCACAACCGCCCCACAAGATCTTCCCCCACGAGCACCGGCAGCACGTAGTAGCCGAACTGGCGCCTGGGCGCAGGAGTGTAGATCTCGATGCGGTAATGAAACCCGAACAGCCGGTGCGCCCGGTCCCGGTTCCACACCAGCGGGTCGAACGGCGACAGAACGGTGGCGCGATCAAACTTGCGGGCAGGGCGCGCGTCGCGCCACAGGTAGGCAGGCTTGTTCCAGCCCTCCACCTGCATTTCACGTATGTCGCCCTGTTCGGCCAGTTCCTGCACGGCGCGCCTGGCATCCGCCAGCGGCAGGCGGAAATAGTCGCGAATGTCGGTTTCGGTGGCGATGCCCAGGGCGCGGGCAGACTGGCGTGCCAACTCGCGCATCGCCTCGGCACGCGGCGGGGTCGGCGTGTCGAGTATGTCAGCCGGGATGACGCGGTCCGGCACGTCGTACACCCGCTCGAAGCCGTCGCGGCGGGCGGTGGTCACGTCGCCGGTCCAGAACAGGTATTCGAGCGCTGTCTTGGTGTCGTTCCAGCCCCACCATTCACCGGACCGCACTGCGGTTTCGCCAAAATCGCGCGGGCGGAGCGGTCCTTCACGGGTGATCTTTTCGAGAGTCCTTTCAAGCACCTGCCGGTTCTGGCTGGCAAATTGAGTTAAGCCCTTGTAGATGCCCTGGCCGTTTCTGGCATCGTCCATCCGCCATCTGAGCAGCGGCTGGAACCGTGGCGGCAGCAGGCTTGCCTCGTGTGCCCAGTATTCGAAGCATCGGCGGTTGCTGTGCGCCAGCGTGTGCCGGTCGAGCAGGCTGCGGTCATACGCGCCAAGGCGCGAGAACAGCGGCAGGTAGTGCGAGCGTGACAGCACGTTGACGCTGTCGATCTGCAGCAGGTTGAGGTCGTCTATGGCTTTGCCCAAGGCGTTCCAGCGGGTTGCCCTTGCCGGAGGCTGTGACCCGGACAGCCCTTGCGCGGTGAGCGCAATGCGGCGCGCCTGCTTCAGGCTTATGGAGGTCGATGACGACACTAGATGCAGCGCCCGCCGTCCACTTCCATGCACACGCCGGTGATGAAGGCGCTTTCGTCACTGGCGAAAAACAGCGCAGCGTTTGCCATGTCTCGCGGGGTGGAGAAGCGGCCCATGGGGACGGTTGAAATGAACGCCGCGCGCATTTCTTCAGTGACCTCGCCCCCCATGAACGCGCCCAGCATCGGCGTTTCACCCGCCACGGGGCACAGTGCGTTGACGCGGATCTGGTCAGGGGCAAGCTCGATGGCCATGGCCTTTGTCATGGTGGTAACGGCACCCTTGGAGGCGTTGTACCAGACCAGCCCCGGGCGAGGCCTGAGCGCGGCCGTGGAGGCGGTGTTGATGATGCTGCCCGAGCCTTGCGCCCGCATCACCGGCACGACGGCCTTGGCCGCAAGGAAGATCGACTTCACGTTGACATCGAACAGTCTCTGGAACGTCGCTTCGTCCACGTCGAGCATCGGCTGGTTGGTTTGCGGCATGCCGGCATTGTTGACCATGATGTCGACGCTGCCGAATTGCTCGACGGTGGAGTGGACGAGGTTGTGCACGTAGCCGCTGTCACTCACGTCGCAATGGGTGAACATGCAGGGCGTACCGGCACCGGACAGTTCGCCGGCCAGCTTCCAGCCAGCCTCGTCATTGATATCGGCAATGACGGTGTTCGCACCTTCCCCGGCAAACCGGCGCACGATGCCTTCGCCAAACCCGGAAGCGCCGCCGGTGACAATTGCCGTCTTGCCTGCGAGTCTCATGTCAGCGGCTTCTCCATGTTGACGAGGCGATCGGCAAAACCATAGCTCCTGTAGACCTCGTGCGCGAGGGTGTTGCGGGTCAGTACTGACACCCGCAGCCACTGGGCGCCTGCTGCTCTCGCAAGCCGCTCTGCGTCTGCCAGCAGCGCCTTGCCGACGCCCTGGCCGCGCACGTGCTCTGACACCGCCAGCTCGCTGACATAGGCATAGCGGTACGGCTTCTCGTCCACGTCGTCGCTGTCGACACGGGTCAGGATGGCGCAATAGCCAACCACGCGCCCGTCGATGCAGGCCATGCGGATGTGACCCGCGTGCTGCCGGCAGTCGTCTTTCAGGGTATCGACATACCAGCCTGCGATGTCCTCGGGCGGCAGCATGCGGTCATAGTACTGCATCTCGTGCGCCTGCAACTGGCGGACAAGGCCAATCAGCGCGGCCTCGTCAGCCTCGGCGTAGTCGCGAATGTCAGGCGGCTTTGGCATGGTGAACGTTAACTATCCCTTCACCCTAAAATTTGTTTCAAATTGTAATCAGGCTAGCGCAATGAGACATTGCATCAAGCGTTCAGTTCAGCGCCGCTTGCTGGACTAATTGCCGGGCCGGATGCTCTTTCTGAGGGGTGAGAGCGCCACGCCCGCTAGGCGGTGCGAACGCGACGATGCGGCGGTGCTGGTTGAGGGGCCAGCGCCGCCGTGTCCATTTCAGGCCATCAAGAACCAGTTCAGTCGTGGAAAACCGCTGCTGCGGGGCGCGCTTCGTGGGCCTTCAGGTCAGCGGTGTACCGGTACAGCGTGGAGCAGTACGGACATACGATCTCGTTGTCGTCACCCATGTCCAGAAAGACGTGCGGATGGTCGAAGGGGGCGTGCGCGCCGGTGCACTGGAACTCGCGGACGCCGATCTCTATTGAGGCCACGCCCATGTCGTTGTGGAACTTCGGTGTACCGGTGTTGGCCATGATATCTGCCTTGGTCCAGCCGGCAGCACGAGGCAGGCGGGCTGAATTGGGTGTTGACGACTGGCGGCTTAAAGGTGGACCGCCGCATGGGCGATAGCATACCTTGCGCGCATCGGCCAAGCCCCTGAACGATTATGTGGAGTTTACCCCACTTGCCAACATTCATGTCAGATGATGTCCAGATTGCCTACGAGGTGATCGGGGAAGGCGAGCCCATCCTGCTGATCCACGGCTTTGCCTCGAATGCCCGGGTCAACTGGCAATCGACAGGCTGGATCGACCTGCTCGAAAAGGCCGGACGTCAGGTCATCACCATCGACAACCGGGGCCACGGCAAGAGCCAGAAGCTATATGATCCGGCACGCTATACGTCGCGAGAGATGGCGCTCGATTCCAGCCGGCTGATTGCACATCTCGGTCACAAGCAGGTGGACATCATGGGCTATTCCATGGGCGCCCGCCTGACCGCGCTTCTGGGTATCCACCATGGCGAGCAGGCCCGTTCGCTGGTGATTGCGGGCCTTGCCGGCAACATGATCCATGGCGTGGGCGGGGGCGACGAGATTGCGGCAGCGCTGCGCGCGCCATCGGCTGACAAGATCAAGAATGCGAACGCACTTGGCTTCCGGCTGTTTGCAGAGCAGACCAAATCCGACCTCGAGGCTCTTGCCAGTTGCATCTCGTCGCATCGCGAAACGGTCAGCCCGGAGCAGCTTGCCACCATCAAGGCGCCGGTGCTGGTGGTTGCAGGCGAAGATGACGAGATTGCAGGTGCGGTTTCAACGCTGGTGGACGAGATACCAGGTGCCGAAGGCGTGGTACTGCCCGGCCGCGACCACATGAAGGCGGTCGGTGACAAGACGTTCAAGCTGTCTGTGCTGGATTTTCTGGACAGGCGGCCCTGATGAAAGTGCAAAGCATTGAGTTCACCGGTGCCCAGGGCAACCGGCTGGTGGGAGACATTCGCGAGGCGCAAGGCGCGCGCGGGTGCGTGGTGCTGGCCCACGGTGGCGGCCAGACGCGGCACAGCTGGGGCGGCACGGCCACGGCGCTGGCAAAAAGCGGCATCACCGCTGTCACCTTCGATCAGCGCGGCCATGGCGACAGCGAATGGATCGCGTCAGGCGACTATGCGTTCGAATGGTTCGCAGCCGACATGCTGGAGGTGGCACGTGCCCTGAAGGCGCAAACCGGCTTCAGGCCGGGCGTCGTGGGCGCGTCGCTGGGCGGGCTTGCGGGACTGTTCGCCGGGGGCAGCGATGAAGGCAACGACCTGCTGTCTGCCCTCGTACTGGTCGACATCACCCCGAAAATGCGGGTGGACGGGGTTGCCCGCATCATCGGCTTCATGCGCGAGCATGCCGAAGAGGGCTTTGAAACCGTGGAAGAGGCGGCAGATGCAATTTCGCAGTACCTGCCGCACCGGCCCCGGCCCACCAACCTGTCAGGATTGTCGAAAAACCTGCGCAAGGACCCCGATGGCCGCTATCGCTGGCACTGGGACCCCAACTTCATCTCCACCCGCGAAAACCCCGAACGCCATGCCCAGGATGTCGAGGCAAAGGGCTTTGTCGCTGCCCGTCGGCTGAAAATGCCGGTATTGCTGGTGCGCGGCCGGGAAAGCGAGCTGGTGGGCGATGACGAGGTGCAGGCGCTGGTGGAAGCCGTGCCGCATGCGGAATTTACCGATATTGCAGGCGCGCGCCACATGGTGGCTGGCGACATGAACGATGTGTTCACGCAGGCACTGCTGACATTCTTCGATAAGTTGACTTGGCGCTGACACCTTTCAGGATTACATGTTTGTGCTGAGAACCATCAGCGGCAGTTGCCGCTCCGCACCCATTTAGAGGGAGTGCATCCGATGCCAAGCACCTTTTCCGCCCGCAAGATCAAGTCTGTCGACCCGGTCTGGGACCGTATCCGCGAAGAAGCCGAGGCAATTACCAGCCAGGACACCAGTCTTGGCGGCTTCATCTTCACGTCGGTGCTGAACCCGTCGAGCTTCGAGGAGGCGCTGTGCCACCGCCTCGCGCAGCGGCTGGGCAATGCCGACATCAGTGCAGAACTGATCGTGCAGGGCTTCGAGGATGCGCTGGACGCCGATCCCAGAGATCGGGGTGGCTGCGCGTGCCGACATACTGGCCGTTTATGACCGTGATCCTGCCTGCCACCGCTACGTCGAGCCGTTGCTCTACCTGAAGGGGTTCCAGGCCCTGCAGACATACCGCATGGCGCACCGGCTCTACATGAGCGGCCGCAAAGACTTCGCCTATTACCTGCAAAGCCGGTCCTCGATGATTTTCGGCTGCGACATTCACCCCAATGCCCGCATCGGCCGTGGCATCATGATCGACCATGCCCACTCCATCGTGATCGGGGAAACTGCGGTCATCGAGGACAACGTCTCGTTGCTGCATTCGGTGACCTTGGGCGGTACCGGCAAGGAAGACGGCGACCGGCACCCGAAGGTGCGCCACGGCTGCCTTATCGGGGCCGGGGCGTCCATTCTCGGCAACATCGAGATCGGCCATTGCTCGCGCGTGGCTGCCGGATCTGTGGTGCTGCATGACGTGCCCCCAAACCGCACCGTGGCAGGCGTTCCGGCCAAGGTGGTCGGTTATGCAGGCTGCAGCGAACCATCCCGGATCATGGATCAACTGCTTCCGGTGAACAAATCCGAAGACAGTGCGGACTGATCCTGCTTTGGGGTTGTCGCATCAGGTCAAACGGCGCTAGACCTTGAAAATCGCTGCAAATCCCATGAGAGGTCCTGACCGATGACACCTGACGAAATCTCCAAGCTGACGAAGTACTTCCACGCGACGTTCAAGCAGCCGTCGATCCAGCTGCGCCAACGCCCGCAGAAGGATGATTCCGCCGAGGTTTACGTGGGCGAGGAATTCATCGGCGTGGTGTTCCGTGATGACGAAGACCCCGATGACCTGTCCTACAACTTCTCGATGGCCATCCTGAGCTACGACCTGGAGTAGCGTTGGGGCAGGCCCCGCCTGAGCTGTCAGCCGGGTTGCAGGTTGTGCAGCATGCTGGCCATGGCGCGGCGCACGTTGGCCTCGATTTCCGCCCACTTGTCCAGGTGCTTGCGCGCAAACCGGATGCGCAAGCGCACCTGCGGCGTCATCTGGATGGTGCGTTCGCACAGGATGGGTCCCAGCACGGACTTCTTCTTGTCGCAGCTGTGCACCACGTGCTTGCCGTCAGCGTTGGCAACGTACAACACCAGGTCGGCATAGGGTGAGCCCTGCTTGAACTGGTATTGCAGCAGGTTGCCGTCGACAAGCTTCGGCTCGCCGTCGAAATACACCGGGTACACCTCGCCGTAGCGCTCGACCGGCGACAGTTCGTCCTGGCCCACGGTGTCCAGCGTCAGGATCAGCCAGTCGTTGAACTCGGCGGCATCAGCCGGCAACTTTGGCACCGTCCCGGCCTGGTATTCCCACGGCAGCAGCATGTCGAGCTTGCTGATATTGCCCAGCGTGGGCTTTTTCACCCGTGTCACCAGCCGGGTGGGGGCAATCAGCTCAACTGTATCAAAACGGTAACGCGCCATGGTTGGCGCCTCGGTTGCATCGGTCTGGGCCGTCGGGCTTGCGAACAGCAGGTCCCGGTCGGCCAGGAACAGCCACGTTACAATCGTGCCGGCGGTCACCAGGATCAGCCCGGCAAGCGTCAATGCCAACCGGCCGATGGATCTTTCGCGGGTGGTGTAGCCCGGACTGTGGCGTCTGTGCTGGCTCATGAGTTTGGTATGCCCGTTGCATGACAGCCGTGCAAGTAGTGTAAACGGTAGGTGCCGGCGGTGCCGGCCAGTGTGTCGATTGGGTGGTGCGTGATGGATTATGACACGTTTCTGGTGGTGATGGCATTCGGGCTTGTGGGTGCAGGGCTTGTGCACTCCGCCTGGCTGTGGCTGGGGGCGACGCGACCGTCCTTCGTTTCGATCATCGAGGAAGGTTCGATGCTGACCGTGCCGCTTCGCGTGCTGGGGGTAATGTTTGCAGCCCCGTTCATCCTTGCCGGGGCAGCCATCAGCCATGTGTCGTATGGATGGCGATACCTCGGGTTGACCATCGCCGGGCTGATCACCGCAGTGCTGTGGTGTTTCATGAGCGGGATCGTGTTAATCGTGCTCACGGACATGCTGATGTCGCTTTAGCCGCCCACTGGCCCAATGCGCGCGGCAGGAAGCGGCGCACGGAGAAGGGGCTCATGAGCATTTACGAATTCGAGGGTCATCGCCCGGTGCTGCCGGCGAGCGGTGAGTTTTATATCGCGCCCAACGCGTCGGTGATCGGCAAGGTCAGCATGGGCCACCTCACCAGCGTGTGGTTCAGCGCAACGGTGCGCGGCGACAATGATGCCATCGTCATTGGCGACAGGAGCAACGTCCAGGACAGTTGCGTGCTGCATACTGACCCCGGCTATCCCATGGTTATTGGTGAAGGCGTCACGGTGGGTCATCTGGCGATGCTGCACGGCTGCACGATTGGCGACAACACGCTGATCGGCATGGGGGCGACCGTCATGAACGGCACCGTTGTGGGGCGCAACTGCATCATCGGGGCACATGCACTGCTGGGCGAGGGCAAGACCATCCCCGATAATTCAATGGTGCTGGGGGCGCCGGGCCGCGTGGTGAAGAGTATCGACGGGGCCGGCGAAGAGATGTTGCGCAAGGCGGCCCAGTCCTATGTCGACAAGGTATACCGCTATGCCGTGCAAAACGGCCTCAAGCTGATCGAGACCTGACGGCTCGCAGGTCCTGCCGCGGGTGCATGGTGTCCTGAAAAAGGTCGGGGCCAGCATCGGGTGGGATCGATGCTGGCCCCTGGGACCCGGTCTGGTGGGGGATGGGGAGGGGACGCCGACCGGGGCCGTTCGAAATCAGTTCAGATGCGTGTGCCTTCAGTTTGCGCCAGCGACGGTATCGGCACCGCGCTGGGGCTTTTCGCCCATGGACACCCAGATGCGCGGATTTTCCTGCGACTGGCGCTTGATGTACTGGTAGCCCGTCTCGGACCAGCGCAGGACGGTGTTGCGGCGGTTGTCGAGCACGAAGTCACCGCCATCGGTGCGCACCATCAGCACGGCATGGCCGTCGCCGTTTTCATCAAGCACGACGGTGATGAGCAGGCTTTCCGACGGGAAGCCGAGGCCTTCGAGATAACGCTTCTTGAGCAACACGTAGTCTTCGCAGTCACCTGCAGCCGAGGGGTAGTCCCAGCGTTCCACGGTGCCGTACAGTTCCTGGTCGGTGGCAGGTGCGATCTTCGCGTTGACGAACGAGTTGACCTCAACAACCTGTGACCAGCTCTTCTGCGTCAGACTGGCTTCGCGGGCATCCGTGCCTGTTTCGCGGCACTCTGCCTTGTAGCGCGCGCAGAACTGCACGAAGCCGATCGGCGGCAGAGTGACACCGAATGACGGTGCGTGAATTGTGTCAGCCGAGTTCAGGTTGGCTGTCTTTGTCTTGCTGTACCCTTGTGCCGGAAGTGACATGGCGATCATCGCCAGGCACACCGCCATCCCCTTGATCATGTTCATTTGAAACGCCCCAATCCCTTTTATTGTTGGATTGAAGGCTACAGAACGGGATTTGAGATTCAGCTAAGCAGTTGTCCCGCTTTTGAATCGAACCGCGGGAATTCCATTAATCATGAAGCGGTGGCTAACTGGTTTGCAAACGGTTACCCACGCCGCCCCAGGCCGGCAAAAACCCGCTGAAGACCTGAGGTCCGCAGCGGGCTGGAAATGATGGGAACGGGCAGGGTGGCCGCGTCAGATCCTTGCGGCGAGCTCCAGCTTGGCCGGGTCCATCTTGCGAATGAACTCGATGGCGAAGCCGTCTGCGGTGTAGCGCACGACGCGGCCGCGCATGCGGCCGAGGTTCACATAGGTGCCGATGGATGGCAGCACGTGGCACTTGATGGCAGCACCCGAGATGGAGATGTCGAGCACTTCACACTTGTACTCGCGACCATCAGCGAGCGAGACCTGGGAGACGGCCTCCTTGGGCTTGAAGCGGTCATGGCGGCGCTGGGCCGGGTTTGCGTCCTGCAGCCACTCGATGCGCTTTTCCATGCGCTCGCGGCGCGCACCCGTCAGGTTGAAGTTGACGTGAAAGCCGCCATCGACCTTGCCATCAACAGTGCCGTCAACCCGGCCGATGTCGTCAAGGTAGGCGATCAGGACAGTGCCCTGGCTCACGGGAATGTTGGTCAGAAGGGTCACGCCGTCAGCATCGATCCGGGCGACCTGGCAAGGATGCTCGCTCATGTCGGGCATCATGAACCGGCCAAACAGGATGCGCGGCGCAGTGTCTCCCTCTTCACCGGAAGATGGGAACAACTGGGTAGACAACGGAAGTGCGTTCACGTCAAATTTCCTTGTTGAGAGGCCACGTGTTTACTCTCCCCGAGCTGGCGCGGGCCGGGAGTCGTCCCGGCCAGGAAATCTTAAGCGAAGTTCCGTTAATGCGTTGTTAACGAGGCGTCAGCATTTCAGCCGATGCATGCCATGGTTGCGGCGTGTCAGGGCTTGCCGCCCTCGATGACCCTGAGGAAGCTCGAGTTGATGCGGCGCACGTCCGAGTTGCTGTAGATCTCGGCAGCCTGGGCAGCCGGGGTGCCGGGCAACTGGTCACTCCACAGGATGCGGATACGGCGAATTTCAAAGTCCACCAGTGGATCGCCCTCCATCTCGCGACGATCACGGAAGGTGGCGAATGTTGCAAGCGCCTGCACGCTTTCACCGTCTCCGGCAATCACAGGCACGGCGGCGAACTCGAAGCCCACTTCACGGCCGCCGAACGAGCGGGCGAGGAAACGGCCCACGCACGGCTGCTTCATGCCGACAACCGTGTCGAGGCCACGCACGATGGTTTCGCGGTCAAAGCTTGGCCAGTCGGCGAAGGCCTGCATGCCGGTCAGCGGGCGGCCCCAGGTTTCGCACACGGCAGAACCGGCCAGCTTCCAGGTGTAGGCCATCTGTTCGTTGTCACGGGCCAGCGTACACACCCACGGCACAACCTCTGCCAGGTCGCGCAGTCCGATGTCATGGCGGTGGGGGGCATTGGCTTCGCCACGGATGCGTTCCCACGTGCGCAGCAGCGTGCGGCTTGCCGGGTGCATTGCAGCGTCGTCTGGGCCATTGTTGAAAATATGTGTATTGCTTGCCATATCCGTACTCTGCCCGATGGGCATCAATGAGTGTTCCAAAGCTGTACGCCGTTGCTTGGCAAATGCAGGCGTCGTGCCAGACTCCATCCCGGTAAAGGCCAGACAATGACTCAAGATAGCCGAGATGGTGGCCGTGACGCGGACGGTGGCGGAGCCGACGGCGACGATGAGCGCCGGTTTGCGGATGAGGAGTGGCAGGATGAAAAGCCCAATGCGCCGCTGTTCAACGCGCCGAAGGTGGTCATCTGGCTGGCGCTGGCTTTCCTCGCGATCCACCTCGTTGTGCAATTTTCACCTGATACGCTGGCCAACCAGATCATCATGGCACTGGCTTTCATTCCGGTACGATTTGTAGATGGTGGCAACGTCTTGCCTGGTGGCGACATCGCCAGGGTAACGTCGTTCGTCAGCTATGGGTTCCTGCACGGCGACTGGATGCACCTTGCGGTCAACTCGTTCTGGATGCTGGCTTTCGGTTCCGTGGCTGCGAGGCGGCTGGGGACTTGGCGGTTCCTGGCGTTCAGCGCCCTGGCGGCCGCCGTTGCGGCATTGTTTTCGCTGCTGGTGAACTGGCACGAGGACATGGTGCTGGTAGGTGCGTCAGGTGCCATTGCCGGCCAGATGGCAATTACCGTGCGGCTGATATTCGCCAATGGCGGCACCTTGCGCACGGCCATGCAGCGCGACATGAGCATGTCGCCGCCCGAGCCGTTGTGGCGGCTGTTCACCAACCGCTCTGCGGTGGTGTTCCTGATCATCTGGATTAGCATGGATGTGCTGTTTGCCGGCAGCGGGTTGCTGACCGGCAACCGTATCGCCTGGGAGGCTCACCTTGGCGGCCTGATTACCGGTTTGCTGGCGTTTTCGTGGTTCGATCCGCTGAAGCCGGCAGCGGTTACACGGGCTGGTTGAAACGTCTGGTTAACGGTTTCGTGCGACAACCGTTGCATCCGGAATTCTGCCAACTTCCTCACCGGCAACAGGGCCCCTCATGGACGCTTCCAGCATCATCGAACAGTACGGTCGCGGCATCCCGGCGATCCTGCACAGTGCCATGATCGTGGATGTTTGCGCGTACATGCGGTCCAGCCAGTCTCCCGCCGCGCTGGTGCTGAGTGACCGTGGCGATGTTCGCGGTATCCTGACCCAGCGTGAAATCATCGGCGCGGCAGGCCGCATTGGATCATCGGTCATGCAGATGATGGCGGGCGAGTTGCTGCGCGAGCAGGCTGCCGTCTGCCAGATGGATACGCAGGTCACCGAAATCCTTGAACTGCTGAGCGAGACCGGCGCCGAATGCGTACTGGTTTGCGACGGCACCACCATCAAGGGCTTCATCACCCAGAAGGACATCACCGAGCTGCTGGCCTCGGTCATGGGCGCCGGTAGTGCACCTGAGCCCGCACTCGAAGAGCCGGCGCAGGCTGTTCATGAACCAGCAGCTTCAGCGTTCAGCCAGCCGGACATGCTTCAGCCCGCACCAGCCTATCAGCCCCAAGCCGCGTTCGAGGCTGCACCAGCCATTCAGGCTATGCCGGCCCCGCCGGTGCCGGCAATGCCGTCTGCAATGATGGCGGCCTACCAGCCCGAAGTTTATCCGGCCGCGCCGCAGCCGGTGCAACACGCCATGCCGGCTGAAATGCCGAGTGTCGCGCAGATGCTTGCCCGGCAGCCTGTTGCTGGGCCCGTCATGCCTCAACAGCCCGGGGTGCCAATGCCGTCCATGATGATGCCGCAGGTGCCGGATGTCCCGCCTGCCGCAGCGTTTGCATGGCCCCAACAACAGCCAGCACCGGCGTTCACCACGCCTCAACCGCAGACAGCGCCAACCTACGCCCAGCCGCAAGCCGTCGTTCC
The DNA here is from genome assembly GCA_963700735.1 of uncultured Alphaproteobacteria bacterium. GTDB lineage: Bacteria > Pseudomonadota > Alphaproteobacteria > Rhizobiales > Aestuariivirgaceae > Anderseniella. The sequence continues at coordinate 187,608 of CAVOYR010000006.1, forward strand.
CCAGTTCACGCCGGCCCAGGCACCCCAGCCCGATCCTCAGGCGGCGCCTGCTGCTGCAACTGGTATGCCGTCCACGGCCGGGTGGGCGTCCTTCAGTTCATAACTGCTGGAAATCAGTCCTTGTGGCCTGAGCCGTAGACTTCGTCCGGGTCGATCAGACGGTCGCTGTCGATGGTTTTCAATGTGCCGTCGGAGCTCACTTCACGGTAGAAGCAGGTGGCACGGCCTGTGTGACACGCAGCGCCATCACCGGCTACCTCGACATCGATCACCACGACGTCCTGGTCGCAATCCGTGCGCACGCGCACTACGGCCTGGGTCTGGCCGGAGGTTTCGCCCTTCTTCCAGAGCTTGCCGCGCGAGCGCGAATAGTAATGCGCCAAGCGGGTGTCCAGCGTCAGCGCCAGCGCTTCGGCGTTCATCCAGGCAAACATCAACGGTGCCTGGGTTTTGGCATCCAGCGCAATGGCGGGTATCAGGCCGTTATCGTCGAAGCGCGGCGCAAACACGCTGCCTTCCTCAAGGTCGGCGACACTTGAGGCAGTCGCGAATTGCGGAGACGTCACGGCCTGTGCCCGGTCAGCGTGCGCGCTGCATGCGCACAAGCTCCATGAACCGCGCCTGCAAGGCGGGCTGTGCCTTGAACTCGCCAGCAAAGCGGGTGGTCACCGTCGATGCATCGCGCTTCTGCACGCCACGCATGGTCATGCACTGGTGTTCCGCCTCGATCAATACCGCAACACCGCGCGTTTCCAGCAGGTGATCGATCGCATGGGCGATCTGGGCGGTCATGTTCTCCTGGGTCTGCAAACGGCGGCTGAACACTTCTACCACGCGCGCCAGCTTGGACAGGCCGACAACGCCGTCCGTTGGCAAGTAGGCGATGTGGGCATGGCCGAAGAACGGAACCATGTGGTGTTCGCAGTGCGAGAAGAACTCGATATTGCGCACCAGCACCATGTCGTCATAGCCGCCAACCTCCTCGAAGGTGCGCTGCAAGATGTCATCAGCCGACGTCTTGTAGCCGGCAAACAGCTCGCCATAGGCCTTCAGCACGCGCTTTGGCGTATCAGCCAGGCCTTCACGCGCAGGGTCGTCACCGGCCCATGCAATCAGGGTACGGACGGCCTCAAGCGCTTGTTCTTCGGAAGGTTTCTCGACCTGGGGGCCTGGGCCAATGTTTGGCTCGGAAGGCTTAAGTCGCTTTACGACAGCATCCATTTTTACCTCGGTCGATATGGTGGCCAGTTCCAGTTTGGGTTCGGCCGGACATGAACTGTTCATTTGTGATTGGTCCCTCTGAAAAAGCCAGGACAACCCTTCATGACGACATAGAGAACCGGTCATAGCACCTGATACGCCGGGGTGCAAAAAGACATATTGTCAGCCTGCCGGAAAAACTGGTTCGCCATCGTCAAGGATCTGTCTGGATATTTACATGGTGGGAAGCCTCTGGCATTGCAATGCGGGATTATCCATATTGATCCACGACATGTTGAACGACATCTACAACAAGAAGATTCTCGGCTTCGCCGCAGATATCCCGCTTTTGGGCCGCCTGGACGCGCCTGATGGCACTGCCGTGGCACATTCCAAGTTGTGCGGCTCCAAGGTTACGGTCGACCTCAAGCTCGATAACGGTATTGTGACCGACTTCGCGCATGACGTTAAGGCGTGCGCACTGGGGCAAGCGTCTTCGTCCATCATGGCGCATCACATTGTGGGTGCAAGCACGGCAGAACTGCGCGAGCTGCGCGACCAGATGCATGCCATGCTGAAGCAGGACGGGCCTGCGCCGTCCGGCCGCTGGGCTGACCTGGAAGCACTGACACCTGTGCGCGACTTCAAGGCGCGGCATGCCTCGACGCTGCTGACGTTCGATGCGGTGGTCAAGGCTCTCGACATGGCCGAGGGTGCCCCGGCCGGGAACGATACCTCGGTTGCCTCAGTCTGATTTCTTCTCCGGCATGGATGGGCTCGGGTAACGGGACGTCTTTTCCAGCACGTTCAGATCCTTGTGGTTGCGCATGTACTGCTCCGAGGCATCGCGCAGCGGCTGGTAGTCCCACGGGTACCATTTGCCTTCACGCAGCGCGTGCCAGACGGTAAGGCGCACGAGCTGGCTTTCGCGAATTTCGGCCTCCAGCCGGTCTGCATCCCAGCGCTTTGCGGCGAGTGCCTTCAGCCCTTGCAGCGTATCGGCATGGGCAGCCGAGCCGGCAAGATTGTTCACCTCGCTAGGGTCGTCCACCAGGTTGAACAACTGGTCAGGGTCGGTCTTGCAGATGATCAGCTTCCAGTCGCCCTGGCGCACCATGAATACCGGTGCAATGCAGCCTTCGCAGGTCAGTTCGCCATAGATCGGCGCGTCGAGGTCTTCGGCGGCACCGTCCAGCAGTGGCAGCAGCGACCGGCCATCGAGCGTTGCGGCGTGGCCTTCGTGGCCAGCAATTGCCGACAGCGTTGGCAGGATGTCGAGCAGGGAGGCGGGTTGCGTTACCCGGCGCGGCTTGAAGCGGCTGGGGTAGTGGACGATCAGCGGCACGCGAGCCGAGTGCTCGAGGAAGCTCATCTTGTACCAAAGGCCGCGTTCGCCCATGAAGTCGCCGTGGTCCGAGGTGAACACGACCACCGTGTCATCGGCCAGGCCGCAATCGTCCAGCGTTTCCAGCAGGCGCCCGACATGGTCGTCGAGGTAGGTGATGTTGGCATAGTAGGCGCGGCGCGCATTCAGCGTGTCCTGGGCCGTGATGTCGTAGTCGTCCATCGCCGAGACCTTCCACAGCCGCTGCGAGTGCGGGTCGAGGTTATCGTAGCCGGGGCAGGGCGTTGCCGGTCCGTCGATCTCATCGGCCTTGTACTGGTTCCAGTACTTGGCACGCGCGGCATAGGGGTCGTGCGGGTGGGTAAACGAGGCAACCAGACAGAACGGACGCTGGTCAGGGTTGCGCGCATAGTCATAGATGCGGCGCACGGCCTGGAAGCCCACTTCGTCGTCGTATTCGAGCTGGTTGGTTTGCTCGGCGATGCCGGCCTGCTTGACCGACAGCAGGTTGTGATACCACCAGTCGACGCGCTCCTGCGGCTTGCGCCAGTCGGGAGTCCAGCCGAAGTCGGCCGGGTAGATGTCGGTGGTCAGGCGCTCCTCGAAGCCGTGCAACTGGTCGGGGCCGACGAAGTGCATCTTGCCGGACAGGCAGGTACGGTAGCCCTCAAGGCGCAGGTAGTGTGCAAAGCTCGGCGTCATCGAGGCAAACTCTGCGGCGTTGTCATACACGCGGTTGCGCGATGGCAACTGGCCCGACATCATGGCCGCGCGCGCCGGTGCGCAAAGCGGGCTCGGCGAATAGAAATTCTCGAACACCACGCCTTCTGCGGCGAGCTTGTCGATGTTGGGTGTCTTGACCAACTTGTGCCCGTAGGTGGCCAGGAACGGTGCTGCCAGCTGGTCGACCATGATGAAAAGGATGTTGGGCTTGTCTTGCGCCATGGGGTATCAGCCTGCCTGCTGGATGGTTGGTGCAGACGGATGTCTGCGCGAGGAGTGAAGTGTGCAAATGAAACCGCGCCGCGGCATTGTTGCAAGCGTCATGATGGTGCTTGTTCGCGCCTATCAACTGACGTTTTCAGCGTTCGTGGGCCGCACCTGCCGGCACCTGCCGACGTGCTCCAGCTATACCATGGAGGCGATTGACCGGCACGGTGCCTGGGCGGGATTCTGGCTTGGCGTGTTCAGGATTGGCCGCTGCAATCCGTGGGGGACAAGCGGCTATGACCCGGTGCCGGATGACGTGCCGGCGGCGGGCTGGCGCGTATGGCAGTACAGGCGGGTGCGAGGCGCACCGGACGCAAAATGACCGGCCTTCCTTGCAGGGGGAAGACCGGTCAGACCCAACTCACTGACTGCTTGCAGAAATCAGCGAGACATTACCACTTGGTAGCGGACGCGGTGGTGTAGCCGCCACCGAAGTTGAAGTTGTAGCTGGCACCGATGCGGAATGCGTGGAAGTCATCGACGTTCATGTCGACGATACAAGTCGGGGCACAGGCAGCGACCGTCAGGTCATAGCTCTGGTCGTCGAACTGACCGTACAGATATTCAGCCTTGATGTGGAAGTTGCTGGTGACGGCCGTTTCCATGCCGCCGCCGACAAGCCAGCCGAACAGGGTTTCATCAGTCGAGCTGAACTCTGCGCCTGGACCCACCAGACCGTCGAAGGTGGTTCCCATCCAGCCCACGCCACCGGTTGCGAACAGCATGGTGTTGTCGGTGGCCAGCCAGCCGAGGCGGGCACGGACCGTGGTCAGGTCGTTCAGGTAGTAGTTGGTGTCTTCAGGGGCCGGGGCAAAGAACAGGTGACCGTCGAAGCTCGCCGAGTAGTCGGCTTCAAGGCCAACCACGAACGATGAGCCAAGCTGGTAGTTGTAACCACCATAGACGCCGCCCATGCCGGTGCAGCCTGCCATGTTCGGATCGGCGCCAACGGGAGGAAGGTAGTTGGCTTCGAGGCAACCGACGCCAAGCTGGGCACCGACATAGAGGCCGGACCAGTCCGTGACTGATGCGCGAAGTTCAGGCATCGGCGGCGGCGGCGGCGGAAGATCGAGGTCGGCGGCGAAGGCTGGAACTGCGGTGAGCGACAGAAGTACCGCCGATGCAGCCGCCAGAGAAACACGCTTGGTGAGGGATGTCATCGTGGTTTCCTTGAGGTCGGTTATGGTTAACGCTGAACGGACCATAGCCGCGGCATGGTTAATCTTTGGTTTCCGGGTTTCAGAAAATCCGAGAGGCTATCTGGGCGAACGGTCCAGGCTGAGCTGCGGTGCTTGACGAAGCAGCCTGCATTGCGCATTTAACGATGCGTGCGCGGCCATTTTCGCAGCGGCCGCTTTCATCAAAACCGCTTACCTGCGTTCGTAGGCAGAGAGTGAGCAAGAGGTGACACAGATGATCTCCCTTACATTCCCCGATGGTTCAGTGCGCGAGTATGAAGCCGGCACGACCGGTTCCGACGTTGCAGGCTCGATTGCCAAGTCGCTGCAGAAGAAGGCCGTGGCCGTGATGCTGGACGGCCAGCTGGCTGACCTGGCAGACCCGATCAAGGCTGACGCGCGGTTCCGCATCATCACGCGGGACGACGCCGAAGCGCTGGAACTGATCCGCCATGATGCGGCGCACGTGATGGCCGAGGCCGTGCAGGAGTTGTGGCCCGGCACACAGGTCACCATCGGTCCGGTGATCGAGAACGGCTTTTTCTACGACTTCAAGCGCAACGAGCCGTTCACCACCGAGGACCTGCCGGTCATCGAGAAGAAGATGCGCGAGATCATCCAGCGCAATCAGCCGTTCAGCAAGGAAGTCTGGGCGCGCGACAAGGCAAAGCAGGTGTTTCGCGACAAGGGCGAGGCCTACAAGGTCGAGCTGATAGACGCCATTCCGGACGAGCAGGACCTCAAGATCTATTATCAGGGCGACTGGTTCGACCTGTGCCGGGGGCCGCACATGGCATCAACCGGCCAGATCGGCACGGCCTTCAAGCTGATGAAGGTGGCCGGCGCCTACTGGCGTGGCGACTCCAACAACGAGATGCTGACCCGCATCTACGGCACTGCATGGGCGCAGCCAGGCAGACCTCGAAGGTTATCTCCACATGCTGGAGGAAGCCGAGAAGCGCGACCACCGCAAGCTGGGCCGCGAGATGGACCTGTTCCATTTCCAGGAGGAAGGCCCGGGCGTGGTGTTCTGGCACTCCAAGGGCTGGCGGATGTTCCAGTCGCTGGTCAACTACATGCGCCGGCGGCTTGAAGGCACCTACGAAGAGGTCAACGCCCCGCAAATCCTCGACAAGGCGCTGTGGGAAACCTCGGGTCACTGGGGCTGGTACAAGGAGAACATGTTCGTCACCGAGACCGAGGACAATCGTGTCTTTGCCATCAAGCCGATGAACTGTCCGGGCCACGTGCAGATCTTCAAGCACGGGCTGAAGTCCTATCGCGAACTGCCCGTGCGGCTTGCCGAGTTTGGCAACGTGCACCGCTACGAACCGTCTGGCGCGCTGCACGGGCTGATGCGGGTGCGCGGGTTTACCCAGGACGATGCGCACATATTCTGCACAGAGGAGCAATTGCGCAGCGAGTGCATGCGGATCAACGACCTGATCTTGTCCACCTATGCAGATTTCGGCTTTGACGAGATCACGGTGAAGCTGTCCACCCGGCCGGAAAAGCGCGTCGGCACCGACGAGGACTGGGACCTGGCCGAGCAGATCATGTCGGAGGTGCTGGCGGAGATCGCCACGCAGTCCGGCGGCAAGATCAAGACGGCCATCAACCCCGGCGAGGGCGCGTTCTACGGGCCGAAGTTCGAGTATGTGTTGCGTGACGCCATCGGCCGTGACTGGCAGTGCGGCACCACGCAGGTGGACTTCGCCCTGCCGGAGCGGTTCGGCGCGTTCTACATCGACAAGGACTCGGAAAAGAAGCGGCCGGTCATGGTGCACCGGGCGATCTGCGGTTCAATGGAACGGTTCCTCGGCATTCTCATCGAGAACTATGCCGGCCACATGCCGTTGTGGTTTGCCCCGGTGCAGGTGGTGGTGGCGACCATCACGTCGGACGCTGACGACTATGCCAGCAAGGTGGCGGCGACGCTGCGCAAGGCGGGCCTGCATGTCGAGACCGATCTTCGCAACGAGAAGATCAACTACAAGGTGCGCGAACACTCGCTGGCCAAGGTGCCGGTGATCCTGGTGTGCGGCAAGCGCGAGGCGGAAGAAAACTCCGTCAACGTGCGCCGCCTGGGTTCGCAGGCGCAGACCTCGATGTCGCTGGACGAGGTAAAGGCTGCACTGGTGGACGAGGCGACTCCGCCCGACGTGCGCCGCGCGCTGGCAAAAGGCTGATCATACGGCTTCGTCGGGAGCAGGCTTTCTTGACCGGGATGGCGGCGGGTCTGACCTGCCGCCGGCGTCCCTGCCTGCCTTGCTGTCGTCGCGTACCGCCTCCGCATCGGTCTCGAACAGGTCCTGCAGTTCACGGGTGTGACGCCTGGCGTTGTCGACGATCTTCTGATCGTCTTCGAGGTGGGCGAAGTCTTCGTATAACCGGCGCCGGTCGTTTTCGGCGAAAACCTTTATGGTGTGGTTGGCCTCATCGCGGCTCAAGCCCACTTCCAGCAGTACCCTGCGCGACAACTCCAGCGACGACAGGAACATCTCGCGGATGATGTGTTCAACGCCGATGTCCATCAGCCGGTGAACGTGGTTGCGATCACGGGCGCGCACGTAAATCGGCAGGCCGGGATGCTTCCTGCGCACCATGTTGACGATCTTCAAGGAGTTTTCGACGTTGGACACGCAAACCACGAACGCCCTTGCCTTGTCGATCTGGGCGGCGTCGAGAATTTCCTCGCGGGTGGCATCTCCATAATACACCTTGCCACCAAACCTGCGGACGATCTCGATCTGCGACGGGTCTCCATCGAGTGCGGTAAACGGTATCTTGCGGGCTGCCAGGATGCGCGCGATGATCTGGCCAAACCGGCCAAGTCCGGCGATGACGACATGACCCTTGTGGTCGGGCAGCTCGTCGGCAGTGTCCTCGGTGCCTTGTGCAACTGTCTGGCGTTGTGACCACCAGCCTTCGGCCAGCAGAACCAGCGGCGTTGCGACCATTGTCACGGTGACGACCACGTTGATGGTGGAGGCGTAGTCGCTGGTGATGGCATAGGCTGCAACCGCCGTTGCGGTCAGCACAAAGGCAAATTCGCCACCCTGCGCCAGGGCGCAGGCAAACCGCCGCGCGGCCCTGGTGTTCAATCCGAAGTAGCGGCCAACCCCGAACAGGATGACGCCCTTGGTCAGCATCAGGGCGGCGGCTGCGCCAAACACCAGGGCAGGGTTCTCGGTCACCAGTTTCAGGTTCAACGACATGCCGACTGCCACAAAGAACATGCCAAGCAGCAGGGATTCGAAGGGCTTTATGTTTGCCTCGATCTCGTGGCGGTAGGCAGAATCTGCCAGCAGCGCGCCTGCAATGAAGGCCCCCAGTGCAGGCGACAGGCCTGCCCCCTTGAAGATGATCTCGATGACGACAACGCTGAGCAGTGCAAAGGCCGTCATGGCTTCGGTAAGGCCGGTCTTGGCGATCAGGTGAAATACCCAGCTCAGCATGTACCGGCCGGCCAGTCCGACGATGCAGATTGCGCCGAGTGCCTTGATGGCGCCTGCCCATGTCATGGTGGCCTGGTCTGCAACGCTGACCGCCAGCAGGCCGACGAAGGCAATCATCGGGATGGCGGCCATGTCCTGGAACAGCAGTACGGCAAACGCGAGCCTGCCATGGCGGTGTTCCAGCTCGCCTTTCTCCTTCAGTACCTGCAACACCATCGCGGTGGATGACAGCGACAGGGCAAGCCCGGCAAACAGGGCATAGCGAAAGCCGTATTGCGCGGCGATCATGATGACCGTGATGACGGCGATGCTGATGAGGACCTGCAATCCGCCGGCCCCGAGGACCGAGCGGCGCATGGCAAACAGGCGTTGCGGCCTGAGTTCCAGGCCGATCAGGAACAGCAGCAGCACAACGCCGAATTCGGCCACCTTGAGCATGTTGCCGGCGTCCTTGAAGATGCCAAGCACGAAGGGGCCGATGATCACGCCGGCAAACAGGTAGCCCAGTACGGCACCGATGCGCAGGTACTTGGCCAGTGGCGCGATCAGCGCGGCAGCGGCCAGAAGTACGGCAATCTGCGCGAGGCTTATCTGGCCCATGCCTTTTTCCTTCCGTGGTTATCTGCCATGTTCTGCATATCCGCGTGCAGAAGCAACCGCCTCAAGGCCACTTCGGGAGTTCAGATGAGCAGGTTTGATTGTGATGATCCGGTGCCGGGCGATGCAAGGTCATGCGATGCAGTTGACCACATCATCGTTCCGCGCGCGAGGGACATTGGCGGTTTCGAGGTCCGGCGGGCGCTGCCTTCGGCCAGGACGCAGATGATCGGCCCGTTCATCTTCTTTGACCAGATGGGCCCCGCACGGATGGCGGCCGGGCACGGCATCGATGTTCGCCCGCATCCGCATATCGGCCTGTCTACGGTTACCTGGCTTTTCGAAGGCCAGATCTTTCACCGCGACAGCCTTGGCTCGTCGCTGCCGATCAACCCGGGTGCGGTAAACTGGATGCAGGCGGGCAGGGGCATCGTTCACTCCGAGCGCACCGCGGATGATGTGCGGGCAAGCGACAGTTCGCTGTTCGGCATCCAGTCGTGGGTGGCCTTGCCGAAGGACAAGGAAGAAGATGCGCCCGGCTTCTGGCATCACGCGGCAGACGAGCTTCCCGTCATCACCGATGGCGGGGTGATGCTGCGCGTCATCGCCGGCCGGATGTTTGGCGAGACATCGCCGGTGCAGACCGCATCGGAGATGTTCTATGGCGAGGTGCTGATGCATCCGGGTGCATCGATGCCGCTGCCGCCAGTGTTCGAGGAACGCGCGATCTACCTGGTGGCAGGCCAGATCCGGATTGGCGGCGACCTGTTCGAAGGCGCGCAACTGCTGGTGCTGAAACCGGGCGCCCACATCACCATCGTTGCCACCCGGGTGTCTCGGTTCATGGTGCTGGGCGGAGAGCCGATGGACGGGCCGCGTCACATCTGGTGGAACTTCGTGTCGTCCTCGAAAGACCGGATCGAGCAGGCAAAGAACGAGTGGAAGCAGGCGAAGTTCGACATCGTGCCGGGCGATGCGGAAGAGTTCATTCCGTTGCCGCAGTAGACGGGTTCAGCGGCCCTGCACCTGCGTGCGCTTGCCGGGTTCGATGATGACGGTGCGCCGCGTGCCACCTGCCTGCCAGGTATAGCTGCCGGGGGCCAGTGTCAGCACCTGCGAGCCTGCGCCGGTTGCCGACCATTTTTGCTCGCCATCCGACATGATCCAGCGGGTTTCGCCCGCCGCATCAATCAGCGCGACGCCTGCAAGGTGGTCCAGTTGCAGCGTTGTCAACAGGCCCGGCTTGATGGACACATCGGTCCGGGTGACGGTGTTGCCCGGTTCGATTTCGCTTTCCAGCCGGTATGTGCCGGCACCCAGCCGCATCAACCCGCCGGGTACGTCCGAGGTGGCAACCAGTTGCCCGGCGGTCTGGCCGTTGAGCGCATAGACCTTGTGCACGGCACGGGTGGCGCCGGGCAGGGGTTCACTGGCGATGGTGGACAGCGTGCGCAGCCCGCCCACGTTGAACACAAAGGTGAAGCTCATGTGATGGGACTTCGGCACCTCGACCTGCTTGACCAGGGAGACGGAGCCATAAGTCGCCTCGACCTCGTAGCTGCCGGGATCGATCCGCATCGAGGTAATCGGCGAGTTTTCCTCGTAAAGGTCGTTGCTGGTGGTGTCTGGCATGCCGCCATCCGAGGCGGCGCGGCGAACCTTCCACTTGATCGGCAGGGTAATCAGGCCGCCATCTTCCGACAGCCGGCCGGCAAGCTCGAGACCCTCCAGACCGGGGCGGGTCACCTCGATGCGCAGTTCATACGGTATGTCGGTGGTTTTCGGTGGCAGCGAGCCGGTGATCATGGCATCGGCATCAGCGCGCTGGGCCGCGTGCGGAGCGATTGCAAACAGGCTGGTGACAAGTGCTGCACCGGCTAGCGTCAGGGCCGCCCCTGTGAGAAGGCGGCCCTGCTGGTGCTGGCGCGCACGTGAGAGAGAGACGTGCATGCTCTTCATTTTTCCCTGTCAGACTTTCGGGGAACCCAACTCTAGAAGGACCCCGGTCCGAACTTTTCCCCCGACCCGTTTCCCGATCGGCAGGCGTAGAAAAACATGGCCAGCGGGCGGCTGCAACGAGATCCTTAATAGAAGGTTAACGCGCGCGGCCAATGTTTAGTAAACATCGCAACAGTCTGCTAGAAGGTCGAAACGGAGCCTGCGGGCCAGGCTGATTTGAGGGAAGATGCAATGACTGTCGAATTGAAGGAAGGTTTGCCGGAGGCAGCGCTCAACGACCGGTCCGACGTGCTGCGGCTGCTGGAAACGCGCCGGTCGGCGTCGGCCAAGGCAATGACCGGGCCGGGCCCTGATGCCGCACAGCTTGACCGGTTGCTGGGCATTGCCACCCGCGTGCCTGACCACGGCAAGCTGTGCCCTTGGCGGTTCATCGTGTTTGAAGGCGAAGCGCGCGAGCGCGCAGGCGGCATTCTGGCTGCCCGCTACAGTGAGCTCCATCCCGGTCATGGCGAGGATACGCTGGCGATGCAGCGCGGCATGTTTTCGCGCGCACCCTGCGTCCTCGGCGTGGTCAGCACGGCCATTGCCGACCATCCGAAGATTCCCGAATGGGAGCAGGTGCTGTCAGCCGGGGCGGTATGCCAGAACCTGATCATTGCCGCCACCGCCATGGGGTTTGGCGCGCAGTGGATTTCGGGCTGGTTCGCCTATGACGAAGATGTGCGCATGGCATTCGGCCTGGCAAGGCACGAGCGGGTTGCCGGGTACATCTATCTCGGCACCCCGGCGGAGGCACAGCCGGACCGGCCGCGTCCGGTGCCTGCCAGCCTCGTCGCCCGGTTCTGAGCGAGGCCCAGCGATGAGTTCGATCAAGGCGATCCTGTTCGACAAGGACGGCGTGTTCGTGGACTTCGAGAAAACCTGGACGCCCGTGCTCAAGGTCATTGCGGCCGACCTTGGCGGGGGCGAGGGGGCCGTGCTGGCAAACCGGTTGCTTGACGTGGCAGGCTTCGATGCCAGCAGCGACAGGTTCCTGCCCGGGTCGGTCTGGGCTGCCGGGCATGCCGACGACCTGGTGGCAGCATGGGTGCCGCTGCTGGGCGGCATGGACAAGCGCGCGCTTTACGCAGTTGTCGAGCGCCACTGCGTCGAGGCGATGCCGCAACCGCTGTTGCCTGCAGCCGTGCAGCACCAGATATTCAGTGATCTCAAGGCGATGGGGCTGAAACTTGGCGTGGCCACCAACGACATGGCAGCGTCTGCCCGTGCGACCGTGGAGCGGTTCGGGCTGGCTGACGTGTTCGACCTTGTGCTGGGTTTTGACAGCGTGGCGAACCCCAAGCCCGCCGGTGACCCGGTGGTGGCCTTCGCAGGCCACAGCAACGTCCTGCCTCATGAAGTGATGATGGTGGGCGACAACACCCACGACATGCATTGCGGCCGGGCCGGCGGGGCAGGCGTTGTGCGTTGGCGTGCTGTCAGGCAATTCCAGCCGCCACCAGCTTGAACCGCTGGCGGACCACATCATCGACGACATCTCGCACCTGCCGCAGCTGGCCAGCCGGTTACTCGTAAACCGCGCGAAGGTTGATGGTTGAGCTTTCGCCCACGGCGTCCGCGTGTTCGTCCAGCCAGGCCCCGGCGGTGGATCGGCCTATCTCGCGCAGGTGAGACAGGAACGCCCACTCGGTATTGAGCTTCGATGACGCCGACAGCGGCACCAGTTGCGCGGTGTTTTCGATGCGGTGCATGCGCACGCGGGTGTATTCGTCGGCGGACAGCTTTCCGTCGTCGATCAGGCGGGTGACGAACTCAATCGCGCGCAACTCGCGGATCAGCGACGAGTTGAAGCTGATCTCGTCGATGCGATTGTCGATCTCGCGGGCCGTGCGCGGCAGTTGCGGCCGCTCGATCGGGTTGATCTGCACGATGACCACGTCTTTCAGTTTGGTCGAATAGAAGATCGGGAAGATCGGCGGATTGCCCATGTAGCCGCCGTCCCAGTAGTGCTCTCCGTCAATCTCCACAGCCTGGAAGATTTTCGGCAGGCAGGCTGATGCCATCACCGCTTCGGGCGTCAGTTCGTCGCCCGAGAACACCTTGATCTTGCCATTGCGGACATTGGTGGCGGAGACGAACAGCTTGACGTCCTCGCAGGCGCGGACCTTGTCGAAGTCGATGGTTTTCTGCAGCAGGTCGAGGATCGGGTTGAAGTTGAACGGATTGGTCTCGTAGGGCGAGACCAGCCGGGACATCACGTCCATCAGGTTATAGGCCGGCGAGGTATCCATGCTCCAGTTGCCGGTCAGCATGTCCAGCGGACTTCGCCGGATCGGGCTGAATGCGCCAAGCCGGCTGATTGCCGTCCAGAAATTGCTCATGGCTTCGCGGGCGCCATCTGGTCCGCCGGTGGTCCAGCCCTGCGCGAAGGCCGCCGCATTCATGGCCCCGGCACTGGTGCCGGTGATGGCGGCGATGTGCAGCCGCCCGTCTTCCAGGATCTTGTCCATCACGCCCCAGGTGAAGGCGCCATGCGCCCCGCCACCCTGCAATGCCAGTGCAATCGGCTTGCGCTGTGCCATGTCAGTGGGCCGTCCAGCCGCCATCGATCGGCAGGATGGCGCCGGTGATGCTAGCTGCTGCGTCCGAACACAGAAAGACACTCAGGCCGGCGACCTGTTCCACGGTGACAAATTCCCTGGTGGGTTGGGCCTCGAGGATGACTTTCTGCTTCACCTCGTCCTCGCTCATGCCGCGTGCCTTGGCGGTGTCGGCAATCTGCGCGTCCACCAGCGGCGTTGAGAAGTAGCCCGGGCAGATGGTGTTGCAGGTGACGCCTTGTTCGGCTGCCTCCAGTGCGACGGTCTTGGTGAGGCCCGCAAGGCCATGCTTGGCGGCGACGTAGGCTGACTTGAAGGGCGAGGCCACCAGTGAATGGGCTGACCCGTTGTTGATGATGCGACCCCAGCCTGCCGCCTTCATGGCCGGCAATGCCGCGCGGATGGTGTGGAACGAGGCGGACAGGTTGAGCGCGATGATGGCGTCCCACTTGTCGGCGGGAAATTCCTCGATGGGCGCGACAAACTGCATGCCCGCATTGTTGACCAGGATATCGAGCGACCCGAATTGCCGTTGTGTCGCCGCGACCAGTTCTGCACAGGCGTCCGCCTTCATCAGGTTGGCACTGGTGAACGCGATTTCCGAGCCGCTTTCCGCTGCCAGTGCGGCGCGGACAGGCTCGACCTCGTCCTTGTCGCTGAGGCCGTTCATCATCACTTTCGCACCTGCGTGGGCAAGGGCCGTGGCAATGGCAAGACCGATGCCCGATGTCGAGCCCGTCACCAGCGCAGATTTGCCGTTCAACATTATTCCAGTTTCCCTTCTTTGAAGCCTGCCAGCAACGGCGCGATCAACCCGGCATTTTAACCGCGTCAGGCGTCATGTGTTGCACACGATAGGTCACGATCGGTTGACAGACACCAGCCCGGTCCTCCATCACCGCAGCAGCAGTTTTCATGCATCCCCGGGAAAGGTGGCAGCACAGATGTTCTATGACGCGCGCGTAAACAACCATGGCATGCAATATGACCCATTCAAGGCGCTGGTTGCACCTCGTCCCATCGGCTGGATTTCATCGCTGTCGGCATCCGGTGTCACCAACCTTGCGCCGTACAGCTTCTTCAACGCCATGTCCGACAATCCACACTACGTCGTGTTCGGATCGGCAGGACGCAAGGACAGCATCCGCAATATCGAGGAAACCGGCGAATTCGTCTGCAACATGGCAACCTTTGGCCTGCGTGAGCAGATGAACGCGTCGTCGGCGGCGGTTGATTCCGGCACCGATGAATTCGAGCTGGCCGGGCTGGAGAAGGCCCGGTGCCAGCTGGTCAAGCCGCCGCGCGTTGCTGCCAGCCCGGTTTCGCTGGAGTGCATCTACGTCAAGACGGTGGACCTGCCCGGACACGACAATGCCGCCGGCGGATACGCCATCGTCATTGGTCAGGTCATTGGCGTGCACATCGCCGACGAGTTCATCGTCGACGGGCGGGTAAAGACCGCTGCCATGCAACCAATCATGCGCATGGGCTATTCCGAGTATACCGTCGTTTCCGATTCCTTCGACATGCGCCGGCCGGCATGAGGTAAGCTGCGAGTTGATGACCGAGCACTCCATCAGGCTGGCGCAAGCCTCCCAGCAAGCTCCTGCCCCCGGCGGCCCGCCCGCCGAAGGGGTGGAAGCCGTGCCCGCGCCGCCCGTCAATGAAGGCGTGACGGTCGAGCATGTCGGGGACGTGCTGGAGCAGGCGGCCGCGTTCTTCCGGGGCTGGCTCAACCAGATCGGCATCACCTCCACCTATACCGGGTTCCAGTGGGCCTCGATCCAGTTTGCCGTGATCATCGGCTGTTTCGTGCTGGCGCTGATCCTCGACCGGGTGGTGACGCCGTCGCTCGAGGCGCAGGCGCGCAAGATCAAGGGCAAGCCCCACCTGTTGCGAACGGTGGTGGTGTTCCTGCGCCGGTCACGGTGGATCTATTTTGCGCTGGCGTTGTGGCTGGCACTGTCGGTTATGCGCGAGGTCACCTGGATATCGCGCAGCTACCTTGTCGGCATTGCGGCCAACCTTGCCACGGCCTGGGTGGTGATTGCCATCCTCACGCGGTTGATCCGCAACCGGTTCCTCGCCAACACGGCTGCCATCTTTGCATGGACGGTGGCTGCCCTGAGCATTCTCGACCTGTTGAACGAGGCGATCATCCTGCTCGACAGCGTGGGGTTCCAGGTGGAAGGCGGTGTCAGGTTCACGCCGCTGCTGGTGATCAAGGCTCTGCTGGTGCTCGGCATCGCGGTGTGGCTGGCCATCCTGATCGGCCGGTTTGCCGATGCAAAGTTCAAGTCGAGCGAGGACCTCAACCCGTCGCTGCAGGTGCTGCTCGGCAAGCTGGTCAAGGCCGTGCTTGTCATCACGGCCATTCTCGCCGCGCTGTCGATGGTCGGCATCGACCTGACCGCGCTTGCGGTGTTCTCGGGTGCCATTGGCCTCGGCATCGGCTTCGGCTTGCAGAAGGTGGTGTCGAACCTGATCTCAGGCTTCATCCTGCTTGTGGACAAGTCCATCAAGCCCGGCGACGTGATCAGCGTTGGCGATACCTACGGCAAGATCAACGAACTGGCGGCGCGCTATGCCTCGGTCATCTCGCGCGATGGGCGCGAATACCTGATCCCCAACGAAGACCTGATCACCAGCCAGGTGATCAACTGGTCGTACTCGTCGGACCTGGTCCGGATCGACCTGGATTTCGGCGTCAGTTACGAGGCCAATCCGCACCAGGTGCGCGACGTGGCAAAGCAGGCGGCAGCCACTCACAAGCGGGTGCAGGCCGTTCCGGCACCGGTGTGCCACATCACCGAGTTTGCCGACAGTTCGATCAATTACAAGCTGCGGTTCTGGATCCGCGATCCGGGGCAGGGCACGGTCAACGTGCGAGGCGATATATTCCTGGCGCTGTGGGATGCGCTGAAGGAAGCAGATATCGCAATACCTTATCCGCACCGCGACATTGCCATGCGCGGCCCTGTCCAGGTGGAATTGTCCGACAGGCGCCAGCCCGCCAGCAAGCCCGCGGCAGCCCGCAAAAAGCCGGCGGCAAAATCAAAGCCCGCTGCGGATTAGGCTCTACCGCTACTTGAACTTCCGGAAGAAGCCCGTCCGGTCGAACATTTCCTCCAGCGCCTGCATGCGGTCGCGGGTCACGTCCCAGTGCTTGTTGGAAGCGGCGGCAATCATGGTTTCGGACAGCAGCAGCAAGGCGGCGGTCGAGTCCCAGGCAGACGGCACCGAGATATGCACCGCGAACGTGTGGCTGGCGATCTTTGCCACGGGCGAGCGCCACTGGTCGGTAAGCAGAACGATTTCCGCGCCGCGCTCGCGCGCCATTTCGGCCATCCGCAAGGTGGAATTCTCGTAGCGGCGGATGTCGAACACGCACAGCACGTCACCTTGCTTCAGGTCGAGTATGTCGTGCGGCCAGGCGTTCGAGCTGGCGTCGATGCGCTTCACGTGCGGCCGCATCACCTGCATGTGCAGGTACAGGTAATCGGCGATACGGCCGGAAATGCGCCCGCCGCTGATGAACAGCTTGCGGTCCGTATCGGCCATCAAAGCGCAGGCGGCATCGAAAGACTGGTGATCAATCTGGGCCAGCGACTGGCGGATGTTGCCGATCACGGCATCGGTAAACTCGTTCAGGATATGCGTGTCGGGCGCGGTGGCCGACCAGTTGTCATGCTTGGTGATCGGGTTGGAAATGCGCGCTTCCAGCTCCTGGCGAAGGGCAGCCTGGTACTCTGCAAAGCCGTTGAAGCCGATCTTGCTGACCAACCGCAGCACCGTCGGTGGCGATACTTGCGCCCGCCCTGCCAGTTCGGCAATCGTACCCATGCCGGACACCGGGTAATTGCCCAGCAGAATGCCCGCGAGTTGGCGTTCGGCCCGGGTCAGGGTGTCCTCGTGCCGGCTGATGAGATCTGCAATGGTAGCCTGCATGAGCGGCCCTGCCTGTTGTCAGCGATGCGAACGTTGCGCGCCGTACCCGTTATTCATTCAACAGTGGCGGGAACTCAAGGAATTATCTTGACAACCCTGACCAGCTTGTAAAAATTTTTACAGAAACCGAAGGAGCTGTCCAGCTTGGTCAACCCGCAACCAGTGCCTGCCACACCGGCGTTCACCGCCATGCCGCCACGGGTGGTCAATGCGGCCGGGCGTTCGCGGGTGGTGCTGGTATGCGAGCATGCCTCCAACACCGTCCCGCCGGAGCTGGCCGGGTTGGGCATGAGCGCTGAAGGCCTGCGCAGTCACGCCGCCTGGGACCCCGGCGCGCTGGCCGTTTCGGAAGCCATGTCGGCGGAACTTGATGCTGTGCTGGTGGCCAGCCAGGTGTCGCGGCTGGTGTATGATTGCAACCGGCCGCCGGAGGCGCGCGATGCCATTGTGACGCGCAGCGAGGTGTACGACATTCCGGGCAACGCTGACCTGCATGCGCAGGCTCGGCAGGAGCGTGTCGACCTGGTGTATCGCCCGTTCCAGGACGAGCTTCGGCGGGTGCTGGCTGCGCATATGCCTCGCCAGCCGGTTCTGGTGACGATCCACTCGTTCACGCGGGTCTACAACGGGGTCGAGCGGGCCGTTGAGCTCGGCATCCTGTGCGACCATGATGCGCGCCTCGCCGATGCAATGCTGGCGCAAGCTTCTGATTTTACCACGATGGACGTTCGCAAGAACCAGCCTTACGGCCCCGAGCATGGCGTCACCCATACGTTGATCGAACACGGGCTGGCCAACGGCATAGCCAACGTGATGATCGAGATCCGCAACGACCTGATTGCAACGCCGGAGCAGCAGCGTGACGTCGCGCAGATGTTGTGCGCGCTGGTCGCGGCGGGTATCGACGCCGTCTCCACAACGGAGGCGCAGGGCAGCTGATGCTGGATTTCATGCAGGCCTATGTACGCGCCGTCGACGGCTTCAACAGGCGGCTTGGCCGCTTCGCCATGTACGGCATCTTCGTGCTGATGGGCATCCTGCTGTATTCGTCGATCAACAAGACGTTTTTCCTGCCCGAGTTGTGGACGCTGGAAATGGCGCAGTTCGTCATGGTCGGCTACTACATTCTCGGCGGTCCATACTCGATCCAGCTTGGCGCGAACGTGCGCATGGACCTGTTCTACGGTGAGTGGAGCGACCGCAAGAAGGCCTCGATCGACGCGATTACAGTCTTCTTCCTGATCTTCTATCTCGGCGTGTTGCTGTGGGGCGGCGTGGAAAGCACGATATATTCCTTCCAGTACGGCGGAGAGCGCAGTCCGACCGCCTGGCGGCCGTACCTGTGGCCGGTCAAGTGCGTGATGGTGACCGGCATCTTCCTGATGCTGCTGCAGGCAATTTCGGAACTGTTCAAGGATCTCTTGCGCCTTCGTGGCAGGGAAGTGGCGGCATGAGTTACGAGCTGATCGCCATCTTGATGTTCTCGTCGATGATGCTGATGCTGCTGACCGGGCAACGGGTATTCGCGGCCATCGGGTTCGTCGCGGTGGTGTCCGCCATGCTGCTGTGGGGGGATCGCGGTGGCTACGACATCGGGTTTTCAGCCGCCATCAAGCTGATGAAGTGGTACCCGCTGCTCACGCTGCCGATGTTCATCTTCATGGGTTACGTGATGTCGGAATTGCGCATCGCCGATGACCTCTACAAGATGTTCCATGTCTGGATGGGCGGCCTGCGCGGTGGTCTTGCCATCGGCACCATTGCGCTGATGGTGCTGATCTCGGCGATGAACGGGCTGTCGGTGGCGGGCATGGCCATCGGGGCGACCATTGCCCTGCCTGAGCTGCTGAAGCGAGGGTACGACAAGCGGATGGTCACGGGGGTCATCCAGGCCGGCAGTTCGCTCGGCATCCTGGTGCCGCCGTCGGTGGTGCTGGTGCTCTACGCCATGATCGCGCGCCAGCCGGTGGGCCAGCTGTGGCTGGCCGGGGCCATACCGGGGCTGATGATGGCGGTGATGTTCATCATCTACATCGCCGTGCGCTGCAAGATGAACCCGGAGCTCGGGCCGGCCCTTCCGGCGGAAGAGCGCAATGTCGGCTGGCCGGAAAAACTTCGGCTGCTGCGGGCCGGGCTTTTGCCGTTCGGGGTTTTCTTCATCATGATGGTGCCGTTCGTGAACGGCTGGACGTCGCTGGTTGAAAGCTCGGCGCTTGGGGCAATAGCGGCGTTTCTGGCGGCCGTGTTCAAGGGCCGGATGACACGCGAGGTGTTCGAGAATTCCGTGCGCAACACGCTGGCGATCACCTGCATGTTCATGTGGATCATCCTTGCCGCGCTCGCCTTTGGGGCGGTGTTTGACGGGCTGGGCGCGGTGAAGGCCATCGAGGGTCTGTTCACCGAGCAGCTGGGCCTCAACCCGTGGGTCATCCTGATCCTGATGCAGCTCAGCTTCCTGCTGATGGGCACTTTCCTGGATGACACCGCCATGCTGGTCATCGTGGCACCGCTTTACGTGCCGCTGGTGGGGGAGCTGGGCTTTGACCTGGTATGGTACGGGGTGCTCTACACGATCACCTGCCAGATCGCCTACATGACCCCGCCGTTCGGCTACAACCTGTTCCTGATGCGGGCCATGGCGCCACCTGAAATCACCATCATCGACATCTACCGCTCGATCGTGCCGTTCGTTGGTGTGATGATCCTGGCGTTGATCATTGTCATGGTGTTCCCGCAGATTGCATTGTGGCTGCCCAACCAAATCTACGGAAACTGAGTTTGGCCGGGGGAATTGAGTGAGTGAACTGCAACTTTAACCTGAAGTGAGGAGTGCAAGATGACCACAAGACGCAAGTTTATCCAGGGTGCCGGCGTGGCCGGTGCTGCGGCACTGGCGGCACCGTCGATCGCGCGGGCGCAGGAACCGATCAAATGGCGCATGCAGACCTATGCGGGCGCTGCGCTGGGCAAGGAAGTGACGCAGCCCGCGGTCGACTACATCAACAAGGCGGCCAATGGCGAACTGCAGATCGAGCTGTTCTTCGCCGACCAGATCGTGCCGACGGGCGAACTGTTCCAGGCCTTGCAGCGCGGCACCATCGACGCGGTTCATTCCGACGATGACTCGATGGCCTCGCCCACCGACGTGCGCCAGTTCGGCGGCTATTTCCCGCTGGCCACCAAGCATGCGCTGGACGTGCCGGTGCTGTTCAACCAGTACGGCCTCGCCGACATCTGGCGCGAGCAGTACGAGAAGGTGGGCGTGACCTGGCTGTCGGCAGCCGGGCAGGACCCGTGCAACTTCAACACCAAAAAGCCGATCACCAGCCTCAAGGACCTGGAAGGGCTGAAGCTCTACACGTTCCCGACCGCTGGCCAGTTCCTGGCGCAGTTCGGTGTGGTACCGGTCAACATCCCCTACGAAGACGCCGAAGTGGCCGTGCAGACCGGCGAGCTTGACGGCATGGCCTGGTCGGGCATCACCGAGGACTACACGGTGGGCTGGGCAAACGTGACCGACTACTTCCTGACCAACAACATCTCCGGCGCGTGGATCGGGTCGTTCTACGTCAACCAGAAGCGCTGGGCAGACCTGCCGGATCATCTCAAGCAGATCGTCATGGCCGGCATTGAAGCCAGCCACACCTACCGCAACCAGTGGTACTGGGGCGGCGAGGCGAAGCTGCGCGCGACCGGCGACAAGCTCAAGCTGACGTCGATCCCGGCCGAGGAATGGAAGGCCGTCGAGGTTGCTGCCCGCAAGTTCTGGGACGAAATGGCCCAGACCGGTGAAACGGCGGCCAAGCTGGTCAAGATCTTCCAGGAGTACAACGACGTCATCTCCAAGGCCGGGCCTCCCTACACCTTCGGCTGACGAACCGCATTGCCTGGTGCAACCCCGGCCTGTTGCCGGGGTTGCCGCAGTTTCAGAACATCACAAGGGTACTTCCATGACGCCACCACTTTCATTGTCCGACCTGAAAAAGGCGGTTGCCGACGGCGAGATCGACACCGTCATCGTGGCCCAGACCGACATGCAGGGCCGGTTGATGGGCAAGCGGTTCCACGCCCGGCACTTCCTCGATTCCGGCATGGACGAGACGCACAGCTGCAACTACCTGCTGACCGTCGACATGGAGATGGAGCCGGTGCCCGGATACAAGTCGGCAAGCTGGGAGCAGGGCTACGGCGACTACATGATGAAGCCGGACCTTT
The DNA here is from genome assembly GCA_963700735.1 of uncultured Alphaproteobacteria bacterium. Lineage (GTDB taxonomy): Bacteria > Pseudomonadota > Alphaproteobacteria > Rhizobiales > Aestuariivirgaceae > Anderseniella. The sequence goes on from CAVOYR010000006.1 coordinate 209,098, forward strand.
CGACCCTGCGCCGCATTCCGTGGCTTGAAGGCACAGCCCTTGTGCTGTGCGACGTGAAGGATCATCACGGTCACGCCGACATACCGATCAGCCCGCGCGCCGTCCTGAAGAAGCAGCTGCAACGGCTTGAGGACATGGGCTTTTCCGCCATGATGGCGACGGAACTCGAGTTCTACCTGTTCCACGAGAGCTATGAACAGGCACAGGAATTGGGCTATCGCGACCTGACCCTCATCAGCCCGTACAACGAGGACTACCACATCTTCCAGACCACCAAGGAAGAAGACGTCATGCGCGCCATCCGCAACGGATTGTACGGCGCCGGCATCGTGGTGGAATGCTCCAAGGGCGAAGCCTGGGCCGGTCAGGAAGAGATCAACGTGCGCTATGCCGATGCGCTGACGGCAGCCGACAACCACGTCATCACCAAGAACGGGGTCAAGGAAATCGCCTGGGCGCAGGGGCGGGCGGCAACGTTCATGGCCAAGTGGAACTACACTGCCGCGGGCTCGTCGTCGCACATCCACCAGTCGCTGTGGTCAAAGGACGGCAAGTCGCCGGTGTTCCTCGGCAAGGACGGCGAGTACGGCATGTCCGACACGATGAAGCACTACCTCGCGGGGCTGCTGACCTACGCGTCCGACTTCACCTGCTTCCTGGCGCCCAACATCAACTCCTACAAGCGCTTCCAGGCAGGCACCTTCGCCCCCACCAAGGCGATCTGGTCGATGGACAACCGCACAGCCGGTTATCGAATCTGCGGGGCTGGTTCCAAGGGCGTGCGCATCGAGTGCCGCGTCGGCGGGGCAGACCTCAACCCGTACCTGGCCTTCGCCTCGCAGCTTGCCGCCGGCATTGCCGGCATCGAGCAGAAGCTGGCGCTTGAGCCCGAATTCAAGGGCGATGCCTATGCGGCCAAGAAGGCGCGTGAAATCCCCACCACCTTGCGGGCAGCCGCAGCGGCGCTGAAGAAGTCGAAGATGCTGCGGGAAGCATTTGGCGACGATGTGGTGGATCATTATGTCCACGCGGCAGAGTGGGAGCAGTTCGAGTATGACCGTCGCGTCACCGACTGGGAAATCGCCCGCGGATTCGAAAGGTCATAGAGCGCAGCCATGAGCACCACGGTAAAACTGATCTCACCGATCGACGGATCGGTCTATCTCGAACGTGAAGTCCTGTCGCGCGAGGCAGCGTTCGCCGCTGCTGCGCGGGCAAGGGCGGCGCAACCTGCCTGGGCCGCAAGGCCGATCAGGGAGCGCATTGACCTGGTATTGCGCGCCAATGAAATCATTGGTCAGCAGACGGCGCGCATGGCCGAGGAACTGGCGCACCAGATGGGCCGTCCGGTCCGCTATGGTGGCGAGTATGGCGGTTTCAACGAGCGCGTGCGCTACATGGCGGGCATCGCCGGGGACGCGCTGGCTCCGATCATTGTAGAGGACAGCGGCAACTTCAAGCGCCAGATCAAGCGCGTGCCGCATGGCGTCGTCATGGTGGTGGCGCCCTGGAACTACCCCTACATGACCGCGATCAACACCATCGCGCCTGCGCTGATGGCGGGCAATACGGTCATCCTCAAGCACGCGGCGCAAACCCTGAAGGTGGGCGAGCACCTGGCGGAAGCATTCGCCGCGGCTGGCGTGCCGGAGGACGTGTTCCAGAACGTCGTGCTTGATCACGCAACGACGTCGGACCTGATTGGCGAGCGCGCTGTCAACTTCGTCAACTTCACCGGCTCGGTCGGTGGCGGACAGGCGATGGAGAAGGCCGCCGCCGGCACCTTCGTTCCGGTGTCCACGGAACTGGGCGGCAAGGACCCCGGCTACGTGCGCGCCGACGCAGACCTCGACAAGGCTGTCGACACGCTGATGGACGGGGCCATGTTCAACTCCGGCCAGTGCTGCTGTGGTATCGAGCGCATCTACGTGCACGAGAGCCTGTACGACAGCTTCGTCGAGAAGGCCGTGGCCTGGGTCAACAACGGGCTGAAGCTGGGCAACCCGCTCGACAAGGAAACCACGCTTGGCCCCATGGCGAACGTGCGGTTTGCGCGGGAAGTCCGCGCGCAGATCGACGAGGCACTGGCCGATGGCGCGGTGGCGCACATCGCGAAGTCACCTGCCGATGATGGTGGCGCCTACCTGACGCCCCAGATCCTCACCAACGTGACCCACAAGATGCGGGTGATGCGCGATGAAAGCTTCGGTCCCGTGGTCGGCATCATGCCGGTGAAGACCGACGACGAGGCCATTGCGCTGATGAACGACTGCCAGTTCGGCCTGACTGCATCCGTGTGGACGCAGGATGCCGCAAAGGCAGAAGAGATCGGCGACCGGCTTGAGACCGGCACCGTGTTCATGAACCGCTGCGACTACCTGGACCCGGCCCTGTGCTGGACCGGGTGCAAGGACACCGGCCGCGGCGCCGGGCTGTCCATCCTGGGCATTCAGGCCCTTACCAGACCCAAATCATATCACCTCAGAAAGGTACTCGCATGACGTTGACGGGCAATTGGTCGTATCCGACCGCGATCCGTTTTGGACAGGGCCGCATTGCCGAAATCGGCGAGGCGTGCGCGAAGGCAGGCATCAGCAAGCCGCTGCTGGTGACCGACCGTGGCCTGGCGCAGATGGCCATCACGCAGAAAGACGCTGGACCTGCTCGACAAGGCAGGGCTTGGCCGCGCCATGTTTGCCGAGGTGGACCCCAACCCCAACGAGAACAATCTCGAGGCAGGCCTCAGGGTATACCGCGATGGCGGCCACGACGGCGTGGTGGCGTTCGGTGGTGGCTCGGGTCTCGATCTTGGCAAAATGATTGCCTTCATGGCCGGCCAGACCCGGCCGATCTGGGACTTCGAGGACATCGGCGACTGGTGGACCCGTGCCAACGCTGATGGCATTGCCCCGATCGTTGCCGTGCCGACGACGGCCGGCACCGGTTCGGAAGTTGGCCGTGCGAGCGTCATCACCAACTCGAAGACCCACGTGAAGAAGATCATCTTCCATCCGAAGGTGCTGCCCGCTGTCGTGATCAGCGATCCGGAACTGACCGCCGGCATGCCGCCTGCCATCACCGCTGGTACCGGCATGGATGCGTTTGCCCACTGCCTTGAAGCCTATTCCAGCCCGTTCTTCCACCCGATGTCGCAAGGCATTGCGCTGGAAGGCATGCGGCTGGTGAAGGAGTACCTGCCGCGCGCCTACAAGGACGGGCAGGACATGGAAGCCCGCGCCCAGATGCTGATTGCCGGGTCCATGGGCGCGGTGGCCTTCCAGAAGGGGCTTGGCGCGGTGCATGCGCTGTCCCATCCGGTTGGCGCGCTCTACAACACCCACCACGGCACCACCAATGCGGTGTGCATTCCGGCTGTGCTGAAGCTCAACCGGCCGGCCATCGAGGAGCGCATGGAGCGCGCCTCAGCCTATCTTGGCATTGCAGGCGGTTTTGACGGTTTTGCCGCCTTCGTGACCGAGCTGAACGGCAAGCTTGGCATACCGCAGCGGCTGGCCGCGATGGGCGTAGGCGCTGACCGCATCGACGAGATGACTGTTATGGCGCTGGAAGACCCGTCTGCCGGCGGCAACCCGGTCAAGCTGACCACGGAGAACACGCGCGCGCTGTTTGAGGCGGTGATCTAGGCCAATTCAGGTTGCAATTCCCGACAATGAATCAGGAAATGCCCGCACTTGGGGCAATTCCTGATGCCATTGGAACCTGAACTGGTCCTTAGGCCAGCCCGTACAAGGCCGCCCGCTCGAGGAGTTTCTTCGAGCGGTTCAGGTGCGGGATGTCGAACATCTTGCCGTCAATGCCGACGACGCCTGCGTTGCCGGCATTGGCGAACGCGTCGATGACCTTGCGGGCCTCGGCAATCTGATCCTGCGACGGCGTGAACACGCGGTTGATGACATCCACCTGCGCCGGGTGGATGGCCATCTTGCAAGAAAAGCCGTCACGGACGGCCTGCTCGCAATCAGCAATCAGGCCCGCCTCGTTGCGGAAATCCACGTAGACGGTGTCGACCGGTTCAACCCCTGCGGCGCGGGCGCCATACAGGCACAAGGTGCGCGCCAGCCGGTAGGGTTCAGTGAGGTGGCCATCTGCGGTGCGGTTGGCCTGGGCGCCGAGCGCGTTGGACAGGTCCTCCGCGCCCCAGGCGATGGCCTGCAGGTTGGCCTTCAGCCCACCGTAAGTGCCCAGCCCGAACATGGCCTTCGCCGTTTCGGTGGCAATCGCGATGATCGGCATGTCCGCACCGGTTAAGCCCGCCAGCGTCTCGACGCACTGGCCGGTCTCGGTCTTGGGGTGAATGATGCCGGCAGGCCATTCGCCGATCACCGCATCGACATCCTCGCCCGTCATGCCTGAATCCAGCGCGTTGACCCGCACATAGAGTTTCGGCCCGTCCGACCCCCGTGTAGCCTTCAGCGTATTGGCGGCGAGCGAGCGCGCGACCGGCTTGTTGGCAGGGGCCACGCTGTCTTCCAGGTCCAGGATCACCACGTCAGCTGCGGAGCCGAGCGCCTTTTCGATCTTGCGTTCTGAAATCAGCCGGAACGAACAGCAGCGAGCGCATGTCAGCTCTCCTTCGGCTTCTTGCGCATCAGCGCCTGGCGCGTGCAAACGGCCACCAGTGTGCCGTCCTGCTTGAATGCCTCGTGACGGAACTCGACGATGCCTGCGTCCGCGCGCGAGCGGCTTTCGCGGCGTGACACCACGGTGGACGTCACGCGGATGGTGTCGCCATGAAACACCGGGGCAGGGAACTTCACATCGGTGATGCCCAGTTGCGCCACCAGCGTGCCCAGCGTCAGCTCCTGCACTGAAATGCCGATCATCAGCGACAGCGTGAACATGGAATTGACCAGCGGCTGGCCGAACTCGGTCTTGGACGCGAAGTCATGGTCGATGTGCAGCGGCTGGGTGTTCAGCGTCATGTTCGAAAACCACATGTTGTCGGCCTCGGTCACCGTGCGGCGCACCTCGTGCTCCAGCGAGTAACCGTCTGCCAGCTCGTCAAACCATTTGCCTGCCATCGGCGTTCAACCCCTTCGCGTGCCTTGCCTGCAAACAGCTATCGCACACCATGCGGGCAGGGCAATGGGGATCGCGCGTCGCGACTGACCACAGGGCGCAACCGGTGGTTTAGTTGGTGGCGAGGATGAGTCGCGCCGCGATTCTACTGAATCGCGCGTTCCGGTCACCCGGCTGATTCAGAAACTGATTCCTGCCGCGACTCCAACCATCTGGAATAACTGGATTTTGTCGCCTTATCCCCACCCCGTTCAGGCGATTAACATCTCGTTAACCCTCAGGGCGCAGGACTCGTCATACGGGAAGATCGAACAGGGACCGCGACACAGACATGGCCAGGTGCATTGATATGACCAGATGTTTGATTGTTGACGAAGATCGTGACTGGCGCGAGCGGCTGCTGGTCTACTGTGCCAGCCACGGCCTCGACTACGTGGCGGCTGACAGTGAAGAGGCTGCGATCCAGCATTGCGCGGCCCGGATGCCCGACGTGGTGTTCGTGGGCACACGGCAGGCGGCGGGTTTCATCCGCCAGCTCCGCCGGCTTGGCGGGGATGAGCCCATCGTCATCCACTGCCCCGAGCATGGCGACACGGCCTCGGTGACCGAGGCGATCTGGCACGGGGCCAGCGACTACATGTTCAAGCAGTGTTCGCGGGCGTTCTTTGACGCAAAGCTGCGTCAATCCGGCATCGTGTAAAATCACTGTGATGATGCTCTGGCTCTCCTGACCCGCCAAGTGTCGCTTTGAAGCGGCACCTTCGTCGATCTGCTGTTAGGTAGGGCCATGATTTCAGGACTTCGTTCAATCTGGCCGTTGATGGCCGCCATCCTGCTGATGTCGATCGGCAACGGCCTGCAGGGCTCGCTGATCGGCATACAATCGGCGGTCGCCAATTTCTCCAGCACCACGACGGGTATCATCGCGTCGGGCTTTTCGCTGGGGCTGTTCCTGTCAGCGATCTTCACCACCAACATCCTGCGCGCCGTGGGCCATATCCGCGTCTTTGCCGCCTATGCGTCGGTGCTGTCCACGGCCGTACTGCTCATTCCCGTCTATGTGGACCCGGTGTGGTGGTTCGTCATGCGCACGCTGATCGGCTTTTGCGCGGCTGGTCTCGCCATCGTGGTCGAAACCTGGCTCAACGAGGGCTCCACCAACGAGACCCGCGGCAAGATGCTGTCGATCTACATGGTGATCTACTATACCGGGGCGGGGCTTGGCTCCTTCGCGCTGCTGATCGATGATCCGACCGGGTTCGTGCGCTTCATCGTGGTATCGGCGGTGATGTCCCTGTCGCTGGTACCCATTGCGTTGACCAAGGTGTCGGCACCCATTCTCGGCAACCCGATGCGGATTTCCATCGCCGAGATCTACCGCGCCTCTCCGCTGGCTGTCGTCGCGGCGGTGGCCAACGGCCTCGGCCAGTCGGCCTTCTTCAACCTTGGGGCGCTGTTCGGCGTGATGCACGGGCTGTCGCTGGCTTATGTCTCGACCATGATGGCAGTTGCGCCCATGGCCGTGATCCTGTCGCAGATGCCGGTCGGCTGGCTGTCGGACCGCTATGACCGGCGCCTGCTGATCGTGGCGCTGTCTGTGCTGTCGGCAATCCTTGCCGCCGTCGTGATGGTAATGCCTGGAACCACCGAAGTGTTGCTGATCGTCGTGGTGGCCATGTTCGGCGGCATTTCCATGCCGCTCTATTCGCTGGCCATTGCCCATGCCAACGATCACCTGAACCGGAACCAGATGCTGGCGGCGGGGTCCAAGCTGGTGCTGCTGTACGGCCTGGGCGCCATTGCCGGGCCGTCGGTGGCAGGCGGCTTCATGCAGCAGTTCGGGTCTGCCGGTTTCATGATCTTCATGGTCATCATTTATGGCGGGCTGGCCTTGTACGCCTTCTACCGGATGACGCAGTCCCCGGTGCTGCCGCCGTCCGAGACCGGGGACCTGGTGCCTGTCACGCCCGGCCTTACCGCTGTTACGGCTGTCGCCGTGGCGGAGGAAATGGCCGAGACGGTCGAGCAGAACAACTGATCAGCCGGGCTGTCTGCCAGTCGCCATTTATGGTGAACCAATCATTAACACTTGCCGCGCTACCTTGAGTGACAATCTGCAGCAATCATCGCGTGCAGCATATTGTTACCGGTTCGTCGAAGCCGCCTTGTATTGGCGCTTCGAGCAGTAGGCGAAGTGAATGAACGATCACATCACGATGGAGTCCGCTTGCGGATTGGACACCTCGGTCTTTGAAGAGGTCATCGAGCACGGCCCGATTGAAGACAGGCTGGAGCTTACCCGGCAGTTGTGTGCGCTGGTCAATGACCCCGCCACGCTGGTGGCGGAGCGCCGCTCTGTGATGGCGTGCCTGACCCGGCTGGCCTGTGACCGGGACCGCGACGTGCGTGCGCTGCTGACCGCCGAACTTGCCTTGAACGAGCACCTGTCTGCAGACGTGGTATTTGCCATCGTTGCCGATGATGACGACCTGGCACTGCCGTTCATCGTGGCCAACCCGTCATTCTCCGCGGCCACCCAGTGTGCGGTGCTGCAGGTCGGTGATGCGCCGCGTTGCGGTGCCATTGCCTCGCGCGCTGATGTCGCTCCGGCGGCTGTGCGCAAGATCGTCAACGAAGGCTCGCCCGAGACATCAATTGCCCTGTTGAAGAACAAGATGGTGCGGCTGGGCAGCGGCTACTGCCGCAAGCTGTACAACCGCTTCCACGATCAGCCCAAGGTGTGTGCCGCCCTTGTCGAGGCGCCATACCTGCCGGCCGAGATTGCCCTGGTGCACAACCAGCGCACCGCCGATGAAATGCGCAAGAGCGCCAAGCTGCAAGGCTGGGTCGCAGACTTCAAGAGCGACGACTTCATCTGTGACAACGAAGAGCTCACCGCCCTGCGCATTCTGGCCGAGGTGCCAGCCGACAAGCTGCAAGGGCTCGTGGCGCTGATGTCCACGCGCGGCATGCTGACCACGTCCTTGCTGTTGCGGGCCGGCATCAGCGGTAATATCCCGTTCTTCGAGTGGGCCCTGGCCTACCTGGCTACGGCGTCGCTGCGCCGGGTGCGTGCTGCCACCTCCCGGTCATCCATGCGCACGGCCAATGTCATCCTGCGCCGGGCGGCCATTCCGCAGGAGGCGCATGCCCTGTTCCTGTCGATCTGTATGGTGGCCTCGGCAACCGGCGCGAACGGCTCCAAGGTGGACCCGGATGCGTTTGGCCGCGCCCTGGTCGAAGTGGTGATGACGCGGATTGCAGCCGATGATCCGGACGAGCGGGAACGAACGGTGCAGATCCTTGGCCAGCTCGCGCAGGGTCGCACGAAGACCCTGGTATCGCGATTTACCGAAGACTACGCCCGCGTCGCCTGACGGCGCTTGTCTCTGTTCAGCCACGGTTCAAACCTGCAAGCCGCCTGATCGTTTCAGGCGGCTTTTTGCTGTCGTGCGGAGGCTGGCAGGCGGGCACCGGTGAACCAAAAGCGAAACGCCGGGCTCTTTCGAACCCGGCGTCTCTGATACTCAATCCGGCAACGGCCGGTTACGCAACTCACAGTCACGAAGATAGCCGCATGTGCTTAATGCGAGCTAAACGGACCGTTGCGAAACCCGTTACCTGCGTGTCTCAAAACCGGAATTGTTCATTTAAAACCCGTTCGGCGAGCGAATGCCCGTCGTCGAACAGAAGCCGGGCCGAGATGCCGGCCTCTTCAGCCACTTCTACCCGCTGTACATCACGGAATTCGGTCTGGTCGGCCACGGCGGAGACGGGGCGCTTCTCGGCTTCCAGCATGTCGATGCGAATTTCAGCCTTGTGCGAGACAATCGCACCACGCCAGCGCCGGGGCCGGAACGGGCTGATCGGCGTCAGTGCCAGCAGTGGTAAATCGATGGGCAGGATGGGGCCGTGCGCCGAAAGATTGTAGGCGGTGGACCCGGCCGGTGTCGCAACGATCAATCCGTCACAGATCAGCTCTTCAAGCCGCACCTTGCCGTCGATGGAAATGCGCAGCTTTGCGGCCTGGTGTTGCTGGCGCAGCATGGACACTTCGTTGAATGCCAGTGCCGACGCCCTGGTCCCGTCCTTGGTCCACACGGTCATGCGCAGCGGGTGGATGACCGTCTCGGTCGCGCCTGCGATGCGCTTGTCCAGGTCATCGCTGCCATAGTCGTTCATCAGGAACCCGAGTGAGCCGCGGTTCATGCCGAAGATGCGCTGGTTTGAGTCGATAACCGAGTGGATGGTTTCCAGCATAAGTCCGTCGCCGCCCAGCGCCACGATGACGTCGGCGTCCTCGCGCGGGTGCTGGCCATAGGCATGCTTCAGCTTTTGCGCTGCCTTGAGCGCCTCTTCCGCCTGCGACGACACGAAATGCATTTTCATCTGGGAGATCGACCAGTCCTGATGCACCGCAGGAATTGCGGCCAGACACACTTACGAGGCCGGGTGCAGGAAAGTCAAATCCGCTGTCAATTCAGGCGAAGGCAGCGGCAATTGCCATCAGCAGGGTCAGCAGGGTCAGCGAGTTGGCCAGCAGGCGTTGACCGGCCCGCAATTGCCTGACGCCGGGCTCGCGCTCGCCGGTGCCGATCCAGTGGTCGGTGCGCCTGGTCTGTCCGGGGATCTCCGGGCCGGCAAGGCGGATGTCGAGTGCGCCGGCAAAGGCAGCGCGGGTCCAGTTGGCGTCGCGCACGCGGTCGAACCGGCCATCGGCATGGATGTGTTCCAGGGCGCGGGCACCGGCGGATGGGGACAGCAGGCTGGCAGCGCCTGCGACCAGCACCCCGGCCAGCTTTCCGGGCAGGAACCGGGCAGCAAACAGCACCGTGTGCGCAAACCGGTTGATACTTGCATCCCTGGCGGTTTGCCGGTCCACGGCATCGAGTGCGGCCACGCAGATGATGCCGGGCAGGCCGAACAGTGCCAGCCAGAACATGGGCGTCATGATGTCGGTGACCAGCGAGCGCGCCATCATCTCGACCGTCCTTCGCACGGCCTGTGGTCCGGTTTCCGGCGCTTCCCCCTCAGGCGTGAAGACAAGCGCTTCGGCGCGGGCTTCCACGAGGTTGTTGCGGGCCAGCGCCTCGGACACGGCGCGGGCGCGAACACGCGTTGCGTACTGCTGCAGGAACGGCATGGCGGCAATCGCTTCCCAGCACCAGGCATAGGGCAGGGGCCGCAACCACGACGTGAAGGCGAAGGCGAGCACGACGGCACTGGTTACTGACAACAGGCAGAAGACGGCACCGCGCAACAACTTGCCGGGGCGCGAGCCGGTCTCGCCCGTGACGAGGGCATCGAAAACGCCAACGAGACGTGCCAGCCATTCGATGGGGTGCCCGATCAGGCGGCGCAACGGGCTGGGAAACCCGAGAAACCGCTCGAGGGCAAGAGCGACAAGCGCAACGGTCATTGTGGTTGGCAGGGCAAACATCCGCTGGTCAGGCCGCCTTGAAGGGGTGAGCGTGATCCCTCGTCTAGGCAGGCTCATTTAGCAATTAAACTACTGACCAATCGTCTAACAAAGGAATCCAATTCGAACCATCGGTCATGTGGAACTTTGCTGGGAAAAAACCAATATTTAAGGCGGACATTGTTTTCAATGGGATAGGATGCTTGGCACTCATCGATGACACCTGGATGACAACTAATGTAGACAGGGTCTCCATTAATGTCGTTGTATTTCTCAGGCATTCGGTACATTCCCACTGGTCCCTTGCCGCGGCGAAGGAAGACTAGCCCATTGTCCAGCGTTTCCACTTTTCCCATACTGCGCCCTTCTTTAAATAGTTTTTCATTGTATTCAAAAACCCGATCAAGATATCTACCTCCATACCTGATCAAAAGTCGCCTCATAGGAACAACTCCTTTCATGTTTCCAAATCTAGATGTTCCATGATTGAAGTAAAAATAAACGCTTTTGGCACGATTTTTATTGCAGTATACGCTATTTTCTGATTCCGTCTTCTCGTGGTGAGATATCTCTGGATAATATTCCGATGGAATTTTTAAATTCACTTCGTCTTTTCCAGTAATTCCACTTACCAGAACGACATCCACGAATTTCTTATTACAATCTTCTGGCCCAACTTGACCTGCGTTTGCATGAGACGGGCAAATCCAGGTAATTGACAAAGCCGCTGCTGCCAACACTGTGGTCAAATTGAAATTCAAGAGACTTCTCCCAGTTCGCAACTCGGTACAATGAGGAGAAGTCTCCGACTTCAAAGGCTTCGATGCACTCGTTGATGACGATCTTCCCGAAGCAAGGGTGTTCATTGCCCAGCTTGGCAGTACGCCCGTAATTCCAGGCAAGGTCAATCGCAAGCATCAAATACTGGTTGATGGCATTACCTGCGCCCTGCGAAACCGGGTGGAGCGATGCTTCAACAAGCTCAAATGCCTCCGCGGTCTCGCTACACGCTATGACAAAACAGCCGCCAGCTACCTCGGCTTCATTCATATCGCTGCCGCACGGCTGTGGGTCAGGAGTTTGTCAACATGACCTAGCAAAACCCGCCGCCGCGCGCATCATGTCTGTCACCGCCCTTGCGCGGCTGCGAGTTGACAGCACGTGGGCCGATGGGCTTCATCTGGGCGGCCAGCGTCCTGCCCACAGGACGAGCGTCTGAGGGAGACAAGCCTGCCGTGCCGGATACCTTGCGGGTGGTGCTTACCACCGGAAACTACAACTACATCAAGGACGGTGTGTCGCTTACCCTCAACCGGTTGGTGGCCTGGCTGGAGGCGCGCGGCCACCATGTGCTGGTTATTGCCCCGGTGGCAGATGCGCCTGCGATGGCGCACGAAGGCCGGCTTGAAGCGGTGCCGTCGTTCGCCATACCGACGCGCAAGGAGTACCGCATCGGGTGGACCCTGCCGGAGCGCCTGAAGCGCGAGATTGCGGCGTTCAAGCCTGACCTGTTTCACATCGCCGTGCCGGACATCACCGGTCACAGCGCGCTCAACCTGGCAGGTGCGATGCAATTGCCGGCGGTGTCGTCGTTCCACACCCGCTACGACACCTACCTGCCGTATTACGGCCTGAGCTTCCTGACGCCGTGGTTTCACCGGCGGCTGCGGGCGTTCTACGCGCGGTGCGAGCATGTCTATGTGCCTTCGCACTCGATGATGGACGAACTGCGCCAGCACGACATTGCCAGCGGCAAGATGCGCCTGTGGACGCGTGGCGTGGACCACCAGCGGTTTTCACCGGCGCGGCGGTCGCTGGAGTGGCGGCGCGGCCATGGCATCGGCGATGACGAGGTGCTGATCGCCTATGCGGGCCGGCTGGTCGCAGAAAAGAACATGGCACTGATGTCGCGGGTGTTCGGCCGGTTGAAGCAGCAGGGCGCGGGCCATCGCACCATCCTGCTGGGGGACGGGCCGGAGGCTGGCTGGATGAAGGCCGCCATGCCCGGCACCGTGTTTGCGGGCTTCCTGCACGGCGATGACCTTGCCACCGGCTACGCGTCGAGCGACGTGTTCTTCTTCCCCTCAATCACGGAAACTTTCGGTAACGTGACGCTTGAGGCAATGGCGTCGGGCCTGCCTGCGGTCAATGCCGAGGCGACGGGGTCAAGCTCGCTGGTGCGCGAGGGCGAAACCGGCTTTCTGGTGCCGGTGCACCGCGAAGGCGACATGGCTGACCGGTTGGCCCTGCTGGTCGCTGATGGCGGCAAGCGCGCGGCATTCGGCAAGCGGGCGAGAGAGATCGCCGTGGCCGAACATGACTGGCACCGGATATTCGAGAAGCTCGAGGCTGACTATGCCGAGGCCATTGCCGGGTACACAGCTTCGCGCGGCTAGCGCCAGCGCGACATCCAGCCAAGACCGGCTTCGGTCTTTCCGGCTGGGCGGTACTCGCAACCGATCCACAGGTCCGGATGCAGGGTACCGACCGCTTCAAGGATCTCACCGATTGGCAGGTCGCCAAGGTCCGGTTCGTGCCGGTCTGGCGTGCCGGCAATTTGCAGGTGCCTGGTGTGCTCGCGGCATCTTTCCAGCCAGCCGGTAACGTCGCCATGGATGCGCTGGCAATGATAGATATCGAATTGTAACGCCAGTGGAGCAGCCGAAATCCGGTTTACTTCAGCGATAATTTCAAGCGCCAAACCGAAATCGTTCAGATAGTAACCGGGCATGTCGTGAGCGTTGATCGGCTCTATCAGCAGCTGGATGCCAGCCTGCTGAAACCGCTGCGTGGCGTCCACAAGATTGCTGACATAGGTGGCGCGCTGCTGCCTTGCATCCACGTCCGGCTGGCGCATTCCGGCCATGCAATGCACCCTTGGCGGCTTCAGGATTTCCGCATAAGCCATTGCCGTGTCTACGCTTTTCGAAAACTCTGCCTCGCGTCCGGCAAGTGAGGCAATGCCGCGCTCGCCCGCGTCCCAGTTGCCCGGCGGCAGGTTGAACAGCACTTGTTCAAGCCCCGCATCATCCAGCCACTGCTTCAGGTCAGCGGCGTCAAACGCGTACGGGAACAGGTATTCAACACCTTTGAATCCGGCGTCAGAAGCTGCAACAAAACGTTCCGGAAAATCGTGTTCCGTGAACATCATGGACAGGTTTGCTGCGAACTTCATGGTGCGTTTGCCCCGGTGCGGCGGGCAGCGAGAATGGCGCGCTGGCGGGCCAGTTCCTCGCTGAACGGCTTCAGCTGTTCCTCGTACACCTTCCAGCGGCCGACGCTCTTGGCCGAGATCGGCTGGCGCACCTGGAACACGCTGGCCGTACGAATTTCACGTTTCACTTCATTGGGATAGAGGCACTGTTCCTCGAACGGCAGGCCGCAGAAATCAAGCAGCTTGCGGATGTTCGGTTCTGGATCATTGACCAGCACTTCGTAATCGAGGTCGAACACGTCGAGTTTCGCGTCCTCGATCCAGTAGCGGGCGATGTCTTCGTGCCACGCATACTTGTGGGCCAACGCCTTGAGATCGAAGGTAAATCGCAGTGAATCCGAGAACAGCTGCTCGAAGTTGGACAAGGCGCAATCCTCCGGCGTGCGGTGGGTATAGATGAACTTTGCCCTGGGTAGGATGAAGCGGATCAGCCCCACGCAATCGATATTGCCCGGCAGCTTGTCGGTGGCGAAGGTTGCGCCATCTGCGTTGCGGAACATCTCCTGATGCAGCTTTTCGCCGACCTTGAGCGCCCAGTCTGCGGGCAGGTCCGGCACTTGCGAAAAGTCATGCCTGAGCATCTCGGTGATAGTCATCAGGTCGTTGCGTTCGCCGCCGGGGTGAACCTGCGAATGGGCCGCAAGGATCTGCTCGGTCAAGGTGGTGCCGGAGCGCATCATGCCGACGATGAAGATGCAGCCTTCGCCCATGAAGCCTTCGCTCCCGCGCCGTTCAAAGAACGACGGGGTGAACACCTGCTCGTTGACGATGTTGAAACGTTCAATGCTTTCAGGCTGATAGGGATATAATGCAGCGCGCAGGGCCTTGGCGCGTGCCAACGCCTCAAAGCCCTCGGCCGGGCGGCCGTGGCGCGACAACAGCCGGTAAAGTGCGGTTCCGGCGACAATGCGGTCACCATCGCTGTGGGTGCTGGCGTCATCGAGAATGGTCTGCAGCCGTGGGGCCATTTCGATGGGCAGGCGGTTGATGATTGCCAGTTGCTGCATGGCCGGTGCCGACGATGGCTCCAGCTCCAGAACCTGCCGCAGGCTGGTTTCCGCGGTGTCAAAATCACCGGCCTGGACGGCAAGGACGCCGCTCAGCAAGGCACCCCTTGCGCGGGTTTCGCGGCGTTTCGCCAGGCGGTTTGCCACTTCGGTTGCGCGGTCAGGCATGCCCGCCGCCTGAAACCCGTCTGCCAGCAGCACGAGGTTCGCGACACTGGCCGGATCGGGCGCATCGAAGCCGGCGATCACCCTGGCCAGATCGAAGTTGGCCTGCATGGCCTCCATGTGGCGGGCGACCTGGTTCTGGCGGCCGTGGGCATTGAGCCCGCGCAGGAATTCGAGGTTGATAGTCAGGTCCTTCGGGTGCTGCATGACCAGACCCGCCAGCAGCGTAAGGCCGCGCGTGGGTGTGCCGGATTCAAGCAGGGCGCTGGCCAGCACGGACTGCGCCTCGACATCGCCGGGCAGGGCGGCGGCGGCCTTTTCCAGGTGGACCAGCGCGGTTTCGACGTCACCTGCGGCCAGCAAAGCGCTGCCCAGCCCGAGATGGGCTTCGGCGTACGCAGGGTCGAGGGTCAACGTTTGTGTATAGTGTGCAGCGGCAGCCGCGAGGTCACCCTTGGCCTTGAACACTTCAGCCAGGTTGAACTGCGCGTCAGCCAGTTTCGGGTCGAGCTTGATGGCGTCCTTGAGTGTGACAGCAGCCTGATCGAGCTTGCCCATCTGTGCTTCCAGCACGCCAAGCTCCAGTGCCAGGCCTGCGGCGCGCGGGGCGGCCCGGCGGGCATCGCGCAGCAGCTTCCAGGCAGGTGACAGCTTGCCCTTGGCCTGCAGCGCACGGGCCTGATGCCACATCTGTTCAACGGGATTGGGGGCGGTATTCATGGTGTTGCGGCTTTCAGGCGGGCTTCATGGGCGGCAATGGCGGGTTTCAGCGCTTCGGCGACGGGCGCAAGCTGGCTGGCATAGGCCTGCCACTTGCCGACAGACGATGTATAGATGGCCTTGCGCACCTGCGCCATGGAGGCGGTGCGGACCACGGTCTCTGCGGTCTTCTGATCAAGGCAGGCGTCGGTCCAGTCAAGCCCCGTGTGGGCAATGAGGCGGCGGGCCTGCGCTGCCGGATCGGCGGCAAGGCGCTCATATTCCACGGTCAGGATGCGGTCAGGGCAGCGCGCCTGCCATTCATCGGCGAGTTGTTCCGCAATCAGGATGCGGCGCACAAGTGCCTGTGGCGTATAGGAAAATGTCATCACGCCCGGACCAAACATTTCGCGGTAGGCGGACCAGAACACGTCCATCGGGTGCCGGCGCACCATCACGATGCGGGCCTTGGGAAACAGCAGCAGGGCAAGGCCGGTGTGCAGCAGGGTGGAGATCGACTTGTCCACCACGCGCGCCTTGCCGGGGGCGAGGCCGGTCATGGCGGAAAGGTACGCATCGGCGGCCCGGCGGATGTCGCCGGACTGAAGCGAGGTAACGGACTGTTTCAGGTGCGGCAGAAGCTCGAATTCGCCGGTGGAACCTGCATCCGGGTGCCGGGCGATGATCTGCTCGACCAGCGTGGTGCCGGACCTCGGCATGCCGGTAACGAAGACGGGCACCTGCGAGGGGTGGCCTGCGGTGGCAAGCTGTGCCAGCCGCGCCCTTGTGAAGTGCTGGGCAATGCCGGCTGCCACCTGTTCCATCTGCGTATCGGCAGCGTGGTTGGCCGGAGCGTACGCGCGGTTGCCGGCCTCGATGGCGGTGAAGGCATCAGCGTGGTTGCCAAGCGCCTCATGAGCCAGCCCGAGGGCGAAGTTGAGCCGGGCGATGTCCTCCTGCGGCAGTTTTGCCGCCTTGAGGCTGGCCAGCCGCGCGGTGATCCATTGGGCTTCGGCTCCGGCGTCGTAGCTGTCGAGGAAGTTCTTGGCGATGAACAGGCGCAACGAGGCATTGGCCTGATTGGCGGAACGTGCCCTTTCGACCTCGGCCCTTGCCTCATCACGCCGGGCGCGGGCAAGGAGCGCGCCAGCCTTGAGGATGTGGACGTCCGCCATGCCGGCAGGTGGCAGCTTGATGCGGTCATAGGTGGCAAGTGCGGTGTCAAGGTCGCCCGAAACATCCTGCAACGCAGCGAGCCGGGCGACGTCGGCGGGTAGCCGGGTCTTTTTGGCGACCGGCTGGAAAACCTCAACCGCTTCGGCGTAGCGGCGCAGGACTGCCAGCGTTTCGGCCAGTTGCCGCTGGATATCGACGGTGCCGGGAGTCTGCACGGAGGCACGGCGCAACAGGTCTGCCGCATCCAGGTGGTGCTGGGCAGCAATGAGTTGTCTGGCGCGGGCGAGGGGCGCGGAACTGGATGAATGCGCGGTCATGGCTGACGGGTTCTAGAGCATTTCAGTGGCAATTGGCACCCGGAATTGCGTGGCCCTGAGGGGCAAGCTTGCCCGCCAAAGGAAAACCGGCCCGGGGCGAACCCCGAGCCGGCTGTCGTCTCAAGCGTGAGCTTGGTTCTTAGAAGAAGAACCAGGTGCCGAACATGGCGCTTGCGCCATCATCGGAAGAGCCGTCAACGCGGGTGAACTCACCGTAGTTGACTTCCCAGCCCATGCGCATCTGCTTGACAGGCTGCCACAGCACGTTGGCCGAAACCTTCCATGCCTTGTCCTTGTCCGTTGCTTCGTTCTGGACTGCGCAGAGCGTTGAAGTACGAGAACTGGGTGTTGAAAGTGGTGGTTTCAGACAGGCCGAACGACAGGCCGACAACAAAGGCGATTGCTTCGAGCGGGTCACCACCAGCGTCGACGCTGTTAAAACCAGCTTCAGCGCCGAACTTCGTTTCGATCAGACCTTCACCGTAGCCAACGCCAGCCGTCAGGGTGGCGATGTCTGCGAGGTTGAAGTTTGCACCAGCCTGGACTGCCCAGCCGAGTTCGTCGGTGTGCGCGACAGAGTCGTCAGCCGCTGCAACCGCAGTACCGTTCCTGAACCAGTCAGCAACTTCACCGGTAACGATCAGCTGGTGACCACCAGCGATGTCGTACTGCACGAACGAAGCGATGTTCGGCATGTTGGTGGTGGAGTTCATAGGTCGGGTTTTCGATGGCAACTGCCCAGGACAGCGGACCGTCGGTGTAGGTCAGGCGGAGCTGAGGTGCGCGGCCGTAGGTCAGCATCGAGCCGTTGAAGTCAACAGTCGACACGCCGATCGGCAGCAGGGCAGCGGTGTGCCAGTACTGGCCAGCAGTGAAGGTCCAGTTGGGGGTCATGTCCCAGTGGCCGACAGCGTGACGCAGACGGGTACGAAGTGAGCCAGCGTTGATCGAACTGGTTCCGGCCGTGTCGACTGAAGGGTATTGAAGTCAACTTCGATCTGGGTACGGATCTGGCCGATAGCGGTGTCGATCTTCGAGCGGATGCCGAAACGCGACTGCTGTGCGGTCAGGGAGATGTGGTCGCCACCGGTGTTCGCCAGGGTGGAAACGGAGAACGAGTTGGCAGCGCCGTGTTCACCATCAAATGCGTACTGCAAGTGAGCAGCCACATAACCGTACACGGTCACTTCAGCGACCGGAGCGGGCATGTCAGCGGTTGGCGTGATGCCGATGGTGAAGCCGTTGTCGCCGTTCAGGCTGGCAACTTCCTGGGCCGACTTAACGCCCCAGTTGTTGGTGCCCTGGCCACGTTCAAAGGTCAGAACGCTGCGGCCGTCGAGCGACGACGGAGCAGTTTCCATGGTGTCCACGCGGGACTGAAGGGCTTCAAGCTGAGCCTTCAGGGTGCTGAGTTCATCAGCCTGGGCGCCAGTGGCCATGACGGCCAGAGCCGCACCGCCGAGCAGGGCCTTACGAAGGAATGTCATTATGGTTTCTCCCAAACTATAACGTCCTCCAAGCAAGAAAAACAATAACTTATCACAAGTGTAGGACCACCTGCAGATCGACGTTTATTGACTAGATGGGTGATTTAAATTCATGCAAAGAAAACAGGCAAAACTCCTTCCTAACGAGTTGCAGGAAGACGTTGTCCAATACCTTGAAACAACACGCCATCCGGATCGGAACGTTGCGATGTTCTTGCTTTCGATGAAAGCAGGGCTACGGGCCAAGGAGATTTCCCTGTTGCGTTGGCGATGCGTCACCGACGCCAGAGGTCACATAGGCGAGGAGGTCATTGTCGAGGATCGAGCATCGAAAGGGGGATACAGTGGTCGCCGGGTTCCCATGAATGATCGGCTGCGAGAAAGACTTGAGAAACTACGACGCATGTCACCGCCAAGACCTGATGATTTCGTGATCATCAGCGAGAGGACAGGCCGCGGGTTCTCCGCTCAGTCGGTCGTGAACACCTTCTACCTCTGGTACCGAATGATGGGTTTCTTCGGCGTGTCGTCGCACTCTGGACGGCGGACGTTCATCACCAACGCAGCGAAGAAGATCAATCTGGTTGGCGGGAGCCTACGTGACGTTCAGCACCTGGCCGGTCACAAGCATCTTCACACAACCCAGCGCTACATCGAAGGAGACGAACAAGCCAAGAAGCGGATCGTCAACCTGGTCTGAGGAAGGTCGGAATTTTCACTGCAAATTTTCGTCAGGGTCATCGATCAGGTTGAGTGACCGCAATTCCCCCGTGGGGCGGCTGTTGGTAGTCGACGCCGGTGCACTTGAGGTTCGCCTGATGTGTACACGATGGGTACACCTCGATGAGACAGCCGGATGAGACACAGGGTGTGTCTCAACAGGGTTGACAAGTTGATTTGTGAGACGGTAAGGATCAGGGTGTAGACTTCAATGAGACGGAAACCCACCCATGGCAACCTACGGCTACGCCCGTGTCAGTACCCTTGATCAGGACCCCACCATCCAGGAAGACACCCTGCGCAATGCGGGATGTGACGTAGTCCGCTCCGAGAAAGTGAGCGGCAGCAGCAGGGAGGGACGCAAGGAACTGGACACCTTGCTGGAGTTCCTGCGCCCCGGTGACACACTCGTGGTCACCCGCGTCGACCGTCTGGCCCGTTCTGTGGCTGACCTGCAGGACATCGTCAGGGACCTCAAGCAGCGTGGTGTGAGCCTCAAGGCCACCGAGCAGCCCATCGACACGTCAACGGCGGCGGGGAAGGCCTTCCTCGATATGCTCGGGGTGTTCGCAGAGTTTGAGACCAACCTGCGCCGGGAACGGCAGATGGAGGGGATCGCCAAGGCCAAGGCCCAAGGCGTCTACAAGGGACGCAAGCCGTCCATTGACCGGGAGCAGGTGGCCAGCTTGAAAGCGGAAGGGCTGGGAGCCACTGCCATCGCCGAACGGTTGGACATTGGTCGGGCCTCCGTCTACCGGGCGCTGGCTGACGCTGACGCTGGCAGAACTGCATAGCGGCAAGCACCGGCGGTCACAGCGTCCAACGTGGGCCCAATCCGGGAGCATACTTTTGGGGGCACAGCTCTATAAGTACCTTATAGGGGTCTGCCCCCATAACTATCGTTCAGGGCGTTTGACGAGGTAGGACTTTGCTCCCCGCTTCTCGCCTTCAACCACGTAGGCAATGCCCCTGGCCGCGAGATCAAGGTAAATACCGCGCTTCTTCTTAAGCCCGTCCTTGAGAGCTGCCTTGTGCGCCGGTGAGAGCCCAAGGGCCTTCGCAACGTCATTGACAGTGTATTGACCAGGAGGCTGGTTATCCATATGTACAAGGACAGCTTCCTGCCAAGAGAGCTCGGAGGAGTAGCCGTCAACCGACCCGAGCTGGCCGGCGGCGTCAAGCGAGTACTCCCACGAACTGATCACGACAGACGGGAACTGATCCTTGATGGCTTCCTCGATTACTCTGCCGCGCTGACCTTTCGGCAAGGTCACATAGATCGTGGTGGGGAGACAGTTACCGAACTCATCGGACACCTTCCTGCTGCGGGGGCGTCCCATGGCCTGGAGCACTTCGGAGGTCATCGCCTTGTCTTCCAGGCTTTGCTTGATCAGCCTGCCGCCGTTACTCTCAGTCCATGCGTCCGGCTTCAGTCCACGCAGGGCGAAATACATGTTGCTGGACCATTCCGGGGCGCGATAGCTCAAGCCGAACAGGATGGCCTTGTTGCAGTCGTTGAAGTTGTTAAGGCCGTCAAGGCTCCCCCAATGCACCGTGGTACAATTGGGAGGAAGGTGCAGCCTGGCGACTGCTTCAGTGTCCTTGTGTGTGACCACAAGCCAGTTGTCGCCTTCCTCGGAGTTTCGACGGACAAACTCTCCGAGTTGCTTAAACCGTTGCTCAGCACGGTCGCGCATCTGGGTCTTGCCTATGCCATTGGACCGCAACACCCTCACAGTGAGGTTGCTGTAGTTTCTGACCTTGGGCATAGGGACCAGTGTCGCGCCGACATGATCGAGCAAGGGGTCAAAGTCTGCTGTGGCGTTCAGGATCACCGGATAGCTGAGCCAAGGCAGCTTGAGCTCTGCTGACATGATGGCGCCCTCCGCACCCTTCTTGGCGAAGACCGCCCAGTTGCGGAAGACCACACATATCGCGTCCAGCGTTGACTTCTACCAAATCCCATTGATCAGAACCTGTGAGCCCAGTCACGCAGGCCGATGGACATGATGCGCCAGGGCTGGTCGATGAGGCTGTTCCAAGCATGGCAGCAGTGATCGACCAGGTTGTCGTAGGACGTGAACACCAGGTTGGACAGCCAGTTGTCGCGCATGAACTGCCAGATGTTCTCTACCGGGTTCAGTTCAGGGCATTTGGGTGGGAGCGGGAGCAGGGTAATGTTGGCAGGAACCTTGAGGCGCTTCGACAGGTGCCAGCCGGCCTGGTCGAGGATAACGACGGCATGAGCGCCAGGGCTGACTTCGCCAGAGATCTCGGCGAGATGCAGGTTCATGGCCTCGGTGTTGCAGGCCGGCAGGACCAGGGCAGCTCCTTTGCCCCGCTTCGGGCAGATCGCCCCGAAGATATAGGTCGAGGTCGTGCGCTGGTCCTGTGGGGCTGACGGTCTCGTGCCACGCCTGGCCCAACGCCTGGTGATCTTGTTCTTCTGGCCGATGCGGGCCTCGTCGGCGAACCAGATCTCTAGCTTGTCCCGGTGGATGCCCTTATCTTTGGCGATCGCCGCCAGGCGCGAGGGGAAACTTTTTTAAAATCCTCAATGGATCCCTCAGCCTGGGCATGATGGCGCGGCCGGGCCGACAGCTTGCGATACCCCATCGCGCGAAGCTCCCGGCTCAAGGTCTGCTTGGCAATGCTGATCCGGAACTCTTCCCAGATCCACTGACACAGGTCGACCAGGCGCCAGCGTACCACCCCATGGGCTGCCGGAACCGGCCCGCTCTCCAGCATCTGCACCAGCGCAGCCCGCTGCCTGTCGCCAAGCTTCGAGGGCTGGCCAGGCGCCTTGCGGTTGACCAGTCCATCCGGCCCCTCGGCATTGAACCTCACCACCCAGTCCCGCACGATCTGCAGCGTCACGCCACCAAGCTCAGCGGCCTGTGTCCGTGTTGCTCCATCATAGATCGCCGCCAATGCCAGCAGCCGCCGGGTTTGGGCTGCATCTTTCGACTGTCGGGCAATCGCCCTCAATCTGGTCGCATCAAAATCTGAACGCAGAGCTATCGCCATGACAAACCTCCTTCGTTTGCCATGCTGAAATCACGCTGCAGCTGATTTGAAAACCCTCAAACGAGTCAGGACCTCAGAGACTTGGTATTCGCTGCGAGAAGATGTGCCTCGGTCACGTCCCGGTTGTTCCAGCCGGGTTGGGCTAGAGATGGTGCTTGACCTTTCATGTCGGCGAAAAGGGCATTGAACAACTCTGGCATCCGGTCCAGTTCAGCGCTGCCAGTGATGCGGTCCCACATCGCATGAAACTGGCTTGTGACCGCCACTTTCTGCCTCAGGTGATCGTAGAGGCTGGTGATGATGAACCAGGCCAACTCGTGCTTCTGCTTGAGCTCTCCAGGTACCAGCGACATCAGAACAAGGAGGTCCTTCTCGGTGACCGTGTGAAAGTTGACAGCGTTGGAGAGGGCCTCGTCGATGATCGTCAGCATTCGCTTGCCGTCGGCCCAGGAACTGTACTGTTGAAGCACTGCGTCGGCGTCCTTCTGCCCTGTTCCCAGCAGTGCCGCATGGGTTATCACGAGGATCGGATGCTGGCTGACCTGTTCAGTCGGTATGTTGTTCACACTATGTCGGGTGATCGCTGCGGTGTAACCAGCGTGGTCGTTGATGGCAGCGACCGCCTCCTCGCTCTGGTTGATGGTCCGGCAGGCCATGATGGCTCCGAACCTGAACGGTGCAGGGAGGTCGCGGGCTGACCGGCCCATCATGCCCAGATAGAGATGAGCGCCTGTGGTCTT